>DATLNM010000054.1:0-178045 GCA_035536775.1 Actinomycetota bacterium | reverse complement strand
CAGGCGCGCTCGCCCCAGCGAGGCATAGCGATAGAGCGAGGACGAGGGCGGTTGCGCGCATGAGCCCTCCTTACCCGTTTTTCCGCCGAGAAGCCTGCCTAGCGGTCGTTCTGAGGGATGAACTGCCTCCGCTCGGGGCCGACGTACTCGTGGTCAGGCCGGATCAGGCGGTTGTCGGCGTATTGCTCCCGAACGTGCGCGGTCCATCCTGCGACGCGGCTGCATGCGAAGACGCACGTGAAGAGGTCCGTCGGGATCTGCATGTATCCGTAGACCGACGCGGCATAGAAATCGACGTTCGGGTAGATCCCCTTCTCGTCCATCACGGCCTTCTCTATCTCCTGTGAGATCTCGAAGTTCGTGGAGTCGCCCGTCTGCTCGGCGAGCTCCTTGGCCATGCGACGAAGATGCGTAGCGCGCGGGTCCTCGGTCCTGTAGACGCGGTGTCCAAAGCCCATGACCTTTTCTTTGTTGCGGAGCCTCGCGAGGGTGTAGTCGCGGGCCTTGGAGGGCTCTTTGATCTCTTTGATCATCTTCATGACGGCTTCGTTAGCGCCGCCGTGGAGCGGGCCCTTTAGCGCGGCGATCGCGGCCGTCATCGCGGAGTGGATGTCGGACAATGTGGCAGCGCACACTCGCGCTGCGAACGTCGATGCGTTCATCGTGTGGTCCGCGTGAAGGATCAGGCAGACATCGAAGATGCGAGCGATCTCCTCGTCGGCCTTCTCGCCCTTGAGCATCCACAGGAAGTTCGCTCCCTGCGACAAGCTCTGGTCGGGCGGGACCAGCGGCAGGTTCTTGCGCAGGCGGTCGTAGTACGCCACCAGGCTGGGAAACACCGCCACGAGACGGATCGCTTTGCGGTAATTGGCCTCGGTTGATGTGTCCCAACCGTCGGGGTCTTTGGCCGAGGACGCCGATACGGCCGTGCGAAGCATCGACATCGGTGCACAGTTCTCTGCGAGGTGCGGCATCAACCGCATGACGAAGTCGTTGGGCTCGCGCTCCTGAGCGAGCTGCGTCCTCAACTCCTCGAGCTGGTCCGCGTTGGGGAGTTCCAAGTGGTGGAGGAGATAGACGGTGTCCTCGAACGTGGCGTTCGGCGCGAGGTCGTGGATGTCATACCCGACGTAAGAGAGGATGCCTTCCTTGCCATCGATGTCGCTGATGGCGGTCTCTGCCGCCACGACGCCTTCGAGTCCCTTGCCCGGTGCGCTCATACAGGCGGATGCCTTTCCCTCTCGAGCCTTCCGCCACTCTTGGCGGGCTTTTTCCCTTATCGAAGCGCCAAGGCTATCAGGTAGGTTATGCGCGCCTTTAACGGTCTTCGTGCAGGTCAGGGCCCCTTTAGAGCGGGAGTCTCCATGTCACAGAGAGTTCACAGAGTCACCCTCATCCCCGGCGACGGAACGGGTCCCGAGATCGCAGAAGCCACTCGGCGCGTCCTCGAGGCGACGGGCGTCAAGTTCGACTGGGACGTCCAGCATGCCGGGACGGACGTGATGGAGGAATATGGCACCCCGTTGCCCGAGGGCGTCCTCGAGTCCATCCGGTCCAACAAGGTTGCTATCAAGGGGCCGATCACGACACCTGTAGGTACGGGTTTCCGCAGCGTCAACGTCGCGCTGCGCAAGGAGCTCGACCTTTACATGTGTCTGCGCCCGTGCAAGTCCTATCCCGGTGTGCGCTCTCGTTACACCGACATCGACCTCGTTATCGTCCGCGAGAACCACGAGGATCTTTATGCGGGTATCGAGTTCGAGCAAGGATCATCCGAGGCAAGCAAGCTGATCGACTTCATCGCCGACCTGGGCGCCCGTCGGATCAAGCCCGACTCGGGAGTGTCTATCAAGCCGATCTCCGTGACCGGTACCCAACGGATCGTGCGTGCCGCCTTCAACTATGCGATCAAGCATGGTCGCAAGAAGGTCACTGCGGTCCACAAGGCCAACATCATGAAGTTCTCGGATGGCCTCTTTTTGCACACCGCTCGTGAGGTCGCGGAGAAGGAGTTCGCCGACTCGGGTGTCGAGTTCGAGGACCGCATCGTTGACAACATGTGCATGCAGCTCGTGCAGAAGCCTGAGCTCTACGACGTTCTCGTGCTCCCCAATCTCTACGGCGACATCGTGTCCGACCTCGGAGCAGGGCTGATCGGTGGCCTCGGGGTGGCGCCCGGAGGAAACATCGGGGACACGGTCGCGGTGTTCGAGCCGACTCACGGCTCGGCTCCGAAGTACGCGGGGCAGAACAAGGTCAACCCGATGGCGATGATGTTGTCGGGTGTGCTGATGCTTCACCACCTCGAAGAAAGTGACGCAGCCTCGCGCCTCGAGCGTGCGATCGCTCGTGCGATCGAAGAAGGCAAGTCGGTGACCTACGACATGAAGGCGAGCCGGGATGACCCCGGCGCGGTCGGTACCTCTCAGGTCGCCGACGGCATCATCGAGAATCTCGAACCTGCGAGCTAGTGACGAGAGCGGGAGGAGCGAGGCCATGTCCAAGGTAACCGTTGTCGGCGCCGGCAACGTGGGGTCGAACACGGCGCGCCGCATCGCCGAGAAGAACCTCGCCGACACCGTCGTGATGACCGACATCGTCGAGGGCCTGCCACAGGGTCTTGCCCTCGACATCAATCAGTCGGCGCCCGTGGAGGGCTTCGAGACGCTTGTGACCGGGACGAACGACTACGCGGATACGGCCGGATCCGATGTCGTTGTCATAACGGCCGGCCTCCCGCGTAAGCCGGGGATGAGCCGCATGGACCTCCTCGACGCCAACTCCCAGATCGTCGGGGGGGTCACGGAACAGATCGTCGCCAACTCACCGAACTGCGTGATCATCGTCGTCTCCAATCCACTCGACGAGATGACCTTCCTCGCGGCCATGGTTTCCGGCTTCCCGAAGGAGCGGGTGATGGGGATGGCTGGTGTCCTTGACTCGGCGCGCCTGCGGTTCTTCATCGCCGAGAAGCTAGGCGTCCCTCCGACGTCGGTAGAGGCGATCACGCTCGGTTCACACGGGGATCAGATGGTCGCGCTCCCGCGTCACGCGACCGTCCAAGGCAAGCCGCTCCCCGAGCTCGTCGATGACGAGACACTCCAAGGCCTTTTCCAGCGCACACGTGACGGCGGGGCGGAGATCGTCGGCTACCTGAAGAAGGGAAGCGCGTTCTACGCTCCTTCGACGTCGGCCGCCGTGATGGTCAACGCGATCCTCGGGGACACCAACGAGGTTCTTCCGACGTGCGCGTGGACAACCGGCGAGTACGGCGTCTCGGACACCTACCTCGGAGTTCCCGCCAAGCTCGGCCGTGGTGGCGTCACCGAGATCGTCGAGCTCGATCTGAACGAGGACGAGCTTGCGCAACTGCGCGAGGCAGCCGATGCGATCAAGGCGAAATGTGCTGACATCTCGTCAAAGGGCGGCTCGTAGCCGACGGATCAGCCCTGGGTCCGCCGCAATAGTCGGTCCGCGAACCCCGGGGGTAGCTCCATCGCTGCGCGGCGGGCGTCGGCGTCCACGATGACTACTTGAGCGATGTCGAGGAGCTTGCCCTTCATCTCGGCGGCTCGAGCCTCGAGCACAGCGAGTGCTTCTTCTGCGCTCCGGGCCTCACCCTCCATGAGGATGCCCACGGCGCGCCCGATGATCTCGCGGGTCACCACGATGTCGTCGAGGTGACGGCCGTCGTTCCCCTTGTCCGCCCATAGTTGGGCGTTGATGAGCGCCACTGCCGCGTGGGCCGCGTAGATCGCCCCGTAGTCACGATCTTCCTGAGCGAACGCCATTTTTCCCTGCGCGTAAAGGTTCAGCGCGCCTAGCGTTTCTGAATCGACCCGAAGGGGGAACGCCAGGAGGCTCTCGAATCCGAGCTGGGTAGCACGCGCCGAGAAGTCAGGCCACTGCTCGTCTTTCGACATCTCGTCGATCTGGAACCACATGGCTTCTTTCCTGATGACGTCTAGACAGGGGCCTTGGCCCGTCTCGTACTGAACCGCATCAAGAGCGAAGGCAACGGCATCACTGGAGCCGACCGTGGAGACCGACCCAGACTCGATGAGAGAGACCGAGGCGACATCACATGCGGGGATCGTTTGCACCGCGAGACGAGAGACAACGTCCAAAGTCGATTCCACGGTCTCGTGCGACAGCACGAGCCGCGAGAGCTCTTGGAACCCTTCGAGAAGCCTCGAGCTGTAGGTCAACCTGCTTTCGGAAGGGCAAGGACCGACCTCAGCCTGATGAGTGAGTCGCGCGCGCGGGTGCGCACCGTTGCTTCGGGGATGTCGAGTTGGAGCGCGACCTCTCGATACGTCAAGCCTTTGTAGTAGGCAAGGAACATGACCTCGCGCTTCGCTAGCGGAAGTGTCGAGATCGCGTCCTTCATGAGCATCGAGTCCACGACCTGCCCATCTGCTGCAGGCGTGTGGAAGAAGCTCTCCGTCCTCGCAAGGAGCGCATCCTTGGCTCGGATGACTTCTTGGTGACGCACGACGTCGATCGCCTTATAGCGAGCGACGCCCATGAGAAAGGCCTTTAGGGTGCCCTTGGTGATGTCGAAACGTTCGGAGTTCCACCACAGTGTTAGCAATGTGTCCTGCGCGATCTCTTCGGCAAGGTGCGGTTCGCGCACGATCTGAAGAGCCTTGCCGTAGACGAATCGTCCGCACGTGTCCATCAACATCTTGAGCGATGCTTCGTCGTGTCTGGCGAGGCCCGCGACCAAGAGAATGTCGCTCTGATTAGTGGGAGATCCGCCCGATATTTGTTCGGTGGCCATTGGCCACCCCCTCGCTTAAAGCGGCCCCTAGCTCGTGTTTGAACTATGCGACCTTAAGAGGAGGATACCCCTGGAAAGGGTTTCCAACCCTTTCGGCTCTAAGCGATCGGGGCAACCCCTACGCGGACGAATAGCGCCTCCGCCGAGAGCTTCCCTTCTGCGATGTAATTGTGGACGAAACGGTCGAGGACCCGGCGTACGACGGTCGCGCCTCGGAACCATCCCACCACTCCCTTAGGCGGCTCGAATCGGCCTACGAAGGTCATAACGGTCTTTTCGGCCCCGGTTTCCTCGAGCATCACCTCTTCCCTAACCTCGAGCAGCGGACCCATGGTCCATCGATAGGAGATGCGGTCGGGTGCCTGGAACGTCACGGATTCACCCATTTGCAACTTTCGTCCCCGCCAGCGTGTCTCGAATTGGAGAAATTTGCGATCGCTTCGCGGTCTCTGTTCGCCTGACATCACGGCGAACACGATCTTTATGGGCGCGGCAACTTGCATCTTTTGCATTCTCAGACGCACTGGGCCTCCCCTGATGGTGATGCATCGACGATCGTCGAGCTTCCCTAGCCGAGCTTTCTAGGCGTTCGGCTTCAAGTGCCTTATGCGCTTGGATTTCATGCGCGAAAAGCGCGACCAACCATGAGAGGGGTCGACAAGCGAACAATGGGTAAGTGGAGGGTTAAGTGGAGAAAGCCCCGCCACACCTCTAGCCACATCTTCTGAAGGAGATCCCGGTGCAGATAAACAGGAAATTCAGTGCATACCTTGCGGCCCTCGTGCTCGCCACGTTCGCCGTCGCAGTAGGAGGTGGAAGCGCGTCGGGAGAGACAGTCTCATCGGCGACAACCTCTGCTTACGGCGTTCAGCTGTCGGGTCCGGTGCCTATCGAGGCTCAGCCAGCCGTCTCAGCATCGATCGCCGACGGCCATGCCGACGATGCAGTCCTCGTCGTTCCGGCGGATCCGCTGGCAACGTCGTTCACCGCTTCGGTGTCCGCTGATGCGAGCAAGGAAGCAACTCAGGACGCGCTCTTGCAAGCAGTGATGGAAGCGCAGAGCCCCGGACTACCGACGAAGTGGAACGCGCGCGGCCATGCGATCACTGAAGACCTTCAAGCCGTGACCGATCAGATCCTCGCGGACGTCATCGAGTCGGAGTCCGTCGCCGCTTGTGACGGGAATGCGATTACGTTCGGAAGCGCCGCGCGGATCGTGAACCTTGTCGTCGCCGGCACCGCAGTGGTTCTCCCCCCGCCCGCCCCGAACCAGGTCGTGATCGACCAGCTCGGTATCAGGATCGTTTTCTGGGAGACCAACTGGGACCCGGCGACCGGTGGAACCACCGATGGATCCGACACGGTCTTCACAAATGGTGTCCACATCACGGCCCCCGGTGGGATCGACCTGATCGTCTCGCACTCTGAGGCAACCGCTGCTTGTGCTCTTGGTGGTGGCCCTCAGACCGGTCCCGCTCAGTGTGACGACGGCAGGGACAACAACGACGCAGAGGACACGCTTGCCGACGCCGACGACCCCGGTTGTCACACCGACGGTGACGCGACGAACTCCGGTTCCTACGACCCGGACGATGACAACGAGGCCGACGCAGCAGAGTGTGACGATGGTGTCGACAACGACGATGCCGAGGATTCGCTCTCGGACATCAACGACCCTGGGTGTCACACAGACGGAAACCCGGCGAACTCCGGGTCATACGACCGCAACGACGATGATGAGGGCAACGGCCTGCTGGATGATGCACCGCCGGCGGCACCCGTGAACAGAAACCCCGCATTCACCGGATAGCCACTAACTTAGGTGGGGAGATGAAACGGATCTCCCCACCTAAGTGGCTGCCGTTCTTGGTGTTGCCGTATCTGGTGCTGCTGATCTTCGTCGGCAGCATCATCACCGCGCCACCCCTCCATCACACAGATCCGGCCCAGGAGGCCTTCGGCGCCCTCCAGATCCCCTCGGCCCCACACGCCGCGCACCTCGACCGTTTCTCGTATGTCGAGCCGCGAAGCATCATCGCCACCGTCACGTCACCGGTCATCACTGCGCGCGTTGCGCCCGACTTGGATGCGCTCGAGATCGCCACCTTCGCCGAGACCAATGTGCACGGTGGAGCACAGGTGTTCCTCCTCACCGCTCGTCCGGGTGAGGACCCTGCGGTCGAGACCGACGACGGAACCTGGTACGAAGCGCTGTTGCCCGTAAGGCCCAACGGCACGACCGGATTCATCCCCGCCGAAGCTGTGGTCCTGAGCAAGACCTCGTATCGCATCGTGGTGGACAGATCTCGCTTCGAGCTCACCTTGTGGAAGGGCTCGGACCTCGTCGATCGCATGCCGGTCGGTCTGGGGACGGGCGCGACGCCCACGCCCGTGGGTAGCTTCTACCTCACGGTCCTGCTCGAACCCGATGATCCCGCCGGCGTCTACGGCCCGTTCGCCTACGGTCTGTCCGGGTTCTCCGAGGTCTTGATCGATTGGGCTGGCGGTGGTGTCGTCGGCCTGCATGGGACGAACGATCCGAGCTCGGTCGGCATCCGGTCGAGCCATGGATGCATCCGCCTGCTCAACGAAGACATCGAGAGCCTGGTGCCCATGCTGCCGGTAGGGACGCCGATAGAGATCATCTAGGGACGACGGGTTGCTACCCGCCGGATCGAGACGATCAGCCCGAGTGTGAGACCGGCGGCGATCCACAGCCGTGAGGTGTCACCCACTCGGGCCCTGCGCGCCGTAGCGAGCAGACCCGAGGGCGTGACCCGTTCCGACGAGCCGAAGATCGCTACGACGACTTCTTCGCTCAGTGGCCGCCAGCCTGGTTCGATAGGTCGTGCCCGACCGCCACGATCGAATCGTTGCGTCTGGCCGGGTGGCGTGTATCCAACGGGACCGTTCTCCGCGAACGGATAAAGAACTTCGCGTGCCTCGACGGAGGCTTCGCCCTCCGTGTCCTCGAGGCGGTAGATCGCTTCGTAGCGCTCGCCGAGATCACCCGTCGGTCGGTGGTCGCCCTTCGCTGTGTTGTTGAACACCGGCCAGTAGAGAAGGTGCATGTCCGCGTCGTCGAGGCGAGCATCTAGCTCGTCCGCAAGAACTGAGAGCGGAGGGTGTCCCGGGACGATCACCTCTATCCGTTCCAACGGACAGCATGCAGCGCGCGCCGGTGCCGCTAAAGCCAGTGCGACTCCAAGGGTAAGGATCGAAATCGAGGCGCTCCTAGCTGTGGGCACGGCGAACCTTGCCCGTCGGCGTCTTGGGGAGCTCATCTACGATCTCGATGACCTTCGGGCACTTCGGCCCACTCATCCGCGCACGCGCCCATGCCCTCAAGAGTTCGGCATCCAGAGGGGAACCGAAAGCCGGAACCACGGCGGCGTGCACGATCTGACCCCATTCGTCGTCGGGCGCGCCGTAGACCACAGCCTCATCCACCCCGGGATGATCCATAAGCACGAGCTCGACCTCACGCGGGTTGACGTTGACGCCCCCCGTGATGATGACGTCGTCGGCGCGTCCGGCGAGAAAGAGGTAGCCGTCGGCATCCAGCCACCCGAGATCACCGACGGTGAACGCGCTCCGCTCGCGGGCGCGTCGGGTGCGCTCGGGGTCGCCCCAGTACTCGAACGGCTCCGCGACCGGATCCTCGATCCAGACGCGCCCCACCTCACCGGTAGTCAGCTGTTGCCCCTCGTCGTCTTTGATCGAGATCTTCGCGCGCGCTCGGGGCGTTCCCACACTGCCGGGATGCGTGACCCATTCATCAGAGGAGATGCGCGTTCCGAATCCCTCGGTCGCTCCGTAGAACTCCCACACCGACCCCGGCGGGAACAGCTCGATCGCGCGTTGCTTGGTTTCGGGGCGTACCGCGGCGCCCGCATGGACGAGCAGGCGCAACGAGGAGAGATCGTGACGCCGAAGGATCCGCTCTTCGAGCGAGAAGATGCGTTCGAGATGGGTCGGAACCATGAAGGTCGACGTGACGCCGAGCAGCTCGATCGTTGCAAGTGCGTCCGCAGGCTCGAAACGAGGGAGGAGATACACCCGTCCACCCGCTTCGAGGGTCCTCACTGCGAATCGGTGCGGTGCGGAATGCGTAAGCGGAGAGCACACCATATGGACCTCGTCCTCCTTGAGACCCCACTCCTGCCGGAAACCTTCCGACAACGCCGCGGCCTGGCCGGGCCGGGCGCGCGGCACCCACACTCCCTTCGGCCGTCCGCTCGTCCCGGACGTGTAGTGGAAGGGACGCCCGAGCACGTGATCGCTGAGCTCGACCTCTGCCCCGGCGTGGTCGTGCACGAATCGTTCGAATGCATCACCGAAAGTGACCGATCCCGCGACAGTGGGTCCGACCTCGATGGGCCGGTCGGCGAACATCCAACGGCACCCCGAGTCCTCGATGACATACGCGACCTCGGCCGGCGCCGCGAGAGGGCTGATCGGAACCGGAACGAGTCCCGCTCGCAACATTGCCGTGGTGACCTCGAGGACCTCTCGGCGGTTGAGTGAGAGCACACCGACCCGATCGCCGGCGGACAGCCCGGCGTCTTGGAGGCCTGAGACGACTGCCTTGCCTCGTTCGTTCAGCTCGAGGAAGGACACGACGCCGCTCATGGTGACGAGTGCCGGCGCGTCTGGGGTTGTGCGTGCCGCCCCCCCTATGCCGCCCGACACCTAACTCGGGCCCGAACCTCGCGCGAGCGGCGGTGTGTAGGGCGCGCCGTCATGGGGGCGACCTTCGGATCCCGGATCGGCCTGCAGCGCGAGCCAGCGGGCCGTTGCACCGGAGGTCCGGTAGTACCACGCAAGTTGAATGACCGCGATCAAGGGGAAGAGCCAGAATCCCCCGCGGCCCCCCGTCAGGTACAGAGCAGCTCCTCCATACACAAGCGTCAAGATGCTCGCGGTTGCGGCGTCGGCGTCGACGCCCCGCGCCGCAGCGAGTCGGGGATCCCCGTCGCCGCCCGCGATCTTTCGCTCGAGTCGACGCGCAGCGTTTCGCTCGGAAAGAACCACGAAGCCCGTGTACAACGCCTGCCCGGCCGCCGCGAGCGCCAGCAGCCCGTACGCCCAACCGGCTTGTGAGTCGGTCAGCCTTCGAGAGCGCGCGAGATGGACGACGAAAGTGTCGGGCAACGCGATGACGGCGCTGCAGACGATGACAGTGAGGGTCGCGGCGATCAAGAACGGCAGCCGCCAACGCCCTACCGCGTCCTCCATCGACTCAGCGTACTCCGAGCGCTCTAGCCCCTGGCTGTAGCTGCCTTGGGCGTGGGGTCGATCTTGTCCGGGCGTGCGACGCCGTGCACGGGGTAGACCGCAACCTTCGAGCTCAGGCCGCGTATCTTGACGTTTCGGCGCCCCGCGAACTCGATCTTCTTCGTGCGCTTCTCTGCGAGCTCCTTGGCGGCCTCGGACACCAGGACTCCACCGGGCTTGCAATGGTCGAGCAAGCGCGCCGCGAGGTTGACGTCGTGGCCCAGGAGGTCGTCGCCCTGGACCAGCGGCTCGCCTGCGTGCACGGAGGCGCGGACCTTGATCTTGAACCCAGGGTCGCGGCGCGCCTCGCGCGCGATCGCGTCCTGGATCCCGAGGGCGCCGTTGATCGCCCGTACCGCGGAGGGAAACGCTACGAGGAAGCCGTCACCGAGATGCTTGACGACCTCGCCCTGCTCCGATCGAGCCTTGCGTTCGACGATGCCGGCGAGCCGTCTGAGGAGAGCAACTGCTCTTGCATCACCCTCAGCTTCGGTGAGACGCGTGAAGCCAGCGACGTCGATGAAGACGATCCCGACGGTGGTGCCGCTCGCGATGGCTGCAAGGCGACGGTTCGAGCGTCCGTCGTCCGATGCAAGGCTCGCCACGACCTGCGCGCTCCTGAGCCCGAGCTTCTTGAGCTTCGAGGGCCGTTTGTCCATGACATCGGCGAGGACCGGCTCGAGCGCGCCGGCAGCCTGGACCACAGAGGACATGCGTCCTTGGTCTTCTTCGATCCTGCCCCGGAGGGATTCGGTGATCTTGGGAAGGAGATCGGGATCACGCCGTAGCGCCGCGAGGATCGTCTCTCGCATGTTCATGCCGTTTTCACCATGCTCATATTGTCCTTAGCGTACAGCGGGCCTCTATGATTCCCGCTTCTATAAGGCTCTATGCCAGGATTAGTTGTCTCTGCGACACAAGAATGACGGTGCGTGACTGGTTCCCGACGGGGCGCCGCCGCTACCTCCCGAGGAGCTCGTAGGCGAGCAACGATGCTATCTCCCGCACCAGCTCCCTCGCCTTGGTTGCACGTGAACGGTCGAGCTCGAGGTATGAGGCCGGGCTGGTGTACGCATCCAAGCCGAGATCGACCGCCATGCGCTTGATGCGCTCCGAGTGGAGTGGGTCGGAGACAAGGAGCACCGACTCGATGCCCCGGCCCTCGGACGCGGCTTCGACCTGCTGCAGGCTCTCGAGCGTCGTGTCGCCAGCCTCCGCGACGATGTCCTCAGGCGGGACATCGTTGGACTCGAGGTACATGCGGCCGGCCTCGGCCTCGGTGAAGCGGTCGCCCGGCTGCTTGCCGCCCGTCACGAAGACCGTCGCCGAGAAGCCTTCGTCGTAGAGGTAGATCGCGTGGTCGAGTCTCGCCTTGAGGATCGGGGACGGATCACCGTCGTACTGGGCGGCTCCGAGGACGACGATCGCGTCTGCGGAATGCAACTCGTCGTTGTGGGACTGAGACCAGATCTGGTAGCCGAGCCATGCGGGGTAGGCCAGGATCAGGATGATCACAAGGATCGTCCAACGGATGAAGAGCTTCATCGCGACCTCATCAGAACGACTCGAACAGGGCGGCTCTCTTCACCTCCTGGATCGCCTTCGTAACCTTGATGCCGCGTGGGCATGCGGCGGTGCAGTTGAATGCCGTGCGGCATTTGAACGCGCCGTCCTTGCGGGAGAGGATCTCGAGCCGCTCCCGTCCCCCCGAGTCGCGCGAGTCGAATATGAATCGGTGCGCGTTCACGATCGCCGCGGGACCTACGTACTCCTCGTCGGACCAGAAGATCGGGCACGACGTTGTGCAAGCGGCGCACAGGATGCACTTGGTCGTGTCGTCGAAAAGCTCTCGGTCTTCGGGGGACTGGATACGTTCGCGGGGCGGTTCCTTGTCGTCCGAGTCCGTGATCAGCCACGGTTTGACCGCCCGGTAACCCGCGAAGAACGGCTCCATGTCGACGACGAAGTCTCGGACCACAGGCAGCCCCCGTATGGGCTCAACGGTTACAGGTTGCTTCAGGTCTTTCACGAGGACCTTGCAAGCGAGCGCGTTGACGCCGTTGATCAGCATCGCGTCGGAGCCACAGATCCCGTGCGCACACGAACGCCGCATAGACAGTGAGGAGTCGTGGTACCACTTCACCGAGTGCAGGCAGTCGAGCAAGCGATCCATCGGATCTGCCTGCACGTGGTAATCCTCGAAATGAGGTTCGGCATCCGTCTCGGGGTTGAAGCGCAGCAGGCGCAGGTGCACGTCGAGCGATCCCTCGCGCTTGGGCTCCGTCGTCGGCGTCACTGCCGAGCCGACCTCGGGTCCAGCGGTCTCGTTCTCTGCAGGCGCGGGGACTTCGTCCATCAGTACTTCCTCTCGACGGGTGTGTATCTCCCCAAGGTGACGTCCTTGTAAGCCAGGCGCGTGTTGCCGTCGGGGGTCTTGGAGATGAAGGTGTGCTTGAGCCAGTGTTCGTCCTCGCGCATCGTGTGATCCTCGCGGTAGTGGCCGCCTCGACTTTCTGTGCGCGCCTTGGCCGAGACGACCAGCGCCTCCGCCATCTCCAGGAGGAACCCGAGCTCGATGTGCTCGGTGATCTCGGTGTTGAACACCTTCGAGCGGTCGCGCACGCGTGATGCGGCGAAACGCGTCTTGAGGGAGTCGATCGCCTCCAGTGCAGCGCCGAGCGATGCATCGCTTCGGGAGACCGAGGCCTTATCCATCATCTCTTCCTGAAGCGTCCGACGGATCTCGGCGCTGGATTCGACGCCCTCGCTCTCGAAGAGTGCTGTGATCTCGCGCTCGATGGGTTTATGGACGTCGTCGGGGAGGGGGATGAGTGGATGTGTGGCCGCGTACTCCGCCATCGCGAGACCACCGCGCCGGCCGAACACGACGATGTCCAAAAGCGAGTTAGTTCCCAACCGGTTGGCACCGTGCACCGACACGCACGCGCATTCGCCAGCGGCGTAGAAACCGGGGACAACGTCGCCGCGGTTGTTCGCCTGAACTTCGGCTTCGACGTTGGTGGGGATGCCGCCCATCGCGTAGTGAGCGGTCGGCACGATCGGCACGCCCTCGGTCAGTGGTTCGACATTGAGGTAGGTCCGAGCGAACTCGGTGATATCCGGAAGCTTGCGCTCGACGACCTCTGGATCGACGCCGGTGAGGTCGAGGTGCACGTAGTCCTTCTTGGGCCCTATGCCGCGGCCCTCCTTGAGCTCGAAGAAGATCGCGCGCGACACCATGTCGCGCGGGGCGAGGTCTTTGATCGTCGGGGCGTAGCGCTCCATGAAACGCTCACCGTCCGCGTTGCGCAGGATCCCGCCCTCTCCTCGAGCCGCCTCGGAGAGGAGGATGCCGAGTCCGTACAAGCCGGTGGGGTGGAACTGGAAGAACTCCATGTCCTCGAGCGGAAGACCCTTGCGGTAGACGACCCCTGGGCCATCGCCGGTCAACGTGTGTGCATTCGACGTGATCTTGAACATCTTGCCGTAGCCACCGGTCGCGAATAGCACTGACTTGGCGTGGAAGACGTGGAGCTCTCCGGTCGCGATCTCGAGCGCGATGATCCCCGCGCACTGACCGTCGATCAGGAGCAGATCGACGACGAAGAACTCGTTGAAGAACTCGACCCCGTACTTGTTGCACTGCTGGAACAACGTCTGGAGGATCATGTGGCCGGTCCGGTCGGCTGCATAGCACGCACGTTTCACAGGGGCCTCACCGTGGTTCTTGGTATGCCCACCGAAACGGCGTTGGTCGATCTTGCCGTCGGGAGTTCGGTTGAACGGAAGGCCCATGCGCTCGAGATCGAGGACGGAGTCGACCGCCTCCTTGCACATGATGTCGACCGCGTCCTGGTCCGCGAGGAAGTCCGAACCTTTGACGGTGTCGAACGCGTGCCATTCCCACGAATCGTCCTCGACGTTGGCGAGGGCGGCGCACATACCGCCTTGGGCCGCACCCGTGTGCGACCGCGTCGGATAGAGCTTGGATACGACCGCGGTCTTCATCCGAGAGCCAGCTTCGAGTGCTGCACGCAGCCCGGCCCCACCTGCGCCGACGATGACGCAGTCGTAGGTGTGTAGTTGCGCCACTAGTAGTGCACCGCTAGCCGCCCGATGCCGGGTCGAAGGTGACGACGACCGCGGTTCCCATGATCATGAGGGCGGTCGCGACCGTGTAAAGCGTCGCCTTGATCGCGGTCCGGCGGCCCGGTCGCTTCACGTAGTCATCGACGATGACCCGGATCCCGTTGACGCCGTGCAGCAGCGCGAGGAACAGCAGGGCCCAGTCGAAGGTCTTCCATCCCACGTTCTGCCAGCGAGCTGCGACGAACGCGTAGTCCACGCGCTCGACCCCGGCATCGATGATGTGCATCACGTAGAGGTGGATGAGGACGAGGAACAACAGGACGATGCCCGAGATCCGCATGAAGAACCAGGACCACACTTCGAAGGAGGACGGTCGCCGATCCGGGCTGAAGGCCTTCGGCTTGTGCTTGCGATAGACGTCTTCGACCGTCGCCATATAGAGGGCATCCTAATCACACGGCACCCGGCTTAGGCTGTTTGCATGGGCCAACACCGCTTTACCGATTCCGGCATCGAGATACAGCCGGCTTACGGTCCGGGAGAGGTGGCCGACCATGCCACCGCCGACGTCGCACCCGGGGAGTGGCCCTACACGCGCGGCATCTACCCCGGGATGTATCGGGAGCGCCTGTGGACCATGCGCCAGTACGCGGGGTTCGGGAGCGCAGCGGAGACCAACAAGCGTTTCCGTTATCTGTTGGCCGCCGGGCAGACGGGGCTGTCGGTCGCGTTCGACCTGCCGACCCAGATGGGTTACGACTCCGATCACGAGAGGGCATTGGGAGAGACCGGCCGGGTCGGTGTCGCGATCGACTCGCTGGCGGATATGGAGGCCCTCCTCGACGAGATCCCTCTAGGCGAGGTGTCCACGTCGATGACGATCAACGCAACCGCATCGATCCTCTTGCTCCTCTACCAACTCGTGGCAGAGAAGCAAGGTGTCGCCCCCGACGCCATCACGGGAACGACCCAGAACGACATCCTGAAGGAATACACGGCACGGGGGACCTACATCTATCCACCCAAGCCATCGATGCGCATCATCACGGACCTCTTTGCCTACTGCAAGGACAACCTGCCCCGCTGGAACACGATCTCGATCTCGGGCTATCACATGCGCGAGGCAGGTTCGACAGCGGTTCAAGAGGTCGCGTTCACGATCGCGGATGGCATCGCCTACGTCGAGGCTGCCCTCAAGGCTGGACTCGAGGTCGACGAGTTCGCCCCGCGCCTGTCGTTCTTCTTCGCGTGTCACATGAACTTCTTCGAAGAGGTTGCGAAGTTCAGGGCGGCGAGGAGGTTGTGGGCCAAGGTTATGAAGGAGCGCTTCGCCGCGCAGAACCCGCGTTCGTTGATGCTGCGCTTCCATACGCAAACCGGCGGCGCGACCCTGACCGCCCAACAGCCTGAGAACAACATCGTCCGCACCGCGCTCGAGGCTTTGGCGGCGGTGCTCGGCGGGACCCAGAGCCTGCACACGAACTCGTTCGACGAGGCGCTGGCTCTGCCCAGCGAGAAGGCGGCCACGATCGCCCTTCGCACACAACAAGTGATCGGTTATGAGTCTGGTGTCGCGGACGCGGCAGATCCACTCGGCGGTTCATGGCTCGTCGAAGCACTCACCGACGAGATCGAAGCACGCGCTGTCGAATACCTCGACAAGATCGATTCGATGGGTGGGGCAGTTGAAGCCATCGAAGCAGGATGGATGAAAGACGAGATCGAAGAGTCCGCGTACCGGATAGCGCAGGGGATCGAGTCGGAGGAGCGCCCCGTCGTCGGAGTGAATCGTTTCGTGGCACGGGAAGAGGACCCGGTCGAGCTCCATGAGCTCGACCCCGATCTCGTTCGGAACCAGGTCGAACGAGTACGGCGCGTCCGGGCGGAACGTGACCAGGGTGCGGTCGATGCTGCGCTGAAGTCATTGTCGGAAGCGGCGAAGGGTGATGACAACCTGCTGTATCCGATGAAGGAAGCCCTCGCGGCATACGCCACGCTCGGGGAGGTCAGCGACGTCCTGCGCGCCGAGTTCGGCACCTACGAGCCTGGTGCCCGTGCCTAGCGGCCCGGTAGCGGTCGTCGGAGGGACCGGCGACGAGGGCTTCGGGCTCGCGTCGCGGTGGGCCGCGGCGGGCGTTGAGATCATCATCGGATCGCGCGCGACCGAGCGCGGCGAAGAAGCCGCGGGTCGTCTCAAGGATCTGATCCCGAACGCAAAGGTGTCCGGCGCGTCCAACGAGGACGCGGTCGCTGCTGCAGACATCGTCATGGTCACGGTCCCCTTCTCAGGGCAGGCCGCCATCTACAAGTCCATCGCTCCTGCCTTGCGCGAAGGATCGATCGTTATCGACGGGACGGTCCCGGTTGCTGCCGCGGTCGGGTCGAAAGCAACGCACACGCTCGGTGTGTGGGAGGGGTCGGCCGCGCAGCACGCACTGTCGTTCCTTCCGAAGGGCACGAAGATGTACGCGGCCTTCCACTCACTCGCAGCGGTCGCGTTGAACGAGATCGGCACGGTCCTCGAAGGTGACGTTCTTGTGTGCGGTCCCAAGGCCGGCAAGGACGCGGTAAAGGAGCTCGTCGAGGCGATCCCCGATCTGCGTTTCGTCGATGCGGGCCCGTTGGAGAACGCCCGCATCGTGGAGCCGATCACCGCGCTCCTCATCGGGCTCAACCACAGATACAAAACCGACCGCACGGGGATCCACATCACGGGGTTGCCTGACCCTGAGACCGACGCCAGCTAGAAACTGATAGGGAGCGGCGGCGTCCACGCGGCGAGTTCCGCAGGCCGGGGCCGCCGCCCCGGCGGGCCCGGACGAGGACGTGTCTGAGCATTAGCGGGGATGACGCCGCTCCCGCCCCCGACCCGGGCTGCGTTTAGGAGGTCACTCGGGGGTTAGGAGCTTCGGAGAAGTTCGACCTCTCCGGACATGAGCTCCATGCGGCCGTCGGGGGAATCGACAACGAGCGCGCCCTCATGAGTCAGTCCCGTCGCTTCTCCCTCCACCGAGGTCCCGCCGGGGAGGGTGATCAGGACGTGGCGGCCGAGGACCTCCGAAAGGCTGGTGGCCGTGGTCATCAACTCGCCCGGGCCGTTTGTAGCGACCTCGGCCCACAGCTGCTCGAATCGCAGCAGGGTGTGGGCGAGCAGCTCGGCTCTGCCGGGAGGCGGACCCTCGGTGACCCGCCTCCTTTGTTCGACGATGCTCGTTGCTCGTTCGGCGATCCCTCGCGGGAGCTTCGACGGAGGCAGGGAAACGTTGACGCCGATCCCGGCGATGACGGCGGCATCCGCGGTGCCGGTGGTTGTCTCGACGAGGATGCCGGCGAGCTTGCGGCCGCCTGAGTACACGTCGTTAGGCCACTTCACCGATGTCGCGATCTCGGCGGCGTCGGTGATGCCCTGCGCTACCGCTACGCCCAATGCGGTGGTGAGCACACCCGGCGAGTCGAGGTAGTCGTGTCCGCGCAAGATGAGCGAGAAGAGGAGCCCGGCCCCAGGGTGGGATAGCCAGGTTCGGCCGTGTCTGCCTCGTCCTGCGGTCTGGTGGTCGGCCACGACCAGAGCCCCATGCGGAGCACCGTTCGACGCCCACTCCGCGGCCCGGCGGTTCGTCGAGTCCAGGGTTCCGTGGAACTCGAGTGGGAGGCCGAGCTGCCCTCGGAGCGCGACCCGGAAGGCGGCCTCCTGTTCCTCCATGAGGCTAAGTATCTGCCTTGCATTACCCTCAGTCAGCCTCAGAGGAGACGGAAGAGGACGGGCTGATGTTCAAGAAGGTCCTGATAGCGAACCGCGGAGAGATCGCCGTCCGCGTCATCCGCGCGTGCCGAGATCTCGACATCGGATCGGTCGCAGTGTTCTCCGATATCGATGAGTCCGCGGTTCACACCAAGCTCGCCGACGAGGCGTACAACATCGGGCCCGGCCCGGCGGCAGAGTCATATCTGAAGATCCCTGGGATCCTCGAGGCTGCGCGTCGCTCTGGTGCAGAAGCCGTGCATCCCGGATACGGGTTCCTCGCTGAGAACGGGGACTTCGCCCGCGCCGTCATGGATGCCGGGCTCGTCTGGATAGGTCCGGCGCCCGACATCATCGATTCGATGGGCGACAAGACTGCGGCGCGCCGCGCGGCCGCCGATGCTGGTGTGGCGACGGTTCCCGGGACCCCCGACCCCGTCACGTCCGCGGCCGAGGTCATCGCGTTCGCGCAAGAGCACGGGTTGCCTCTCGCTATCAAGGCATCGGCCGGTGGTGGCGGAAAAGGGTTCCGCGTCGTCGCCGCGGAGAGTGAGATCGAAGACGCTCTGACGGGTGCGGCGCGTGAGGCCCAGGCTTACTTCTCCTCGCCCGATGTGTACCTCGAGCGGTATCTGCAGCGCCCGCGCCATATCGAGGTTCAGGTGCTTGGTGATGCGTCGGGCAACGTTCTTTCGTTTCCCGAGCGTGACTGCTCGCTCCAGCGTCGCCACCAGAAGCTCATCGAGGAGTCTCCATCGCCGGTCCTCGACACGTCGGTGCGCGCCGCGATCATGGAAGCAGCCGCGCGCGTGTCCAAGGGTGTCGGCTACACGAACGCGGGGACCTGTGAGTTCCTCCTCGACGCGGACGGCACGACGTTCTATTTCCTCGAGATGAACACTCGGTTGCAGGTGGAGCACCCAGTAACGGAGCTCGTCACCGGTGTCGACCTCGTGCGTGCCCAGCTGCTCGTGGCCGCGGGCGAAGCCCTGTGGTTCGAGCAGGGCGACATCGGTTTACAAGCGGCAGCCATCGAATGCCGGATCAATGCAGAGGATCCGGGAAAGAAGTTCCTCCCTGCCCCCGGCCAGATCGGCAACTACAAGGAACCTCACGGACCTGGGGTGCGCGTCGATTCTGGTGTCGAGCCCGGTGCACTGATATCTCAGGCCTACGACCCGATGGTCGCGAAGATCATCACGCACGGGACCGATCGTGAGGAGGCGCGCCGCCGGATGCTGCGGGCGCTCCGCGAATACGAGATCGAAGGTCTAAAGACGACGATCCCGTTCCACCAGCTGATGCTCGCCGACGAGCGCTTCATCTCCGGCAGCTATCACACGGGAACGGTCGAGAACGAGATGGATCTCTCAGGATTGAAGGTAGCGCCCGAGCGCCGTCCCAGGCCGGGGGAGCGCGCCATCGCGCGGCGGGCGTTCGACGTCGAGGTCGGCGGCAAGCGGATCGAAGTGAAGGTACGAGAGCATCTCGAGAGCGTCGTTCGCCCATCCAAGCCTGCGCCCCCGGAGGGTCTCGGGCGCACAGGGGGCGCCGGGTCGGAGAGCCTCACCGCGCCGATGCAGGGCACGATCGTCAAGGTGCTAGTCAAGGCGGGTGACTCCGTGGCCGCTGGTGACACCATCTGCATCCTCGAAGCGATGAAGATGGAGAACTCCATCCAGGCGCACCACGCGGGGACGGTCGAGGCGATCGAGGTGAGCGCCGGACAGTCGGTCGAGACCGGCACACTGCTTGCCACCATCCGCTGAGCTTGGGCCTTTGGTCGGGGCGGAGGAGCTCGGGGGTCCAGGACTAGAATCCCTGGCCGTGACTGCGCCCGGATCGCCCGAGCACCACCTCGCCTCAGAGATCGAGCGCGTCAAAGGTGGCGGCGCTCCCAAGTACCACGAGAAGCTGGCGGAGCAGGGAAAGCTGTTCGTCCGTGACCGGCTTGCGCTCCTCTTAGATTCCGCGGAAGGCTTCGTCGAGGACGGGCTCCTGGTCAACGCCCTCGCGGGCGACCTTCCAGCCGACGGCGTGATAACTGGCGTGGGCCACATTCACGGCCGTCCTGTCGCGGTGATGGCCAACGATCCAACAGTGAAGGCGGGATCGTGGGGAGCCCGCACGGTCGAGAAGATCATCCGGATCATCGAGCTCGCGAGGAAGCACGAACACCCGATGATCTATCTCGTCGATTCGGCAGGAGCGCGAATCACCGACCAGGTCGACCTGTTCCCGGGACGTCGCGGCGCGGGAAAGATCTTCTACAACCAGGTCCAGGCCTCGGGCCGCGTTCCCCAGATCTGTTGTCTGTTCGGTCCCTCGGCCGCGGGCGGCGCATACATCCCCGCATTCTGTGATGTGGTCTTCATGGTCGATGGCAACGCGTCCATGTATCTGGGCTCCCCGCGCATGGCAGAAGAGGTCATCGGCGAGAAGGTGACACTCGAGGAGATGGGCGGCGCGCGCATGCACTGCGAGATCTCAGGGTGTGGTGACCTGATGGTCGCGGACGACAAAGCGGCGATCGAGGCTGCCCGGGGTTATCTCACTTACTTCCCTCAGAGCTATCGAAGTCTTCCCGCACGGGCGGAGTCCCGCCCCGTGGCGTTCACCGGATCGCTCGAAGGGCTCGTGCCCACCGATGAGAGCCAGGCTTTCGACATGTACGCATTCATCGCGGGCCTCGTCGATGAGGAGTCATTCTTCGAGATCAAGCCTGCGTTCGCACCGGAGCTCATCACGGGTCTCGCGCGTATCGACGGCGGCGTCGTCGGCATCGTCGCGAACCAGCCCGCGCAGAAGGGTGGCGTGCTGTTCGTAGACAGCTCCGACAAGGCGGCGAGGTTCATCTGGCTGTGCGATGCGTTCAACATCCCGCTTGTTTTCCTTTCGGACGTCCCCGGATTCATGATCGGTACTGCCGTCGAACGTCAGGGGATGATCCGCCACGGCGCCAAGATGATCACCGCCGTGTCCGAGGCAACGGTTCCGAAATTCTGCGTGGTCGTGCGCAAGGCTTACGGCGCCGGTCTGTATGCCATGGCCGGCCCGGGCTTCGAGCCCGATGCGACGATCGCATTGCCGACCGCGAGGATCGCCGTAATGGGACCCGAACCCGCGGTGAATGCGGTGTTCTTCAACAAGATCCAGGCGATCGACGACCTCGCGGAACGAGCGAAGTTCATCGCCGAGAAGCGCGCCGAGTACGAGGAGGACATCGATATCCTTCACCTCGCCTCGGAGAACGTTGTCGATGCTGTCGTGCCTGCCGACTCTCTTCGAGCTGAGCTGATCCGCAGGCTGGAAGCGGCGGCGAACAAGGACCGGCATTTCTCCGACCGTCGCCACGGGGTGCCCCCGGTTTGAGTCCCGATCTCGCGTCCGGGAATGTTTCTCGCGGCGCGACCGGCAACATCGCAACCGTCACGCTTACGCGACCGGCCGCCATGAACGCCATCTCTAACGCCATGGCCGAGGAGCTCAGGACGGCGTTCGAGGACGTGGCGGAAGACGAAGATGCGTGGGTCGTGATCCTGCGCGCCGAGGGAGACAAGGCTTTTTGCGTTGGTGCCGATCTCAAGGAACGAGGGTCGTTCACGCTCGAGGACTTCTACGCCAACCGCGAGCGGATCCGGTCGATGTTCACGGCATTGCGCGAGGTACCTCAACCGGTGATCGCCTCGGTATTCGGCTTCGCTTTGGGCGGTGGTTTCGAGTTGGCGCTGAGCTGCGACCTGATGATCGTCGCCGATGACGTCACGCTCGGGCTTCCCGAGACCCGGGTGGGACTGATCCCCGCTGGTGGGGGAACCCAGTTGCTCACGCGCAAGGTCGGGGCCGCTCGTGCCAAGGACCTCATCTTGCGCAGCCGCCGCTTCGATGCGAGGACTGCTCGCGAGATGGGGCTCGTGTCGTCGGTGGTTCCACGCGACCGGCTTGACAAGGAGACGCACGAGCTCGCCCTCGAGCTTTGCAAGTCGTCTCCGGTCGCCAACCGGGCTGCCAAGTCGGCGATCGACCACGCGCTCGGTCTTCCGCTCGAAGACGGTATCGAGGCCGAGCACGAAGGGTGGGCCACCGTGATCGAGTCCGAGGATCGGCTCGAGGGCATCGCAGCGTTCAACGAGAAGCGCGATCCACGCTGGAACAACCGCTGATGTGCGGTTGCCGGCCGTGAGCGCCCCGTGGCCGGCCTCGGTGCGCGTCCGAGAGGTCGGCCCTCGCGACGGTATCCAGAGTGAGAAGGCCGCGGTTTCGACGGCAGACAAGATCCGATTGATCGAGGCGCTTGCTGATGCAGGGCTGCATTACATCGAAGCAGTCTCGTTCGTGTCGCCGAAGGCGATCCCCCAGATGGCCGACGCCGCCGACGTGTGGGCCGGGGTGAGGCGCAAGGACGGCGTCTTCTATTCGGCACTCGTCCCCAACCGCAAGGGCGCGGAGCTGGCGGCCGACGCAGGGCTCGACGGCCTCCAGGTGTTCATCGCCGCAAGCAACGGCTACAACACGCGCAACGTGGGCAAGACCGTCGAGGAATCTCTCGACGACGTCGCCCAGGTGTCTGACGTAGCGCGGGCTGCGGGGCTTCCGCTCGAGGCAACTATCTCGACCGCGTTCGGATGTCCGTATGACGGTGATGTAGCACCCGAGCGCGTCGCGGAGGTGACCCGATGGGTCGTGGATCTCGGTATCGAAACGATCTCCTATGGAGATACGACAGGGATGGGAACGCCTCGCAGGGTCGTCGATGTCGTGGAAGCCGTGCGCGCCGAGATGCCGTCGGTGCAGTTCAACATGCACTTCCACGACACCCGTGGGACCGGGCTCGCAAACGTCGTTGCCGCACTCGGGCTCGGCATCGAGTACTTCGACTCCTCGATCGGCGGGATGGGAGGCAGCCCGTTCGCATCGGGCGCCACAGGCAATATCGCAACCGAGGATCTGGTCCATATGCTTCATGACATGGGCATCGAGACGGGGATCGACCTCGCACGCTTGATCGATGCGGGCCGGGTCGCACAAGGTTTGATCCAAGGGGAGCTTCCGAGCAGGGTCCTCGCTGCAGGTCCCCGGATCCCACTCGTGGAGGCAACCTGATGTTCTCTCGCGTCCTGATCGCTAATCGCGGCGAGATCGCGGTGCGTATAGCTCGGACGTGTCGCGAGCTGGGCATCGCGCCACTCGCCGTGTATTCGGATGTCGACGCGGCCGCATTGCACGTCACGACCGCCGACGATGCGGTGCATCTACCGGGCGTTGCACCGACCGACACCTACCTCGATAAGGGAGCGGTGATCGACGCCGCGACCTCCTTGGGCGCGGAGGCGATCCACCCCGGCTATGGCTTCCTCGCCGAGAAGCAAGACTTCGCACAGGCCGTCATCGATGCGGGTCTGGTGTGGATCGGCCCACCTCCCGCGGCGATGGCTCTGGTCGGCGACAAGATCTCGGCGCGTCGCACCGCGGAGGGAGCGGGTGTGCCCGTCGTGCCCGGACTGCTCGATGCGGTCGAGGATGTCGCCGAGGTTCAGGCATTCGCAGAGACCCACGGCTTCCCGATCGCGATCAAAGCTTCCGGGGGTGGTGGTGGACGCGGCCTCAAGGTCGCGCGTAGCGCTGATGAGGTAGTCGATGCGTTCGACTCTGCGCGCCGCGAGGCGGAGGCGTACTTCGGCTCGAGCGCGGTGTACGTCGAACGGTACCTCGACGCGCCGAAGCATCTCGAAGTCCAGATCCTGTCCCCTTCTCCGGATGACGCCTTGTGGCTGGGTGTGCGTGATTGCTCGCTGCAGAGACGTCATCAGAAGCTGATCGAAGAAACACCGCCGCCCACCGCCGAGCACCTGGCACCGGGGATGGGCGCGGCTGCCGTCGCGATCGCAAAGGCATGCGGGTACGTGAATGCCGGCACGGTTGAGATGCTCATGCAGGACGATCGTTTCTACTTCCTCGAGGTCAATGCTCGCCTCCAGGTCGAGCACACGGTCACCGAAGAGCTGTTCGGTGTCGACCTCGTTGCGTGCCAGTTGAGGATCGCCGCAGGTGAGGCCTTGGGGTTCGGTCAGGAAGACCTCGTGCCACGCGGACATTCGATCGAGTGCCGCATCAACGCAGAAGATCCCGGGCGAGGATTCATCCCTTCACCCGGCCGTCTCTCGGCATACAAGGAGCCGGGCGGGCGGGGTATCCGCGTGGATTCCGGCTACAGGGCCGGCGATTCTCTCCCTGCAGCGTATGACTCGCTCCTTGCGAAGCTCATCGCGACAGGTGCCGACCGCGTCGAAGCGCGCACCAAGATGTTGCGTGCGCTCGACGAGTTCGTCATCGAGGGTCTGAGCTCGACGATCGAGGCGCACAAACTCTTGCTCGCCAGCCCAGAGTTCGTCGAGGGCATCCACACCACGCGAACCATCGAAGACGGTTCGGTGCTCGACGCATTGCAGTCCGCAGAGATACAGCTTGAGGAACGTGACTACCTTTTGATCAACGGTCTGCACGTCGCGTTGTGGTCTCCATCGATGTCTGCCTCAGCGGTCGCTGCCGTGCACGAGAGTGGCACCGGTGGTGGGGGCGATATCCGCGCCCCGATGCAGGGGACGATCCTCAAAGTCGTGGCCACGGTGGGCGACCGCGTCGAAGTGGGAGACGCGATCGTCATCCTCGAGGCTATGAAGATGGAAACCACTCTCGCCGCACCGTCCACCGGGACCGTCGCGGAGATACGGGTCGCCGCGGGCGAGACTGCGGCATCGGGAGACGTCGTCGCCGTGATCACCCCGGGGGACGCTCCGCCAGCATCGCCAGACCAGGGATGACTGCCGGCTTCTTCGGACTTGTAACCGTGGTCGCCCTGACGACCGCGGTCGGATGGGCCACTGGTGAGCTCATCCTGTCGCGCTGGCCGGCCCCCCGAGGATGGGGCTTCCCGGAGCGTGCCCTGATGGCGATAGCGGGCTTTGTGTTGTTCGCGGTCGGTCTGATGGTCCTGCACATCGTCACCGGAGGAGCGGTATTCGGAACCTCCTGGATCGTCCCGCTGCTCGCGGCAGTGGTGTTGATCGTGTGGAGACATCCGCGCTCGCAGTTGCCATCGCGCACGGCTCTCGGAGCGGCCATCGGCCTGGCCGCGGTCCTCCTGCTGATCTACGCAGGCCCTGCGATCGCCGGTGGGTCGGGGACCCGAACGGGCGACCCGCCGTGGCACCTCGGTTGGACGAATCAGCTACTGGACGGAGAGCCGGTGCCGGAGGGCCCTGCTCCAGAGCTAGCCCGCAACGCCTATCCATGGGGCCTGCATGCCGTCATGGCGACCATGGTGAGACTCGTTCCCGGGAGTGACTCGCTGCTTGCACTCGAGGCACTACATGTGCTCATCGCGCTCGGGATCCCTCTTGCGGCGGGTTGCCTCGCGCGCCGGCTCGAACCGCGCTCTGGTTGGTTAGCGGCGGCGGCTGCAGCGCTCGTCGGAGGGTGGGGCTGGGTCCGTGCGGACGGGCCCACCTTCGTGACGAGCCCGTCGAACGCGCGCTTTGGTGCAGACCTGGTCGTGGCGTCCCCCAACAGCGTGTACGAGCTCTTGCCTCCCGCGTTGCCACGCGAGCTGGGACTGATCCTGCTGGGAGCGGCCGGCGTCGCGATCGTGATCGCTCTTACCGGAGAGCGTGACAGGTACTCGATCGCCGTCGCGGGAGCACTTGCCGGAGCCGCGGGCCTCGTGAGCGTTCCGATGTTCGTAAGCGCGCTGATGTGGATGCTCGCGAGTGCGGTCATCACCCGCGACCGCCGGCCCGTTCTCAGGATGATGGCGGTTGCGATCGCGGTGTTCGCGTTATGGGTGGGCCCGGTGGTGACGTCATACGTTCGTTATGGCGGTTTCGTAGACATCACACCTCAGCTCGGGAAAGAATGGCCGATCGGTATCGCACTTGCTTCCTGGGGACTTCTGCTCCCGCTCGCGTCCGCCGGTGTTGCGCTAGCCGTACGACACCGGTCACAGACTCCATCTCTTGGACTTCTCGCTTTCCTAGGAGGCAGCGCGCTGCTGCTCGCGTTCGCGATCCTCAGGGGTCACTTCGGGTGGGAGCTGTGGGGTAACGCAACTCTTCTGCATCAAGGACGCGTGTGGCCACCAGCTCATTTAGCCGCGTCTGCCTTCGCGGGGATCACGCTTTTATGGGTGTGGCGGCGCGTCCGATCGAGGACGGCAGCCGTACTCGTCGTCGGAAGCATCCTGATGATCGGATCAATCTCCCCGATCCTCGCGTCGATGCGGATGACCGAAGTAATCGCTGCTGCCGACGCTGGCTTCGTTTATGGGTCGGGGGACCTCGCTCCAAATGGTTTCGTGAGACTCGCGGCAGCCACTCTCGATTCCGATGACATCGTCTGGGTCGCGGGCGACGACCGTCTCGCTTTCCTCCTCTTCGAGATGTCCGGCGCGCGCCTAGCGCGCTATGACGACTTGCGCCTCGAGGACAACGATCTAAGGATCCGCTACCCGGACCTAGCAGAACGCTGGGATGAACGCATGGCCGCCGGCGGCTTCGAGCCCACGCATCGAGTCATCGAAGCGGGCGGCCCGGCGCGCGAAGGCACCCTTGCGACCGGCGAATACGGCGGCAAAACCTGGATCCTGATTCGCGCTTAAGGGAGCCGGACAAGCTTTAACTCGAGCCCAGTAGGGGGGTGACGGCGTCCACGCGGCGAGTTCCGCAGGCCGGAGCCGCCGTGCCGGCGGGTCCGGACGAGGACGTGTCTGAGCATTAGCGGGGATGACGGCGCCTCCCGCCCCCGACCCGCAGCCCCGCATGACCCGCAGCCCCGCATCCCGACACCTCCCCTTGACGCTGACTACCACTCGTCACCTTGAAAGGTTGAAAGAGTGTAAGTTTGTAAGCAACCTTACGAGGAGGCTTCGATGGAAGAGATCCAGGCGTGGTTCACGGGGCGGCTGCCCGACGAGTGGTTCACCGGGCCCGTCGAGGTGACGGGGGATCGCGATGAGGTGTTCGTGATCGGGGAGCTCGCCGATGTAGAGCTGGAGGAGGACGTGTCGGACGAAGCTCGTTCTGCAGCCCGGTCGGCGAGGGTGGACCGATTCCGCGGGGAGACGCGCCGGGCGCGTATGAAGATCGCGCAGGAGGCGCAGCGGAAGTTCGGACGCAAGGTGTCTTGGGGCGTCACGATCGCGGGCGAGAAGTACCTCTTCACGCACCTGGCCATCCCAGTGATGACTCGTCTTCGTCTCAAGGAGCGTCAGGTTCTCGACACGCTTATCGATGCGGGCGTTGCGCGGAGCCGCAGTGAGGCACTCGCATGGTGCGTCGCACTCGTCGCCAAGAACGAATCCGAGTGGATAGACAAGCTGCGCGACGCTCTTGTCGCAGTCGAGGAGGCACGCGCTACCGGCCCCACCGCCGCATGAAACTCATAGCAACCGCGACCGACGCCGAGGCGCTCGATGCCTACTCCACCGTCGTCACCTCTGTGGCCGCGAAGCTCGCGCCTTCGATGATCAGCTTGAGCGTCTTCGGACGTCATGGCCGAGGCCGGGGTGAAGGGTCAGGCAGTGGTGTGGCCATCACGCCCGACGGCTTCCTGTTGACGTCGGCTCACGTGGTCCAAGGCTCTGCAGGCGGCTCCGCTTACCTCCATGACGGACGTGAGCTCGCAATCGACATCATCGGCCTCGACCCACTGTCAGATCTCGCCGTCGTGCGCGCTCGTGGCGGAGAGCTAGAACCGGCCGAGCTGGGCGATGCCGGCTCGCTCAAGGTAGGCCAGCTCGTGGTTGCCATAGGCGACCCACTCGGTTTCGCCGGCTCGGTCACCGCCGGGGTCGTGAGCGCTCTCGGCCGATCGTTCGCGACGCGATCGGGAAAATCGACGCGCTTCGTCGAGAACGTCATACAGACCGACGCCGCGTTGCACCCCGGTAACTCCGGAGGCGCGTTGTGCGACGGGCGCGGCCGCGTTGTCGGTATCAACACAGCTGTAGTCGGACCCGGTATCGGCCAGGGGCTAGGGCTCGCGATACCGATCAACGAGACCACCCGCCACATCGTCTCGAGCCTCATGACCGACGGGCGCGTCCGTCGCGCTTACTTCGGCATCGCAGGAGGCCCCCGCCCCCTCCCGCCACGAGTCGCCCGCGCCAGCGGGCACAACTCCGGCATCGAGGTCGTTCAGGTGATCGAAGACAGCCCTGCTGAGCTCGCCGGGCTCAAGCCAGAAGACCTCATCGTCGAGATCGACGACGTCCCCGTTGGGGGCATGGATGACCTCCAACGCCTGATGGACGGAGCCCGCGCCGGCAGCACACTTGGCCTAAAGGTCTACCGACACGGCACCCTCATCGACGCGGAGATAACCCCCGCTGAACTGGAAGCCTAGGCGGTAAGGGAGCGGGCGATGACCATGCGCTGGATCTCTGACGTGCCCTCGAACAGCGTGTAGATCTTCGAGTCGCGGTACCACTTCTCGACAGGGAAGTCCTTGATGTATCCGTAGCCGCCGAGGATCTGTACCGCCTTCTCGGTGACCGACACGCACATCTCGCCGGCCTTGAGCTTGCTCATCGAGCCCTCGGCCTTCGTGAACGGCTGACCACTGGCCGCCATCCACGCTGCCTTGTGGCATAGCAGACGGGCTGCTTCTACCTCCATGGCCATGTCGGCGAGGTGGTTCTGGATCGACTGATGCTGTGCGATGGGCACGCCGAACGCGACGCGCTCTTTCGCGTACTCGATCGAGAACTCGAGCGCGGCGCGCGCGATACCGACGGCCTGGATGCCGACTGCCGGCCGCGTGACCTCGAACGTACGCAATGCGGCAGATGACTTTCCGGACGACTCTCCCTTGCGCGCCTTCTCGAGCTTGTTCTCGAGCCGGTCGATGCCACCGAGCACACGATCGACAGGGATGCGGCAGTCCTCGAGGATGACCTCACTCGTATCCGACGCGCGGATACCGAGCTTTTTTTCCTTCTTGCCGGCGCGGATGCCACCGTCTTCCTTGGCGATGACGAACGAAGCCTGTCCGCGGTGACCGAGCTCGGGGTCCACTGTCGCGACTATGACGAAGTGGTCCGCGACGCCACCATTGGTGATGAATACCTTGGTGCCGTTCAACACCCACTCATCACCGTCACGCACTGCCCGAGTTCGAAGCGACCTGACGTCGGATCCGGCCTGCGGCTCGGTGACGCCGAACGCAGCGCACTTGGGATCCTCCGGGGTACCGAAGAACTTCGGCGCCCACTCGAACAGCTGCTCGGGCGTTCCAACGCTCGCGAGCGCCGACAGCGGAAGTCCGGTGCCGAACAGTGCGAGTCCGATCCCCGCACAGCCCCAGAAGATCTCCTCTTGGAGGATCATGAACGTCATCCCGGTGGGGTCTTGCTGCGTCTGGAGGTAGATGTCCAATCCGTAGAGGCCGGCGTCGGCCGCCTTCTTCAGGACCGGCCAGGGGAACTCCTCCGACTCGTCGTACTGCGCCGCGACGGGACGGATCTCTTTCTCGGCGAATTCGTGTGCCCATTTCTGGAGCTCGAGGTGCTCCTCGGTCAGCGAGAAATCCACTTTTCCTCCCGGTGTCCCGGCTCGCCTCGCGGCGGGCCTAACTTTCACTCCGACTGGCCGTCACGCCGACCGGCGGTTGCTCCGAGGGGGAACGGCCGACCCGTGCGCCTGCCCCGACCTCCCCGTAAACTTGACCACTCGGTCAAGTTTCATATGAGGAAGGATAGACCACCCCCGTCAGGAAAGGCGACCCCCCGTGCCAGAACCTAAGAAGCAGCCCGATGAGCTCGCCAAGCCCGAGGTCATCTCCTACGACAAGCTCTACCGGCGGTGGGAGCAGAACCCGTGGAGCGCAACCGCGATCGATTTCTCGGTCGATGCCGAGCACTGGACCACGAAGCTCACCGAACGTCAGCGTGAGGCGGCGCTGTGGACCTACGCGATGTTCCTCGTCGGGGAAGAGGCCGTCGCTCGGACGCTGACTCCGGTCCTGGACGCGGCACCCGGGCACTCCGAAAGCATCTTCCTCACGACCCAGATCGTCGATGAGGCCCGGCACCACGTCTTCTTCGACCGCTTCATGCGCGAGGTCGCGGGTCAAGGTAGTGACACCAAGACCACGCTCGCGGCGGTTGAAGACCAACTCACGTGGGGCTTCAAGCAAGTATTCGCCGAGCTGGACCGCGTAAGTGATGCGCTCCGCAAGAAGCCCAAGGACCGTCCGTTGTTGACGCAGATGATTGCCCTTTACCACGTCGTCATAGAGGGAGTCCTGGCCATCCCAGGTCAGCACTTCATCCAACGCTACGTCGAGAAGCTAGACATCCTTCCGGGTTTCGCCGAAGGGATCACCCACGTGTCGCGGGATGAGTCGCGTCACGTCGCGTTCGGCATCAAGTTCTTGGGTGAGCTGGTCAGGTCGTCACGCGAGTGCAGGGAAGCCGCGATCGAGATGTGGGACAAGGCGTTGTTCTGGTCCGTGGGCGTCTTCGTGCCGCCGAACTTCGACCGTAGCTACGTCGAGTGCTTCGATTTCACGATGGAAGAGATCTACGCGTTCGGTTTGCGCTCCATGGATACCAAGATCCGGCGCGTGGGTATCGATCCGTCCGAGATCAAGCTGCTCAGCTTCCAGGACCTCGAGAAGTCGTTCGAGGAGCGAGCCAGAGAGACGATCGTTCTTCTCGAGGACAAGGTGCTCGGCGATGACCGTCTCGAACCCGAACTATCGCCGGGTTCGATCGAGATCCTTTTCGACGGCATGACCCGCGTCACCGATCCCGAAGTCGCTCGTTCGCTCGAGGGTCCGGTGGAGTGGGACTTCGTCGACGGTGAGCCATGGCACCTCGTGGCCACCAACGGACACATAGAAGCGAAGCCCGGACGCGCCGGAGACCCGGCGCTACGGCTCGAGACGACCTTGTCGGATTGGGCGAAGATCGCCGTCGGACGCATGGATCCACGCTGGGCGCTGCTGAAGCGGCGTCTCAAGGTGCACGGAAGCCTGTCCGCCAAGGCGAAGCTGCCGAAGTTGTTCCTCCTCTAGTTGCGGCTCGACGACTAGCACACAGAAAGGTGTCCATGGATCTCGATCTCTCAGAAGAACAACAGGATTTCGTCAAGACGATCAGATCGTTCGTCGACGATGCGATCCGCCCGCATGCCGAGGAGTGGGACGCGTCCCACGAGCTCCCGATGGACGCGGTCAAGCAGATGGGAGAGCTCGGGCTCTTTGGTCTTCCATTCCCTGAGGAGTACGGAGGATCGGGATCAGACTTCCTAACCCTGTGTCTCGCGATCGAGGAGATCGCGCGCATCGACTCTTCACTCGCCATCACGCTCGAGGCAGCCGTAGGGCTGGGCGCGATGCCCATCTACCGTTTCGGGACCGAGGAGCAGAAGCAACGGTGGCTTCCCCCCCTGGCGACCGGCGAGGCGTTGGCCGGATTCGGATTGACGGAACCCGGGGGCGGGTCCGACGCGCAGGCCACGAGGACGACCGCGAAGATCGAAGACGGTCAGTGGGTGATCAACGGCTCTAAGAGCTTCATCACCAACTCAGGCACGCCGATCACCAGCTTCGTCACGGCAACGGCGATCACCGGTGAGGCGCCCGGAGGCGGCAAGGAGATCTCAGCGATCGTCGTTCCCAATGGGACGCCGGGCTTCGAGGTCGGCGCCTCGTACCGAAAGATGGGCTGGTGGCATTCGGACACACACGAGCTCGCGTTCAACGATTGCAGGGTTCCTGAAGAAAACCTCCTTGGAGCGCGTGGCGAAGGTTTCAGGAACTTCATGAAGATCCTCGACGACGGCCGTATAGCGATCGCGGCCCTCGCGGTTGGCCTTGCGCAAGGATGCATCGATGAGTGCATCAAGTACGTCGGGGAACGCAGCGCGTTCGGACAGCCCATCGGGAAATTTCAGGCGCTTCGCTTCAAGCTCGCCGACATGGAGATGCGTACGCAGCTCGCTCGGCAGGCGTACTACCGGGCAGCATGGCTCGCCGAGGTCGGGCGTCCCTACAAGAAGGAAGCGGCGATAGCGAAGCTGTTCGCGTCCGAGAACGCGGTCGACGTCGCGCGCGAGGCGGTTCAGATACACGGCGGGTACGGCTACATCGAGGAGTTCCCGGTGTGCCGCCACTTCCGCGACTCGAAGATCCTCGAGATCGGTGAGGGCACGTCTGAGGTCATGCGCATCCTCATCGCTCGCGAGATGGGACTGCCCTGATTTGCCTCTGCTCGGAGATGTAGCAGAGACGCTCGTCACCGAGCAGAAGCACCTGGACGCCGTCGTAGAGGAATCCCTCGCCGAGGACAGGATAGGACTCGACACCGAGTTCCTCCGCGAGAAGACCTACAGCGCGCGGCTGTGCCTCGTGCAGATCGCGACCCGAACCTCGATCTATCTCGTCGATCCCATCGGCGATCTCGCGCTCGACGGTATCGGCAAGGTGGTCGCGGATCCCGCTGTGCAGATCGTCGTGCACGCGGGCCGTCAAGACTTCGAGATCTTCTACGACCTCTTCAAGGCTGTGCCGAGCAATGTCTTCGACATTCAGCTCGCCGCTGGGTTCGCGGGGTACGGAGCGTCGTTGCCCTACGGCCGCCTCGTCGAGGCGGTCTGTTCGGAGACGTTGGTAAAGGGCGAGTCCTACAGCGATTGGTGCCGGCGCCCTCTGACGAAAGCCCAGCTGCACTATGCCGCCGACGACGTTCGCTACCTCGGACTCATCGCCGACCGTCTCAAGGAAAGGTTGCGAACACTCGGGCGTCTCGAGTGGCTGGACGAAGAGATGAAATCGATGGAAGAGGCGGACACCTACCACGTCGACCCGGCCGAGGCTTACCGACGTGTCTCGGGTCGCGGAACGCTGTCGGGCAAGCAGACGGCCGTGCTGCGTGAGCTTGGGGCGTGGCGCGAGCAGCAGGCCGCCCGGCGCAACGTCCCGCGGGGCTGGGTCGTCAAGGACCAGACTCTGATCGAGATCGCGCGGCGCGCGCCGTCGTCGGAAGCGGCGCTGAAAGACATCCGAGGGATGAACGTGCGGGAGGCGGAGAGATCGGCTGGCGAGCTCATGAGCGCCATACAGCGCGGCCAGGACGCTCCGGCGATCCCAAGCACCTCGCGCTCGACGGGGAAGGACGCACAGGTCAAGGCGCGCATCCTTTCGGGTTTGGCCGACGCGGTCGTTCGGTCGCGTTGTGAGAAGGCGAACATAGCGACCGAGCTCGTCACCACACGCGCCGAACTCGAGGCGGTCCTCGCCGAAGTCGTAACCGGCACGATCCCCGAGGGCGACGAGGCCTCCTATCGTCTGTTGACCGGTTGGAGACGGGAGATCGCGGGCGATGCGGTGATCGCGCTCGCACGAGGTGAGATCGCCGTCAGAGCGACCGATCAAGCGCCATTCATCGAAGAGGTGGTTCTCGGTGAAGAGTAGGGTCGAGGGATGCTCACGACCATGAGCGCTTCAAGCAAAGGACTGCTCCATGGATGCTGAAGAGCAACGGATAGCGCTTTTCATCGACTTCGAGAACCTCGCCATCGGCGCGCGTGACCGTGGGGAGACGCTCGACATGGCCATCATCATGAACGCGCTCTCCGAGCGCGGACGGGTCGTCGTGCGGCGTGCCTATGCCGACTGGAACCTGTTCGCGGACATGCGGCAGAACCTCGTAGCTCAGCGTATCGAGATGATCGAGATCCCCCAACGCACCGGGATGGTTCGCAAGAACGCGGCGGACATCAAGCTCGCGGTCGATGCTCTGGAGCTCGTGTTCGAGCGGGACTTCCTGACGACCTTCGTGGTCGCGTCGGGCGACTCGGACTTCACCCCCCTCGTGCTGAAACTGCGTGAGCTCAACAAGAGTGTTATCGGCGTCGGCGTCGAGGGCTCGACTTCCGAGCTGTTGCCCGGCGCATGCGACGAGTTCCTCTTCTACGGGAAGCTGTTGGGTGTCGGCTCCGGCAAAGCCGCCGCTCCGCGGGGCCGTCAGAAGAAGGCCGGCGCAGCGTCCAACGGGGGCGCGGCCGAGGCAGGCGGTTCAGACGTCTCAGACCTCACCCATCTGACCCGCCTCGTCTTCAACACGTTGTTGGCCCTGCAGCGGACCACCGACGGCTCGGTGCTGTCGTCGATGATCAAGCGAGCCATCCTGCGCAAAGACCCGACCTTCGCCGAGGGCGACTACGGCTTCCGCACGTGGGGCGAGCTGATGCGCCACCTCGAGTCGAAGGGTGCGGTGACACTGCGCGACGGCGTAGCCGAAGGTGATCCGCTGGTGGACGTGCCGTCGGGTGGCGAGACCGAATCTCAGGCGTTCGATCTGTTGCGCACCGTCGTGTCCGAGCTGCAGAAGTCATCAGGCGAGCCGCCGCTATCGGGATTGAAGGACCAACTCCGCAAACGGAAGCCGAACTTCAGCGAGAAGGATCTGGGCTACGGAGGGTTCCTGCAGTTCGTCAAAGCAGCACGCGCCAAAGGCATAGTCGACATGAACTGGGACGACGCCGCCGAGGACTACTACGTAAGAACGATCTAGAGCAGCGTTCTAGCTCTCACAATCCTTGTTGTCTTCGCCGTTGGTGCAGGTGTCGGTGCCGCCGTCACCGTCGAGGGAGTCCGTCCCGGGTCCTCCATTGAGGTCGTCGTTCCGTTCGGCCTCGCCGAGCTGACTCGGTCCGAGCCGGTTCGCGATCGACGGGGGCAGTGGAGCAGGAGTGTCGCCCCACAGCAAGTCGTCCCCTTCTCCGCCGACGAGGATGTCCTCGCGCGGACCACCGAACAGAGCATCGGCGCCACCCGAGCCGACCAACTCATCGGCCGAGGCCGTTCCCTCAAAGGCCTCGATCCCGGCGAATGTCGCCTCTACATATCCGGTGATCGTTCCTTTGCCGAGGTCTGCCTTCACGCCCTCGTCGCCCGGGCTGCCGCCGGTGCATACATTCACGCTCACGGAGAAACTGCCGCACATCCGGATCAGGTCTGTCCCGCCCCCGCCGTCGATCGCATCGCCACGCCCGATGCCCGAGATGACGTCGTCGCCTTCGCCACCGTTCAGTGCCTTCGACCCGTCATAACCCTCGAGGTAGTCGTTGCCGCCATTACCGAGGATCTCGTCGCCTCTGGAGGCGAAACCTGCGAAAAGGACGTTGTCGTCGTCGTCTCCGACAAGCTTGTCGGCAAACTCGGAACCGGTGACGATCTCGAACGTTCCCCCGACTAACTGCTCTCGCCGATCGCCCATGCGCACGAAACCCTCGGACAGATCCACTGTGACCGCCTCATCTGCGTCGAGGAAGTTCAGCTCGTCGAGCCCACGTCCACCGTCGAAGACATCGATCCCAGGGTCGCTGAGGGGAAAGAGGGCGTCCCTGCTGTTTCCACCCTCGAGGCGATCGTTCCCCTTCTGCCCATCGAGCTGATCTTCGCCCCGACCGCCACTGAGACGATCGCTCCCGCTCCCCCCGCTCAAAGTGTCGCGGCCGTCGCCGCCGCAGATGATGTCGTCTCCGCCGCGACCATCCAGGAAGTCGTCACCACCGAGGCCGACGATCACATCTCGACGCGCGGTTCCGACAAGATTGTCGTCTTTGTCTGTGCCTAAGACGGTCGCGCGCGCTCCTCCACATGTCGCGGCTTGGGCAGGCGGAGTCACAACCACGAACGTAGCGAAGACGGTTACGAGCAAGACCGGAAGAGCGAACGACCTCATCTGAACCAGGTACGCACTATCGCTTTCGAGAAGCCCCACGCGTAGCGGAACGTCGGTGGTTTCTTCGTCGCGCCGCCCGCGCGCCGGTACATCGTGATCGGCACCTCGACCACGCGCAGTCCCTTACGCGCGGCGTCCAGGATGATCTCCGAAACGTAGAACTGGTCCTGCTTGAGATCGAGCGAACGCAGGGTCTCGGCCGTCATCGCCCGGTAACCCGTTGACGGGTCGGTGATCTTTGTGCGACCCAAAGCCGTCAGAAGGCGGGCGAACAACTTGACGCCGTAATGGCGAGACTTCGATTCGATCTCGAACGAGCCGAGGACCCGCGATCCCTGAACCATGTCGGCCTCGCCGTTGAGCAACGGCTCGACGAGGCTCACCATCTCCTTCGGGTCGTGTTGCCCGTCGGCGTCGAGCGTCACGATGATCGCCGCGCCGGCCTCGAGCGCGGCTCGGTAACCGAGCCGAACCGCGGCGCCAGATCCGCGCCGGAGGTCGCGCCGGATGACGTCTGCTCCGAATCGGCGGGCGACGGCTTCGGTCCCGTCGGTGCAACCATCAGCGATGACGACCGGAACGACCGGGAGGCCTGATACCTCCTCAGGCATCTGCCCGAGCACGGTTGGCAGGACGTCGGCCTCGTTGTACGCCGGGATGATCGCAGCACAACCACCGGGCTCCAGACGGTGCCCCTCGTTCTCGAAGCGCGTCAGAGCCATGTAATCGACGAGGTCGCCGAGCTCGTCGGACAACGTGTCGTCGCGCGTAAAGCCGCGGATGACCAGAGCGAGCGTGAAGAGGTTGGAGATGACTAGGAGACCGATGATGCGGCGCTCCGCGCCTTCTTCGAATCCCAATGCGGCAAGCATCGGGTTGAGAAGGTCGGGTGCGACTGCCGAGACCAAAAGACCCGCGGTTACGAGCGCGACGGCCAGCAGCTCGCCGCGCCGAAGCTGGCGTCTGCGGTAACGAACGATGGCGAAGCTCGCGAGTGCGATCGCGACGAGCGCGCCGAGGACCCTCAAACCCACTTCAGACCTCCTTGTCCGCCGTCAGGCTAGCAGCCGTTCACTCGATCGCCGGGAAACGGCCGCGTACTAGGGGTTGAGGTAGGGGTGCTTCGGACGCGGGACGGGCTCGATGTTCGTCGCTTGAACGACGACCTCGCGGCCTAGCGGGTACAGCGCGCCGGTGACGCGGACCCATTGATCGATCTCGAGCTCGCCAGGGGGCGCGTCGACGATTCGAACCTGGACCGCGAGCGCGTCGGCAACGCAGCACGAGACCACGAAGCGGCTCAGCATGAATTCGTCCGCGGGCATGCTCTTGTCGCGCGCGACGAAACCCGTGAACGACACCTCGGTACCGGCGCGCGCCACCAGAGCGCGCATCGCTTCGTCCGAGCGAACCGCTCCGGCGACGTCGGCGAGCGACAGCTCTCCTGTCGTGACGTCTTCCACCGACGACACATAGCCGGCCGATACGAAGCTCGACCTGCGTTGGGTGGCGAACGACCCGAGCGAGGCCGGTGGCAGCGCGAGGACGATGATCGCCGGGGCCGCGATGAGCGCCAGGCTCCAGACATCCCTGCGGGTCGGCGCGTCCGCATCTACCGCACGTGACGACGCAAGCCGGCCCAACGCCGCGATGGTCATGATGATCGCTCCGGTCGGCACGATCCACGAGGTCCGAGACGAGAGATAGAGGGCAGACCGGCCGCTGAAGAACAGGAACCAGAACAGTCCGGCCCAAAGAGACATGACAAGGCCAGCGGCAACACGCCCGGTGCTCCACCGCTTTAGGGGACGAGCAGCGCCACTCGCGAGACGATCGATGGTCACGTCCATCAGCCGAACAGCACCTCGATCCATAGCGTTCCGGCGATCGTTACCGCGCCCACCACGAGGATCGCGGTGCGGAGGAAACCCTTGCTGAACGTCGCGTTGTAGAGGAACCCGAGCTTGGTGTCGATCAACGGGCCGAACACGAGGAACGCGAGTTGCGCTCCGAGCCCGAACTGCACGAACGAGGCCGCAACGAACGCGTCGGACTCCGAACAGAGCGACAGCATGAATGCAAGCGCCATCAACGCCAGGATGTCGAGGACGGGTGTCCCGGCGATCCCCCCGATCACCGATTGGGGCACGAACGTCTGTAGCGCGGCTGCAGCGATCGCGCCGAACACAAGGAACTTCGCCATGAACGTGAAGTCGCCGGCGAGATGCCCGAAGAAGGACGCGATCCGAGAGCCGTCGTGCTCATGGTGGTGGTCTTCCTCGACGGACTCGCCGGGGCGCACGCGCAAGAGGTCTCCGGCGCGTCCGGAGACGACCCATCCCACCGCGATCGCCGCGATGAAGCCGAGGGACACGCGCCCGATCACCATCGGCATGAGCTCGTTGCGTCCGCGGTAGGCGATCACCGTCGACACGATGACGATCGGGTTCAGGATCGGCGCGGCGAGCATGAATGTCACCGCCGCCGCGGGAGACAGACCCTTCGCTGCGAGACGCCGTGCCACAGGAACGGAGCCGCACTCGCACACGGGGAAGGCGATCCCGGCGAGCCCAGACAGCGGTAGTTGCAACGGTTTCGGCAGCCGCGCCAGCCTCTCGAACGCGGTGACGGGAACGAAGACCTCGATCACCGCGGAGACGAGCGCCCCCAACAGCACGAAGGGCACGGCTTCGATCAGCAGAGACGAGAACACGAGCAGGAAGTTCTCGAGCCCCGGCAGCCGGGACGGGTCTGCGATCCGCAACCCGAACGCCAACACGGCAAGAGCTGCGATCGCTGCGATCGATGTGGCTCGCAGGGACGCGCCGGGCCTGAGCTCCGGCGTCGAGACGCTCATAGATTCGCTCCGGGCATCAGCAGTACTCCCCGAACGCAACCGCGATCTGCGGGAAGACGTCGGCGAACAAAGGCGTGCCGGCGGGCGACCGCAGCTCCCGCACCGCCGCGACCACGTCTTTGGTCGCGAGGCCCGCGCTGGCCATGCGGTCGCGATCGAGGAACAAGCCGCCGGGCACACTTGCGGCAACCATGTCGCGGATCGGGGGAGCGTCTCCGGGCCCTGTGCCGTCCAGGCCCCTCAACATCTCGCCCACACTCACCCCTTCGGTCTCGCTCTCCGACGGTGTCGCGGTGACGACAATGGCTACCTCACCTCCGGTCACACGTTCACCTGATGCGTAGATCTCGTCGACCGCCCGCTCGACATCGCTCAGCTCTCCTTCGACGATCACGACCAGAAGATCCGGGGTCGTGTCCCGCCCGAAGCCGCGTTCCATCACCCGCTGCAGTATCCGTGGGGCTCGACGCTCCGCTCCCTTGCCTGCGAGGGACACAGTGATGTCTTTGTCTCCCTCGAGGTACCAGTCTCCCCCGATGATCCCCGCGTCGGAACCGGCTGTAGTGACCAGTCCGATGACCGGCTGGCCGTTTAGGACCTCGTCGAGATCGTCGGCGAGCGTTGCGATCACACTCGAGGGCGGGCTTCCGTCCATGAGCACCAGTTGCCCGCTCTGATCCCGGAAGACCGACCCCGTGATGCCGTGCTGGGCTGGATGACCCCCAGTACCGAGCGTCGTAAGAAGCGCGGCGGGGTCGGCGGGTAACGACCCGGTTCCGGCGTAGAGCGTGGTCGCGCCCTCCGAGACGAACCGTCGAAGGGCGCCACCGGTTCCGGCCCCACCTTCGGATAGCGCAGCCTCGAGATCGCCGGCCCCGCCCTTCCAGACGACCTCGATGACGAGGCGGGGCATCTCACCCGTGGCGATGTCCGCAACGGCAAGACCCGAACGGACCTCAGGGTGCGGGCGCTCCAGCCCGATGAGCGTCGCGATCGTCGGGGCGACGTCACGTAGCTCCATGTCATCGGGCAAGGCGGTATCGGGATCGACCCCGTGGCCCCAGAACACCACGGGCACTTCCCCCGGCGCGTCGGAGAGCGATGGCCACGACCCTCCGTCCCTGCCGCGGACCACGACGCCGGAGCGAGTGACGGCCAGGATGTCGGGTGACCGACCTTCGTAGAAGCCTGCCGTGATGCCGCGTCGAACGGGCTCCGGAAGCGAGCAGAACGGGATCGAAGGCCCTGCCGCCGAGCTCTCGTCACACGCGCCGCCGACGCAGAAGACGCGGAGTGCCGCTGCAGGAGCTGCTATGAGGGTCAGGATCAGTACGGCCGTCGTCGTCCGGCCGCCCCGGAGCTTGAGGAAACCTTCCACCGATTCAAGTTACTCTGCCCCCGCTTCCCCTCCCCGCAGTCACCGAAGGAGCCTCTGCTTGCCTAAGCGCGTCATCCTCATCGTGCTCGTCGCCCTATTGATAGGGCTTCCCGCGGTGGTCCTGCTCCGTCCTGATCGAGGGGTTCCCGAGGGTGCGCCCACCGAAGACGCGATGGCGGCGGAGCTCGGGACCCAGGTCATGCGGAACCTCGCGCGCGGCCACGTCCCAGGCCGGTCGGGAGAGGTCATGTTGGTGCCCAAGCCGCACAGCTTCCTGATCGGCGAGTGGGATCTCACGACACTCGGGACGTCCACCCCGACGATGAGCACATCTCACCCCAACCCATGGAACTACCTCGCGCGGGTCCCGATCATCGTGGCGGGCGACGAGTGGGCGCCGCGCGGCGTCACGATCGAAGATCCCGTCGACATCTCTTGGATCGCTCCGACCTACGCGCGGTGGCTCGGCCTTCCGGAAGAGGGCTACGCATCGCCCCCCCTCCCCGGACTCCACGACGAGCCCGCACCCAAAGTGATCTTCACCGTTGTGATCGACGGCGGCGGCTGGAACGCCCTGCAGTACCACCCTTACGCGTGGCCCAACCTGAAGGACCTCATGGATCGTGGCACGACGTACGTCAATGCCCATATCGGTTCGGCTCCGTCGATCACCGGTGCACTACACGCGACGTTCGGCACGGGTGTCTATCCCGACGTGCACGGCATCCCCGGTAACCAGATGCGTGGCGAGGACGGCAAGAACACCGATACCTGGCGCGACGAAGCAGACCCGCGCTACCTCGAGGTGCCGACGGTGTCCGAGCTGTGGGATGAGGCGAACGGGAACAAGCCGCTCATCGCGACGATCTCATATGAGGGATGGCACCTCGGGATGATCGGCCACGGCGCGCAACGCGAGGGAGGCGACAAGGACCTCGCGGCGCTGTGGAACCCGGAGGAGAACGAATGGTGGATCAACGAGGAGTACTACGAGCTGCCCGACGTCCTCGAGACCCCAGACATCAGCTTCCTGCAGACCAAAGAGCTCGAGCTCGACGAACGTGACGGGCTGAAGGATGGTTCGTGGTTCGGACACCTCCCGGCACAGCTACGCGAGAACCTGACGCGCCCGGGCACTCCGGCGTTCGTCGAGCTGACCGGGAATGCGGTTGCCGACATGGTCGGCGGCGGGCCGTTCGGCGAGGACCGCCTCACTGATCTCGTCTGGATCGAGATGAAGATGCCCGATTACGCAGGCCACGCGTGGAACATGACGTCGCCCGAAGAAGAAGACGTGCTGAAGGAGACCGACAGGCAGATCGGCCGCTTCGTCGATGTCCTCGACGACAAGGTCGGACGCGACAACTACGTCTTCCTCGTAAGCGCTGACCACGGTCAACAGCCTCTGCCGGACCTCTACGGCGGGTGGCGCATCAACTCCAAAGAGCTCCAGCGCGACATCGAGGCGCGCTTCGGGAACGTCCTCGAGAAGATCACGCCCGTCGACATCTACGTGGACCGAGACGCGATGGAAGAGGAAGGGGTCTCGTCCGCGGACATCGCTCGCTTCGTCGGGACATACACGCTGGGCGACAACATCCCTGAAGGCGCCGAGGGCGCAGAGCGCGTTCCTGAGGGACGTTTCGACGAGCTCTTGTTCGCCGGAGCCTTCTCGACGGACTATCTGGCATCGCTCTATGAGGACCCTGAGATCGAGCGCTTCGGCGAGGGCCGTTATCCCGAAGGCGACCTCACGATCGGAGACGGATAGAGATGGGCGTTCTGCAGAAGAGCTTCAAGCTGCTGTTCGGCAACCGTGACTTCGGCGCGCTCATGGGCACACAGTGGCTAGCGCAAGCCGGAGACGGTCTCGTCCAAGGAGCGCTCGCGGCGGTGATCGCGTTCGGCGGCCAGAAAGGTTTCGATCCCGAGAGCGCGAAGTCGCCCGACGAAGTACTGCGGATCATCCTGTACACCCTGATCCCGTACACGGTCCTGAGCCCATTCCTCGGCGTTCTCATCGACAGGTGGGATAGACGCCGGCTGCTGTTCTTCGCCAACGGCATCCGCGCAGTCGTCGTCGCGCTTGTCGCGCTCGTGGGGACAGGCCGCGCCGGCGAGCTAGCCCTCTTCCTCGCGTTCCTGCTCACATTGATGTCTACGCGGGTGGTGCTCGCGACTAAGTCCGCCGCTCTCCCCACGACGCTGGGAGATACCGGGCTCGTCGAAGGCAACTCGCTGTCACAACTCGGCGGCGCGTTGTTCCAGCTCGGCGGGTTGGGTATCGCGCTCGTCGGTAAGGCCGTCCTCTCTGCCGAGCCGATCATGCTCGCCGGGGCGGTCGTCTACGCGGCCGGAGCGTTGCTCCCATTGAGGATCAAGCACGCCGGTGAGCCCCGGCCGAAGTCGACCTGGGCGCGCGAGCTTGCCGGCGTCGTCTCCTCGATCGTCGCGGGGATGCGCGAAGTAGCGCGTGTGCCGCAAGCGGGTGCTGCGATCACGACGTACTTCTGGCTGCGGTTCCTGTGGAGCTTCACGCTCGTAGGGGTCGGGTTCATCGCCCAGGATCTCCTCGCGGGGGACGATCTCAAGATCGCCGTCCTTACCGGAGGCGCAGGCGCGATCGGCGCAGCACTCGGATTCCTCCTCGCTCCAAAGCTCACGGAGCGCGTTCGCACCAAGGGTTTGCTTGTCCTTGGCGCGGCAACGGTGGCCGGCTCCGCCGTCGTGATCTTCGGGGGTATCGAGAAGGTCGTGACCATGCCCCTGCTCACGTTCTTCCTAGGCTTCGGGTTCTTCCTCGGCAAGATCTCGCTCGACACGATGGTTCAAGAAGCGTTGGGGGATGACTTCCGAGGACGCGCCTTTTCGCTGTACGACATCGCTTACAACCTCGCGTGGGTCCTCGCGGCCGCGATCCTGAAGGTGATGTGGAGCGATGACCGACGAGGCGTCCTCATCGCCGGGATGGGCGTCGTGTTCCTCGCCGGGATCGGTGGGCTCGCTGCCTGGTACAAGCGCGCGGGGTTGCTCACGAAGCCGAACGAGCCGGCCCCCGTGGAGAGTGTGTCCGGTAGCCGGTAGGGCCCGTGCGGGCGTGGCCGGCATCGTTCTCGTTGCCGTAGCCGCAGGTGGCGTCCTCGGGGCGCGCGCATTGTTGTGGCCGGCGCGTCCGGTGCCCGACTTCGAGACGCAGGCATGTGCGCTTCCATCTCCGTGGCTGGAGCGCATCCAGCGCGGCTTCAACGAGCCCCGCTCGGGTCAGATCTCGATACTTCCGCGCACGCCGATGTATATGGCTTCGGGCGCGGGGGGCTGGAGTCACTCGGGGCCATGGGATTACCTGCAAGACATCCCCCTCGTGTTCTACGGACCGGGGATCGTTCCGGCGATCGGGGAGGTGGCGCGTCCGGTGACACTCGCCGATGTCGCCCCGACGATGGCGGAGCTGGTGGGGTGGCCGCGCGGAGTTCGGGGTGGCGATGTGCTGGAGGAGGTGATGGGCCCAGGTGGTTGGAAAGCTCCGAAGTTGATCGTGACGGTCGTGTGGGACGGCGGCGGCTGGAACACCCTCGAAGCATGGGAGTCGTCGTGGCCCGAGTTGGCACGCATGATGACGCGCGGCGTGTCCTATCGCTCGGCGACAGTGGGCTCGTCGCCGTCGGTGACACCGGCCGTGCACAGCACACTGGGCACAGGCGTTTTTCCCGCGATGCACGGGATAACAGGTGTTCCCCTCAGGGATGAGCGCGGCGAGGTGGTCGATGCGTTCCTGAAGGGCGAGTCGGCGCGCTTCCTCGAGACGCGCACGTTTGCGGAGCTGTGGGACGAACGCGTCGACGGCCGCGCCGAAGTGGGGATGGTCGGGTACGAACCATGGCACCTCGGGATGATCGGCGCTGGAGCGGAAGTGTCGAGCGGCGACAAGGACGACGCGGCGTGGCTCGATATCAAGACCAACGAATGGATCACCAACGAGACGCACTACAGCCTCCCCGCTGCGATCGCGCGAACGGCCGGGCTTGACGAGGACCTCGCGACCCTCGATGCCGAGGACGGTGCGGTCGACGGCTCGTGGCTCGACCACCCGATCCTGTCGGATCGCGCCCGGATCGAGGAGACGCCGGCGTTCATCCGGTATCACGCCCGCGTGCTCGTCGAACTCATCGCGGCAGAGGGCTATGGCCGCGACAGCATCACTGATCTTCTGTTCACGAACTTCAAACAGATCGATCGCGTCGGGCACTACTTCAACATGGCGTCCGAAGAGGTCGAGCAGAGCCTTCGTGTGACCGACGAACAGTTGCCGATCCTCACCGACGAGCTCGACGACCTCGTGGGCCGCGGCCGATGGGTGCTCATCGTGACCGCGGATCACGGCCAGCAGCCGGACGCGCCGGAGGCGGGCGGCTACGGCATCCGTCCCAAGGAGGTCGCGGCCGACATCAGAGCCGAGTTCGGTCCGGTCGTCGAGGCCGTGTGGCCGACGGAGGTGTTCCTCGATGATGACGCCCTCGCGGAGCACGACGTGACCATCGAGGAGATCGCCCGGTGGCTCGGGGAGTACGAGGTCGGCGACAACATCGAGGAGGGCTTGGGCGAAGAGGAGAACCTCATCGTTCCACGCCCCGAGCGGGTCTTCGAGATGGCCATCCCAGCCCGTCTGCTTCCGGGCCTGCGATGTTGAGGACCGATAAGATGCGCTTCCCGTGGAAAACCAGACCTTGACCGAGCGCGCCCCGTGACCTGGCCTCCTCCCGATTTCAGGAGCCGGATCGACCGCGTCCTGGGGCGCCCAGCCGCGTTCGCGCTGACCGCCGCGCTGCTCCTTGCGTTGTTCTCGTGGACCTTCGTCGCCAACCCCGACCGGGTCGCTCCGACCAAGGATCCGGCCTACTACACGTGGCGAACCGAGATGCTGCTGTCCGAGCCGCCGCAGCGCCAGCTCGAGATCAAGGGCGCGTTCGACATGTTCTCGGGCGGCTACCGCGTCGCCGCCCCCGTGCTCGGCGGCTACCTGCGCACGATCCCGGGCGTCGACACCCTGAAGACGACGATCATCTTGATGGTCGCCCTGCCGGTGCTCACCGCGCTGCTGCTGGCGGGATTCGCATACAGGCAACGGCCGGATCCACTGATGTGGCATTCGGTCGCGCTCGGCAGCGCGTCGCTGTTCCTCACCCCGCCGTTCGTCGGCTACCTCGACAACGTCTTATGCCTCTTCTTCCTCGCGGCGTCTTTGCCGTTCTTGGATAGGGCGCGTTATTCGTGGCCCGCGCGCGCCGCTTTCGCGATGTTCGTTGTCCTCGCGGGCATGACTCACCCCACGACCGTTGTGATCTTCTGCGCGACGTTGGGCCTCATGGCGGCGTGGCGGCTCCTGTGGCGTCGCTTCGCTCTGAAGTCCGTGATCGCGGATGACGGACCGATCCTGTTGACCGCCTTCCTTTCGGTGGTCTTCGTTTACCTAGTGTGGAAGTTCGGGGTGTGGGGCCCGTCTGCGAACATCGCCGACGCCGCGCTTCCCCCGCCCTACGGAAGCGATTTCTTCGTCGATCGCCTCATGCTGTGGGTGAAGGCGATGCGTCCGTTGCTCAACGGACCGTTGTTCGCGATCGGCCTCATCGGCTTGATCGTGGCAGCGCGCCGCCAACCCCCGGCGAACCTCGAACCCGAGGACGTCCCTGCGAGCTTCACGGGCAAGCGCCATCCGCTGGGCGAGGACGAGCTCACCCGCGTGTCGTTGATTTGGCTGGCCCCGCTCGTGGGCATCTTCGGCTTCCTCGGTGGGCTCACCTATCCCTACTACCGGTTCTTCAACACGACGCTCGCGTGGGTCCTGCTCGTCGGCGTTGGCATCGCAGTTGCGGCCAGATACTTCATCGACAAGGCGGGGGAGGGTGGGACCAAGCGTGTCGCATTGCTCGGTGTCGTCGCGCTCCTCGTCATCGTGGGCACGAACTTCACGACCGGCTTCAAGCTGTCGGGCTGGAACAACGCCGAGGGGGGCTGGATCTCCGCGCAACAACGCGAGGACCTCAGCGCGCTGCGCGCCCACCTTGCGAACGAGGACGACGACCGGCCTGTTGTCTTCGTCATCGATCAGGATGACCGCGACTTCCAGATCTGGGGCTTCACGAAGTTGTCGGGCAACACGTCTCGCTACGGCCTCCCGCCCGGCATGGTCGATCAGGCTTTCCTCTACTTGGGCTCACTCGAGAACTACCTCGCCGGTGAGCCGACCCTCGTCGGTGAGGAGACTTACGACAAGCTGAGTCCGGCGCTCCTCGAAGATGCCGAGGAGGGTTTCGAGCGGTCCGAGGGGGAGCCCATCGTCGTCGCCGCTGCCGCATTCAATGAGACCGGCGAGAACGCAACGCTCTTCCAGAGCGAAGGACCTTTTCTCGGGCCCGACCCCGGCGACGTCGAGGTGCTGCTCGTGTCCAATGGCAACGTCGGATTCGTGGGGTCGGAGTCACCTCGCCATACGACGGCAGCATCGGACGCCGACGGGGGGATCCTCCACCTGTTGCGCGTCATCGGTGGGCTGTTGCTGTTGCTCCTGCCGGGGCTGCTCGCGTTCCACTACTTCATCCCGGACGGTGTGTTCGCGGACGGCCTCGGGATGGTCCCGGCACTGTCATTGGCTCTGCTCATCACGGTCGGCACGCTCGTCCTCGGGGTCACCAGGACGCCGTTCACCTCGCTCCTCGCCGGCATCTGCATCGCGATCGCAACGGCCTTCGGCTATCTACTCCTGAGGAGCATCAGCCGGCACGCGCACCCGCCGGAGCGCGTCATCTACGGCCCTTGATCGCGGGGAGGTCGTTCGAGACGCTGTCGTCGCGTCTGCTCGACGACGATGCCGGCCCGGCACAACAGATCCTTCTCGGCATCGCCGTCATCGCACTGATCGCCGGCATCGCCGGACGCGCCGTAGGCGGCATCGGTGGCGGCGTCACGGCGCTGTGGGCGTTCACAGCGGCGACCGTTGCGCTCTGCCTCGCGGTGAGACTCTCAACCGCTCTCGTCCTTCCCCTCTACATGGGCGTGCTCGGCTGGCTCGTCGACATGCTCCCGTTCGTACTTCTCGCCGGGTGGACCGCGGTCGTCGTTCGATGGGGCATCGGCCTCGCGCGCGCCAGGCGTCTACCGTGGGGGGGGCGTTGGATATGGCTTCCGATCGGGCTCGTGGCGTGGACCGCACTCGGCGTCCTCGTCATCTCGAAGCTCGATTTCAAGCACTTCTTGTTGTTGCTCGGTATCCAGGTCGTCTCCAGTGCCACGATGCTCGCGGTGGTCGATCGCATCCGCGATCGAGATGAGATTCGCCGCGTTGTGGAGCTGCTCGGAGGGTTCATCCTCCTCTTGTCGGTGGCGGTCCTGCTGCAATGGATCGGTGTTCCCATTGAGGCCTTCCAGGACTCGACCGCGCGTCGCACGGTGGAGGAGGCGTACGGCGTCGATGCGTTCCCGAACAACATCGGGATGATCAAGTATGCGCGTTCGATCGAAGCGGGCGCGCTCGAGCTGCGCGAGGAGATAAAGCAACTTGCCGCGGCGGAGCCGGAGCTGCCGTCGTTCGAAGTCTTCCGTCCCAAGTTTCAGGCCTACGAGAACAGCCTCGTCGTGCGGTTCGGCTTCTCTGCGCGCCCCTTCGAGCCAGAGCTCGCGAGTGTGGGCGTGTCACTCCTCTACGACAACGTCGGGCTCGCTCCCGCCAACACCGTCCCTCGGCTGCGCTCCTTCCCGCGCAACGCTCTGACGTACGCGGGGATCTGCGCGGCGGTCGTGCCGCTCGGTTTCTGGCTCGTATGGACGAATGAGGGCCGACGCCGGCGATTCGGTTGGGCGATCGTGGCTGCCTGTCTGTTCGGTGCGGCGTTCTCGCTTGCGCGCGGTGCCTGGGTGGCCATCGCTCTGGGAGCGATCTACATGCTCGTCGTTCGTACCATCGACATGCGCAAGCGACTCCAGTTCCTCGGTGCATTCATCGGCGCGGCGATCGTCATCACCTCGGTGTTCCTCGTGAAGTACGGCGTCGATCCCCTCAACGGCCGCGCCGGCGGAGGTGACAGTGTCAACACGCGCGAGGATCTCTATCTCGACACGCTCGGCAGCCTCGAGGGGGTGTACCTCGTCCTCGGCTACGGGACCGAGAAACCGCGCACCGAATCGGGGACGGTGAAGGAAGGCACCGCCTACGTCCCCCGAGCGGGAACCCACTCCACCTATCTCAACTACCTGTTCCGCACGGGGCTGCCCGGGGCTCTCGCGATCCTCGCGTTGTACGGACTAGCCCTGTGGCACGCGCACAAGGGGTCGCGCTCGGTCGACGGTGACCGACGCCTATGGCTCGCCGCGTGCGCGACGTCTGTGGCGATCGCCGCCGCCCATGCCGTGATCCTCAGCCTCTACGTGGAGCCGATCTACACACTCACGATCTCTCTCATCGTGGGCCTTGTTATGGCGAGCACGCTCGACCTCGGCGCGTCCCTCAGACCCAGTCGACGGCGCTCTCCCGGGTCATGACGGGGCTCTCCAAGGCGGAAGCATCGGATGTTCGCACGGTCGCGCGGGGAGGCGCCGTTCAGATCGTGGGGCAGGTAACCCAGCGCGGCCTTTCGTTCCTGTTCTTCATCGTTGCGTTCAGGGTGCTCGGCAAGGGCGGATACGGCCTCTATCGCCAGGTCAGCCAGGTCGGTGGTATCGCCGCTCAGCTGGGACTGCTGGGCTTCAACTACGCGGGGATGCGATTCATCTCGAAGGCGCGCGCCGGGGGCAGGCTTGGCGAGGTTCGGGGCGCGATGCGGGTCGCGATCGCGGGCGCCATGGCTGCTTCGGCAGTCGCGCTGGTCGCGCTGATCTTGCTGGCGGGGCGCCTGGCGTCTGCGTTCGGCGACTCACCCGAGGACGTCGGTGAGCTCGAAGGCCTCCTGCATCTAGCGGCGGTCTATATCCCTCTGTACGCGCTGATGCAGGTCCTGCGCTACTGCACACAGGCATACAAGACGATGGTTCCGTCGGTGATGACCGGCAACGTCATCCAACCGGCGGCTCGCTTCGTCCTCGGCGTCGGCGTCCTCGCCGCGGGCTTCGGGGTCACCGGTGCCGTGTCCTCACTCGTGGCGAGTGTTGGTGTCGCGTGTCTCGCCGGCGGCTTCTACGTCCGGCGCATGCTGACGACGGAAGAACGGGCTGCCCCTATCGAATATCCGGCGCGTCCGATGATCCGCTTCGCTCTGCCGCAAGCAGGGGCATCACTGCTCGGGGTGCAGACGCTCGGTCTCGGAATCATCCTGCTGGGTCTCTACTCGACCGACGCGAGCGTGGGTCTCTTCGCCGCGGCGCTGTCGCTGCAAGGACCCGGGACGGTGTTCCTCGGAGGCATCGTGAACATCTGGGCCCCGGTCGTTTCGGATCTCCACGAGAGAGGCGAGCTCGATCGCCTGGAAGGGCTGTATCAGACGATCAATCGTTGGATCGCGACGTTCTCGTTCCCGGTGTTCGCACTCCTCATCATCGAGCCCGATCTCTTCGTGAGGTTGTTCGCCGGCGAGCAAGGCGCAGGCGCGGCCCGCATCGTCGCTATCCTCGCCGCCGGCAATTTCTTCTACACGGGCACCGGCCCGACCGGCTATGTGCTGTCGATGACCGGCCGCCCCGGCGTCAACTTCATCAATTCGATCGCTGGGGTATCCCTCTACGCGTTGGGCGGAATTATCCTCGTGCCGCGCTACGGGATCGTGGGGATGGCTATCGTCGATGCGGTCGTGACCTCACTGATCAATATCGTCCGCGTCATCGAAGCAAAGATACTCGTGGGGGTTCAACCGTTCGGACGGTCCTTCGCGAAGCCCGTGCTGGCGACGATCGCAGGCGCGATCGTCCTGCTGGCGGCGCGTTACCTACCCGGCGCCGGGACACTCAAGGAGATCGCTTCGGTCGTGGTTGCAGCGTTCGTTTACATCGCCGTGCTGAAGAGGCTAGGTCTGGACGAGCAGGAGCGCTACGTGCTGGCGCGCATCAAGAAGCGGGCGTTGAAGCGCGGCGGGAAGAACGATGAGCAGTAGGCGCGACCTCCAGAAGAGCCTGAGGACGAATTTCAACCCGGGCCCGCGCGACCGCCTGAACCGCATCCGTCTGCGGGCACGGCAAGCGTTGCATTTACCGTCGCTGTGGATGGGGGGTGGACTCCGCAACCCGGTCTTCATCATCGGAGCGCCGCGCTCGGGGACCTCGTTGCTCTATTCGATACTCCGGACGTCGTCACGATTCGCCCACTGGCCGGGGGAAGCTCACGAGGTGTGGGAGGCCGACTTCCATCCTGCCCTCACCGGATGGGAGTCGAACATATTGCGCAGAACCGACGCGTACGGCCTAGAGGCTGAACGGATCCGACGCTCGTTCTTCCTGGTGACGGGATCGCGCCACCGCCTGATCGACAAGACGCCCCGCAACGCGTTGCGGGTTGCGTTCATCGACGAGGTGTTCCCCGATGCGCGCTTCATCTTTTTGAAACGCGACGGTCGCGACAACGTGAACTCGCTTATCAACGCGTGGCGGACCCCCCGCTACCGGACCTACGCGCTCCCCGAGCCACATTCCCTCGACGGCGTCGACCCACGTTGGTGGAAGTTCACCCTCTATCCAGGCTGGCGAGATGACGCGGATGGGCCGCTCGAGGTCGTCGCCGCGCGGCAGTGGCAGCTATCGAACGAGCACGCGCTCGACGACCTCGCCACGGTCGAAGAGGCGCGTCGCTTCGAGATCGCCTACGAGGACCTCGTCGACGATCCCGAGGTGCGCGCCGGAGAGCTATTCGAGTGGCTCGGCTTGGACTACGAAGCGGCGAGCAGAGCAGAGGCGTTCCGTTCTCGCAGCGCACCGATCAACGTCGTTACTCCACCCGAGCGCGGCAAGTGGCGACGCGAGAACCCGGACGAGATCGGTGCGATCGTGCCGTTGATAGCTCCGACGATGAAGAGACTGGGGTACGGGGACACCGATGATCAGTGAAACGCGCACCTACGACACGAGGGACACTCGCTTCCTCGATCTAACGCGCGATCTCGACGGATTCGTCTCGGGGCACGGTGATGGACTCGTCAACGTCTTCGTCCCGCATGCGACCGCCGGGCTCGCGATCATCGAGACGGGCTCGGGGACCGAGTCGGATCTTGGGGACTCGCTCGACCGGCTCCTTCCGAGAGAGGACATCTACCGTCACCGCCACGGGTCCCTTGGGCACGGCGCGGATCACGTGCTGCCCGCGTTCATCTCGCCATCCGTGTCGATCCCAGTCATCGGTGGGCGCCCGGCCCTCGGCACGTGGCAGAGCCTGGTCCTCGTAGACCTCAACCGCGACAACCCCCGCCGCGAGGTCCGCTTCAGCTTCGTCTAGGAGCTTCGTCTATGAGGCGACGCGAGGGCGTACCGGGAGGGGGTCGGCGTGGACCTCGTGGAGGCGGATCTCGTCGCCGCAGTGGGAGCACGCTACGACCGGAGCGAGCGTGTGGTCGCACGGGACGTGGGTGAGGGTCACCGGCGGTTCTCCCTCCGACGTCCACTTGTCGCCCCACGCCATCATCGCCAGCATCACCGGGAGGAGCTCGCGACCCTTGGGCGTGAGCCGATACTCGTAGCGCGGCGGACGGTCCTGGTAGGCCCGCCGCTCCATGACGCCGCTCTCGACGAACTTCTTCAGGCGGGCAGCCAGGACGTTGCGGGCGATGCCGAGATCGTGCTGGAAGTCCTCGAAGCGGCGGACCCCGTAGAACGCATCTCGCAGGATCAGGATCGACCAGCGATCGCCCACGAGATCGAGGGTGCGGGCGACGGAACAGTCCAGCTCGGAGAGCTCGATGGGCACCATGGGGGCATCCTAACAGGTGGGTTGCATTTTGCAACGGACTTGGCTAGAGTCAGTTGCGAAATGCAACGTGCTCAGTGCCGAGCACGAGGACGAGCAGCCCGAGGCTGCTCACAAGCAAAGGAGTAGCCATGTCGCAGACCCGGCTCACGCCCCGCCCGGCGCCCGCCGAACGCTTCAACCTGAGATGGGACTCGATCGTCATCGACCTGACCCCGACCGACATCATGGTCGACCTCGACCCCCCGCTCGTCCTCACCAGCAAGTGAGAGCTCCTCGGGCAGGAGGGGTCGAGATGACCCTCACCTGGGCGGCCGCACGACTGGCCGCCCCGGTCTCGAAAAGGGTGGCCGGCATAGCGGCCTCGCGCCTGTGGTTCGTCCCGTGGCGCCTGAGGGCCTCGGACAACACTCTCTCCAAGTGGGAGGCGTGGCTCGCCGGGACAGAGCGCTGGTCCCCCTCCGGCCGCTTAGACATCGCAGGCTTCCGCGCCGGCGAAGGTCCGACCGTCCTCCTCGTCCACGGATGGGCGGATCGGGCGGCGACCCTCGGAGCGTTCGTGGAGCCCCTCACGCATGCTGGCTTCCAGGTGATCGGGATCGACATGCCGGCCCACGGTGACAGTGCGGGCCGCCGCACCGACATCCTCGAGTGGGCCGAGGTGCTGCGCGCCGCCGAGCGAGATGCCGGTCCATTCCACGCCGTCATCGCTCATTCGGTGGGCGCGATGGCGATCGGTGTCGCCATCAGTGAGGGGCTCGAGGCCGAGAGCCTGGCACTCATAGCGCCGGCGGTGCGGATGCAGAGCACGCTCGACCGCTTCCGCGTCCAGGCTCGCCTCTCTCCCCGCGCGGTCGAGGGCTTGGTTGATGACATCAGCCGCAGGTTCGGGGCGACAGTGTGGGAGGACTTCGCCACCGACAAGTTGCTGCGCGACCGCGCTGCGTCGGTCCTGATCGTTCACGATCGCGAGGACGAGCAGGTCCCCTTGACCGATGGAGAGCGGTTGGCAGACGCGATCGATGCTGAGCTCGTGGAGACTTCTGGGCTGGGCCACACCAAGATCCTCCGCGACCGCAAGGTCATTGAAAGGGTCTGTTCGTTCGTGGTGGCTGCCGAAACGCCCGCGAAAAAGATCAAAGTCGAGGTTTAAGGGGCCCCAAGGGGGGGAAGAGCGGCTCCAAGCGGGCGACTGTCTCGCCGACGAGACGGACACGGAGGGCGTTCAATGGGGAAATCTGTCAAAGGCGCGCGCGGCGCGCTTGCCGTCGTTTTGAGCGTGGCGGCTGCGGGAGCCATGCTCCAGGCGTCGCCGGCCGGCGCAACTCACTCCTACACGGCGCAGGGACACATCAGCTTCGCTGAGGTGGCAGGCGTGAGCACCACCGAGACGGAGTTCCGAGTCACCTGTCCCCAGATGCCCGGCTCTCAAGGCGACGATGCCTACGTCTTTACGCTCCCCGACGGTTTCGACGTGACCGGAACGACCACGAACGCGACTGGAACATCAACCTCCGACTATGACCTCGACTTCTATTACTACAGCGCCGCGTGCGCACGCGTCGGGACCGACTTCGACGTCGGCAAGGACGAGTCTGGTCTCACCCCCGCAGGCACCCGCTACGTCATCGTCGCAGCGTTCTCGGGTGCCGACATCCCTGTGACGCTTTCGGTCGGGCATGGCGTCGTCTCGAGTCCCACGCCCACGCCCACGGTCACTTCGAGTCCTACGACCGAGCCCCAGCCGCAGAACTGTGGTTCTTACCCTGAGGTTCCCAACGACCGCTGGTTCAGTGACCCGGGTCTCGTCAACGCCGGCGGGCAGTGGGGCCTGCGCAAGATCAGGGCACCCCAAGCCTGGCAGGGGTCGAACGACGGTGCGACGGGGTGCGGAGTCGGCGTCGCGGTCGTGGACACCGGTATCGACGTCGGTGGAGGTTCGGATCTGCATCCCGACCTCGCTTGTCCCGGCAAGGTGAGGATCGTTCCAGAGACAGACTTCATCGAGAACGACGACCTTCCGAACGATCAGAACGGCCACGGCACGCACGTGGCGGGAATCATCGGCGCGTGTACGAACAACACGATCGGCGTCGGTGGGGTTGCTCCTGACTCCACGCTCGTCCCGATCAGGGTGCTCGACGCTGCCGGTGACGGCACAGCGGACACTCTTCCGGGCGCCATCGACGCGGCGACGGCGGCCGGTGCGCATGTGATCAACATGTCGCTCGGATTCCAATCAGCGGTCGCGCCGGTGGAACTGCTCTTCCCGCTCTTCCCGGAGATCAACGACGCGATAGAGCGCGCACGCGCCGCCGGCGTCGTCGTGGTCGCGGCTGCGGGTAACGAGACGTTCCCACTTTGCGCGCATCCAGCGATCGCCGAAGACGTGATCTGCGTCGGCGCTTCGGACCCTCGCGATCTCAACTCCTGGTACGGCAACTTCCCGGTCAAGGTGGACGAGAACGGCGAGCCCGGCCCTGGTGTGCTCGCTCCAGGTGGGACCGGAACGATCTTCTTCTGCCAGCAGGAGGACGAGGACATCATCTCGACCTGGCTCAGGGAAGGCGACACTTGTGGTGATGTGGGTTACCAGTCGATCTTCGGTACGTCGATGGCGGCGCCGCATGTTGCTGGTGTGGCCGCGCTCGTTTACGACAAGATCGGCGGGGGACGAAGTGCTGCCAACGGTCAGACGGTGATCGACACCATCACCAGCACGGCCATCGATCTCTACGCGCCGGGCTACGACCCTGCGTCCGGTTACGGACGCGTCGACGCGCTTTCCGCGATCGGAGCGGTGACCGACCCCGAGCCGCCGCCGGTCGAGAACACCTCGGTCGGTTTCACGGGCAACGTCCCCGCGACCGGTCAATTCACAGACTCGGTGACGCTATCCGCCAGGCTCGTTGACTCGAAGGGCGGCCCGATCTCGGGCGAGAGCCTGACGTTCCAGCTCTTTGGGGAGGACGGCTTCAGTGAGCAGAACGCGGCGACCGATGCGCAGGGGGTGGCACAGCTCGACCTCCAACTCGACCTGCCGCCCGGCGCGTACGAGGTGATCGTCGCGTACTCGGGTAAGACGGGTGCCTACAACTCCTCTACAGACAGGCAGCCGTTCGAGGTCCTCGCGGAGGATTCCGCGTCCCGGATCAGAGTCGAAGGCAGCGGGTCGAAGAAGTTCATCACCGGCACCGTGCTCGACGCCGATTCGTCGCACCCGGTCCGAAACGTTCCGCTGGGGTTCTACGCCAACGGGAACTTCATCGGTGAGGGGATGACGAACGAGGCCGGAGAGATCTACTTCGAGGTCCCGGGGACGTACCGCTCGAAGCGTGCCACCTACGAGGTGCGGTTCCCAGGAACCCTCTTCTTCAGACCGAGCTCGGCGAGCTCGAGGGGGTAGTGCGTTTCAGCGATGGGACTGAAGTTTCCCAACGGGGACGCCATAACGACCTAGGGCAGCTTTGATCCGTGCCGATGTGGCAGGCGCCGGGTAGCGGCGCTCGTACCCGAGTCGTTCGAGCGCGTCGCCGGCGACCGCTTCAAACACCTCGACTTGCGACTCGGGCATGTCCCGGGACCAGTCGCGCGTCCGACGAGTAGGTGACTCGGTGAGATGCGGGTTGTACTTCTCCGCGCGCGGGAGCATCGACTCACGAGCCTTCTCGGTGTAGTCGAGCATCCCGGGGTCGAACGCAAAGCCGAGCCACTCGCACAGCGCCTTGATCTCTTCGTTCGCGTCCGAGACGAGACTCTCGTAACGGAGCTCGAGATAGCGCTCGCTCCCGAGGGGCCGGCCGGTCTCGACACCCACCAGCACGCGCTCCCTCCATAGAGATGCCGCCTTAGCGATGGTCTTCGGTCCGAATGGGACGTCGGCGTAGGACAGGGCGACGTCGCGTCCGTCGCGCACGAGGTGGATGAAGCTCGCCTCGGGAAAGAGCCGAGCAAGGAGGGGAAGGCTCTCGATGTAGCGGGGCGTCTTGTCGCCCCAGAGTGTCTTGCCGTGCACGTGGGCATACGCCCGGTAGGTGGCCGCGATGCACTCGGCGTAGGGCTTCTGGCCGTGGCCAAGCTCATCGGTGACAGTCGCGATCGGCAGGTCCCACGCGATGAACCGCTTGTGTGACGCGAGCGTGGCCAGGAACCCGTCGGCATCAATGACCTCGTCGCCTTTCCACAGCTCGACGATGAAGCGAGATTCGGGCGGTACCGCGACTTCTGGATGTGCGTTCAGCATCAAGCGGAGCAAGGTCGTGCCCGAACGGGCAGAGCCGACTATGAAGAAGGGAGGCGCGTCCAGCTCGGGCTCCTACAGGTATCCGAGGTCGCGAAGGTGCTGCTCGACCACGGCCTCTTCGGCGTCGGTCATGCCCGAGCCGGCGACGGCCGCGACGGAGTTGACCTCCTCGATGAACTCCTCGAGGGGTCGAGCGACTTCGGGGTAGCGGCTGAGGACGTTGCGCTTCTCGTCGGGCAACCGGTAGAGGGTCGGCTTCGAGTCTCCCCTCTTCAGGAGCTTGAAGTCGGGCGTGCGCGCGCCGGCGATGCGGCTCCCCTCGAGCTTTACTCCCACGGCCTCCATGTACGCGGGCTCGGCCGGCAGGTCGTGTCCCTCGATCAACGGACGCAGGCTTCGCCCGTCGATCTGCTCCGGGATCTCGACACCACATAGATCGGCCAGCGTCGGAAACAGGTCGACGTGTCGCACCTGCTCGTCCACCTTGATGTGAGGAACGCCCGGTCCGGTGATGATCAACGGGACGCGGACGAGATGCTCGAACAGCGCGAACCCGTGTCCGACCGCCAGCGCCGCGAACTTGCGATCGAGTGCGGGCAGCCACTTGTCGAGGTGCGCTTTGCGGCGTGCTTTGCGCGCTCCGCGGATGAGTTTCTGTTCCCACGGGGTGTCGGGGTAATCCTCACCGTGGTCGCCGGTGATGACGATGATCGTGTCGGGCCCCGCAGCGTCGAATACGGGAGCGAGCCACTCGTCGGTCGCAGCGACGGCAGCCTCGTATCCCGCCTTGTCCCAGCGCTTGGTGAAGTCGGGTGGCGCGCGGTATGGCCGGTGTACCTCCCAGACATGAAGGAGCATGAACCATGGGTCGACGTAGGAGTGCATCCGGTCGACGACGTCGTCTCGCCAGTTGAAGAATGGGACCTTGTAGCCCTGACGGTGGCGGGCATCATCGAACCCGCGCAGGATGCCCGTTTCGGGCAACAGGGGGCCGGTCACCTCGGCATGTGTCTGATAGCCCGCCTTCGAGAACGCCTCGGCGGCGGTCACCACTTCAGGGGACAACCGGTAACCCTGTAGCCCTCGCACGCCATGGCGCGGGGGGTAGCAACCGGTGAGGATCGACGAGAACGAGGGCGTCGTTGAAGTCGTGGTCGATACGCATTGCGTGAACGCGGTGCCCTTGTCGATGAAGCCGTCGATGTTGGGTGTGGAGATGGCCCCCCCGAAGATCGCATCGGCTCGGAGCGAGTCGATTGCGAGCAGCAGAACGTTGGGCAAGATGCCTTCCTTTGTGTGAAGAGAAGAGGATCTGAGGTCGGGCTTATCCTACCGGCGCCGCTAGAACGCGGGCGGGCACGGCTCCGCCGAGAGCGGAAGTTGCGAATGCATTTGGCCGGACGCCAGAACAAACGAAGGGGAGACATGCGCAGGGTCGGAGCGCTCGCAGGACTGGTGTTCTGCGTGGTGCTGCTCACAGCAGGTCCGGCTCACGCCAAGAGCTTCACGCTCCCTCGGGCCGACGTCACGATCGAGGTCGGAGCCAACGGCGCAGTCCATGTGACGGAGCGCTTGACCTATTCCTTCTCGGGCGATTACTCGGGTGGCTACCGGGAGATACCCCTGCGCGCCGGAGAGACGATCGTGAATCCGGGCGTGGCCGAGGGCGGCGTCGCCTATGCGCCGGGCGCCTCCGCAGAGCTCGGTAGCTACGGAGCCCCGGGGACGTTCGGGATCGCAGACATGGGCGACCGGTACCGGATCGTGTGGCACTACGCCGCGTTCGACGAGGACAGGACCTTCGAGATCAGCTACACGATGCAGGGCTTGGCAGTCGCGTATGAGGATGTCGTCGACGTGAACCTGCGCGTGTGGGGCGACGAATGGGAGCAGGAGCTCTCATCGCTGTCGGCTGATCTGTTCCTCCCGGGCCCGGCTCCGTCAGAGGTGCGCGTGTGGGGGCACCCGTCGATCGTCGACGGAGTCACGGAACTGCACGCGAACGGAGCGTCGTTGTCCGCATCGAACGTCGCCCCCAACCGCTGGGTCGAGATGCGGGTGGTCTTCCCACGTTCCTTGCTGAAGTCCACGGAGCACGCGCAGGTTCGTTCCGGTAACGGTCTCGATGCCATCCTGCTCAAGGAACGCGGTCTCGAAGAGGAGGCCGCGCGCGATCGGCGTCGCGTCGAGTGGTTGAAGTCGAACGTCGCGTGGCTCATCCCTCTCGGTCTGTTGATGTCGGCTTTGCCGGCCGGGGCGATCGGCGTCTATGTCTGGTCGCGCTACGGGAAGGAGCCCGCGGTCCCCTTTGTGGGGGAGCACATCTTCGAGCCACCCGGCTCTGAGGCTCCCGCTCTTATCGCTGCGCTGCTCGAGCCATCCGGTAAACGTGCGACCGGTGACGCGTTCGCGGCGACGCTCTTCGACCTCATCAGACGCCGGCATATCCGGGCCGACGCGACGATGACCGTCAAGAAGACCTGGGGCGGGATCCGCCAAGAGGACATCAGTGACCTCGCGATCCAGGTCGTCCCCGAAGCTGCAGGGGGCGTCGAACCGTTCGAGCGGGACGTACTCGATGCGATCGCGCATGCCGCAACCGGCAAGGAGCGCCTGCTCCTGAGCGAGATGAAGGACATGATCAAGGGCGACCCCGCGTGGTACGCCGCGAAGTTCACCGATTTCAAGAAGAACGTGATCGAAGCGGTGAAAGCGCGGGGCTGGTGGGTAGGCGGCGGCCTCAAGGTTGCGGGTTGGGCGTGCGCGCTCCTCTGGCTGGGTGCGATCGCGTCGTTCGTCCTCGCGATCGTGCTCTTCAACAATGACAGTCTGCTGCCGTGGGCATCGATCGCCTTCGGTGTTCTCACCACCCTTTCCGTGGCGAACGCGATCATCCTGTCGATCTTCCTCGCGGCGCGCCGCGGCTGGGAGCGGCGCACGCCCGAGGCCGCCGTCGCCGCGTCGCGTTGGGGCGCGTTCCGTAACTTCCTCAGCGATTTCGCCGGGATGCAGCAAGCGGCGCCGGGATCGATCGCGATCTGGGAGCAGTACCTCTGTTACGGGATCGTGTTCGGGATCGCCGACCGGGTGCTCGCCGCGGCTCAGCTCCATGCACCGCCCGAGATCCAACAAGCGTCGTCCGTCTACTGGATCAGCCCCGGGGGTTCCCTCGGTCACGGGGCCACAGCGTTCGCAATCTCCGACATCTCGGGGGCCATCACCAGCGCCGCGGCACCGTCGTCGGGAGGCGGGGGTGGTTTCAGCGGTGGCGGCGGCGGAGGCGGCGGTGGCGGCGGCGGAGGCGCGTGGTAGGGCGAGAGGGTCTGAGCCGCCGGAGGTTCCTGAAGGTGGCGGGTGGTTCAGTACTCGCGGCTTCGCTTGTGGGATGCGATCCGGCCGAGGCACCCCCCGCCACCAACGGCGCGTCCGGCGGCGTGTTCACAGAGTCGTTCACCCGTGATTCAGCAACTGAGTGGCCATCGGACTGGCTGAACGTTCGCTACCAGAGCCGGATGACGGTCTCGAACGGCAGGGGAGTGCTGGCCGCGGAGCAAGTCGTGCCGAAGGCGGTTCAGGAGGGCAAGGACCTTCCGAAGTACATGTCCCAGCCGGTGATCGTGCCGTCGATCGAAGCGGCCGACGGCGTTGCGATCGTCCACGTCGAAGCGGCTGGGCCTTGTGAGGCAGGCGTCATCTGTAGGACGTCCTACGACGAGGCCTACGCGCTCCTCGTCTCCGGTGACGAAGTCCTGCTCTGCCGCTACGACGTCGCCGATCGCGCCGTCTTGGACAGTGCACCTCTTCCAGGCGCAAGCAACGGCACGGCTCTCAGGTTGTCGGCGACCGGCGGCACGATCGAGGGGACGGCTACCGTCGGTGGCGAGGAGGTCACGCTCTCGTTCAACGATCCGAACCCTCTCGAAGCGGGCCACCCAGGAGTACTGATCAATCCGCTGTCTGCCACAGAGGGAGCCGAGGCGCGCTTCAAGGATTTCTCGTTCGGGCCGGGGGACCGATCAGGCTCGTCGCCGCGCTGGGCCTATGCGTTCAGCGGCGCGGTCATCTCTGAAGGGGCTGATTCGTTCAAAGCTCGGCTGGCCGCTAGGACGATCATCTCCCAGCCATTGGCGTTCGAGATCGCACGAGACAAGGCGTTCACCGATGCGCGGCTGATCGACGGGGAGGCTCCTACTGCGGATCTCGGCGGAGTCAGGGCGTGGGCGCCCAAGCTCAAAGGCGGCACGACGTATTGGTGGCGCCCCGTCGCTGAGGACGGAACCGCGGGGACCGCGTCGAGTTTCCGTACGCCTCCATCTCCGGGCGAACCGGTCAGGTTCGTGTTCGCCTCATGCACCCCCGGGCGAGTGACGGAGTACCCCTCGTTCGACGTTGCTCGTGAGCTGGATCCCGATTTCTATATGCACGCGGGCGACTGGGGCTACGCCGACCTCACGTGTCATGTTCGTCGCGCCGACCACTTTCATTCTCGCTGGCTGCGGATGCTGCGAGTCACCCCCGTCGCGACATTGCTGCGTGACACGCCGCTGTTGTTCTGGCAGGACGATCACGACTATCAGGCAGACAACGGTTGGTCCGGCACCGTGCAGCAGTACGCGGTCGACGCGTTCGACGAGCTCCATGCCAATCCCACAGATGAGTATTTCGACATCCGTTGGGGGGATGTCCATATCTGGTGTCTGGACTGCCGGCTCTATGCATCGGACCCTGAGGGCCCCGACGATGCGACCAAGACGCGCATCGGCTTCGAGCAGAAGCAATGGCTCATGGACGGGATGACGGCGTCCGACGCGCCGGTACGCATCGTGGGTTCCGCGATGGTGTTCCGCAACAAACCCGATGACGACCCCGGATGGCACAACGACTACACCTACGAGCGCGACGAGTTGCTCGACTTCTTCTCGAGCCTGGATGCCACGGTCGCGATCCTCTCGGGGGACTCGCACGGCCAGCGGCTGATCCACCATCACGAGTTCGGAGAGCTCTACGAGTTCAACTGTTCGGGCACCGACTTCCCTGGCGGTGACCAAGGGAACAACGACCCAGACCACACGCTCGCGAACCTGACCGACAGCGGCTTCGCCCTCGTCGAGCTCGACCCGGCCGGCCCCGACCGAGTCCTCACGGTGTCGTCGATAGCGACCGACGGCGGCCGCACCCTGTTCTCCAAGTCGTTGCCCGTTTCGTCCGGATAGGCAGGATTACCGACCGCTAGCTCGTAATAACCGAGTGATGCCCCGAGCCAGATGGTCCGTCCTAGCCGCGCTCCTCCTCGCCGTCGTGGCGGGCCTCCCGAGCGTGACTCCGGTCGCTGCCGGACCCACGGCGGGCGGGATGACATCCGACAACGTCGAGTACCTCAAGCACATCCCGTTCGAGGCGGGCGGTCCCAGCGGCGCCCGTCTGCTGGGGAAGCACCTTTATGTCGCCGGCTTCAAGAACTTCTCGATCTACGACATTGCCGACCCTGAGAACCCCGAGCTCCTCAGCATCACCCCGACCGGCTTCCAGTTCCCGAACGAGGACGTCGACACGAACGGCAAGATCCTCCTGATCCAGGAGGAGACGCCGCGAGGCATGCTCCACATCTTCGATGTCGAGGACAAGCAGAACCCCGCCAAGCTCGCCGAGTTTGAAGCGGGCGACCACACGTTCAGCTGTGTGCTCGACTGTCAGTGGGCCTACGGCGGCTACGGATCGATCATCGACCTCCGCGACCCCGAGAACCCATCCCGCGCGGGGAACTGGGGCTACTCGCCCTCGAGCCCCTCGTTCGATGTCACCGAAGTTAGTCCGGGGATCGTTCTCACGGCTTCCAGGCCTCTGCGTCTGCTCGATGCCCGTAAGGACCCCGCGGCCCCGAAGACCGTCGCGTATGGCCATGCGCCGGACGATCGCTTGATGCACGCGGCACGGTGGCCCGATGGCGGGAAGGACGACTTCGTGCTCGTGACCGGCGAGACCCCGTTCAGCGTGAGATGTGACGAGGACTCGAGCGCGTTCATGACGTTCGATGCCCGCCGGTGGAAGAAGTCGAAGACCTTCTCGATGATCGACGAGTACCGCATGACAAACGGGACCTACGTCGACGGACGCCCGCCCGCAAACGTCATCGGCTGCAGCGCGCTGTGGTTCGACGACCATCCGGACTTCTCTGATGGCGGTCTCGTCGCCGCCGCGTTCCTAGAGCACGGCGTGCGCGTCCTGTCGGTCGATCCTCGCGGCAAGATCTCGGAGGTGGGCTGGTTCGAGCCGCATGGAGGCTCCGTCGTGGCCTCTTACTGGCTGAGCGCCGACGTCATCTATGCCATCGACGCCGTCAGAGGGATCGACATCCTGCGCTACACGGGGGACGCTTAGAGCTCGTTCGAACGATGGTTACCGACCGATTTTGGTTGGTTTGTCCTGTTTGAGATCGGATCCACCGCAGGAACAGAACGCAGGTGGCCAGCGTCCGGCGCTTAAATTGCACAGTAGCGGGAATCATCGCTATGTGGCTTTCGTTGTAATAGATGCCAGTTGAGAGGCATCTGTCGCGCGTCAGAGCCGACGCATCACGTACACCAGGGGGGTTTACACGACATGCGTTCGTCATCGCGGTTCACTGCATTCCTTGTCATCGCTCTGCTTGCCGTCGCGCTGGTCGCGCCGGCCGAGGCCAAGCCTCGCCACAATCGAACCAAGTCTGCAGGCATCGACTGCAAGCTCATCGGCGTTCCCAAGACACTCCCTTCGCTGGGCCTCGCGCTGCCCGTCGGTATCGGTCCTTGCCCCGGTGTTCGTCCGGGCGCGCTCGTGCAGAGCGAGAAGGGCTATTGCACGTTCAACTTCCTGTTCACCGGAAGCGACGGCCACCGCTACATGGGCACCGCCGGCCACTGCATCCTCGGTGACTCTCAGTTCGTGGAGGAGATCGGTGAGGAGACGTGGGCACCTGGCTCCGGCCCGGTCGCGATGGACGGCGACGGCAACCGCATCGGAGAGTTCGCGTACGCGATCCTTTTCACTCCCAAGGACTTCGCCCTTATCCGTCTGGATCCCGGTGTCGAGGCAGACCCACAGATGTGCCATTTCGGTGGTCCGACCGGCACTAACGTCGCGACCAGCGGTTCGGGACTGATCCATCACCGCGGCAACGGCCTGATCATCGGCGACGTCCTGCCGGCGAGAACCTCTCTCGCGATGAGCTACTCCAACCCCGACACGGTTTACGCGAATGGCGCGGCGCTTCCTGGGGACTCCGGTGGCGGAGTCATCTCGCCCGACGGCAAGGCCGTCGGTGCGCTGGTCTCGATCGGCGTCGGTGGAGGCACGGGCGTCATCGGCATCACCCGCCTCGCCCCGCAGGTCGCCCAAGCCCAGCAGGTCCTGGGCATCACGCTCACGCTACAAACTGCAGCGCAGCTTTAAGCAGAGCCGAACTCGACGACCGCGACGGTCATGGGCTCCGACAAGCCCTTCAAGGTGACTGTGCGCGGCTCCGACATCGGGAATCTGATCGCCGCGTTGTCGATCACCGTCTGGGAGACGAGCACCTCGCCCCCTCTGGCCTGCGCGCCGATGCGTGCGGCCTCGTGGACGCCCTTGCCCTCGTAGTCGGACCCTTTGAGAGTTGCCTCGGTGCAGTGAAGCCCGATGCGAACGTCCGGAGCGAATCCTGCCGCCTCCCCATGCGCAGAGAGAGTGCGCTGGATCTCAACGGCGCACTCGACCGCGTCGTTGGGCTCGTTGAAGGCGGCGAAGAATCCGTCACCGAGATGCTTCACCTCTTCTCCGTGATGCTTTTCGAACAGCTCGCGCAGCGTGCGGTCGTGCCACCGCAGCAGCTTGCCCCAAGGATCTTCGCCCATGGCCTCGGCCAGCTTTGTTGACCCGACGATGTCCGTGAACATGAACGTCTTGACGATCCGTGCGACCGGCGCAGAGGCCTTGGGCATGCCGTGTGTGTCTTCACCGAGCATCTCCATCGCGCGCCTGCTGTCGAGCACGGCTCCGAGCCTCTCGAACACAGCCTTCGCCGCGCCGATCTCTAGCAGGGCGGCAGACTCGTCACCCTCCGCGCGCAACGCCGTCCCGTAGATGAGGCGCGTGCGCGCCGCTTCGTAGGGCAGGTCGGACTGGTTCCACAGCTTCCAGCTCGCGCGTAGGCCTTTGGAAGCGGCGGCGATGTTGCCTTGGGCCAGCTCCAGCGCACCGAGACACGACAGGTAGGTCGCCTGGAGCGCGGAGCTGTCGTAGGTCTCGATGATGATCCCGAGCTCCTCCACGGAAGCCCGCGCGCGCTCGAGATCACCGTGGACGATCGCGATCTCGACCATCGCGGGAAGGAGCCGTGCCCGGTAGAGCGGAGCCATCCCCCCATCGTCCAGAGCGCGCGCCATCGCCGAGAATGCCGACCCGGAATCGCCTTCGGCCAGTCTCAGCATCGCCAGACCCGGCAGAGGTTCACGGCCGAGCTCGTGAGCTTGACGGAAAGCCTCCTGCGCGCCGTCGAGATCACCCATCCGAAGCCGGATCTCGCCGACCTCGTAGAACCCCGCGGCTGCGAAGTCGGCGTTGAAGTCCTTGAGCTCGGTGAGCGCGCGTCTCGCCTCTTGCTCGGCTTCGACCCACGATCCACGAAGTCGCATGATTTCGGCACGGTGGACCCTGCACATCCCAGGGAACCCGGAGATCGACTGTCGCTCGCACCAGCGGAGCGACGCTTCGGTCCACTGCCCCGCCTTGTCGTAGTCGCCCAATCCTGCGGACGTCGAGATAGCGAGGCAGTAGACGATGCCCGCCGTGAAGGGCTCGAGCTCACCTCCGACCGCCGCGATCGTCGCCTCGTCGAGCAGCTTGAGTCCTTCCACAACCTGTCCTTGGTTGACGAGGATGTTGCCTTTCAACATCACGCCGAAAGCCTGTACATCCCGATCTCCCGTGCTGGTGCCTATCTGCAGTGCGCGGTCGCTCTCTACCAACGCCTTCTCGAGCTCGCCCGACATCAGCGCCATATGAGCGTGTTGAACGGCTAGATGACCGTGCTCAACCCCAACGGGCTCCGATTCCAACAGGCGCTCGGCTCGCTGCAACCATCCGCCCGCGATCGCCGTGGCTCTTTTCGCGAGGTAGTCGTCGAAGAGGGACAACGCTTGGAGCGCTGCAGGTCGCGGCTGACCTGCGTCCATAAACGCCTTGAAGGCCCGCTCGCGCGCGGCGATGCAGTCGTCGAGACGCCCGCTCCACCACGCCGCCTCTGCCAGCGCGCCGAGATCGTCGGGTTCAAGCGGCGTGTCTTTGTCTGCCTCCGTGAGGAGGTCGAACGCCTGCCGCCACGCATGACGCGCCATCGCGGCACGCGCCGCCTCGAGCGCAGGGAGGTCCATAGCGGTGCTCACTCTGGTGCAATCCTCCCACCCCCGGGCGCGTTACGCGCCGGTGCACTCCAGGATCTGGGGGAGGCGGCTACCGGGAAAGACGGCGTCGAAGATGCGCTCGTCGAGGCGGTCTTCGAATCCTTCGGGGATGTCGGCGCCGTCGGCGATGTTGTCGCCGATCGTGTAGCGCGACAGGAACGTCGCGACCTGCTCGGGCGTGACACCGTTCGCGTCCATCTCGGACTTCCTCGAGAAGAACGAAGACGCGGAAGTCTGCTCGATGATCCCGATCCCGTTGTCGATGCGGTCGAACTGGACGCGGATGTCGGCGAGGATCTCGGGACGTCCGATCGGCCATCCGCCGGCATCCAGCGGTGTCTGCCCGTGGTCGGCGGTGACGACCATGACGTAGTTGTTCTCGCCAACGTTCTCGTCGAGCCACCGTCGCATGTCACCGAGCGCGCGGTCGACCGACTCGATCGTGTCCTCCTGCTCGGGACCCGTCATGTTCCATTGATGCCCCGCCTTGTCCGGGGCCTTGTAGTTCACGTAGAAGAGGTCGGTTATCTCGTCGTCTCCGAACCCCTCGCGCTCGAGCAGCGCTTGCATGACGCGGTTCTCCCACGGCGCGAACGCAGGCGTCGCGTCCAACGGATCGAGCTCATGGCCGTGCCACAACCCGTCGGCCGCGCCGTCGGCACGGTCGGCCGCGGCGAGGTCCTCTTCGGGGCCGGGCACTTCGGTGTTGACGTATTCGGGGAGCGAGTAGAACTCGGGGTTCGTCGCCCACACGCCTTTGGACAGGATCGCGGCGATGTCGTTGTCACCGCCGGGGAGCGCGGCTCCGTGCCCGATCATCCCGAGCTGGAGGTTGCCGGCCGCGAGCATCCCGATGAGTGGCTGGTTGTCCATCTCCTTGTCCCACAGATCGGCGACCGTCGTCTTCTCGAGCGTGATCGTCGGATCCATGACGGCGGGGCCCGGGTTCCCGGCGGTGGGGGAGAACGACCCGACGATCGATCCGTCGTCGTCGCGCACCGCGATGGCCGTCACCCCGTGGAAGCGCGGGAAGGTCCCCGTCGAGAGATTCGTGTGGGTCGCCGGTGTGATCGAGGGCGACGATCCGACCGTTGCGTCGTCGATGTTGACGCCGTCGTCGATCAGCTCCTGTAGCTCCGGCCACGCGTCGGGCCAGTACTTCAGAGCGTTCCAGCCCCCACCGTCGATGACCGCGGTGAAGATGAGCTTCGGCCTCTCCTCGGTCTCGAGCAACACCTCGGAGAGGCTCGTTCCGGCGCGCTCGGGAAACTCGAAGCCCATGAGCTCGGCGAACGTCGGCGCGAGATCGGCGATAGTCACCTCGCGCTCGACCTGCACGTCGCCAGTCGCCTCGATGAACCCCGGTCCGTAGAGGACCAGGGGCACGTTCTGGAGGAACCCGTACGGCGCGGAATGACTCGTGTTGATGAACGTGCCCATGTAGTTGGGCGGCTTGGGCACGATCACGAGGTCGAGGTCGCGCAGCGATCCGGGCGCCCACCCGCGATAGATGCGCCGCACCCATTCGGCCGGGAGCTTGCACGCGTCCTTGAGGTAAGCCTTCGAGGGCAGTTTGACGGTCTCGGTCGGTCCGGCATCGAACGTCTCCGGGGCTTCGGGCGCGCCATTGCGGTCGGACGCGTCGTCACCCGGGAGCTGCATGTAAACGAACACCGCGATGAGAACCAGCGCGACCGTGATGACGGCCGCGCGCCCTACGCCTGCTTTTTGGCGCAATTCCAGACCTTCCCCATCTGATCGCTCGGCATCGCCGCGGCGAAGACGGGTTCGTCCAAGCGGTCGCGGTATTGAGCGGGTGGCTTCTCGCCGGGCTTCAGGTTGTCTCGCAGCCGGTAATCGATCAGGTAGTTCGAGATGTCCTCAGCGGTGATGCCCGTCGCGTCGAGCGTCGCCTGGTTGAGCCAGAAGCCCACCGGCCGCTCGTCCTGATAGAGGTCGTCGGAATCGACACCGAAGTGCTCCGCGACGTCGTTCTGAAGCAGCTGGATGCGGATCGGCCATGCGTAGCTCGCGATCGGGTCGGGAGCCTGGCCATGGTCGGCCGTGAAGACCATGACCCATTGCTCGCGTCCGACCTCCGAGTTGAGGAAGCGCGTCAGTTTCTTCAACTCGATGTCCGAGTACTCGAGGATGTCGCGCATCTCGGGGTTGAGCATGTTCCAGTCGTGACCGACGTCGTCGATCTGCTTGTAGTTGGTGAAGAAGAGATCGGTGATGTCGTCGGCCCCGTAGCCCTCATTGGCGAAGATCGCTTTGAGGATGCGAGTCTGGAACAGTGCCCACACCGGTGTGTGCCGAAGCGCATTGGGATCGTCGAGGATCTCGTGTCCCATCCAGGTGTTGTCGAGTTTGCCGTCGTCGAGGTCGACAGCGCGCACGTCTTCCTCGAAACCGGGAAGCTCGTTGAGATAGTCCGGCAGTGAGTACCACTCGGGGTTCGTGATGAGATCGCCTTGCGTCTTCTCTGAGATGACCGCGATGTCGTGGTCGCCGCCATCCATGTACGCGCCGTGACCGATCATGCCGAGGTGCCACGGCTTATACGCGAACATCCCGACGAGCGCCTCGTTGCCGACGCTCTGGTCGTAGAGGTCCGCGACGGTGGGGACCTCGAGGTAGGAAGGTGTGATGTCGTCGTACGCACCGACGACCTCATCGCCGTCGCGCACCGGGATATCGACGATGCCGTGCTGCTTGGGGAACGTCCCTGTTCCGATCGTCGTGTGGATCGCAGGCGTGACGGTCGGGGACGATCCGGCGACCGCGTCGGCGATCGACGTGCCTTTCTCCATGATCTTGGCGAGGTACGGCCACGCATCGGGCCACGTGTCGAGCACGTTCCAGCCACCACCGTCCCACACCACCGTCAGCACGACCTTCGGAATGCCGCGCTCTTCTGCTGGAAGTAACGCTTCGGTGATGACCTGCCCGGGGATGTCCTCCGGGAACGGCGTTCCGAGGATCTCCGCGAGTGTCGGCGCGAGATCGGCGAGCGTGGGTTCACGGTCGAGCGTGATCTCGCCGTTCTCCGCGATGAAGCCCGGCCCATAGAAGACCATCGGCACGCGCTGCACGTAGTCCCACGGGCCCGAGTGCGTTGTCGAGGTGAACCCGCCGAAGTAGTTCGGCTCGCGCGGCACGAACAAGACCTCCGGTGAGCGTCCTCGGTAGACGCCGAGCCGGATCCGCTTCACGTACTCCAGGGGAAGCTCACACGATGCCTCGAGCCAGTCGCCGGCGGGCTCCGTGATGATCTCGGGTGGGGCGTAGGTCGGCTTGGCGCGTCCGGGCGCGTCGGTGGCGATGACCGCTCCGGGACCAGGGTCGGGCGCAGCCGGTTCGTCGCTCCCGCCGCTGGTGCATGCGGCTGCAAGCAGCGCCGTGAGGACGAGCGCGCTAGAGAATCTGTGCCAGCTTGGTCTCATGAACTCCCTCAGCAGTAGTCGTCGTGGGCATTTGAGGCAGACTGCACGCCCTATGTCCGTTCCTTCAGGTGGCCCGGCAACCGTTCACGTCTTCGGTGTACCGGTAGCGCGGCTGACGGCTGAAGCCGCCCTCGCCGAAGTCGAAAGGCTATACGAGGATGGCAACCCAACCACGGTGGTTTACGTAAATGCCCACACGCTGAACCTTGCCGCCGCCGACCCCGAGTACCGCGCCCTGCTGATGTCGGCGGGGCTGGTCCTCAACGACGGGGCAGGCCTTGCGATCGCCGGTCGGCTTAAAGGAGCGCCCTTCCCCGAGAACCTCAACGGCAGCGACTTCAACCCCAGGATCCTCGAGCTGGCGGCCCGCCGGGGCTGGCGGGTTTTCTTCCTCGGGGGCAGGCCCGGCGTCGCCGAGCTCGCCGTGGAGCGCCTGCATGAGCGCATCCCCGGCTTCGAGACTGCGGGCAGCCGGAACGGATTCTTCCGCTCCGACGAAGCCGATGACGTTGTCGCCGAGGTGCGGGAAGCCAGGCCCGATCTGGTGATGGTCGCCCTCGGGAACCCGCGTCAGGAGCTGTGGCTGAGCGATCACCTCAGCGCAACTGGAGCAGTGATCGGAGTGGGGGTCGGCGCGTTCTTCGATTTCTCTGCGGGGGTCATTCCGCGCGCGCCCAAGTGGATGAATCGTCTCGGGATCGAGTGGCTCTACCGGCTCTCGCGCGAGCCACGCCGGCTCTGGAGGCGTTACATCATGGGGAACCCATTGTTCCTCGGCCGTCTAGTGGCCGAGATCGTCAGGGAGCGCCGTTCAGCGCGCGCAGGCTAGAGCGCGCTCCAGACCTTTCGGCGTAAATGCCGACAGGAACAGCCGCTCATCCGTACGACCTTCGAACCTCGGCAATATCTGATTCGTCGCAGTGACGTTGTCCTCGATCCGGTAGTTGCGCACGAATGCGGCAACCTGCGCGGCGCTGACGCCGTTGAGCTCGAGCTCCTTGGGATCAAGCATGATCTGGTACCCCCGGTTCGATAGCACGAGAGGCACTTTTGGGGTCACCTTGTCGAACCGGGCTTCGATGTCTTCGGTCATGTCGCGCGTCTCTATCGACCATCCCCTGGTCACCTCGGGGAACGGGGTCATGCCATGGTCGGCCGTGAGTGCGAGGACATAGCTGTCGGGCCCGACAGTCGCATCGAGGAACGCGATGAGCTTGGGGAGCTGAGCGTCGGTCTCGATGAGGACGTCCCTGACTTCGGGTTCCACCATGTTCCACTCGTGACCGGCGAGGTCGATCGCCTTGTAGTTCACGTAGAACAAGTCAGCGATGTCGTCTACGCCAACGCCCTCCGCCGTCAACGTTTGCAGCAGCTTGTCGGTCTGGTAATTCCCCCATGCGGGCGTGTATCGAACGCGCCCGTCGAATGGAAGGACCGTGTTTTCGAGCCATTGCTGGTCGGCCTCACCGTCCCGGACGTCATAGTCGGCTACTGCTTCCTTCAATCCGTTCAGGCCCAGCAGATATTCCGGGAGCGTGTAGTAATCCTCGTTAGTCCGGAACTCGACACCGCCGAGCTGATCCATGATCGCGATGTCCTTGTCACCTTCAGGCAAGAACGCCCCGTGGCCGATCATTCCGAGGTGCCACGCGTCCCGCGCGAACATCCCCACCACCGGGGCGTTGCCGTTGGCGGCATCCCATAGGTCGCCGATCGTTTCCATCTCCAGGTACTTCGGCGAGCTTCCTTCGAACGCGTCGACCGTGGAATTACCGATACGGATCCGCGTGTCCGAGATCCCGTGATGCTGGGGGAACGCGCCGGTCCCGATCGTCGAATGGATCGACGGCGTGATGCTCGGCGACGATCCCACCGTGGCGTCGACGTATTCCGTGCCGGACGCGATCATGCTTCTGAGGTTCGGCCAAGCTTCCGGCCACTGCTCCAGCACGTTGTCGCCGCCGCCGTCCCACACGATCGTCAGGATGAGCTTGGGCGTGCCGTTGCGCTCTGCGGGTGGCAGCAGGGCCTCCTCGAGCACACGGCCGTCGCGGTCCGGGAACTCTTCGAATCCGAGCAGCTCTGCGTAGGTCGGTGCGAGGTCGGCGACCGTCGCGGGGGTCGCTATCGACGCCCCTGCCTGTACATAGCCCGGTCCATAGAGGACGAGCGGAACATCCTGGGTATAGCCGAACGGGGTCGAGTGCCGGGTGCCGAACTGGTTGGGCTCCAGCTCCATGGCGAGGACGTCTCCCGAGCGCTTCGGGACGTATCCGCGCCACACCCGTTCGAGGACGTCTCTTGGAAGGTCGCACGGCGCGACGAGCGCGACCCGTGGATCGATCTCCGGCGCAGTAGTAGTTCCGCTCATGAACAAATAACCGCCACCGGCCAACGCAGCGACGATCGCTGCGACAACGACGCCACGCAGGACACGCTTGCGCTTCGAGCGGAAGGTCAGCGGCTTGCGCGTCGGACGGCGCGTCAAAGAGGGCATGGGCTCAACCTATCGGGCGTCAGGCGCAGGGAAGAGTTTCTTGCTGCACGCGCATCACGGTTCCCGCGGGGATCGACACGCAGTCAACCGTCCCGTCCGGCCACATCACGTTGATAGTCGCCGTAGCAGCCGATCCGATCCCGAGATGGACGTATCCCACCTCTGACTGAGCCCTCGAACTGGCGTTGTCCGTGACCTCTCTCCAGTAAACGAGGTTGCCGGCCCCGACGAGGACCCGGGCGCCGTAGCCGAGCGGGTTGGCGTCGTGACCGATCAGATCCACACCGACCCAGTTAGCCGCGCTCGAGACGTTCTTTAGGAGGTGGTTGGGTCCAGACCAGTGATGCAGGCCGTTCGTCACAAGCACGTCTACGAGCCCGTCCCTGTCGATATCGGCGGTGGAGACCGCTTCACCATTGCCGGTGCGTGGCCCCCGGAGAGAGCGCCCGGTGACCTTGGTGAAGCCGCCGTCCTCCCGAAGGATCAGAAAGTCGGGGCGGTTGATCGCGTCCGGTGAGGCGAAGTTTCCGCGTGCACCCTGAACCACGAAGAGATCGAGGTCGCCGTCGTTGTCTGCGTCGAACCAAGAGCTCATCCGTCCCTGAGCCAGGCGCATGCGCGACACCGGTTTGAAGGTCCCCCGGGCGTTGCGAAGGATCAACGAGCGTTTCTTGTTCATCAAGTGGAGGTCGGTCCAACCATCGCCGTCGAAATCTCCCCACGTGCCTGCGCCCCATGCGTCGCGGGAGATCGGTGCGATGCGGACCTTCCGAAAACTGCCATCGTCGTTTCTGTAGACGATCGGCCTGAAAGGAAAGTGCTGTAGAAGAAGCAAGTCGGGGTCACCGTCGCGATCCCAGTCGGACCAGGACGAGCTCACGGTCTCCACCTCGTCGCCGACGCCCACACTGGCACGTATGAAGCCTTCGCCTACGTGGCGGAACATGACGTTGGGAACTCCCGATCGGATCGTGTTGCCCACGAAGAGGTCGAGATCGCCGTCACTATCGAAGTCGAGCCAGTTAGTGGTTCGGCCGCGCCCTAGCTCATCCGTGACACCGAATCGAGGAGCGCGATCTATGAGGTTGCCATTTCCGTCGCCGATGAAGAGTTGGTTCGGCCCAGAGCCCTTGCCCTTATCTGCGCCCTGAGAGCAATAGAGGTCCGGGATCCCGTCCTGGTTGGCCTCGCCCCACGCGCACAGATGCCGATCTACGCGCTTCGTGCGGAAATCGGACTGCCGCCTGAGCCTCGTGAAGTTCTGAGATTGGTTGACGAACATACGTGGCACTCGCCAATGCCGGCCTATGAAGACGTCGGGGTCCCCATCGAGGTCGTAGTCCGTCCACGATGTCCCCCATGTGCGGGTTTCCTGATACAGACCGGAGCTCGTCGTCACGTTCTCGAAGTCAAGCCCGACATCCTTGGCCCGTCTCTCGTTGGGCGCGGCCCGACGGCCGTCGCGCTCCTGCAAGCCGGCCCCGGAGGCGGCCGCGGGAAGCGCGACGAGGCCCGCCAGCAGGATCGTGCAGGCGCGTCTCACGAGGGCGTGCGTCCGGTCAGTCATTGGGATGCCGCCAAAGGTACCCTGCCTCGGTGGAATCAAGCCTCATCATCGCGACGCGGAACCGCCCTGACGACCTCCTCCGCACAATAGAGAGCGTCGTGGCCCAGACGGTCCTCCCCGGCGACATCTGCATCATCGATTCCAGTGACACGACACCCACCCGTTCTGAGATAGAGAAACTATGCAAGCGAGCTGGGGTGGCTCTCGATTACCACCATCCGGCACCCCGAGGCCTGACGGTGCAGCGCAATGTCGGGATCGATCGAACCACCGGTGACCCCGTGTTCTTTATAGACGACGACGTCTCGCTGGCCCCTGATTGCTTCGAGGCGGTCCTCGAGGAATACAAGCGTTGGGGGCCTGACCTCGGAGGTGTTCGAGCCACGCCGGTCCGCCCGGCGCGGCCGAGCTTGCCGACGAGGGCCTACCGGCGCCTTTTCGGCATCGGCGGCTGGTGGCCGGAAGCGAGCGGAAAGATCCGCCCCGGGTTCTATGCAGAGGGAGTTTCCGAGTCCGCGGGCGTTCGCAAGATCGAATATTTCAACGGCTGGTTCATGTCCTACCGGCGCGCGGTGGTCAAAGAGGAGCGCTTCGACGAAGCGCTGTCGGGCTACGCGTACAAAGAGGACATCGACTACTCGTATCGCGTCTCCCGCAAGTGGACGCTCATACAGACCCCAGCGGCGCGCTGTGACCATCTGAAAAGCGGCGAGTCCCGCATGTCGAGCCATCAGCTCCAGCGCATGAACCTCGCGAACCAGTTCTACCTGCATAGGAAGCTGATGCCGCAGGACCTCGCGCACAAGGCGGCGCTGTGGTGGGCCTTACTTGGATTGTTCATCCTCAACGCCGGTAAAGCTCTGCAGACGCGCGATCCAGGTCTTGTAACCGGCATGATCGCCGGCGCCGTGGAGCAAGCCACAGGTAAGGGCCTCGTTGACCCGGCGGCGTCGGCATGACAAGCGTTGCAGCCACTGAGAAGACCGTGGGCGAAGGACGCAAGAAGCTCGATTACTGGTGGACCGTGCTCGCTACCGACCCGGTCTCCGTCCCCATCGTTCGATTCCTCACTCGCCGGAGGTGGCTGACTCCCGATCAAGTCACGATCGTCGCGTTGGTACTCGGACTCGCCAGCGGCGTCCTCATGTCGTTCGGGTCCCGCTCGGCAGTCCTCGCGGGGGGCATCGCGTTCTATCTCGCGTTCGTATTCGACTGCGTCGACGGAAAGCTCGCCCGGGCTCTGGGCACGACCAGCGCGCGCGGCGCCGGGCTGGATGCGCTGGCCGACGGCGGTCGACGCGCGAGCGCGACCCTCGGGCTCGCCGTGTATCTCTGGAACCACGAGACCCCCCCCACGCAAGAGTTCTGGTTCCTAATGGTCTATGCGGTGCTGGCGTACTACTTCATCGAGATCTCCGGTGCCGAGAAGAAAGAGCCGGCGAGGAAGCTTGCGGGGCGTTGGGGATCGGCGCTCGCCCGTCGCCGGCTACTCCCGACCCCCGGCATGCCGGACGTGCAGGCGATCGTGTTCATCATCGGACCCGTGACCGGATATGTGGTTCCGGCGCTCCAGGTTGGCATCGTGATGGTCGTGATCGCCATCCTCATGACCGTCGTGAGGAGGCTGAGAACCTCATGACGAGCAACAAGGTGGCGATGCTGGGGTTGGACGGCGCTACGTTCAACGTCCTCGATCCCGCCTTCGCAGAAGGCCACATGCCTCGGTTCAAGTCATTGCTCGACCGCGGCGTCTCGGGCGTCCTGACCTCAACGGTCCCTCCCTACACGCCGCCGGGGTGGACGTCCATATTCACCGGAGTGAACCCTGGCCGCCACGGGATCTTCGGGTTCACCCTCGGGCACGTCCAGGAGAGCCGCGGCCTCGTTCGCCTCGACCGGGTCGCCGCGCCGGCCGTCTGGAACGCCGCGAATGCCCAGGGGATGCAGATGGGGCTCTTCAACATACCGATGACCTTCCCGCCCCCGGCGGTCGACGGATGGGCGGTCTCCGGGATGCTGACGCCCGAGGGTGGGGGAGAGACCCCGGACAGCTTCACGTGGCCTCAGGAGCTCGGTGACGAGCTTTCCAAGGCCTCTGGTGGGTATGAGATCGATATCGAGGTCGACTACGACGAGGACTGGAAGTCGACCGAGATCATCGAGCGCCTCTCGGCCAATCTGGCGCGCAAACGCACAGCGCTCGCCCATCTCCTTCGGACCCGGGACGTGCCTTTCTTGTTCGCGGTTCTGGAGGCGCCGGATCGCCTCATGCACGTGCACTACAAATACATCGATCCGGCGTGCGAGCACTACGACCGACCCGAAGCCAAGCCGATCCGCGAGCGCGCTTGGAAGTTCTTCGACGAGATGGATGCGTTCATCGGCGATGTGCTCGATTGGGTGGGGCCCGACGGTTTCGTCCTCACGATGTCGGACCATGGCTTTGGCCCAAAGCACAAGACGGTCAACATCAACCTGGCGCTGAGGGAATGGGGACTCCTCGGCATCTCGGGGGCAGGCGCCATGACGCGCTCCGCCGGTGTCCGGAAACTCGCACGCCGCGCCAAGAAGGCGCTTCCCAAGTCGGTATGGCAGAAGGCGAAAGGCGCCGCGCAATCGTCGATCGACTGGAGCACGACGAAGGCGTTCTCCGCCCCGATCCCACAACAAGGGATCTACATCAACCTCGAGGGCAGGGAGCCTCAGGGGATCGTTCCACCGTCGGAGTACGAGGAGGTGAGAGACGAGGTCATCGCTCGGTTGACGTCGCTCATCGATCCCGACGACGGCAAGCCGGTAGTCGACAAGGTCCTGAGGCGTGAGGACGCGATCGAGGGGCCGGAGGCATCAGGCGCCCCAGATCTGTATCCGGTCTGCCGCGCGTATTCGTACGAGCTTTCCGACGGCCTCTACTCCCCGAGCATCCTCGACGACTACACATCGCTACCGCGCGGGTTCCACCACATGGACGGCATCTTTGGGATCGCCGGCCCCGGGATCACCCCGGAGTCCGGCGCGACGGCCCACCTCTACGACATGGCGCCCACCGCGCTGTACCTCGCCGGGCTGAAGGTGCCCCGCATGGACGGCGCAGTACTGGCGCGCTATCTCCCGGAAGAGCTACTGGAACGCCGCCCTGTAGTTGTCGACGAGGACATGTCCTTGCCTCTCGCGGGGGCCGGCGCCGAGGCATCCCCTTACTCGGCCGCGGACGAGGCCCTCATCGAGGAATCCCTGAGAAACCTCGGGTATCTGTAGCGTCCAATCCAAAAACCGCCCAGCTGCGAATCTCCCGGGTATACAGAGCAAGGACACCCATCACGAAAGGGGAGGCCATGGCCACCGCAACTGAGGCAAAGACGCCCGGCCAGTTGTTCGCGCTGGTGTTCGGCGTCGTCTACATCCTGGTCGGGCTTGTCGGCTTCGCGTACCTCGACGAACCTCAGGAGATCTTCGGGATCTTCGGCGTCGACATGCTCCACAACATCGCTCACCTCGGCATCGGTGGACTGCTCGTGTTCGGGTCGCGCACTCCGGCTCTCGCCAAGACGATCAACCTCGTTGTCGGGATCGTCTATCTGCTCCTCGCGATCCTCGGTTTCGCAAGCGTGCTCGACGAGGACACCGTTCTTCACATCAACAGCGCCGACAACATCCTTCACATCGTGACCGCAGTCCTCGCCCTGTATTTCGGGACCGCGGGGGGTCGAACGGGAACAGCGACCCCCTAGACCCCCCAGGGGGTATCTTTCGCCGATGTCTTCGTCCCAGATCTTCTCGCTCGTGTTCGGCATGACCTACCTGTCCGTCGGTCTCCTGGGGATGGTCTTCCTGGGCGGCGAGCGGGAGATCTTCGGGCTCTTCGGCGTCGATATATGGCACAACATCGCTCACGCCCTGATAGGCGGGGCCTTCCTGTACGGCAGTCGCAGCATCGACCTGTCACGCCGGATGTGTCTCATCCTGGGTGGCCTCTTCGGCGTGCTTGCCTTGCTGGGGTTCGCCAACATCCTCGATGAAGGCACGATCCTCCACGTCAACTCAGGCGATGACTTCCTCCACCTCGCTACCGCGGTGCTTGCCTTGTATTTCGGCTTCACGGGGGCCGATGCCCCGCCTCGGACCCTCTAGGAGGAAATATCGGCCAACCTGTAGTGTTGTACCCGTCAGGATCGCGACCGCGGTCACTCATCCATCGCAGGTCGGCACGGGGGGAATGGTTTGTCGCGTAGGTCGACGATCGACGTCGTAGAGGATGTTGAGCTTCTCGAACGCGCCCGCGAAGGAAGCGAACGCGATCTCGAAGAGCTGATCAACCGCTACCGCAACCTCGCCCGCTCGAAGGCGCGCTCCTACTTCATGGCCGGCGCGGGTCAAGACGACCTGGTCCAAGAGGCCATGATCGGGCTGTTCAAAGCCGCCCGCGACTTCGATCCCGCGCAGGAGACACCGTTCAGCGCGTTCGCGGAACTCTGCATCACCCGACAGATCCTCACCGCCATCAAGATGGCGAACCGGATGAAGCACCAACCTTTGAACGCTTCGGTATCACTCGACGTGCAATCGTCGAGCAACGGCGAGGAGTGGTCCCCGCTCGACCTTCTGCCGTCGTCGGGCTTGTCTGACCCCGCGGAGCTAGTTGTGTGCGCGGAAGAGATCGACGACATCCGGGAGTCGTTGCGAACGAAGCTCACGTCGCTCGAGAGTGAGGTGCTGCGCCTCTATATGGACAAGAAGTCCTACGAGGAGATAGCCCTGACGCTCGGCAATCATGTGAAGTCCGTCGACAACGCTCTCCAGCGGATCAAGCGCAAGCTCAAGACCCACCTGACCGAGCGCGACGCGCAACACGTATAAACCGCAAAAAATAGGAATACCTTTCTTCGGTTTCTGCGTTCTATCCTTGTGACAGGCCCTCGGGCGGCGCCTGGCTGTATCCGCGTCGCCGATGTCCCCTTTCGTCGGGGACAGAAGGAGGGCTCGTGACCCGCAGGATCCTCGTTCCTCTTATGGCCTGCTTCGTCGCGGCCGGGGTGCTGTCCGCGCCGGCTACTGCTACTTCGGGTGGAGGGGACGAGTACCGGGGCCGCCAGTGGGGTTTGACGAGGATCAAAGCGCCTCGCGCGTGGGCGGAGTCCCGGGGTAAGGGAACGATCATCGCGATCGTCGACACCGGTGTCGATCTCGGACATCCCGATCTGGCCCGCAACGTCCTCGCCGCCAAGGGCAAAGACGTGGTCGACGGTGATGCCGACGCCCAGGACGAGAACGGCCATGGCACCCACGTCGCGGGTATCGCAGCCGCGGTCGCCGGAAACGGCATCGGTATAGCGGGCGTTGCCCCTCGAGCGAAGATCCTGCCGGTGCGTGTTCTCGATGCAGACGGCTCTGGGTCTGTCGAGGGAGTCGCTGCCGGCATCCGTTATGCGGCGGAACACGGAGCAGACGTCGTCAATCTGTCGTTGGGCTTCGGTGGCGGGATAGGCATCGGCATTCTCGACGGGCTCATCGGCGGCGATCTCGGCCCGATCCACGACGCGATCAGCTTCGCTATCTCGAAGGGTGCCGTAGTCGTGGTTGCCGCGGGTAACGACTCCGTCGACGTCTGCGACAAGACCGCGGCCGATCCGATGGTGTTGTGCGTGGGCTCGTCGACGCGCAGCGACACGCTGTCATCGTTCTCGAACAAGGATGGTTCGATGAAGCAGACATACCTTGTCGCGCCAGGCGGGGACGGGGAGACGTGCGACGGGGACATCTTCTCGACCGTCCTTCGAACCGCTGAGCACCGCTGCTCCCCAGAGGCCGGTTACGCCGCGTACGCCGGAACGTCGATGGCGACCCCGATGGTTGCGGGGGTTGCCGCCATGCTTGTGGCTGAGGGGATGAACAACAAGCAGATCGTGAGATGCATCACCAAGACGGCCGACGACCTCGGCGCCGACGGCCGTGATGGAACCTTCGGCTACGGCAGGCTCAATGCCCTGCGCGCCGTAAAGGCGTGCTGACGAGGTAGAGAGAGGTAGAGAGCTAGAGGCAGAGTGGCTTCTTGCCGCCCGACGGCCGAAAGCCGGAGGGTGGGCCCTTGGGCTCGGCCGGCTGCTGGCCGGCACCGCCGTAGCCGGCGACGTCGATCAGCGTCACCTCTTCGATCTCGCCCATGTGGCCGCACTCGAGACCGAACAGCGAGACGTCGGCGAATGCCTTGCCGCCATTCGAGGACTCCACCGAACTGCCGCTGATCGTCAGGCCGCCGCCGATCGTCTTGCAGGCGCCGGCAACGGCGATACTGCAGTCGTCTGCCCACGTGACGCGCAGTGGTGCTCCTCCGAAGGATGTATCGAGCTCGGCACCCTGCGCGCCATCAGTCATCGTGAACTCGCCCGGATCGAGCCTCTTGCCGTAGACGCTGCCCGAACAGGCTTTGTCCACACACCTGGAGACCGCGACCTGCAGGATGGTCTCCTCCGCCCCGCCCTGAGGAGCGATCTTCTCGACGTAGACCTGAACGCGCAGAACGTCTCCGTGAACGTCTTTCACCTTGAAGTTGACGGCGCCGCGCTGGATCTTTCCCACGAAAGGCGCTGCTCCTGCGGGAGAGATGCTTGTAACGAGGAGCACGAGGACGACCGCTCCGATGATTCTCCTAGGAAACTTTGCGGTCGAGCTTGCCGCCATCGCCCACCCCCTGGTCCGAGCCGCCTGGGAACCCTGTCGCAATCAGATACGCCGCCGGGCCTTGGCTGTAACGGGGTCTATCGCTAGAGCAGCTGCGTGGCTGTCTCTACGTCGTCGACAGCGAAGATCAGCTCGGTCTCGCCCGAGCCTCGGCGCGCCACGTAGGCCGCGCTGATCGCGATTCCCGCGCGTGCGAGCTTGCGGCAGTAGTTCCCGAGCTCGCCGGGGCGATCCTCGAGGGTCGCTGTCAAGACTGGCCGCGTCTGCTCGACCTTGTATCCGTTCTGCACGAGGATCTCGGCGGCGTCGTCGCCGTCATCGACGACGAGATGGATGACGCCATGGCCGTTGTGAGTGGATGCACTCAGTGTCTCGATGTTGACTTCGGATCGTCCGAGGAGCTCACCTATCTGAGCGAGGGTGCCGGGCTCGTCGTCGACTATGACGATGATCTCTTCAAGCATGGCTAGAAGCGTACTCCTCGTGCGGGGTGTTTGGACACCCTCGTCTTCTCATCTCCTCGGGGCAACAATCCTGCCGGCTTGTTGCTAGTGGGCCCCTTCGGCGGACAACACCGCCCGGAATGTCCTCCAGAGGATCCACAGGTCGAGCGACAGCGACCAGTTCTGGATGTAGAAGAGGTCGTAACGCACGTAGTCCGAGAACGTCGTCTCGGTGCGGCCACTTACTTGCCACAATCCGGTCATCCCGGGAGGCACTTTCAACCGATTACGCACCCAGTCGTCGTACTGCGCGACCTCGCTTGGGATAGGCGGGCGCGGACCGACGAGGCTCATCTCTCCGCGCAGCACGTTCCACAGTTGGGGCAGTTCATCGAGCGAATAGCGGCGAAGGCTCTTGCCGGCGCGGGTGACGCGCGGATCGTCCTTCAGCTTGAACAGCAACCCGGGACCCTCTGAGAGGTGCTCGAGCTCGGCACGCATCTCCTCGGCGTTGTGCACCATCGTGCGGAACTTCACGCATTCGAAGTGACGTCCATCGTGGCCGACGCGCGTCTGTTTGAAGAAAGCTCCGCCCTCCGAATCGCGCTTGATCCACAGCGCGATGGCGGCCAGCGCCGGGGCCAGCAAGATGAGTCCGAACAGAGATCCAACGATGTCCATCGTTCGTTTCGCCAGTCGCTGGGTCTTGTTGATCCCCGTGCGACGGACATAGAGGAGGGGGACGCCCGCGACCGACTGCACGATCATGCGCGATGCCATGACATCGATCGTGCCTGAGGTCACCTGCAGGTCGATCTCGACATCTTGAAGGTCCCACAAGAGACGGTTGATGTGATTGGCATCCACGGCGGTAGCCGCGATCAGCACGAGGGTGGCGTCGTGGTCGTCGATGAGCCGCTTGAGGTCAGCCGTCGTTCCCAGCACCACATGTCCGTCCCCTACCTCCTGCCCGACAGGCACCTCGTCGTCGACGAACCCAAGGATCCGATACCCGAGCCACGCTTCCCTCTCGAGCGTCCTGGCGACACTGCGCGCCTCGCTGTTCGCGCCCAGCACGAGCGCTCGCGTGGGGTCTCCGCCGCGCCGCCGGAGGAAGTGCAGCGTCTTGCGGACAAGAAGGCGTTCGGCTCCGACGAACACGAAGCCGGTCGCCATTGCTACGAGCGCCCAACTCCGTGCAAGGTCGAGCTTCAGGACGGAGTCCGCGATGAGGATCGTCCCGAACCCGGCGAAGACTCCGTGGAAGACCTGTTTGAACTCGTTGACAGGACCGAGGACCTGGCGCGGCTCGTACAGCCCATAGAGCCAGAACAGCGTCAGCCATGCCGGCGTGGCGAGCACCGTGACGAGGGTGTAGTCGAGTCCTTGAGCCGGCGCGCCGGACATGATCTCGAAGCGGACGATCGACGCGGTGAACAGGGCGGACGAGACCGCGATCGCATCGGCCACAACCCGCAATGCGATACGCCGTGCACTTCTTTGGCCCATCGCTCTTTTGATGGGAGTGGGGACAGGTGTTTCGATGGGCCGCTCTTTGGTCGTCGCCATCACAGATATCCGAGGCCGCGGAGCGATTCCTCGATGAGGGCCTCTTCGTCCGCGCTGTATGGAGATGCCTCGTCACCGCGCTCCGCGTCAACGCGGCTCCCGATCCGCAGTGGGTTCTGCTCGAGGCGATCGCGTGTGAACGCGTTCGTCAAGACGCTCCCGTCGAGGCCGTCTGGGACGTCGAGGCCCGCCTGATACAGGAGCGTTGGGGTGACATCCATGACGCTGCCCTCGACGGCGCCGTCGGCGTCGACTCCGGTGCCGGCCACGACGATGATGCCGTCCGGATGATGCACGCCGCGCGGGAGATGGCTGACATCGGTGTACGGCTCGCGGTGGAAGAGCTCATCGTCGAGCTCGAAGCGATGGTCGCGCAGCACGGGGAGGAGGTCGGGCGCGCCGTCGACGGCGTCGCCCTGGAAGACCTCCTCGGAGCGGTACACCTTGTCGGTCACCGGCGCGCCGTCGGGTCCCGCGAGATCGATGAACCGCTGTGCGATCTCATCCTTTATCGACCCAAGATCCGACGCTTCAACCGTTCCGAACTCGTCGCGTCCTTTGAGGTTGACGAAGATCCCTTGCTGAGGGATCGGTGATGCGAACGCCCGGGTCGCGGCCCAGTCGATCGCCGCGAAGGTCGCGCCCTTGGCGTCGCGAGCCACCTTCCTCGGGAGCACCTTCTTGGCCACCGGGACGAGTGCCCGCGCAACACCCGACTGCATCAACTTTCCGGCGCCCTTCAACTTGAGGTAGCCCCATCGCTCGAGCAGGGCATTGAGATGCACGCTCACTTCCCATGCGGTGAATCCATGGTCGGAACAAACGAGGACCCCGCCGTCCTCGCCCGCGTAGTCGTGGAGGAGCCCCACGATGTCATCGATAGCCTTGAAGCATCTCTCGAGCGCCCCTCGCACCGCCATCGCCCCAGGCGAGCCATACATGTCGTCGGCGGGGTCGATGTACCGGTAGTAGACGTGTTGCAGCCGGTCGGGGGTTTCCAGGACGCTGAATATGACATCGGGCGGGTCGAGCTCGAGAAGCTCACTTAGCACACGGTGACGCTGACGAAGCGACGCGATCGCTCTCTCTGCGAGTGCAGCGTCGCGCCAGTCGGTCTCGTAGTTGGCATGCAGGTCGAGTACGTAGTCCGGTGCCCACTCGAGGATGCGCCGCTCGAGATCGTCGGCGTTCGAGCCTCGGTCCCAAGATGCGAACCCCGATCGATGCGCGTCGTATCCGGGCGTCATCATCCCCGAGACCATCCAGCCGTCGATCGGCCGCGGCGGAAACGTGATCGGTACGTTGTATATGCCGGCGCGTGCGCCCTGCTCGTTGGCCATCCGCCAGATCGCAGGCGCTTTGATGAGACCCGAGTGGACGAGCTGCGGCGATCGATGTTGCGCGTGCCCGGCGATGAACCCGTAGATCCCATGACGGCCGGGGTTCACGCCTGTGAACGCGGATGTCCACGCGGGAGGCGTATAGGTGGGAACGGTCGATCGCAGGATGCCGTCCGCGCCTTCAGCACGCAGGCGCGCGAGACGAGGCATCACGCCTTTCTCCATGAGGGGCTGAAGGAGATGCCACGCGGCACCGTCGAGTCCGATGACGACCGCACGGTTCATGCGTCCATCCTCCCCCAGATCGCCTCGACGACAGCGAGTGCAGAAGCCTCGTCGAGCGCGGCTCGTTCGAGGATCGTGAAGCGCCCAGGTCGTGTTTTCGGCGCGTGGAGCAGCACCTCGGCGACCTGCTGATGTGTCAATCCCAGGTCCCGCGGATGCTCCGGGAGGTGGAGGCGTCGGAGGCGTTGCCGGAATCTATCCGTGTCCTCGCCGTACAGATGCACCGAGATGATGGTGCCGAACGCGACCTGCGCACCGTGCAGCGCGCGCCCGTCGAAAAGTTCGTCGATCGCGTGGGATATCTCGTGCTCCCCGCCCGACGCGGGTCGCGACGTCCCCGACGCGATCATCGCCATCCCCGACAGGATCAAAGCGTCAGCGAGGCGCCTGAGGAACTCCGGGTCCCGAGCCGAAAGATGAGCATCGTCATCGAGGCTCGGTTCGATCAGCTCGAACGACTCGACCGACAGATCCCATGCACGCTGATCGATCTCCTCCAGCCCGCGTTCTGCAGCGAGCGCCCAATCCCGCAGGGCAAGGGGGTTGGCCATGAGGTCGCCGAGGCCGGCGCTAACGGATGCAGGAGGAGCTCCGAAGAGTGTCGGCAGCGAGACGAAGACCATGCGCGGGGGCACCGCACCGAGGCTCTCGGCGATCCCCGCGTCGTTGGGGACCACGGCCACCGGTGAGCAGATGCCGTCGTGGGAGAGCTGGGTGGGCACGGCGATCGTTGTAAGTCCGGCGCGTCCGGCGGCGAGCTTCGCGAGGTCGATGCAACGTCCGCCGCCGATCGCGACGATCGCGTCGGCTTCGGTCGCGATCGCCTCCCGGCCGATCTCGACTGCCCAGCTCTGCCCCGCCGCGGGGGGAGGTGTCGCGAGGACCGGGTCGGCCAATCCAGACGCCAGACCGCGCCCATGGATCGACGCAACCACCAACGGGGCCGCGACTTCGAGACCTTCTAGTTGCCGCGCGAGCTCGGCCCCGGCGTCGGCCTCGTCATCGCTCGCGTCGAAGACGAGGACCTGAGGGAGCTCCACCTAGTGCCCGCAGGGGGCCGGGCCCGCCCCGATCAGCTCGTTCCCCAGGCGTCCTTGTGGGCGAGGATGACGTTCGAGGCCGCGAAGACGTCTTCGGGCTCGTCGATCTCTGCATATTCGCCCGTCTCGATCAACGCGGCGCGCGCATCGCATCGACCCAACATGCGGTCGTAGATGTCTTCGTAATAGATCGTCGTGTCGCCCTGCCACTCCGCGTCGGTAGAGAGCTCGAGGTAGAGGGCCGCGGCGCGAGGCCTGATGAGAGAAACACCCGTGTATTCGCCGTGCGAGAAGGCCTTTTTCAGGTGCTTGCTCACAGCTCTTACGGACGACCCGTCGAGCCGCACCCGCATGTCCTCGTTGTCGAGCGTGAACCGCTTCTCGACGGCCAGGACGAGGTCGCCCCTCGTATCGGCGACCCGTCGGTAGACCTTTGGATTCACTACGACATCAGAGTTGACGATGAGGAGATCCAAGCCGGGGGATTGATCCACGGCAACTCGGACCGAATGGAAGTTGCCCCACGACGCGAACCGCGCGTTGCGCACGTACATGGCCTCGGGCCCCTTCCAGTTGGCAGTGACGTAATCCTGGATCTCGACGTGCCTGTGTCCTGTGACGACCAGCAGGTCGTCGACCCCTGCGATCGCGAGCCCGGTGAGGATGTAGTGGAGGAGCGCGTCGTTGGTGCCGACGGGCAGCAATGTCTTCGGTGTCTCGCCACCCATCCGGACGCCCCGCCCAGCGGCGAGTACCACGGCTCTCATCTTTCCCACGACACCTCCAGCACAAGATCCTTCGACGCCGGCTTGTCCCACACAACGGTCGCTCCGTCCTTCTCGAAGCCCGGTGCCCGCACGCTCTTCGCGCCGGGTGGAACCTCGATCGTGACCACCAGCTGTTCCGCATGGACGTTGGGCTGATGTTGAACGACGAGCCGGTAGACCCTACGGCCTTCGAGGGTGCGGACGACATCTGGGACCACGTAGTCATAACGCACGGAGCCCGACGACCCCGGAGGGATATCCAGGGTGGCCGACCAGACCTTCTTTCCGACCTCGAGGTGCTCTGCGGGGGCGTCATTCGCCCACACGGCCGGCAATGGCGTGTCGAGACGCTCTCCTTCCACATCGAAGCTCGTCAGACGTGCCGACGACGGGACGTAGACATTTGTCATCGGCAGGTGGTGCCCCGCGGTACCGGAATCGCCGAGCGCCCACCGGGGCTGAGGCAGGAACAGCCGATTCTCGATCTCGACTTCCGTGGAGACCACGGCGTCGTCCCCGTCGAACGCGATATCCATCCGGTTCGTTTGAGCGCTGAGGTAATCGAGCTTGTTGCCCCCGACGTTCTGCTCGACGATGTAGAGATAGTCGCTGCGAGCGGCTTCTTTGATGCCCCCATCCCAGTCCATAGCCTCGACGAATGCCTGCTCCGCTGGGTCGCGCATCCATATCTGCATGTGCTTGCCTTCGAGTGCATCGGCGAATCCCTGGATGAGCAACGTGGGGTGACCCGGCGCCAGCATCCCTTCGTAGAAGCCGTCGACGACCTGTCTCAAGACGCGGCGTCGCTGCTGCGGTATCGGGAAGGAGGCATACGCCTTGTACAAGACGAAATGGACCACGCGCTTGGTCGTGATCCTGTTTCCGGATTCCTCTGTCTTGTACTTGCCGATGCCGGGCAGCAACTTCTCCATGAGGACGGGATCCACCGCGAGGACGCCGTCGATGTCGGGGAAGTTCTCATCGCTCGCGTGTGCGTAGTCGAGCATCAGCTGTGCGGACAACGGCCAGTGCGGTGACCAATTGGAGTTGCCGAACCGGCGCGCGTCGGGGATCCCCTCGAGGTACCACGCGTCGTCCGGCAGAGGAATCGAGATCTGTTGGCGATCCTCGTCGACCTTGTAGACGGAACCGCGCGTCTCCGGCAGGGTGGGCTTGCCTTCCGTGATCGAGAGAAGCGCGAACTGCAGGATCGCTCCTCCTGTGCCTCGTTGCTCCGCGGGGTTCTGCATCCCGATGAGATAGGTCCTGGGTTCCGTCTCTCCCAAGAATGACGGGAGCACTTCGAACCCAGCCTGAGCCTCGCCCAGGACGCGTCTGCTCTCGATCGCCTTCTCGATCGCCCTCGCGATCGGCCGATGCATCTTGCGGGGGAGGTTGTCGAGATCGATCGACCCGAGCTCGTCCTCTGCGTAGCCGAGGAGCTCGCGTGCCTCGCGGATCGCATCTCCGATGGCTCGGATGCGATCGATCCGGATCAGGGACCCGCCATCCGGGTCGTTGGGGTCCTCTGCCATGACCGCGTCGGGTCCGCGGAGCACGTTCTGCGCGATATCGATCGTGCCGACCGCAGCTTCGGCCGAGTACAGGGCGGCTGCGATCAGGTGTGGCACTTCCTCGAGGGCCGGACCTGCGACGGGATGGAGCCGAGCGATGTCGAGAAGGGGGGAGGGCCCGTCGAGAACGCCTTGTGCCGCCTCCGCCGCCTCGAGTCCCGCGCGCGCCGCTCTGCCGGCTGCTTTGATCTGGGTCTTGGCGACGAGACGGTCGGCGGCATTCAACTGGGTCCTGGCATCGGTAAGCCCCCCGACGAGAGTCAGCGGCGCGGCAAGCATCGAGATCCAGAGTCCCACCCCCACGACCGTGAGTGCGGTGGCCCAGATCGCGACGTAGTGGCGGCTATTCACTCGCTCAGGTGCGTGCGGCGAGATCCCTCAGCCTCGGCGCGACCTCACGCCCGAGCAGCTCGATCGCGCGCGCCGACGGCTCCATAGCCATCCCCGGATAGTGGAGGCGGAGGATGAGATGGGAGTCGGGATACGCGCTCAGCGCCTTCACGACCGGCTCGAGAGACGTAACGACGTCGTCCGGTGTTCCGAACGAGGTCGTCCTGCGGATCGTCTCGGTGTCGGGGGGCATGACCTCGAGGGGCACCCCAGGCACGTCCTTGCCGGTGCGCCAGCCGGCGTAGACGCCCAGCTGATGCCCTATCCCCGCCTCGACCTGGGGCCAGTCGCCGTCCGGATCGGTCGTGACGAACGCGTTCTGCAAGACGGCGACGACCGGTGGCCCCTCGCCGCCTGCCTCCGAACGAGCCGCTGCCGCCATCGCGAACGCTTGTTCGACGCGCGCCGGCTCCGCCCTCGAGGAGATGTAACCGTCCCCGATGCGACCTGCCCTTCGGATCGCATCGTCAACGAATCCTCCGATGAGGATCGGCGGTGTGCGCGCGGGTCGGGGCGTGACCGCGACCCCTTCGTAGGTGTGGAACCGGCCGCGGTGGTCGAAGCGCTCCCCGGTCCAGGCTTTGCGGAGGATCTCTGTGAGCTCGGTCAGCCGCCTCACGCGGCTCGAGACATCGAGGCCGAACATCCTGAACTCCTCGTCACGCCAACCCACACCGAGGCCACAGATCGTCCTCCCTCCTGAGAGTTGATCGACGACCGCGAAATCCTCGGCGAGGCGAAGCGGATCGTGGAACGGTGCCAGAACCACTCCGGTTCCGAGCTCGATGCGCGTCGTGACTGCGGCGAACGCCGCGAGGAGCGGGAGGAGCGACGGGAGGTATCCGTCCGCCGAACCGTGGTGTTCGGAGACCCACGCGGAATCGAGGCCGTGCGTTTCGACGAGCTGCACGAGCTCGAGGGTCTCCCGGTACTCCTGTTGAAACGTCCTGGACGTTCCTTCAGGAAGTTGTGCTGTGAACAGCCCGACGCCGATCTTGAAAGCCACGGCGGGACGCTACCAGCCTTGAGGTTTTCCCTAGATCAGCGCTTGGGGACCTTGAAGGTGGTCGCCCATACCGCGCGGTCGACGATCGTCGCCGCCAGGGAACGCTCCGCGGTGTGTGTCAGCCAGCAGATCTGGCAGGTGATCAAGGCTTCACCCGAACCGGGGATGACCTTTGAACCGGCCTTCGCTTTGACCGATGCCATCGGGATGATGACGGTGAAAGTCTTCGCCGCAGCGTCGAACGACCCGGTCACGTATTCGAGCGGCTTGCAGTTCACAAAGATGACCGGTGTCGGCGTGGGTGTGTTGGCGCATTCACCTTCGAGCCGGAAATGCCCTTCAACGTCGGCGCGCCCAACTCGTTCGGTGGTCTCGCCCGCGGGGATGTCAGGCTTCCCGATGTCGGCCCGCTTGTAAGTGATCCTGTACGTGGTCCCGTCGACATCGAACAGCCATAGGAAGCGGAACGTCTCGGGGATGTTGCCCGCCGGGGGCATCGACGCGTGCGTAACGGAGAAATGAAGGTCCGATCCGACCTTCTCGATCGCGCCTCCGACGAGATCGAACCCCAACTGGTCGAGCCCGGGCACCGGCGATGCATTGAGCTCGGTGTCTCCGACGCCGTCCTCCCACAATTGGGTCGGCTTCGCCTCAGCCCCGGGGACGCCTAGAAGCATGAGACAGGTACACAGGACGAGCGCGACGCGCTGCATTCGTCTTACTTGGGAATCTTGTAGGTCACCGTTTGCGCGGCGGCATCGATGATCGTCGTGTCGGTGAGGGAGCGCTCCGCGATGTGGGGAACCCAGCAGATCTGACACCCTGTGTTGGCCGCGCCGCTCGTGCCTCCGGCAATGATGCTTCCAGTCTTGGCTTTGACGCTGGCCATGGGCAGGATGACGGTGAACGACTTCGCGGCGGGGTCGAAGCTCCCCTCGAGGTACTCGATGACGTTGCAGTTGACGAGCGTCACTCCGACGCCCGGCGCCTCGACGCACTGCTCGAGCCGGTACGCCCCTGCGGTGTACACCTGGCCGGCGCGCTCGGTGCCACTGCCTGCGATCGCGTCGGGCTTGCCGATGTCGAAGCTCTTGACCGTGAACCGCCATTGCTCCTTGCCAACCGAGAAGTGCCACATCAGTCGTCCAACTTCCGGCATCGACCCCACCGGGGGCATTGTGGCGTGCGTCACGGTGAACTCGAGGTTGTTGCCGTTGCGAGCGATCGAGCCACCGGTCAAGTCGACGCCGAGCTGGTCGAGCCCAGGCGCCGGGTTCGCCGCGACACCGGCATCGCCGGCAGCGTCCTCGAAGACGACGACGGGCTTGGGCGCTGCAGCGCCTGCAGGAGCCGCGCTCAGCGCGACCAGCGCGCCGCAGATGGATAGAAGGACGGTCTTACGCATCGTGTGCTCCTATTTCTTCGGGATCTTGTAGGTAACGGCCTGAGCGGTGTAGTCGATGACGGTGTGGGGGCTGAGGGACCGTTCGGCGTAATGAGGGATCCAGCAGATCTGACAGTTCGTCGACGCAGCGCCCGACGTGCCGCCACCGATCTCCATCCCTGGCTTGCCCTTGATCACCGACAGCGGCAGGACGATCGTGAACGCCTTCGCGGCGGGGTCGAAGCTGCCGGTGAGGTACTCGACGACGTTGCAGTTCACAAGTGTGATCGCAGGGGTGGCCTGCTCCTCGCACTGCTCGAGGCGGTAGGTGCCCTCGGTGTAGACCTGGCCCACGCGCTCGGTTCCGGTTCCCGCGGCGGCGTCGGGCTTGCCGACGTCGAGGCTCTTGACCGTGAAGCGGTACTGCTCTTTGCCGGCGGAGAAGTGCCACATGAAACGAGCCGCTTCTGGCATCGACCCAACGGGCGGCATCGCGGAGTGAGTGACGGTGAACTCGAGATCCTTACCGTTGAGCGCGATCGTCCCGGCGGTCAGGTCGAATCCGCCTTGTTCGCTCCCGGGGATCGGGGAGCCGTTGTTACCGGCATCGCCCGCCGCGTCCTCGAACACGGTGACGGGCTTAGGAGCTGCTGCGTCTGCCGGCAGCGCGGTGAGGCACATAAGGCCCGCGCTCAGCATGATGATCGTCCTGCGCATCTCGGTCTCCTTATTTCTTCGGGATCTTGTACGTCACGGCTTGTGCCGCGGCGTCGATGATCGTGGTGGGTGTAAGCGAGCGTTCGGCGTAATGGGGGACCCAGCAGATCTGGCAGCCGGTGCCCGTGGCGCCACCGGTCCCGCCCGCGACTGTCGTTCCGGCTTTGGCCTTCACGATCGCGAGGGGCAGGATGATTGTGAACGTCTTGGCGGCCGGGTCGAACGAGCCGTCGAGGTACTCGAGGACGATGCACTGGCTGAGGTTCAGCGGAAGCGTCGCGTCGATGAAGCACTCTTCGAGACGGAACGTTCCCTCGGTGTACACCTGACCGGCGCGCTCGGTGCCGCTCTGCGCGACGACGTCCGGCTTGCCGATATCAAAGCTCTTGGCGGTGAAGCGATACTCGGTCCCGCCGACAGAGAAATGCCACAGGAAGCGGAACCCCTCCGGCAGCGTTCCCGACGACGGCATCGCGGCGTGGGTGACGGTGAACTCGAGGTTCTTGCCGTTCAGCGCGATCGTACCGGCGGTGAGGTCGAAGCCACCCTGGTCCATCCCGGGGATCGGCGTCCCGTCGTTGCCCGCATCGCCCGAGGCGTCCTCGAACACGGTTACGGGTTTCGGTGCGGCACCCGCGCCGGACGCGCCGGCTACGAACAACGTACCGACCAGGATGACGCTTGCGATCGCCCTCATCGGTTTCTTCATTGCTTGCCCGTGAACCGCAGGATGTCGATCCCGCGTGAGTAGTCGACGGCGTAGAGGATGTCTTTGGTGATCCAGTAGACGGCGCCCGTGGAACCGGCGTGCGGCATGAAGTAGCCGATCTCCTCGATCTTGCCTTTAGAGCTGATGTCGATGAAGCGCGTGCCGTGCTCGAAGAACGCGGCAGCGACGATGCCGCCGTTCTTGAACTTGGGGCTCGCTTCGAGCCAGTGAGAGGAACAACCGACGCCGTTCACCGCGGGGTTGCCGTCGGTGTAGGTGCCGTTGATCATCCGGTACTCGTCGATCATCGTGAACGTGTGCGTCTTCTTCCAGTCGGACGCGTCCCACGTCATGAACGCGCCGTTGGTCTCGTTGCAGCGCGGCTTGAAGTTGGTCTCGCCACCGGCAAGGAGGATCTTGTCCTTGCCGCCTTGCGGCCACGTGCTCGAGTGGATGAAGCGGAAGTCCTCGTTGGATCCGGTCGCGAGCAGCTTGGGGTGCCGAGGGTCCTTGCGCGCATCGAGCAGCATCATCGGCTGCGTCGACGTCAGAACGATGCCAGAACCGATCTTGACCTCGTTCACGTCGTGCCCGCTCGTCGTCGGCATGCCGTCGCCCCACTGCTCTTCCATCATCTCGGGGTTCGTCGGATCACGCAGGTCGATGATCGAGCCCTCTGAACCGTAGGCCCACTTGCAATCAAGGATGCAACTCACGGTGTGTGCTGCCCCGCCCGGGAGCTCGGCGATGATCGTCGGGTTGGTTTTGTCCTCGACGTCGACGACGTGAAGGACGCCCCTGACGGTGTCGGGGACGACCATGATCTTGCCGTTGGTGTCGAGGTCTTCCCTCGAGAAGATCGCTTCCTGCGGCATCGGGAGCACCCCGGTGATGGCCGGGTTGAGGGGGTCACTGATGTCCATGATCGTGATCTTGTTCTGGTCGTTGACGTAGAAGTAGTCGCCCACGACCCGGCCGCCCGTGGCGCTGGGGATCAGCGGGATGTGCGAGAGCCACTCGACGTTGTCGGACGAGATTCCGCCGGGGGAAGGGCCGTCGGCCTTCTTCGAGGGACGGGCCTGGGCAGCGCCCATCGCCACGAGCAGAGCCAGAGCAGCGGTCAATGCCATCCATCTACGCACTGGGAGGTCCTTTCGCTGGAACGTTCTCGCCTGCAGTCGCATCTAAGTCTCTGGAGGCTGGGTTTCTCCCAGCGGGAGACTTTTCCTGTCTGGTGCACCTTTCCTCCCTTGCGTACGTTGTACGTCATAGGCGGCCCGGGGCCTGGAACCCGCGGGCCCAGAGAGCGGAGGAAGTCATGCGCCGAACGTCAACGATCGTGATGTCCCTGGTGATGGTTGCTTGCCTTGTGGGCCCTGCGCTCGCATGTGCCGGTCTGGTCGCGCCCAATGGGTCCGTGAAGCTCTTGCGGACGGCGACGCTCGCGGGGTACGCCAATGGGGTCGAGCACTACATCACGTCGTTCTCGTTCCAGGGCGGCGGCGCCAAGTTCGGCTCGATCGTCCCACTTCCGGACATCCCTTCGAAGGTGACGCGCGGCGGTGACTGGACCCTGCAGCGTCTCGAGCGCGAGGTCACTCCGCCGGCACCGACCGCGGCCGAATCCGACTCCAGCGCCGGAGGCAGCGGCAAGGAAGCCGAAGAGATCTACGAGACCGAGATCGACGGGCTGAAGATCACCATCCTGCGCGGCGGCGCACGCGCGGTCGGGACGTGGGCCAAGAACGAAGGCTTCAAGCTGAGCCCCGATACCCCCGAGGTCCTTCACTTCTACGCCCAGCGCAGCAAGATCTTCATGGCCGCGCGCTTCGTTCCCGAGAGGGCCGAAGAAGAGCAGCTCGCCGAGGGCGACGGGATCCCGATCCACCTACGCATCCCGACCGACGACCCGTGGGTCCCGTTGCGGATCCTCGGTCTAGGCAAGCGTCCCTATCAAGACATCAACGCGAACGTGTTCCTTCTGACCGAGGCACAGCCGACGCTCCTGCCGGCGCCGAAGGAAGCCGGGACCCCGCGCGGCATGGTGCTCGATCGGAGCGAGCAGGCCTCGGACTCGCTGATGAACGACCTTCGGTCGGACAAGGGCATGGGATGGCTGCCTGAGGACATGTGGCTCACCTACCTGCGCCTGTCGATCAACGCGCGCAATCTGACCTACGACCTCGCGATCGACGAGACCGGGCAGGGAACGCCGTCCGAGGAGGACGCGTACGGCAAGGCACCCGAGGATCAGCAGCAGCAGAGCGCTGCGGTTCCTGGCGGCGTGTTCTCGTGGGCGTGGTTGGCGTTGCCGCTCGTCGGGGTGGGCGCGCTGAGAAAAAAGCGGATCCGAATCCGCGTCCCCCGCTAAAGCGACTCGGTTTCTCAGGTGCCCCGCCCGCTCGTGTTCGCGCAGTTAGACCTGGTACGAGCGGGTGGGGATGCCTTGCGTTCCTCCAGAGCGTTTTGAGTCGTCTCTACAGGCACCCCCACCCTTTGGAACCAGCGCGTTGAAAACCCCGCGTCTCATTGTTGCGCTGCTCGTCTTGGCGCTACTTCTCGGGACGTCGTGTGGTGAGGCGCGGGGGCCCGGATCCGGGGGGAACAAAGAGGTTGAGGTGGATGTACGCATCCGGTTCTCTAAGTTCATCCCGGATGAGTTCGAGTTCGAGGCCGGGACGACCGTCACGTTCGTCGTGAAGAACGACGACGAGATCGATCACGAGTTCCTGATCGGCGACGAGGCGGTTCAGCGCGCGCACGAGCTCGGGACCGAGGCCCATCACGGCGCGCGCCCGGGAGAGATCTCGATCCCTGCCTTCGAGACGCGCGAGACGACCTACACGTTCGACGAACCGGGCACCCTCCTCATCGGGTGTCACCTCCCGACCCATTACGACTTCGGCATGAGAGGCACCATCACCATCGGTCCCTGAGGAAGGGTCTAAAACCAGAGGGTGCTCGCCACCGGCAGCGAGCGATCCGGCGCGAGCCGCCTTCTTCAATCCACGCGCGGTCCGGAGACGGAGCGACGGCGAAGCCGTCGCGTCCACACAGAAGCTACGCCGTGGGCGTAGCGTTCTGTGTGTGAGCAACAGGGAGATACATCTCGTTCCGCATACGCATTGGGATCGGGAGTGGTACCTGACCGTCGAGGAGTTTCGGCCGCGGCTTGTGACGACGCTCGACGCGGTCCTCGATGCCCTGGATGCCGATCCGGGGTGGACGCACTTCCATCTCGATGGACAGACGACCGTCATCGACGACTACCTAGCCGAACGGCCGGAGCGGATCGACGACATCCGCCGCCACGTCGTGTCGGGTCGACTGTCGTGCGGGCCATGGGTGAGTCTCGTTGATGAGTTCCTCGTGTCCGGTGAGTCGATCATCCGCAACCTCGAGGACGGCGCGCATCGAGCGGAAGCGCTCGGCGGATATGGGACCGGCGGATTGGAGCCAGAGATCGCGGTCGCATATCTGCCCGATCAGTTTGGCCACATCGGGCAGATGCCGCAGATCCTGCGGCGCGCCGGGTTCCTGCGAGCCGTGTTGTGGCGCGGCGTGCCGGACCGCGTGTCCGGGTCGGGCTTCCTCTGGACCGCGCCCGACGGATCATCGATCGAGGTGCGCTACCTGCCGTTCGGATACGGCCAGGGAGCCCGGATGCCCGCCGAAACACCTGCGTTCGTCGAACGGCTGGAGACCGAGGTCGCGCGTCTGGGGCCGTTTCTCGCCGAGGGGGAACCCGCGTTGTTGATGATCGGTGACGATCACGAGACGCCTCACGCACATCTACCGGAGCTCGTGGCCGCGGCACAGGCCGCTGGGATCGACGCGTCCATCCGTTCGCTGGCGTGGCATCTCGATTCTTGGATGCCGCCACTCGTAGAGGTTGAGGGAGAGCTGCGCTCGGCTGCACGCGCCAACCTGCTGCCCAACACGTATTCAGTTAGGGCGCTTCAGAAGACCGAACGTGCCCGCGCCGAGAGCGCGCTCGAACGTTATGCAGAGCCTCTGGCCGCACTCGTCCCCGGCGTCGAGTGGCCGGCGGCCGAGCTGCGAGACGCGTGGGCGCTGCTGCACCTCAACGGCGCGCACGATTCGGTCTGTGGCTGCTCGACGGATGAGGTCGCGGCGGCGGTAGACGGTCGCACGCGTGCCGCAACGGATATCGCTCGAGGGATCGTCGATCGATCCATGGCTGCGCTCGGCGCGTCGGTCAAGGCGGGAGGACTGTTGTTCTTCAATCCCTCGCCGTTCGAACGCGAAGGGATACCCGGATTGGGATGGAAGGTGGTCGACGAGCCCATCGCCCCCGCGCAACCTCTCGAGCTGCGCATCGTTAGGGACCGTATCGTGCCCGCGACGGGCGGTGAGGACTTGAGCTTCACGTTCGAAGACCAAGCAGATGTCGGCGATCTCTACACGTTCTGTCCCGGGGGAGACCCGGTCGAGCCGACTGAGATGATCGTCGATGGGCTTGTCGTACGTGTCGTCTTCGGGACGTGCGAGATCGCGGTGCGTGCATGGGCGCGTCCAGACGAGGACATCGTGCGCATCGTCGTCGCGATCGACAACCGTGCGCCGGCCCATCGCCTCAGAGCGGTGGTGGATATCGGCGAGTCCGCCGATCAGGTCGTGGCGGGAGCCCCCTTCGAGCTCGTGAGGCGTCATGCTGAAGGTGAGGGTGGCGTCAGCGAACCTCCACCCACGACTTGGCCGGCGCGGGGGATCGCGGCGGCCGGTAGAACGGCCGTGTTGTCCGAGGGCGTCTTCGAGTACGAGTTGCTAGATGGCCGCGCTCTCGCGGTCTCGCTCATCAGGTGTGTCGGGACTATCAGCCGGGATTCTCTTCCGACGAGATCGATCATCGCGGGACCGGACGTCCCTACCCCCGGAGCTCAGCTCCTCGGAGCACAGACAACTGGTTTCGGTCTCATGGCCGATGACTCGAGGGGGACCGACGCGCTCTCGATGGTGCGCGCATGGGATCGCTATGCGCTGAAGTGCAGAGGCGTCCGAGGAGCAGGTGGCGGTGCCCTGCCGGAGGTCGGATCGCTCCTCGATCTCGACGTCCCCGCGTTGTCCTCCATCCGTCGCAGAGGCGACGACTTGGTCACGACGGTCTGGAACCCCACCGGGGCCATGGTGCCCGCACGTGTCGGAAGACGGGACGTCTCGCTTCCGCCTTACGGCATCGAGACCGTTGTCACGTCCCGATCAGATCGGCGATCTCCCCGATGATCGCGGTCAGGTCGTAGTCCCTCGGCGTATAGACGCGGCGAACGCCGGCCTCTATCAACGTACGAGCATCGTCGTCAGGGATGACTCCGCCTGCGATCACCGGAACGCGTGCCGGGTCGACCCCCTCATTACGAAGCCTCTCGAGGACATCCGGGATGAGCATGTTGTGCGCGCCGGACAGTATGGAGAGGGCCACGACGTGCACGTCTTCGTCGACGGCCGCGCGCGCGATCTGTTCGGGGGTGAGCCGGATGCCTTGGTAGATGACCTCGAAACCCCCGTCCCGCGCTCGAAGCGCAACCTGCTCTGCCGCGTTCGAGTGGCCATCGAGCCCGGGCTTAGCGACGAGCATGCGGACCTTTGCCGCCCCGATGCGTGCGGCCGCGGCATCGACGCGCGCCCGTAGATCATCGAGACCATTGACTCCGGCCGCTCCGGTCGAGGCTCCGATCCCGGTCGGTGCGCGGAACTCCCCGAACACTTCCCGAAGAGCGTCGGCCCATTCGCCTGTCGTGACCCCCGCCTTGGCTGCCGCGATCGATGGCTCGACGAGGTTGTCGCCGGACTCAGCAGCGCGCCTCAGGACATCGAGAGCAGAGGTAACCGCACCGCTATCACGCTCGGTCCTCCATCGCTCGAGGCGCTCGATCTGCGCCCCTTCGGCCGCGGGATCGATCTGTTCGAACGCAGCAAGGCCGTCGCCGAGCGGGGAGGGCTCGGTTTGCGTGAAGTCATTGAGCCCAACGATGATCGACTCGCCGTCTTCGATGTCACGCCGGCGCTGCGCGTGGTCCGCAACGAGACGTTCCTTCATATAGCCGAGCGCGGGAACGGATCCACCCATCCCAAGGATCTTCTCGAGCTCTACCCACGCGTCCGTTGCGATCTCTTCCGTGCGCGCTTCGATCACCTTGGATCCCTCGAAGATGTCGTCGTATTCGAGCAGATCGGTCTCATAAGCAAGGATCTGTTGGGCGCGTAGCGACCACTGCTGGTCCCACGCACGCGGAAGTCCCAGCGCCTCGTTCCATGCCGGGAGCTGGACGGCTCGTGCACGCGCCGACTTCGATAGCGTCACGCCAAGCATCTCGAGAAGGATCCGGTAGACGTTGTTCTCGGGCTGCACCGAAGAGAGACCCAGCGAGTTGACCTGCACGCCGTAACGGAAGCGCCGGAACTTCTCTTCCTCGACGCCGTAGCGCTCGGATGCGATGCGATCCCACAGTTGCCCGAAGGCGCGCATCTTGCACATCTCTTCGATGTAACGGATGCCTGAGTTACAGAAGAACGAGATGCGCCCCACGAGCCGCGGTAGCTCGTCATCCTCGACCTCGCCGGTAGCCCTCACCGCGTCCAAAACGGTGACGGCGTTCGCGAGGGCGAATGCCACCTCGAGCACCGGCCCCGCCCCGGCCTCCTGCAGGTGGTACGAACAGACATTTATCGGGTTCCAGCGGGGGACCTCTTTTAGCGTCCATGTGATCAGGTCGGTGGTCAGCCGGATCGATGCCTCGGGCGGAAAGATGTGCGTGCCCCGCGACAGGTACTCCTTGAGGATGTCGTTCTGGGTCGTCCCCGCGAGCTCGGAGCGGGCGCCCCCCTGTGTGTCGGCGGTGGCGACGTAGAGCGCGAGCAGCCATATCGCGGTCGCGTTGATGGTCATCGAGGTGTTCATCTCCGAGAGCGGGATCTCGTCGAAGACGATGTCCATGTCACCTTGGTGCGAGATCGGGACCCCAACCTTGCCGACCTCGCCGCGCGCCATCAGGTGGTCCGAGTCGTATCCGGTCTGCGTAGGGAGGTCGAACGCGACGGATAAACCGGTTTGGCCCTTCGCGAGATTGGCCTTGAAGCGTTCGTTCGTCGCCTCAGGGCTCGCGAAGCCAGCGTAAGTGCGGAACATCCACGGCCGGGCTTTGTCCACGCAGCTAATCGTATTCTCCTTGCTTCACACTTCAGATCGGGGAGGTCATGGAAGTCACCAAGGTCGGCGTGGTCGGGTGCGGCACCATGGGTTCGGGCATCTGTGAAGTTGCGGCGAGGGGCGGCTTCGACGTCGTGTTCTCTGAGATCTCCGACGATGCGGTCGCGGCGGGCAACCAGCGGATCGGCAGAAGTCTCGGGCGTGCCGTAGAGCGCGGCAAGATGGAAGCAGCCGAAGCCGATGCGATCCTGTCGAGGATCTCCTCGACCACGGCCCTTAAGGGACTCGCCGGCTGTGACATCGTCTTCGAGGCGGTCCCCGAGCAGCTCGATCTGAAGAAGACCGTCTTCACCGCTCTCGACCAGATCCTCGCTCCCGAGGCGATCCTCGCGACGAACACCTCGTCGCTTCCGGTCATCGACATGGCGGTCGCAACAGGACGCCCCGATCGTGTCATCGGGTTCCACTTCTTCAACCCCGCGCAAGTGATGAAGCTTGTCGAGCTGGTTCACACCGTCGCGACCGACACGGCCGTCATAGAGGTTGGAAAGAAGTTTGCCGAGGGGCTAGGCAAGACGGCGATCCCGTGCCGCGACCGCGCCGGTTTCATCGCCAACCTCCTCCTGTTCCCTTACCTGAACTCGTCGGTGCGCATGCTCGACGGCGGGTTCGCTTCGCGCGAGGACATCGACGCCGCGATGCAACTCGGGTGTGGGCATCCGATGGGGCCCCTCGCGCTTCTCGACCTGATCGGGCTTGATTCGGCGTACGAGATCTGTGAGGCGCTCTGGCGTCAGTTCCGCGACACGCAGGACGCGCCGGCGCCTCTGCTCAAGCAGTACGTCGTCGCGGGCTACCTGGGACGCAAGACGGGCCGGGGCTTCTATCTCTACGACGCGCCTGAGTCCTCCAAGGTCGTGGACGCCACTCCCGACGAAGCCGGTGTCGCCTCTTCCGACGTCTCCACCATCGGCGTCGTCGGCACTGGGCTCATGGCCTCCGGCATCGCCGAGGTCGCAGCAAAGGCAGGCAACGAGGTCATCCTGCGCGGCCGGAGCGAAGCTTCCATCAAAAAGGCCAAGGCAGCCGTGTCCAAGAGCCTCGACAGAGCGGTGTCGAAAGGCAAGATGGAGCAGGCCGCGGCGGATGAGGTGCTTGGCCGTATCACCACAACGCTCGAGTTCTCCGACCTCGCAGAGGTCGATATCGTCGTCGAAGCGGTCGCCGAGGACCTCGGGGTGAAGGAAGAAGTTTTCCGCGAGCTCAACAGAACCACCAAGCCCGACGCGATCCTTGCGACAACGACGTCTTCGCTCCCGGTGGTGGATCTGTCCGCTGTCACCGACCGCCCTGACCGCGTCCTGGGTCTTCACTTCTTCAACCCCGCTCCGATCATGAAGCTCGTGGAAGTCGTGCGCACCGTGGCGACATCCGCCGAGGCAGAGAAGCGATCGATCGCGTGGGCGCGTTCGATCGGGAAGCGCCCCGTCCGATGCAGGGACCGCGCGGGATTCATCGTCAACTTCCTGCTCTTTCCCTACCTGAACGACGCGGTCCATATGCACGAGCAGGGCTACGGCTCGCCGGAGGACATCGACACCGCGCTGAAGCTCGGGTGTGGTCATCCGATGGGGCCGTTCGCGCTCATGGACATCGTTGGGCTCGACGTGACCTATGCGATCCTCGAGTCGCTTCACGAGGAGTTCAGAGAGCGCCGCTACGCGCCCGCCCCCCTCCTGGAGCACATGGTGCGCGCCGGCTACCTGGGCCGCAAAACGGGCCGCGGCTTCTACGACTACTCGGCCTAGCCCGCCCCCCGGGAGCCTGCGTTGGTTGATTTTTCGCGGACTTCCTTTACCGTGAGCCGCTATGTCTCTCTCGGGCAGGGCGGTCCGTACCGTCGCGTGCTTGCTGGCTCTTTTACTCATGGGCCTTGCCGGCGCGCCCGCGGATGCGCACAGGCATAGGAAGAAGAAGAGACGGCCGCCGCCGGTCTATTCGGAGGTCGATCGCACGATCGCGCCCGGGGTCGTGCATACGTTCATCAAGGATCCCAAGGGCCCGTGGCGGATCCACATCCTCGCGATCAATCTCGCCGCGCAATCCACGCTCGACGTCGCGCTCGCCCAGAATGGGCTGCCCGGCCTCGAGACAACTTCTTCGATGGCTCGCCGGCGAGGAGCGATCGCTGCGATCAACGGCGACTACGCCGCAGCCGGGGGACGGCCGGTGTTCACGTTCGCCGAGGATGGCCACCTCGCGCAGACACCGCTTTTGTGGGGTCGCAATTTCTCGACCAATGCCACGGAGACCGCTGCCTTCATCGGACACCCGAGCGTCAGCGTATGGGCGCGCGAGGCCGACCATGCAGAGCCCTACAAGGTCGCGCGCATGAATGAAGGCGTGCCCGAGTTCAAGCAGATGGCTTTGTACACGGACTACGGCGGATGGCTCGAGCGTCCCAGCGATCGTGCGTGTAATGCGCGCGTCATCCCGTCGGAGTCGCCGGTCCTCTTGACCGACAGGCCTGGGGTCGAGGTCAGCAATGTCGTCGACAAGACGGCGTGTCAGACGAGGATGTATCCCCGGGGTGGCTCGGTGGTCTCGGCACCGATCTTCGGCAAGTACGCGGCCGACGTCGAATCGTTGTCCGCCGGCGAGATCGTCACGCTCGGATGGAGCCTTGGATGGCCGGCGGTGCTAGACACCATCGGCGGTAACCCGACGCTCATGGAGAACGGCAAGATCGTGTGGTCGAACGTCAAGGGCGATTCCTCTTTCTTCGCTCGCCACCCGCGTTCTGGTGTCGGCATCACGGGCGACGGAAAGGTCCTGTTCATCACCGTCGACGGCCGCCAGAAGCGACGCAGCGTCGGTATGAGCCTCGTCGAGTACGCCAAATTCTTCTATGCCAGAGGAGCCCAATCAGCCCTCAACCTCGACGGCGGCGGATCGACGACGATGGTCATCGGAGGCGACGTCGTGAACCGTCCGTCCTCCGGCTACGAGCGCAGCGTGTCGTCGGCCCTGCTGCTACTCCCCGGCGCCGACCCCCATGAGCAGTATTCACAGGGCACTTCTTCGTACCAAGAGGGTCCGGTTCCCCCGCTCGACCCCACACCGGCTCCCGAGCCCACGCCCCTCATCGGCATGGCCGCGAGCTTCGTCGAGATCGCGAACGACCCCGCGTCGACGGGAGGGCTACTCGACGCGATCCGCCGCGCCGGTGGCTGGCTGCCTCGATCATTGCTGCCGGTGCTCAGGATGTTCCGTGCCGGGCGCTAGACCGAAAGGCGTTGCCTTCGTGACGGGAGCTGGGTCGGGGCTTGGCCGTGCGATCGCGCACAGGCTTGCGGCAGATGGTTATCCCGTCGCCATCGCCGACATCGACGCTTCCTCGGCAGCCTCGGTCGCAGACGCGATCGGCGCGGAGGGCGGCGTTGCCACCGCGGTGAAATGCGACGTCACGGACTTGGCGTCGATCCAGGCGGCTGCTGACGAGTTCCCAGGCGCTGAGGGGGGCATCTCGGTTCTGGTGAACAACGCCGGGTTCGACCGTCCCGGGATCTTCCTCCACACCGATCCGGCGGATTGGGAAGCGCTCATCAGGGTCAACCTCTTCGGCGTGTTGAACTGCACCCACGCTCTTGCTCCTCGGATCGCCGAGGCCGTGCGCGGTGGCAGCGAAGGACGCATCGTGAACATCGCGTCGGACGCAGGGCGTGTCGGCTCCCTCGGCGAGGCGGTTTACTCGGCAGCGAAGGGCGGCGTGATCGCGTTCTCGAAGTCGATGGCGCGTGAGCTCGCCCGCGAGCGCATCACGGTCAATGCGGTCTGTCCTGGCCCCGCCGAGACGCCGATGACGGCCGCGATCCAGAGCACCGAGTTGGGCGGAAAGATGATGGACAAGATGATCGCGATGACTCCACTGCGACGGCTCGTGTTGCCCGAGGAGGTCGCGGCAGCGGTCGCCTACTTCGCGTCCAACGAGGCTCGTTTCGTCACCGGACAGGTGTTGAGTCTCAGTGGTGGCTTGACGATGTCTGGTTGAACCAGAGACCCAGCACACAGATCGCAACGGCTCCCAGCAACATCAGCATCCCCACCGCGTCGACAGCACCCGCGATGTCGTCCGCGCGTTCGATCGCATCGAACTCGCGTGGGCCGAGGATGTACGCCCAGTCGTGCTGGCCGCCACCTATCAGAGGGAGCGCCTGATGGGGCGCGTCGGCGATGTAGACGCCGACGTTCTGAAGGGACGTGCTCGACCACGCGAGGCAGAAGACGCCCCCGAAGGTGTCACGACGTATGGCTAAGAAGTATCCGGCGAGCCCCCACGGGATGACGACCTGAAAGATCGACCCCATCGCCGCCGTCACGAGGTCTCCGACCGGCAGTGGATACATGACGAAGTGTCCGAGCTCGTGGAAGCCGAGGTCCGCACCGGACAGCAGCGGCACCCGCGCGTCTTGGACGAACGCGAACCAACCGAGGAGCGCGCACACGAGGAGCCCGGCGACGTACTGCCCCTGCCGCTGCCAGAAGCTCTGACTAGCGAGCATCACCCCGGCCGATCAACCCGGGGTATTCCCGCCCCCCACCGGGCAGACGCAACGAGAGTCGCCACGCGTCGTCACTGTTGAACCGGTCGCGGTAGTCGTACATCCCGAGCCGTCGTCCCCGGGCACGTCCGTATCGAAGCCACATCGACGGTGCCTGCGCGGCGCGTTCGGTCGCGATGACCTTTTCGAGTGCAGCGCGTGCTGCATCGAGGTCCTCGGGCGAAGGAGCTCCCCGGCTCGAGACGACCTCGAGATGGATCCGTGACTTCTTGTCGTCGCGCGCCATATCTACAGGGGGATGTTGCCGTGCTTGCGCTGGGGGATCGTCTCCCTCTTCGAGCGCAGCATCTCGAGTGCCTGAACGAGCTTCACCCTCGTGTCCTGCGGCTCGATGACGTCGTCGACGTAACCGCGCTCGGCCGCGATGTAGGGGGTGGAGAAACGCTCCTTGTAGTCGTCGATCAGCTGGGCGCGCCGACCCTCCGGGTCGTCGGCGCCCGCGATCTCCTTGCGGTGGATGATGTTCACCGCGCCTTCAGCGCCCATGACGGCGATCTCTGCCGAAGGCCACGCGAACGACACATCGGCCCTGATGTGCTTCGAGTTCATGACGACGTAGGCGCCTCCGTAGGCCTTGCGCGTGATGACCGTCAGGCGCGGGACCGTCGCCTCGCTGAACGCGTACAGGAGCTTGGAGCCATGGCGGATGATGCCGCCGTACTCCTGCTCCGTTCCAGGAAGGAACCCAGGGACGTCCACGAACGTGACGAGCGGGATGTTGAAGGCGTCGCAGAAGCGAACGAAACGCGCTGCTTTGGTCGATGACGTGATGTCGAGCGTCCCCGCAAGTACCTGTGGTTGATTCGCGACGACGCCGACCGGGTGTCCGGCGAGGCGCGCGAACCCGCACAGCATGTTGCCCGCCCAGTGCGCGTGAACCTCGAAGAACTCGCCATCGTCGAATACAGACTTGATGACCTCGTGCATGTCGTACGGCTTGTTGGAGCTGTCGGGCAGGAGGTCGAGAAGCTCAGGACAAGACCGCATCGGGTCGTCCTCGGGAGGGAAGTAGGGAGGAGATTCGAAGTTGTTCGAGGGGATGAACGACATCAGGTAGCGGATCTGCTCCAGGCAGGCGTCGTCGTCGGCGGCGACGAAGTGCGCGACGCCCGACTTAGACGCGTGACTGAGAGCGCCCCCGAGCTCTTCCTGAGTGACTTCTTCCCCCGTGACTGCCTTGATGACCTCGGGGCCGGTGATGAACATGTGCGACGTGCCCTCGACCATGAACGTGAAGTCGGTCATGGCGGGGGAGTACACGGCGCCGCCCGCGCAAGGACCCATGATCGCGGAGATCTGAGGAACGACGCCCGACGAACGGACGTTTCGGTCGAAGATGTAGCCGTAGCCCGCAAGCGATGCTGCGCCCTCCTGGATGCGAGCCCCACCGGAATCGTTGATCCCGATCACAGGCGCCCCCGTCTCGAGGGCGAGGTCCATGATCTTGCACACCTTCTCGCCCATGACCTCACCGAGCGATCCCCCGAAGACCGTGAAGTCCTGAGAGAACACGAACACCTTGCGCCCGTCGATGGTTCCCCATCCCGTGATGACCGCGTCGCCGTAGGGCCGCTTTTCCTCGATCCCGAAACCGTGCGAGCGATGCCGGACGAGCATGTCGGTCTCCACGAACGTGCCGGGGTCGAGGAGCTTCTCCACCCGCTCGCGGGCGGTCGATTTGCCCCGATCGTGCTGTTTGTCTATAGCAGCCTGGCCACCACCTAGGGCAGCCTCACTCTTGAGGGCCCTCAGTGCCTCGATCTGGTCGTCGATCGGGCGCCCCCGGCGGTCGGTTTCCTCGGGAATGCTCAACTTCACCTCTTTCTGTCGGGAAAGGCAGCATATTTCCCGTTTTGCTGGGCAGAGGGGGGTCCGGGGGGGTAGCGACGGCTTGCCGGAGCGTCCCCCCGAGGCGGCGATGCCGGTGGCATCGTTATCCGCCGGCAAGAGGAGGGGGCTATGAGAGGGCGAAACCCACTCAAGCAGGACGAAACCAAATAGGGCCTTGCGCTGGCAGGGCTGAGTAGGGCCGAGGAGAACCAAAGAGCTATGCGATTGCTGCAGGATCTACGCGCACTACGGGCTTCCTGGTTCGAGCTGCTCCAAGGCGACGACGGCGAGGAACGCCGTGCGAGCTACGAGCTCGCCGTTTCAGCGCGTCGCTTCTCTCGCAGTGCTCGCCGGGTCGTCGACGACAAGCTGGCGTTCTCTGCCACGCTCATGCGCGCCGGTGAGGTCCACGCCGCACACCGCCTCCTCGAAGAGGTGGAGCGTGAGGTCCGCACCGAAGAGGCAGCTCTGCTAGAGCGCGTCAACGAGGTCACGATCGCCCACGTAGCGCGACGCGAGCGGATGACCCGGGTGCGGCTTGCCCGGACACTCGCTGTTGCGATGCTCGGATCTAGCGTAATGGCGTTCTCAGCCGCCGGGATGGCGGTCGCGGGGATGTTCCAGGACCGTGCCGAGAGCCACAGCCCGATCGCCGCCGAGCGCGACGACGAGCGCGAGCGCCGCATCGCTGCGGCACCGGCTCCGTCCGACAGCAGCGTCCACGGAGCCATCCAGAACGTCAAGATCAAGGGCAAGAACGTGATGCTCACCGAGAGCGACCTCTTGTTGGTGGAGCAGCTCGCAAGCGGTGATGTCACGTTCGCCTCGGTCGAGCAGATCCTCAACATGCTCCCGGCTCAGGTGCGCAACATGATCGCCAACGTCAACGATGCGACGCCGGCACGCGAGACCGCCGACAAGATCCTGCGCGCGATCGCCAAGCAGAAGCGCAAGGACCGCGCCGAGGAGCCGCCGGCTACCGCCCCCACCGAGCAGCCTTCGCAGCAGCCGTCCGAGCAGCCCACGCCTCAGCCTTCCGAGGAGCCGTCCGAGAAGCCGAGCTCCTCGCCGAGCCCCAGCAACGACCCCGCTCCCGCGGGCGATGACGACGACAATGGGGACGACAACGAGAGCAACAGCAACAACGGGCCGGGCACCGGCACTGAGGATCAGCAGACACCCATCCCCTTCATCGACGAGGGCTAGGCAACTCAGCGCAGCGCGAGAGTCTCCGCTGTGAAAGTGACGTCCACCGGCTCGAGGATCACCTGACGAGAACCTTCCTCGACGCGTCCCGCAACCATCGCACTCAGTCCGACTTGCTCCGCGTGTGAGACGACCTCCGGCCCCGTTCCCGCTCCGGTGAACACCGCGAAACCTGCTCCCATGTTGAACGTCCCGTACGCATCCTCATGCGGGAGCTCGAGGCGTTCCGAGACGAAAGTGAGAACCTCTGGTACCTCCGGCAACTCGGTGAGCCTGTAGGTGAAGTCTCTGTCGGCGCGCATGACTTTCCGCAGCCCGTGACCGGTGATGTGGCTGAGGTACGTCACTGGGAGCGATGCGGCCAAGAGCTCACGCACCAGAGAGACGTAGATGGCGGATGGATCCAGCGCCGCCTCCCCCATGCTGCGTCCAGACGGAAGCGCGGTCGTGAGACCTTCCGGCGCATCCTCGGCGACCTTCCGGACGAGGGATGCGCCGTTGGCATGCAGTCCGGTGCTCGAAACGAGGACGATCTCGTCACCCGCGGTGAGCTCCTTACCAAGAAGCGGTTGCCTCGATCCTGGTATCCGGCCGATCGCACTCCCGGCGATGTCGATGTCGTCGTGAGCGACCAGGCCGGGAAGCGATGGTGACTCGCCGCCTCCCCAAGTAGCACCAGCGTCGCGACATGCCGCCGCCCAACCCTCGACCAGTGCCTCGAATCGCTCGGCGTCGGAATACCAAGAGCCGTGGCCGGTAGCGAAGTAGGCGGTAACGACCAGCGGCAGCGCACCGACACACACCAGGTCGTTCACGATCGCTGCTACAGCGTCGTATCCGATGTTGTGGAAGAGGTTCTCTCCGGTGGCGTCCTGATACTGGCGCGCGAGCACGCTCTTGGTTCCGAGACACTCGAGAACGAAGGCGAAGCCCTCTCCGTCGAGCGAGAAGGCGAATGCCGGCTCGCCCCGGGTGCCGGGAAGGACCTCGCCGCCGTGCGCGCCGAGGAGGTCGTCGGTAGCGGCCGCCGCCGCGATAGCTTTTCGCTTGCCGGCGTCCAGCGCGTCATAGTCGACCCCGGCTTTCTCGTATGCATCGGTCATCCGGGCACCTTAGAACCCTTCGCCTCAGGCGTCCGGCGCAGGCGGGAGGGCCCCCGCGTCGTCGGTCTCTCGCGGGACCCCGCCATCGAGACGCATCGCGATGACGAAGATGGCGGCGGCGGGGACGGCTCCCACCACGTAGGCGACGCCGAAAGATGTCTGTTCCGCGACTGTGCCGATGAGGATGGGCGCGATCAGGTAGCCGAGGTCGCCGGCCATCTGATTGACGCCCACCGCGGCACCCGACCCGCCGCGAGGTATCGCGTCCGCGAGCAAGCCCCCCGATGCCGCTCCACCTGCTGCTATCCCTGCTCCGATCGCCACCATCAGCGGGAAGTAGGCCCAGGGAGCGCTATCGATCTGTCCCAGCACCGCGGTGGCGATCCCTGCGACCGCGAGCGACGGCACGAGCACCGCGCGCCGTCCGAAGCGATCCGCGGCGCGTCCGGCGACGAGGAGGATGACCACCTCGCCTATCGCGAGCATCGTTACGGCGAAGCCGATCTGCTGCTCGCTGAACCCAAGGCGATCCGACGCGAACACCGGTCCGATGGTCTGAGCCGGTCCGGCGATCGTCCACCACCCCACGAACGTCGCCAGCAGCGCGATGACGTAACGCTTATCGCGGAATAGGGGTTTCGCTGCGAGGAACGCCTCCTTGGGCGAGCGCCTCGGCCCCTCGCCGAGCGCGGGCTGTCCCTTCATGACGACCCATGCGATCGCGGTCGCGACCAGCAGTCCGGTCGCGTAGAAGTGCAGCGGCGCGGCGAGCCCGAACCGGTCGGCGACGATCCCGCCAAGCGCTGGACCCGCTCCGATCCCAACGAGGAACGACGATCTGAACGCACCTGTCGCTCGTCCCATCGCGGCAGGCTCGATGATCCGAAGGATGCGGTTCATTAATCCTGAGATGAATAGTGCAGAACCTGCTCCCCCGAATCCCCGTGCCAGGACCAGTTGAGGGAAGTTGGTCGAGAATCCCGCCGCATATGACGACGCGGACACGATGAGCAGGCCGGCCATCGTGCACGCACGTTCCCCGAACCGGTCTACGACCAGCCCGCCCACCAATCCGAATGAGAATCTCGTCAGTCCGAATACGAACTGCACGAGACCGATCGCAGCGAGTCCGACGCCGAACGAGCGCGCGTAGAGCGGCAAGACGGGGATGACCATGCCAAAGCCGAGGGCGACGGTGATCGAGATCGCCAGCAGCCGCCGGAACTCGGGTCTGCGGATCGGCGATAGAACCGGGTCCGCCGGAACGGCCGCCGCGGACACCTACTCTGCGTCGGAGTGCGGAGCTTGGATGAGCTCGACGAGTAATCCGTGGTTGCCCTTGGGGTGCACGAACGCGACCATGTGACCGCGTCCCCCTCGTCGCGGTTGCTCGTCGATCAGTCGCACACCCTTGGCTTTCAACTCCGCAAGTGCAGCCTCGAGGTCGGGAACCTCGTACGCGATGTGGTGGAGCCCCTCCCCGCGCGTGGCGACGAAGCGCCCGACGGTGGTGTCGGGACCCGTCGGCCCCAGCAACTGCAGGAAGGTATCGCCGAGGGGCAGCATCGCTTCCTCGACCCCTTGGTCTTCCACGCGTTCCCGGTGGCTGACCGTGAGTCCCCATACGTCCTCGTAGTGGACGACGGCCGCCTCGAGGTCGTTGACGGCAAGCGCGATGTGCTCGACTTTTTTCAGCATGAAGGCGTGCATCCTAGAATGGCGCCATCGCTCACGACATCAGCTAGATAAGGAGCTCGCACATGGCCCCCACCGTTGTCGTCTCGGCAGCCCGGACCGCGATCGGCAAGTTCGGCGGCGCCCTAGCAGCCACCCCTGCCGTTGACCTCGGCGGCAGAGCTATCGGCGGGGCGCTCGAGCGCGCTGGGATCGCCGGCGATCAGGTCGATTACGTCATCATGGGACAGGTCTTGCAGGCGGGAGCGGGACAGATCACTGCCCGTCAAGCCGCGCTGAAAGGCGGCATCCCCGACACCGTCCCGGCGATCACCATCAACAAGGTCTGCCTTTCCGGCCTGAACGCGATCGCGATCGCCGACCAGATGATCCGTGCCGGCGAGGCGTCGGTCGTGGTTGCCGGCGGGATGGAATCGATGGACAACGCGCCCTACCTCTTGCCGAAGGCGCGCACCGGTTACCGGATGGGCGACGGAAAGATCATCGACTCGATGATCTACGACGGCCTGTGGGATGCGTTCACCGATATGCATATGGGAGCGCAGTCCGAAACGGTCAACACCGAGTTCTCGATCTCACGCGAGGACCAAGACAAGTGGTCGGCGCGCTCACATTCACGAGCCCACGCGGCGATGACCGAGGGACGTTCCGCCGACGAGATCGTTCCGTTCGAGATCCCCCAACGCAAAGGTGACCCGATCGTGTTCGACACCGACGAGGGGGTCCGCCCCGACACCACGCTCGAGTCGCTCGCCAAGCTGCGCACCGCGTTCAACAAGGACGGCACCATCACGGCGGGCAACGCGTCCCAGATCTCGAACGGTGGCGCTGCCGTTGTCGTTATGAGCGCAGAATGCGCGGTCGAGCTCGGCGTTACGCCCATGGCCGAGATCGTCGCTCACGGCATGTCGGCCGACAGACCGCCCTACCTCCACACCGTCCCGGCGCTCGCGGTTCAGGCGGCCCTCAAGAAGGCCGGACTGTCCGCCAACGACCTCGACCTCGTCGAGATCAACGAGGCGTTCGCCGCGGTCGCCCTGCACTCCACCAAGATGCTCTTCAACGGCAACACCGATGCCGAAGAGAAGGTCAACGTCAATGGCGGCGCGGTCGCGCTTGGTCACCCCATCGGCTGCACGGGCGCGCGCATCACGGTCACGCTTCTTCACGAGCTCAAGCGGCGCGGCGGCGGGCTCGGCGTCGCCGCCCTCTGCGGCGGCGGTGGCCAAGGCGACGCCATCATCTACAAGGTGTAGCTAGCTGAGTTTGGTGAAAAGCTCGATCTTGTCGGCGTGGCGGGCGCGGAACTCGGGGTCGTCGATACCCCCTCCGTCCTCGCTTGCGAGGACGCGGATGCCGAGCTTGCCGGTGTGCAGGTTCTGGTGGACCTGGTACGCGGCTTCACCGGTCTCCTCGAGCGGGAACGTCTTCGACAGGATCGGATGGATCATTCCGAGGCTGATCAGACGGTTTGCTTCCCACGCCTCCCGATAGTTCGCGAAGTGTGAGCCGATGATCGACTTCAGCATCATCCAGAGGTAGCGGTTGTCGTACTCGTGCATGTACCCGGAGGTCGACGCGCACGTGACGATCTGGCCTCCACGCTTCGTTACGAACACGCTGGCGCCGAAAGTCTGTCGCCCGGGATGCTCGAACACGATGTCGGGGTCTTCGCCGACCAACTCTCTGATGCGCTTGCCGAAGCGGCGCATCTCTTTGGTGTCCTGCCGGTCACCATCCCAGAAGCGAAAGCCCTCGGCGGATCTGTCGATGACGTGTTCGACGCCGATGGAGCGCAGGATGTCGGCCTTCTCGGGGGACGAGACCACGCCGACAGGTATGCCGCCGCCGTTCAGGACGTATTGGCACGCGAAGCCGCCGAGTCCGCCCGTCGCGCCCCAGATGAGGACGACATCGCCCTGCTTCATGCGTGCTCCGTTCGGTGAGACGAGCATGCGGTAGGAGGTCGAGTTCACGAGGCCGGGGCACGCGGCCTCTTCCCATGTGAGGTGGCGCGGCTTGGGCATCAACTGGTTCGCCTTGACCATCGCGATGTCGGCGAGCCCGCCGAAGTTCGATTCGAAGCCCCAGATCCGTTGACGCGGGTCCATCATCGAGTCGTCGTGTCCCTCAGGTGATTCGAGGTCGACGTAGTTGCAGTGGATCGTGACGCGGTCGCCAGGCTTCCACTTCGTTACTCCGGGTCCCGTTTTAAGCACGACACCGGAACCGTCGGATCCGATGATGTGGTAATCGAGGTTGTGCCGCGCTCCCAGCTCGCCTTCGCGGCCGAACTTCTCGAGGAACGCGAACGTCGAGACGGGTTCGAAGATCGAGGTCCACACGGTGTTGAAGTTGATTGCTGATGCCATGATCGCCACCAGGCACTCGTTCGGTCCCAAGGGCGGAAGGGGGACCTCCTCGACGTGGATCGACTTGCGGGGATCTTTCTCCTTGGATTCCATCCCCTCGAACATCTCTTGCTCGTCCCTGCGGGTGAATGCGGCGCGGGTGCTCTCGGGCAGTCCGGCCGCCTCGATAGCCGGGCCGTCTGCGCCCCCCTCGATGGCCTGCCGGATCTCGTCGATCGATGACGCCATGACGCATCCCTTTCTGTGCTTTTAGGCGGCAGCCTAATAGCGCAACGGCGAGGGTCGCCGCGCGGGGAGCTTGTACGATCGTTCACATGACCGAAGGTTTGAGCTTCGCCCTATCCGAGGAGCAGGAAGCGTTCCGAGCCTCGGTCAGGGCGCTTGCCGAGGACAAGATCCGCCCCCGTGCGGCAGAGATCGATGAGGCCGACGAGTACCCGTGGGACATCGACGAGCTCCTGGTCAAGAACGGCTTCGCGGGGGTGTCTTATCCCGAGGAGTTCGGCGGTGCGGGCGGGGGAGCCGTCGAGCTGTGTCTCCTGACCGAGGAGATATCCAAGGTCTCAGCGGGTGTCGCACTCATACCCGCCGTCAACAAGCTCGGTGCCATCCCGATCCTGCTCGCGGGTAGCGACGAGATGAAGAAGGAGGTCTTCACCGGCATCCACGACGGCACGCATCGGATGTCTTACTGCCTCACCGAGCCCGGCTCGGGTTCGGATGCGGCGGCGATGAAGAGCCGGGCCGTCAAAGACGGTGGTGACTGGGTCCTCAATGGCTCGAAGCGATTCATCACCGGTGCCGGGGCGTCCGATCTCTACACCTACTTCGCAGTGACGGACCCCGACGGGGCCAAGGGCAAGAACGTCACGTGCTTCCTCGTGTCGAAAGACATGAAGGGATTCTCGCTCGGGCGCAAGGAAGACAAGATGGGCATCAGGGGCTCACCCACGAGGGAGGTCATCCTCGAGGACGTGCGCGTTCCGGAGAGCAACGTCATCGGCGATGTCAACGCCGGCTTCCAGATAGCGATGCGGACGTTGGATTTCTCGCGTCCCACCGTGGCGGCCCAGGCCCTCGGGATCGCTCAGGGCGCGTTCGACTTCGCAGTCGAGTACTGCGGGGAGCGTCAGCAGTTCGGCAAGCCGATCGCATCGTTCCAAGGGATGCAATTCATGTTCGCCGACATGGCGATGAAGATCGAGACCGCAAGGTTCGCCGTTTACAAGGCTGCTACGGCTGTTGATGCCGGCGCGTCCGATGTCTCGTACTGGGCCGCGATAGCGAAATGCCACGCGTCCGACGTTGCGATGTCGGTCACGACGGACTGTGTGCAAGCTCTCGGCGGATACGGCTACATCAAGGAATATCCGGTCGAGAGGTATATGCGCGACGCGAAGATCACCCAGATCTACGAGGGGACCAACCAGATCCAACGGGTCGTGATCGCTCGCAAGATCTTCGGCGGACGCTGAAACGATGAGCTCCGCCCAAGAAAGGGGTTCGTTGAACGTGGATGGATTTAGGACCGAGCACGACACCCTGGGCGAGGTTCAAGTACCCGCCGACGCGCTCTATGGGGCACAGACCCAGCGGGCGCGCGAGAACTTCCCGATCTCAGGCTTGCCTCCGCAGCCCGACTATGTGTGGGGGATGGTGATCATCAAGAAGGCGGCCGCCCTCGCGAACATGGATACAGGACGGCTCGACAAACGGATCGGTGAGGCGATCGTCGAGGCCGCCGACGAGGCTCTCAGCGGCAAGCTCGACGACCATTTCGTCATCGACCCCTGGCAGGCCGGCGCCGGCACTTCGCACAACATGAACGCGAACGAGGTGCTCGCGACGCGCGCCAGCCAGTTGCTCGGCGAAGACCATGCCGTGCATCCGAACGATCACGTCAACATGGCACAGTCCTCGAACGACACGAACCCCACCGCTGTCCGTCTCGGAGCGCGGCGTTTGGCGCCCACACTCGTCGATGCGCTCCTCGGACTCGAGAAGGCTCTTTCCGACAAAGCCCGAGACTTCGACCACATAGTCAAGGTCGCCCGCACGCACCTACAAGACGCGGTCCCTATCAGGCTGGGACAGGAGTTCTCGGGCTACGCCGCGGCTGTGGGCAAATCGGCGGCGCGCATCACCGAGGCAGCGGGGGCGCTGGAGGAGCTCGGCCTGGGGGCGACCGCGGCGGGGACGGGCATCAACGCGGAAGAGGGCTACATCGACTCCGTCATCGCCCATCTGCGCGATCTCACGGGGCTGCCGGTGCGTCGCGGGGACAACTTCTTCCGCCTGACGCAGTCTGGAGGTGACCTGGCCCATCTCTCGAGTGCGGTTCGCAATGCCGCCGTCGAAGTGTCGCGCATCGCGTCGGATATGCGCCTGCTCGCGTCTGGTCCCCGTACGGCTATCGCGGAGATAATCCTGCCACCGGTGCAGCCCGGATCGTCGATCATGCCCGGCAAGGTCAACCCGTCGATGGCAGAGATGATGAACATGGTCTGTTTCCAGGTCATCGGGTGCGACGAGGTGTGCTCGCTCGCCGCGCATGGAGGGCAACTCGACCTCAACGTCTTCTGGCCGTCGTTCGCCTACAACCTCAACTTCGGGATGACGATCTTCCGGAATGGCGTCATCGCGTTCACCGAACGCTGCATCGCCGGGATCCAGGCCGATGAGGAGCGATGCCGCGAGCTCGTCGAACAGTCGTTGATGCTCTGCACGGCGCTCACCGACTACATCGGTTACGAAGAGGCGGCCAAGCTTGCGAAGGAGGCGTACGCCGAGCGCAAGACGATCCGGGAGGTGGCGCTCGCCCATAAGGTGCTTTCGCCCGAGGAGCTCGACAAGGTCCTCGACGCGATGCCGATGACGGAGCCCGGCATCCCCGGCAGATAGCGAGGGACCGTCATCCGCTTCTGGAAGCACATCCACCACTGGTGGCAGTGGGCTGTTATCGCGCTCGTTGTCGTCGGGGCGTCCCTCGGGGCCACGGCGCTTTATCTCAAGGCTTCGCTGGAGGACAAGGTCGGAGTCCCGTGTTCCGCGTGCGCGACGCCGTCTCCTCCTCCTGAAGAGGGTGACGACCCACCCCCGTTCAACGCGTTGCTGGTCGGGTCGGACTCGCGTGAAGGACTCACCGAGGAGGAGCAGCAATCGTTCGGTGCCGACGACGTAGGGGGTGAGCGTGCGGACACTCTGATCCTCGCCCATATCGACCCCGCGGCGAACACCATCGTCATGGTTCAGTTCCCGCGCGATCTCTACGTCCCGATCTCCGGCGTTGGTAACGGCAAGATCAACGGCGCGCTCGAGCCCGGCCTCAACACGCTCGTTCGCACGATGGAGGACGTCACCGGCGTGCCCATCCATCACTACATCCAGGTCAACATCGCCGGCTTCAGGGATGTCGTCGATGCGATCGGCGGCGTCGGCGTGTGCATTACGGAAACCATTCCATTCGACCCTCAGACCGGGATCGAGATCACCGAGGAGGAGCTGGGGATCGTCGAGTTCGACGGGGAGCGTGCCCTTCGATTCGTGAGGTCCCGCGAGTTCGAGACGGGGGATTTCGAGCGCATCGAGAACCAGCAGAAGTTCCTCAGTGCGGCGATCGACAAGATCACAGCGGTAGGGACGTTCTTCAACCCGGCGCGGATCATGGGTTTGTATCGAGCGGTCGGGGACAATCTTCAGCTCAGCGAAGGCACCGGCATCCGCAAGCTGGTCGATATCGCCCAGAGGCTCCAGGACTTCGATCCGACGCGCTACGAGGCCTACATCGTGCCGACCGCAGGTTACGCGGAGAACGAGGCTGGCTCGGTAATCCTTCCGGACGCGTCGGCGATGGAAATCATGTTCGCAGCGATAGCGAACAACGAATCCCCATCGGAGGCGGATGGGGTACCGGACGTGGACCCTGCGTCCATCCGTGTCGGCGTCTACAACGGGACTGCCATCGCCGGACACGCGGAGTCGTCGGCAGCTGCGATCCAAGAGGCGCTGACCGTGAACGGTCGCACCGTTGCGATCGGCGACATCGGTGCATTGGGTCGTACCGACTTTAGGCAGACGGTCGTCAGATACGAGGCCGGCTACGAGGAGGCGGCGGAGCTGGTCGCGGCGGGACTTCCGGGCGCGGTTGTCCAGCAAGGTTCAACCCCCGCAGGAGTCGACGTTGCCGTGGTCGCGGGCGAGCACTTCGAGACACGCCGGGTTATCCAGCTGGACCCCCTCGACCTTCCGGAGGGTGGTGCGCTGCCCGCTATATGCCGGTAGGCAGTTCCCTAGCCGCCGCCCGTGTGGGTCTCGCAGTCGGGCCACGACACTTCGGGCTCGATCGACTCGCATGAGTCGTTGCCTTCGCCCCCGAAGGAGTCGTCGTGGCCTTCGCCTCCGACGAGGGTGTCGTCCCCTTCGTCACCGGTAAGCATGTCGTCCCCGGCCCCGCCTTCGAGCCTGTCGTTGCCGGTCCCGCCCTCCAGGTCGTCGTGGCCCGCGTCACCCTTGAGCGTGTCGTTGCCTCCACGCCCCTTGAGGGTGGTGTCGTCGCCGTCTCCGCCTTCGAGGATGTTGTCGCCGGCGTTGCCGAACAGTTCGTCGTTGCCGGAGTCGCCCTTGAGCTTGTCGGCATCGGCCGCGGCTTCGTTCAGACCGTCGGCATGGATGCGGTCGTTCCCCTCACCGCCCCGCAGATCGTCGGCTCCAGCGCCCCCATCGATGAGGTCGCGACCCTCGAGGCCCTCGATCAGATCGTCACCCGACCCGCCGTCGAGCGAGTCGTTGCGGTCGGGGACCGGCGGTGTCGGACCGGTCGAAGTAGAAGCGGAAGGTGCTGGCGAAGGCGACGCGGAGGTAGTCGGAGCGGGGCTGGCCGGCGCCGTCGGTGCTGGGCTGGGAGCGGTGCTGCCGGCAGGGGTGTCGCCCACGAGATGATCGTTGCCGTCCCCGCCGGCGACCAGGTCATCGCCTTCGTCGCCGACGAGCAGATCGTCGCCGCCGCCGCCGAGCATGTCGTCGGTTGCAGCTCCACCGTGGATGCCATCGTCGGAGGCGCCGCCGTAGAGATGATCGGAATCGGTGCCGCCATCGATCACATCGAGTCCGGCGCCGCCACGGATCACGTCGCGCCCGGAGTCGCCGGTGATCGTGTCGTCGCCTCCGCCGGCGAACAACTGGTCGTCACCCTCGCCGCCTCGGATCTCGTCATTGCCACGGCCGGCGCAAACGAGATCGGCATCGCCCAGGCCCTCGATCACATCGTTGCCGCCGCGCGCAACGATGACGTCTACGCGAAGGGTGCCTGTGATGTTGTCGTTCCCGCGCGTGCCGACGATCGTCGCCTTCTTCTCACCGCAGCGCGCGTCTGTCGGCGCGGTAGCGGGGCGCGTCCTGGAGCGATGGGTACCTCCGGCGATGCCCGGCAGTAGTCCGATCGCCAACGCAGCGATAAGCCCGATAGGTAATGCGATTCGCTTCGCGTTCACGATCCCGACCCCCTGATCTGGATCCCGCCCTGGGATCTCGCCCGATTCATGCCGCCGCCGACGTGCTCCTAGGACCGCGGATGCATAGCAAGCATAAGCTCAGTGAACAGCTCTTCATAGGCGGACGCGACGTCCGCAGGCGCGGGCCACTCCTCGATCCACGCTCGGGCGCGCCGCCCCATCCCTTTTGTCTGGTTAGCGTCGTTCAGTAACGACCTGATGGCTTTGACCAGCGCTTCCGGGTCCTCCGGCGGCACCGCGACGCCGGCTCCCGATGTCTCGACCACGCGCTGTACCTCTGTTCCATGGTCGACCGCCGCGATCAAAGGGCGCCCCGCCGCAAGGATCGAATAGGTCTTCGACGGCACGCTGAGATGGCCGAGGCCTTTGCGCAGGAGCACGAGATGGATGTCGGCCGCCGCGAGCACCTCAGGCAGGCGCGCCGCGGGCTGTGATGGAACCAGGACGACGTTAGACAGTCCGGCGACGGCGCGCTCCAGTGCTCCCCAACCGGCGCCACCGCCGTTGACGACGAAGACGACGCCCGACTCGTCTGTCAGCGCGGACGCGGCTGTTGCGATCAGCTCTATCGGTTGGGAGAGGCCGACGTTTCCCGCATACATGATCACCGTCTTTTTCGAAAGACCGAACTCCCGGCGATACGAGTTGTCCCGGCGACGGGGGGTGATCGTCTCGGTGTCGACGAAGTTCGGGATCACGCGGACCTTTGACGCGTCTTCAACCTTGCTTTCAACGTTCCGCCTGAGATCCTCGGATAGGACGGTGACTGCAGACGATCGCGCGTAGAGGAATCGTTCGAGCCGCCGCGCTGCCGCGACGATCCGCCCATCCTTCATGGCGCCGAGCTCCACGGCGATGTCGGGGAAAACGTCCTGGATGTTGAAGACGAGAGGCGCATTCCGAGCGCGGGCGATAGCCCACCCCGCGAGCCCCAGCGTCAGAGGTGGTGACAAGGCGAGGACTGCGTCGGCATCTGGTCCCTTCGACCCATGGATCGCGGCGAGAGTGCTGAAGCCCACGAATGCCAGGCCTCGTCGCACGAGGGACCGCTTGTCTTCTGCAGGGAAGGGGTGGATACGTGTAACCGTGCCCCAAGGCTGGTCTTCGCGGCGAACTAAGCGGCCGGCGAATCCCGGCTCGACGGCGTGTGACCGGTACCAAGGCAACGACGTCACCACCTCTATGCGATGACCGCGCCGGGCGAGCTCGCTCACGATCTTCGTCATGACCTCACCTGTGGGGGCGATATCTGGAGCGAAGTGTGGAATGACGAAGACGAGATTCACAACGTCGTCTCCAGGACATCGCGGTATGCGTCTTCGAGGATGTCCGCTGCGCTCGTCCACGTGAAGGAGCGTGCGCGCTCCAGCCCGCGTTTGGCGAGCTCGGTTCGCATCGAGTCGTCCTCCAGGATGTCAGCCATCGCGACCGCCCAGTCATCGGGGTTGTCTGGCGACACCAGCCGTCCCGCGTCGGCCACTACCTCGGGGAGCGCGGTCGCATCGGCCGCGATCACCGGGCAGCCTCGGCTCATCGCCTCGAGCACCGGGGCGCCGAATCCCTCGAAGCGAGAAGGAAACACCAGCGCCGCGGCCTCGTTGTAGAGCGAGTCGAGGTGGTCGCTGGGGACGTAGCCCAGGCGGATGACGCTGTCGTCGATCCCGAGCTCGCGGATCTCGGCCGCGATGCTGACCTCGACCGATCCTTTGGCTCCCGTCAGCACGAGCAGCGCGGTCGGGTGAACCTTGAGCAGCTTGGCGAACGCCTCGATCAGAACGAGGTGATTCTTATGCGGGTAAGTGATGGCGGGGTAGATGAAGAAGGGTCCGTCCAGCCCGTAGTGATTTCGGATCTCATCCGAGGACTCCTTGGATTCTCGAGGCGAGATCCCATGGGGCACGACACGCACGATCGATGGATCGATCCCGAGGCGTTCGATAACGGTCCGCCGGGTGAACTCGCTGGGCGTGAGGACGAGGCGCGAACCCTCGGCCGAGCGCGGCACCATCATCTTCAGGAACGTCAGTTTGGTCCGCGTGAAGTACTCCGGGTAGTACAGATACTGGAGGTCGTGGAGCGTGACGATAGGGCGGGGGGTCGGCGCGACCGGCACGGTGCCGCCGGCGTGGTGCACGAGGTCGATATTGCGAACCTTGCATTGCGCGGCCAGCCACGAGTTCTCTCCGAACACACGGAAGGACTTCATGCGCCCGCGCACCGGCGCGTATGCGGTTTTGAATGTCTTGGCCAGGTTCGGGTGGGCCTTCGCGAAGTCCTCGAGTGCAAAGAGCGTGTAGTCGATCTCTGACGAACGTTCCGCGAGCCCCGACAGCAACCGGGCAAGGTACGTCTCGGAGCCCCCGACCTTGCCGGGGACCATCCACAGCAGGTTGATCGCGACCTTGTTCATGCTCTCGAGACCTCTCGGTACGCGTCGATGAGCGCGACGGCGGTCTTATCCCACCCGAACTCCGCTGCTCTCGAGGGACCGGCCGCCGACAACCTCGTGGCCGTGCGCATGTCGAGGGCGCGTTTGATCCCAGCCGCGATCGCGCCGGGATCGAGCGGATCGACGAGCAGGGCGGCGTCTCCCGCAAGCTCCTCGGTCGATGTGCCTATGGATGTCACCACGGGTGTGCCTTGCGCCATCGCTTCGAGGATAGGGAAACCGAAGCCCTCCAGCAGACTTGGGAAGCAGAACACGGACGCGCCTTTGTACAGAGCCGCGAGATCGTTCTTTGGAACGAACCCCAGCGTCCGGACGCGCGTCCTCAACTCGGAGCTCCCGATCGTCTGGTCGATGTCCTCGTTCCAGCCAGAGGGGCCGACGAGGATGAGCTCGACGGGCTTTGGGATGGACCGGAAGGCCTCGAGGAGGCGAGGGAGGTTCTTGCGCGGTTCGATCGTCCCGGTCCACATGACGTAGCGCTCCGTAAGGCCGTATCCGGATCGGACGCGGGCGACGTCTTCGGGATCGATCGGGCGGATCTCGACCCCCAGCGGGATATGACGCAGGCGCCCGCCGTCGAACCCATGCTCCTTACAGTCCTCGAGTGTCGCGGCGGACGGACACAGGACCAGGTCTGCGTCACGGCGTGCCAACTCGAGGCCTCGCTCGAAGAAGCGCACGCCATGAGGAGTGAAGTGGCCGGGGTTCGCGATCCAAGCGAGGTCGTGGATGGTTACGACCAGGGGCGCCTTTCGCGGCGGTATCGCCATCGTTGTCGCGTGGATGACGTCGACCGGGCCCGTGGCGCGTTCGACCGCGGGGGCCCTCAGCCGATGCCACGCTTCGTAGAGCAGTGGCCGCGGAAGCGACAGCCGCCGTACGGGCACAGGTGGTGTCCATTGCGGCGGAGCAGGGCGGCGGTGCGCCGCCGCGACGCCGGTGAGATGGATCTTGTGGGTGTCGCGCAGGGCGCGCGCCATCCCTAGGGCCGCAACAGCGACGCCCCCGGGCACCCGATGCCAGCATTGCTCGAGCGTCATCGCGACGCGCAGCAAACTCACCCCTCCTGTCTAGGCCCCGCTATCCAAGCCTCGGCTATGGCTAACCCCCTAGACTTCCCTGATGGGCTTCTGGGAAGAGAAAAGGGTCGTCGTAACCGGCGGCGCCGGGTTCCTCGGCAGCGCCGTGTGTCGCAAACTCACCGAGCGTGGCGCCGGCACGATCATCGTTCCCCGCAGCTCCGATTACGACCTTACGACCCATGATGCCGTGGTGAGCCTCTTCGAAGAGGCTCAACCCGACCTGGTGATCCACCTCGCCGCTCGCGTCGGGGGTATCGGCGCCAACATGGAGCACCCCTCTGACATCTATGTGTCGAACATCCTCATGGGGACGTTCATCATCGAAGAGGCGCGGAAGCGCCACACCCCCAAGACCACCATCGTGGGAACCATCTGCTCCTATCCGAAGTTCGCGCCCGCTCCGTTCAATGAGTCCTCATTGTGGGACGGCTATCCCGAAGAGACGAACGCGCCCTACGGTGTTGCAAAGAAGGCGATGCTCGTCCATGCGCAAGCCAACCGGCAGCAGTACGGCCAGAACTGCATCTATCTCCTCCCGACCAATCTCTACGGACCGGGGGATAAGTTCGACCCGAGCGTGTCGCACGTCATCCCCGCCCTGATCAAGAAATTCGTCGAGGCACGCGATCGAGGTAACACCTCGGTGGAAGTGTGGGGCACCGGACGCGCCACCCGCGAGTTCATCTACGTGGAGGACGCCGCGGAAGGCATCGTGCTTGCGTCCGAGCTCTACGACGACGCGGAGCCGATCAACCTCGGCTCAGGAGAAGAGATCTCGATCAAGGATCTGGCGGAGATGATCGCGCGATTGACAGGCTACGAAGGCGAGCTCGTGTGGAACACGAGCCGGCCAGATGGGCAGCCGCGCCGACGAGTCGATTCGTCGCGCGCGGCTTCGGTTCTGGGCTTCAAGGCTCAGACGATGCTCGAAGAGGGCCTCCGCGCGACGATCGATTGGTACAAGTCATCCGGGTAGCGCTGGATGGGGGGCCGCTACTCGATCCGCCAACGGGCGTCGCTCGTTACACCGCGGAGCTCCACGACGCATTGGAGACGATCGGCTGCGATGTGTCCCTGTTCGCGGTCGCGCGCGGCGGTGATGTCAGAGCCCAACATCGCTCCGTGAAACGCTGGCGGATACCGGCGCGTATCGCGCAGACGCTGTGGATGCGCACGGGCCACCCCACGGTGGGGCGTCTCACCCGACCTGCCGACGTCGTGCACGCGACCAACTTCGTTCTCCCGCCAACGGGGGCGGTACCCGGCGTCGTCACGATCCACGACCTTTCGTTCTTTCGAGACGACGCGTTCCCCGGCGCCGAGCGGCTGCGCACGTTGGTGCCGTGGTCGGTGGAGCGCGCACGCGCCGTCATCGTGCCGACGAAGGCGGTCGGCGACGAGGTCGCCGACCGGCTCGGGGTTGATGCCGAGAGGATCTTCGTGACGCACGAGGGTGTGTCGCCGATCTTCTTCGGCGCGACACCGTTGTCCGATTCCGCTCTCGCGGAGATGGGGATCACGGCCCCGTTCGTGCTGACGGTGGGAACGATCGAGCCGCGCAAGAACCTTGCCCGGCTATTGAAGGCATGGGGCCGTAGCGGACTGAGCGACGATGGGTGGACGCTGGTGATAGCGGGCCCGGCGGGCTGGGGCCCGGATCTCGCCCCAACGCCGGGGGTCGTTCTCCCGGGGTGGGTCGCCGATGAGACTCTGCCGGGGCTCCTCGCCGCGGCCGAGATCTTCTGCTATCCCTCGCTCTACGAAGGGTTCGGGCTCCCGCCCCTCGAGGCGATGGCTGCCGGGACGGCTGTGGTGGCGGGGCGCTACAGCGCGGCCGAGGAGGTTCTGGGCGAGGCCGCGGCATTGGTGGAGCCGAGCGACACCGAAGGCCTCGCCGCGACGTTGATAGGGGTAGCCGGTGAACCCGACCGGCGGTCGAGCCTGGCGCGGCGGGGCCGGGCCCGAGCGCTTGGATTTACTTGGACCGAGACGGCGACCCGCACCCTGGCGGCCTACGAGGCTGTGATCCAGGGGGGCTCTGCGCCCTTGACGGGCCACAAACCCTGGGCCTAAAACCGGGGTGTTGTGTTGAAGGAGTTCAGTATTGTGACCCAGAAATGAAGACGCTCATGCCCAGGCACTGCCTGTTGAGACCCATCGCGCTCCTCGCCGCGGCCGCGGCGCTCGTCGGCGGCCTCAGCGCCGGACCTGCGCGCGCCCAACAGACCGTGACGATCACGGGCGGAGGATGGGGTCACGGGATCGGGATGTCCCAGTACGGCGCTTACGGGCGGGCCTTGAAGGGCGCTGGCGCGACCAGGATCCTCGAGCACTACTACTCGGGCGGCAAGGTCACAACCGAGCCGATGCCGGGACGCCTCCGTGTGGGGCTGATCCAGTACAAGGCTGCGCTCACCGCTACCGGCCTCCCCGGGACGGGGGACGGCACCGTCACGTTCAAGCTCCCGGGCAGCAAGGCCCCGATCTCGTCGGGCCCCGGTGGCACCAAGTGGAAGGTCGAGGCGAGCTCGACCGGAGGCTTTCGGCTCTATAAGAACGGAAAGCCCGTGGAGGAAGACGGGGTGTCGGTGTTCGGCTCGCCCGAGGTTCCGCTCGTGCTTCTCTATGAGAAGCACGGGTCGCTCGTGGACATCGCCGAGAAGCCTTACGACTATGCGTACGGACGTCTCGAGTTCGGTTCGTTCGCGACCGATCGCTGTCCCGAGGGGTACTGCCTGAGGCTCGTGGTGTCGCTGTCGATGCAGAAGTATCTCTACGGCCTCGGTGAGGTTCCGGCCTCGTGGCCGGCCGCCGCACTCAAAGCTCAGGCGATCGCAGCTCGTACCTACGCATACGACAAGACGATCAGGTCAGGACAGCATCGTCACCCGTGCGACTGCGCGGTCTTCGATTCCACCTACGACCAGGCTTACATCGGGGACGCGAAGCGGAGTGGTTCCGGGGAGTACTGGGACGACTGGAAGGCCGCGGTCGACGACACACGGGAACAGGTAGTTATGTATCGGGGCGCTCCGGTCCAAGCCCTCTACTCGTCGTCGTCGGGCGGTCACACCGAGGACAACGAAAACGTATGGGGTGGAACCGCCCTTCCTTACCTGCGTGGTGTGGACGATGACGCAGACGCGGTCGAGGCGAATCCGAACCACACCTGGACCGTTGAGATGCCGTTCTCGACTTTCGAGAACAAGCTGGATGCCGCGTTCGGGATCGGGCGGCTCCGCGATTTCAGGCTGGTCGCGCCGTTCGGTGTCTCGGGCCGCGTGACGGTCGTGAAGGACGACGGCCGCGGCGGCGTGCTCATCGAGGGATCCAAGAAGACCGTCAGGGTGAGCGGTTGGTCGATCCGTGCCGCCCTCGGTCTGAAGGACACTCTCTTCCGTGTCGAGCTCGGCGGCCCCGGCGTCGATGAGCTGCTGGTGCCGAAGTACGAGAGCCTGGACGGCGCCCCAGGGTCGCCCTCGGGCGATGCCTACCCGGTCCCGCGGGATGGGGACCGCCTCGGCATCGCCCAGGACTTCGAACGCGGTCGGATCGCATGGCGAGACGCGACCGAGAAGGCCGTGTGGCAGAAGGGGCCAGTCTTGAGGGCCTACGACCGGATCGGCCGTGAGGGCTCGGCTCTCGGCATGCCGACGTCCGATCTCTGGGGCGACGGCTACCGCGGCGCTTCCTATGTGAACGGCGTGATGCTGTGGTCGAGCGATACGGGAGCCCATCCCGTCACTGGCGGGTTCTTCGCTGCGTTCAGAGCGGCCGGCGGCGCGAGCGGTCCGCTGGGTCTCCCGCTAGACCGCCGAGGCACCAGCGACTCGGTCCCTGGTGGGCGGGTTCAGCGATTCCAGCAAGGCGCGATCTACAAGTCGCCCGCCCCCGCGCGGATCGTCGCACTGTGGGGCGAGATCGCGGCGCGTTATGTCGAGCTTGGCGAGGCCGCGGGTCCGTGTGGGTATCCGCTGGAATCGATGGATCCTGCTTCGGAGCGCGTAGAAGCCATATTCGAGAAAGGCACGATCTCATGGAGCGAGTCCGGAGGAACGGAGGTCCGCTGCTCCGGCGAGTAGGGCTATAGGCGAACTACGCCCGCCTCGTTCCGTTCGTTCTGCTTCGGCCACTTGACCTTGAAGGTGCCTCTGCACTTCCGCGGCGACAGCTTGAATCGTGAACGGCTGTCGAGCGTGCTCTGGTCCACGGTCTGGGACCGCCCACCGATCCGCTGCTTCAGCAGTACTCGCGTACCGCCTTGGTTCGGACGGACCTTCCCGGTCACTACCGGACGGCTGCTGCAACGGCTGGGTCCATCCGCGTCCACGTCGACCTTCACGAGGACGTCCGCCGATGTCGACGTGCTCGACGCGCAGCTCGAGCTCTCTTCGACCTCCGCGACGTAGGACGCGTTGTTCGAGACTCGAGTTTCGAAGCCCCACGATCCACTCGTCGCGCTCACCGGGATCGGGCCCGAGAGCGGCGTCAGCTGCTGGGAGCCGTGGAGCCGGCGGGAGACGACGACGTTGAGATTGCCCTGGCAGGGCGCGCTGCGTGTCACCGTTCCGCTCAGCGTCACGCTCCGGTCGTAGGTCGTCTTGGAGGTGCTGGTCGCGAGCGTGACCGACGTCGCGCCCTTGGTTCCGGACGGCGGCGTCGTCGATGTGCCCGAGGTCGAGGTCGATGTAGCCGATGCCGACGCGGACGGCGACGGCGTCACGGTTCGCGTGGGGCTGAGGGACGGGGTCGGTGTCGGCGTCCGGGACGCCGATGCGCTCGGAGTGGGGCTCCCGCTGCTGCTCGGTGGCGGGCTGAACGAGGTCGAGCTCGTCGCGGTCGCTGTCGCTGTGGCAGTCGCGGTCTCCGATGGCGGCGGTGTGGTCGACTGCGTGGGTGCCGGGCCGCGGCGGATCGAGTAGGGGTCGCCGTAACGGGGCCGCGTGATCATCTCGGTGCCTGTGCCGCCCGGAAGCATGTCTATCGGCGCCCCTGCGGAACCGTTCGAGGTGGCGAAGACGTTGTGGGCAGGTGCTTTGTTCGGTGGGTCGCCGAGCGCGGAGACGGGAACCGTCATCGTGATCCTGTTGCCCGAGACGCTGATGTCGGTGGGCGGTGCATTGTTGTTCTGAGAGTCGAAGTCGTTGCCGAAGACTCCCGAGCTCGTTGCGCGCACCGACGATGCGAATCGGCGTCCGTTGACGTTCTGGATCACCCTCAGAACCACCGACCCGCCGTTGAAGTTCCCGAAGCCCACGACGTCGAGGTGGTAGCGCACGACCGTGCCATCGGTGTTCTGCGTGACGGAAAGCCCGAGGAGGTCCGCAGCCTGCGGCTGGCCAGAGATGTCGCCGGCAGGATCAGATGCGATGACCTGCAGGGCGGGGACCTGCCGGTCGTCTCGGGGTACGCCGAGTGCGTCGAGCGTCCCGGGGAGATTCAGCAAGCCTGCGCCTGTCTCGAACGAGGATGCGCCGATCGGACGCGCCCCCGCCTCGATCGCGGACTCGACCTGCGCCGGAGTGATCGACGGCCTCGCTTGATAGATCATCGCGACCGCTCCGGCGACGTTGCCCGCGGCCATCGAGGTGCCCGACAGCGTCGCGTACCATGGCACCCAGCCCGCTTCGGTCTCACTGCTGTTGCACAGCGGTTGGGCCTGCTGCACGCACGTCGACGTGATGCGAGTCCCCGGTGCGGAGATGTCCGGATGCGTCGACGGATTCCCGCTGGCGCCCCTCGCCGACATGGGGTTGATGAAACCGGTGATCGAGCCTGACTCCTGGTCGTTGTAGTTGGCCACGCAGATGACGCCTGGCGTCGGGTCCTTGCAGAACGATGACGTCTGGTCGCTGGCGCCGGTACCTGCGTTGGGCACGTTGCCTGCCGGGAACACGAACGTCACGCCGTGTTGTTCAACCAGTTGCCTCACGAGCATCGACATCACGCTGTTTGCGTCGTACGTGCTCCCCGCCAAGTCGGCGTAGGAGTTCGCGACCACCCGGACTCGGGGCGCCATCGAGTTGATGTTAGTGATGAGATGCTCGAGAGCGTTTGCCGCCGCGATCCCAGTGTTGGCTTCGCCCATGGCGTATACGTGCAAGCGAGATCCCGTGGCGGTCCCCCGGTATGTGGCGGCCGGCTCGATACTCATGCCTGCCTCCGGCCCCCTCGATTGGACGCCGGTCCCGGTGATGATCCCTGCGATGTGAGTGCCGTGACCGCTGGACGAATCGCTGTTGCTGTCGTTGTTTAGCTGCGTGATGGTTGCGGGCCCGACGCACTTACGCGTTTGTGGATTGGGGACCGGGCAAACGACGGTCCGGTGCGACGCGATCTGGGTCACGAGGTCGTTGTGTGTGCCGTTGACGCCCGAGTCGATCAACGCAACCCCGATGCCCGAGCCGTCGAGACCGTTGTTGCTGGGGTCGCGGTAAGGACCACCGGGAAGCGTCAGCTGTGCGATGCGGGCGCGTGTCGCCCACGATGAAGTGTCGCTCGCGAAGGTGAGCGTGCGGTTCTCTTCGAGGTACACAACGTCGGGGTGCGTGGTCAGCAATCTGAACGCGCCGACGGTCCCACGCGCGAAGATCGCATCGACCGAATCGAAGGTTGAGACGAGCTCGAGCCCGTGCTCCTCGGCCCACGTCTCGTGGTCGGCGACGGACCCGGGCCGGAACGTAACGAATGCCGAATATGTCTCGGGCGGCGCGAGGGTCTCCAGGGCCTTCGTGAATCCGATCGAGGCCTCCGGGACCGAGGGCCCGGACAGAACCCGGCCCGCGGCGGTGCCTCCGGCCGGCAGAAGCGCAGCGATCAGCACGATCGCCACGACCCCCCACGCGCGCGGACGCCTCACGGTCATCGCCGCGCGTTCCATTTCAGCTGCACCCATCATCGGATCCCCCTCATTGCCCTTGGAATGCCCTGGAGAAGCAAGCCCGGAGTCACTCGTTACTCTCTCTCACGCCGGACCTGCCCAGCGGTAACGCCTCCTGGCCGAGGACGCCCGCCACTCCTGTGGTTCGCCGCCTAGCCTTAGAATCCCGGCCTCATGGCACTAGAAGCCCCGCCGCCCGAGTTATTGCCGGCCGCCGCCGCGGCCTCGGGCGGCCGCGCCGGAAGCAGTGTCATCTCGCTTGGGTTCCTCCTGGTCAGCGTCACCCTGGCGGTGGGCGGACAGCTGATGCTGAAGGCCGCGATGGACGACATCGGGCGGATAGGCACGGCCGAGGTCGCCAACCTCGGGGACACGGTGCTGCGGGCGGCCAAAGAGCCGAAGCTGTGGACGGGGTTGATCCTCTTCGGCGTCTCCGCCCTGTTCTGGCTCGTCGTGCTCTCGAGGGTCGATCTCTCGGTGGCGTATCCAGTGGTGGGCCTCTCGTACATCGTCGTTGTGACCGCGGCCCGTTTCGTATTTCACGAAAACGTGCCCGCGCTCAGGTGGCTCGGGGTGCTCGTGATCGCGGTGGGGATCGCGCTCGTCGGGTTGTCCTCGCGTACCGCCACGGGGGCCTGACCCACTCACAGTGAAAGCGCTCATCCTCGCCGGCGGCTTTGGGACCCGGCTCCGGCCGCTGACGTACACCCGGCCGAAGCACCTTCTGCCGATCGCCAACCGCCCGCACATCGATCATGTCTTCGATCACCTGCAGTCGCATGGCGTTGACGAGGTAGTGCTTCTGACCTCGTATCTCGCCGAGAGCTTCGAGGCGACCATCGATGGAGCGAAGCAGCGCGGCCTGACGGTCGGCGTTACGCACGAGGAAGTGGCTCTTGGGACGGCCGGCGCGTTGAGGCATGCACGCGAGTTCGTCGGGGACGAGACCGTCCTCGCGTTCAACGGGGACATCCTTACGGACGTCGACCTGGCGGCGGTTCTCGAGTGGCATCGCTCTCACGAGGCGGAGGCGACCATCGTCTTGACCCCAGTGGAGGACCCTTCTGCATACGGCGTCGTCCCTACCGACGATGACGGGCGCGTGCTGGGCTTCATCGAAAAGCCGCCCCCGGGGGAGGCGCCGAGCAACCTGATCAATGCGGGGATCTACGTGCTCGAGCCGTCGATCATCGACCGGATACCGAAGGGCGAAGTGTGGTCGGCGGAACGGCAGCTGTTCCCCGGCCTCGTGGAGGAGGGCGCGCGTCTGTTTGCAACCGCGCCTCCCGCGTACTGGATCGATATCGGGACCCCGGCCAAATATCTCGAGGCCAACCTCGATGCGTTGCATGAGCGCTGGTCTTCCGAAGCATTGGCTGCCCCGTCGCCCGGGCCGGCCTACATCGCAGAGCGGGCCGAGGTTGCCGGAGATGCCCGGGTATCCTCCGTGTGCATCGGAGCGGGTGCTGTCATCGGCCCCGGTGCTGTCGTGACCAGATCGGTTCTGCTCAGCGGAGCGCGTATCGACCCTGGAGCGAACGTGTCCGATTCGATCCTCGGCGCAGATGCAGTCGTGCCTACCGGGACGCGTGTTCAGGGTCTGACGCTCGGCGATGGTGAGGTCTCCGGCTCTGCGCCGGACGTCTAGCAGGAGAGAGTGAGGAGCGGGATGCGCGTACTAGTCACGGGGGCAGCAGGTTTCATAGGCTCCCACCTCGTCGATCGCCTGCTGTCTGAAGGCGACGAGGTCCTCGGTATCGACAACCTCTCATCCGGTTCGCTCGCCAATCTCGCCGACGCGCGCCGGTCGACGATGGGGAAGTTCACCTTCCAGCGGGTGGATGTCACTTCGGACGCGCTCGCCGATCTCATCAAGAGGACCAAGCCGGCGCTGATCTACCACCTCGCGGCGCAGGTCGACGTGCGCAGGTCGATCGCCGACCCACTCCACGACGCGATGGTCAACATCTACGGCACGCTCAACGTCCTCGAAGCCGCCGCGGGGGCCGGGACGGCCAAGGTCGTTTACACGTCGTCGGGGGGCTGCATCTACGGGGAGCCCGATCCATCGCGGCTTCCCGTCACAGAGGATCAGGTGTTCATGCCCGAGGCGATGCCGGAATCGCCCTACGGGGTCTCCAAGAAGGTCATGTTCGACTATCTGCGCTACTACCGGGCTGTCAGGGACCTCGACTTCACCGCGCTCGCCCTCGCAAACGTCTACGGCCCCCGCCAAGAGCCTGCGTCCGAGGTAGGCCTCGAAGGGCAGGTCGTCGCGATCTTCTCTCGCCGGCTTCTTGCCGGACGCGCCTGCACGATCTACGGGGACGGAAGCCAAACGCGCGATTTCTGCTTCGTCGACGATGTCGTGGCGGCATTCGCCGCGGCGCGCGACGCCGGCTCCGGGGAGTTGATAAATGTGGGGAGTGGCGCCGAGATCTCGGTCAGCGACCTCTACTCCAAGCTGTGCGAGCAGGTGGGGGTCAACGCCGAACCCCGGTATGCCCCGGCGCGTCCTGGCGAGCTCCAGCGCATCTTCGTGGATCCTTCGAAGGCCCGGGAATTGCTGGGTTGGAGGCCCGGTGTCGATCTCGAGGACGGCCTCAAACAGACGGTCGCGTGGTTCCGGGCGGCGGGCTGAGCGCTACCCGGATACGAGAGCGCGATATTTAGGGGACTATTAGGGATAAGCCAACGCCCACAGCAGCTAGAGAAGAGGTCCGCCGTTGCCACTGAAGCCTGAGGATTTCGAAGGACGAGAGTTCCTGGTCACCTTGCGCGGGTACGACCGCGAGGAGGTACAAGCATTCCTCGAGGAAGCAGCGCGTGACTACAGAGCAGCCCTGAAAGCGGCATCCCAGACGGGGTCGTCAGGATCCTTCGAGGCGCTGGGACGCGAAGTTGGGGCGGTGCTCCAGGCGGCCAAGGATGCGGCCGACCGGATCCGCGGGGAGGCCGAGCAAGAGGCCCTGACCCTGAGGGAGTCGATAACGAAGGACGCGACGACGCTCCGGGACAAGGCCGCCAACGAGGCGGCCGAGATCCGGGACAAGACCAAACAGGAGACGACCGCGCTGCGAGAGCGCGTCGAGCAGGAGACCAAAGCGCAGCGCGAGCGGATCCAGGAAGAGGCCTCTACCTTCAAGCAGCGCGCCGAGCAGGAAGCAAGATTGGTGCGCGAGCAAGCTCAGCGCGAAGCGACCGCGGTCAAAGAGGCGGCATCGATCGCGGCCGCGAAGCTCAAGGAGGAATCCGAGCGCTACGCGGCGGAACTGAAGGCGCGCGCCGAAAACACGGTGGCCGAGCGCGAGCGTGCGAGTAGAGAACGCCTGGAGCAGATGAAGGTCGCCGAGGCCGAGCTCAGGGAGAAGCTCTTCGCCACAGAGAAGATGCTCGGCGACATCCGTCAAGCCGTGTCCGGCGCGACGTCTCCTAGGGAAGTGGCCTCTCCGTCGCCGGCGGGATCGTCCCCGACTACGTCGGCAGCTCCCTCGCAGGGCACCTTGGGAAGCAGCTCGAACGGGCCGACGACGAGCACCGGGGATAGACCGGCTGGAGCAGGCGATACGGCTCGGGGCGAACCGCCCCGCAAGGTCACCCCCGCCGCAGACCTCGGCTAGCGATCCTCCCCGGACGATCCCGCGCCGGTGCTACTCAGCCCGGAAGACCGGAACGCCCACGTTCTCCGGACCCCGCCCTTGGTACTCGGCTCGGAAATCGTCGATGACCACCTGCGACACGTTCTCGCATCGCTGTAGGGCGCCCCACGCGGTCAGCACGAGATCGTATGGCTCCTCGATCTCGGAGAACGGGACAGCCAGTGTCGCGACCGCTTCGTCGCGGGTGACGTCCTCGATCTGGTCGAGGACGTCCTGCTCGGCGTCGGGGCGGTACCAGATGACGATCTGCCCATGCTCGAGGTTATGCACCACGGTCTCCTGCGCCATGGGGGTTTCATAGAACCCTGCGTCGGCCGGGCTGCCGTAGTGCGGTCCCGAGGTGGGGGGGTTCGAGCTGTAGGGCGGGTGCTGCGTCCCTTCCTCGATGTGGTCCTGGCCTTGTTCTTCAGGCGTCTCGACCGCGGTACAGCCCGCTTCGCCGGCGGCGACGCCGACGGGGGCATCCTTGGCGCCGCGGTCCTTGAGGACGAGCACGACGACGAGGGTGACCACTACCGCGATCGTGACGAATGTGATCAGGTTGCGGCGGCGCGCGGCGCTCTTGCGCTCCGCCTCCTTGGCCTCTTCGGCCATGCGGCGCTGCTGCTTTTCGAGGAGCTTCCTGCTGGTTGGCTCTGACATGGAGGGGGAGGCTATCAGGGAGACGGAGCAGGTTCGATGATGAATGCGCCGGGGTCCGGGGCCGGACGGGGTCTCGGGCGGTAATCGGGGGCTGCGTTGCCAACGAGGACAAGGGCGTGTGGCTCCACCGTCGGGCCGAGACCCAATTGGCGTCTGACGACATCACCGCAGAACACGGGGGCGGAGATCCAACAGGACGCGAGGCCGTCCTCCGCCAGCGACAACATGAATGTCTGCAGCGCCGCTCCAACCGAATGCGCAAAGAGTGTCCACTCTGCCCTGATCCTGCGGTCGTCGTCGTACATGTGGGCATGCGCCATGTCGGCGCAACAGATCACGAGCAGCGGTGTCGCGAGGAGCATCGCGCGGGATCGCGCAAGGACCGAAGTGACCCGCTCGGGAGGATGACCGTCGCGTTCGAGGTCCACTTGCCACGCAGCGGCCATCGCGTCCGACAAGGAGGCCTTCGAGGCCTCGCCCTCGACCATCACGAATCGCCATGGGCTCGAATGATGGGGGGCGGGGGCTTGCGCCGCGAGTGAGACAGCGCGCCGGACCGAGGCTTGATCGACCGGATCTTGCGTGAAAGAGCGCACGCTACGGCGCGCCCCCACGACATCCGCCAGATTCATCGGAACAGATCGTCACGCGGCGGGCGCGGGATCTGCGCAGCCGAGCCCCGCCCACGCATGATCGTGGCGCCGCGCACTACGGCCGCACAGATGCCTTCCGCTTTGCCCATCACTATCTCCGCTGCTCCTGCGATCTCGTCCGCCACGCAGATCCTCGTCGCGAAGAGATCTCGTCCCTGCGCGTCCTGCGTACCTCGGTAATCGTTAAAGGGCATCATCCCGGCGAGGCCGATCGCGATATTCGTCTGCCCGATCCTCCACGGTCGCCCAAACGTGTCGCTGATCACAACGGCGACATCGACGCCCGATAGGTGCTGCACCCGCGCTCGTATCGCGCGGGCCGAGGCGTCTGGGTCGAGAGGCAGCAGCGATACCTCGCCGACCGGCACGTTGGATGAGTCGACCCCTGCGTTGGCACAGACGAGACCATGTCTCGTCTCGGAGATCATCATCTCTCCCGACCGTCGCAGCACGCGCACAGATTCCGCGAGGATCGCTCGGGTCCGGTCTCTTTCTGGGACCATGCGCCCTTCCGCCTTGGATACGACCTTCTGGGTGATGACGATGACGTCACCGTCGGCAAGGTTCCGACCCTGCTCCGTCTCGGTGATCAGCGCCGCGACATCGTCTCCGGCAGTGACCTCGGGGATGCCTGCCACGGGAATGATCGTGATCGCATCCATGTCAGAGAGATAGCGGGGTAGCGGGAGCAGTGATCGTCAACAAGACGCGTGCCAAAGCTGCGGATGCATCGTGGTCGGTCATGATCGTGTCGGTCACTACCGTCGCGACGCCCAGGTCCTCGATGGCGGCCGCATCACCCGCATCGGTCGTGTCGATCACGAACACATCACATAAGTCGCTGTACAAGCCCGCAACACCCTGTGCGCTGACGTCGGTGCCCGTCGCCCGAAGGAGCTTCTCTGCCGGCCCTTTCAGGGCGCGGCCGCCGACGATCGGACTGACCGCGACGACGAGGGGATGGCGGCGGAGCGCGTCACGCACACCGGGCAAGGCAAGGATCGGACCGGTCGACACGATGGGATTCGAGGGGCAGAGGATCACGATGTCCGCGCCTTCCAGAGCCTCGATCACTCCCGGTGCGGGACGGGCGACCTCGACACCCGAGAGAAGGACGTCGACGACATCGGGCTCACAGCGCTCCTTGACGAAGTACTCCTGGAAATCGAGCACGCGACCCCTTTGGGTGACGAGCGTTGTCCGCACTCGGTCGTCGCTCATCGGGAGGAGGGTGGGCCGCAGGCCGAACGCAGTCGCGATCATCCTCGTCGCCTCTGTCAGCGTGTCGCCTCGTTCGAGTCGGCGTGTCCGTACCATGCAGGTGCCCAGGTCACGATCCCCCAGTCGGAACCACGCTTCTTCTCCAAGTGCTTCAAGTGCGGTGACGACCGTGAACGTGTCGTCCCGCATCCCCCACCCGCGCTCGGTATCCGCCACGCCGGCTAACCAGTAAGTCACGATGTCGACGTCTGGCGACACGTGGACGCCGTAGATGGTCGCGTCGTCCGCGGTATTGACGATCGCCGTCAAGCGATCGTGGTCATCTCGGAGAGCGCGATCGAGGCCGACGAGCAGTTTTGCTCCGCCCACTCCACCGCTCAGGGCTGCGACTTTCACGGCCGCGCAGTCTAGTAGCCTGCCGTGATGGGCCGACTCGAGCTGCTAGCCGGACGCGCCGCGGGCGGTGAACGGCTCGACGAACGAGACGCCAGGGAGCTCGGCGCGCTCGTCGCGTCGGATCCTGCCGTCGCCCTCGAAGCAGCCTCGGAGAAGCGCACGAGGCACACCGGTGCGCTCATCACATTCTCCAAAAAGGTTTTCATCCCGCTTACGAAACTCTGTCGCGACGCGTGCGGCTATTGCACCTTCGCCCACCCGCCGGTCGCGGGGGAGCGGGCTTACATGACGATCGACGAGGTCCTCGAGGTTGCTCGGGCGGGAGCAGCCGCGGGATGTAAAGAGGCCTTGTTCACCTTAGGAGACAAGCCGGAGCGCAAATGGAGCGAAGCTCGGGAGGAGCTGGCCGAGCTCGGACACGCCACCACGATCTCCTATCTGGTGAGCGCATGTGAGGCCGTCCTCGAAGAGACCGGTCTCCTTCCCCATACGAATCCCGGTGTCTTGACCGACGACGAGGCCGGGCTGCTGCGGCCGGTTTCTGTCAGTCAGGGGATGATGCTCGAAACGATCTCGGAGCGGCTCCTCGCTAAGGGCATGCCGCATTGGGGCGCTCCCGACAAGCGTCCCGAGGTGCGGCTCGCGACGCTCGAAGTTGCGGGACGGGCCGCGGTGCCGTTCACGACGGGGATCCTCGTCGGGCTCGGCGAGACCTTCCAAGAGCGTATCGACGCGCTCCTCGCGATACGAGCTTCGCACGAGCGTCACGGTCACATCCAAGAGGTGATCGTCCAGAACTTCCGCGCTAAGTCCGGCACGCTGATGGCAGGTCATCCAGAGTTAGACCCCGCCGACGTCGCGCTCACGATCGCGGTCGCTAGGCTCCTGCTTCCCCAGGACATCGCGGTCCAAGCTCCTCCAAACCTCACGCCGGGCGACTACGGGCGATACCTCGATGCGGGGATCAACGACTGGGGGGGGATCTCACCCGTGACCCCCGATCACGTCAACCCGGAACGACCGTGGCCGCACCTCGACGAGCTGCGTGAGACAACGGAGTCGCACGGCTTCACGCTCGCGGAGCGCGTTGCCGTCTACCGTGGGTATTGCGCCTCACCGGAGGCGCGCGCCCGATGGTTGGATCCCGCGCTTCGAGGCCGTGTGCTCGATGCGATCGACGGCTCGGGTCTGAGGCACGATGGAGACTGGTATTCGGGGGGCTCACAGCTTCCACCCGCCCGGATCGAAATCACTTTGCAAGCCGCCATCGACGGCGCGTGGCGCGTTCCAGGGCGCGTCGTTCGTTCTGAAGTCGTCGAGATCCTCGCGCGCGCTGCCGCGGGCGGCCAGATCGACGAAGCCGAGATCGCAGTGCTGTTCGAGGCACGCGGTGCTGAAGCCGAAGAGCTCTATGCCGTCGCCGACGACCTCAGGCGTCAGACCGTCGGCGACGAGGTCACCTATGTCGTTAACAGGAACATCAACTACACAAACATGTGTTACTTCCGGTGTGGCTTCTGCGCGTTCTCAAAGGGCCCGCGTTCCCTGAACCTGCGCGGGGAGCCTTACCTGCTATCGCCAGAGGAGGTTGCCGGTCGGGCACGTGAAGCATGGGATGCCGGCGCCACCGAGGTGTGCCTGCAAGGTGGGATCCATGGATCGTTCACAGGTGATGACTACGTCGCGTACCTGAGAGCGGTGAAGGACGCGGTTCCGGCGATCCACGTTCACGGGTTCACCGCGCTCGAGATCTGGCAAGGTGCAGAAACCCTCGGAGTCAGCGTCGAGGATTTCCTCACCCGGTTACGCGACGCGGGCCTCGCGACCCTCCCCGGGACCGCGGCAGAGGTCCTCGACGACAGCATCAGGGCGATCATCTGTCCTGACAAGATCACGACGGCTCAGTGGTGCGAGGTCCATGCGATCGCGCATTCGCTTGGTTTGAGGTCGAACGCCACGATCATGTTCGGGACGGTCGAAGGCCCGCCCAATTGGGCCCGTCACCTTACCGAGGTGCGAACGCTCCATCGCTCCATCGTCGCGGCGGGCGGCGAGGGGCTCTTCGAGTTCGTACCGCTGCCCTTCGTCCACATGGCGGCTCCCATATATTTGAAAGGCGCGTCGAGGAAGGGCCCTACGTTCGAGGAGGCCCTCAAGATGCACGCCGTCGCACGGGTCGCATTGCACGGAGACATCCCCAACATCCAGGTGTCTTGGGTCAAGATGGGTGTCGAGGGATCCAAGCTCGCGCTGCAGGCGGGCGCGAACGATCTTGGGGGCACGCTGATGAACGAGAACATCTCGAGAGCCGCGGGGGCCGCCCATGGCCAAGAGCTGAGCGCGGCCGGGATGGAAGACCTGGTGAGATCCATCGGGCGCACGCCGAGGCGACGAACCACGCTGTACGCCTCCGTCACCTCATAGACAGCAGCCTCTCGATCTATGGCTAGTGCATCGAAGGCAGTCGCGCGTGCTGAACCGCCCGGCGCGTCCAGTGAGCTCCCGAGCGTCCTCGCGATCGTCGTCACCCATCGAGGTCGAGCCTGGCTGCGCGATTGCCTAGTCGGCCTGAATACCCAGACGTATCCACTGCTGGACGTCCTCGTAGTCGACGATGCTTCTCCGGACTATCGGGCTCTGCCCAATCTCAAGCGGATCGCGAAACGGCATCTCAAGAAGCGGAGATGGGGCTTCCTTCGGACGCGCCGGCCGCTTGGTTTCGGCGGGGCGATCAACTGGGCGTTGTCGCGTATCAAGACGGACGCGGCCATGTTGTTGTTCATCCATGACGACGCGGCGTTGGACCCTATGGCCGTCGAGAGGATGGTCGCTCGGATCCTCGATGACGACCGCACCGCGATCGTGGGTCCGAAGATCGTGGCGTGGGAGGACCCGGCCAGGCTCGAAGAGGTCGGGATGGCAGCCGACCGATTCGGATACCCGTACAAAGGGCTCGACGAATCCGAGATCGACCTCGGCCAACACGACGCTTCCAAAGAGGTCCTCTATGTGACGTCAACGTGCATGCTGATGCGTCACGAGCTTTTTCGTTCATTGCGGGGTTGGGACGCACGCATGCGAGCGTTCTCGGAAGACCTGGACATCTGTTGGCGGGCACGCGTCGCGGGTTACTCCGTGCGCGTCGAACCGCTTGCCGTCGCGCGTCACGCGATCGCTCTCGCTAAAGGACAGCGCGAGTCTCCGTTCAGCCCGACGCGCTACTACATCCGTCGTAACCGGCTGCGAACGGTTGCCAAGAATGTCTCGGGCGCGCGCCTATTGGTGATGCTTCCTCTGTTCCTCGTTCTGGCGATCGCGGAGATGATCGGCTTCCTCATCCTTCGGCAACCCGGCGAGATCGTGGGCCTCGCGCGCGCATTGGGTTGGAACCTCATGACGCTTCCGCAGACCATGTCAGAGCGAAACCGCGTGCAGCGCAGTCGCAAGATCCCCGACAGCAAGATCGATCGCTTCACGGTGCGCGAGACGACGCGCATCAGGTCTTACATGGGCCACCAGGCCGACAGGCTCGAAGAGGCATGGGGGAGGAGGGCCGAGCTCATGCAGCGCCCCAGCCTCATCTGGGAGGCATTCGGCCGGCGGTTCGGTGGATGGACCGCCGTCGCTCTTGTCGTTGCACTGTTGGGCTTCCTGCTCGGTTTCCGGCACTTCCTCTGGGGCCCGCCCGCGTCGATCGGAGAGCTTCTCCCGTATCCGGAGCGCGCGACCGCTCTGTTCCGCGCCTGGGCCACGCCGTGGCGGGGGACAGGCCTCGGTCAGCCCGGAGGGTCCCCCCCTGCCCTCGCTCTGCTCGGCCTCGTCCAGGTCCTCACGTTCGGCGCCGAAGGCGTCGCGCAAAAGGTGCTCGTGCTGGGACTAGGAGCGGCCGCCTTCGGCGGTGCGCATTGGCTCGTGTCAGACCTCGTCGATCGCCCCGCGCGAGTGGCGGCCGGGCTCGCCTACGCCCTCGGCGCCGTTGGGTATTCCGGCCTCCGGGAGGGTGCGTTGGGCGCGATGGTTTTCGGAGCGGCCGCGCCATTCGTGCTTGGCGCGATGCTTCGCCTCACCGGTTATGTGAGGCCACCGCGGTGGCGTCAGGATCGTGCGGTCGCTCGGGTCGCACTGGGGGCCGCGGTTTCGGCTGCGTTCGTCCCGGGGTCGCTGATCCTGTATGCGTTGTGCGCGGTCGTCCTGGTGGCTGCACGTCGCATCACGTCTACGGCTGAGTCCGTAAAGCAGGGACTTGCCCCATGCCTTGCCGGCCTGGGTGCGGCATTCCTGTTGTTGCTGCCGTGGAGCTTCAACTGGCTCGACGCCGGCGCGCCACTCAACCGGTTATGGGGCAGTGGCACGTGGCGGATCTACGCGTCCTCGTACCGCGGACATGGGATCGTCAGTGTCCTGACTGGGCAGACGCCCGACGCGCCCGTTCTGTTCGGGCTTGCCCTCCCGATCCTCGGAGCGATCGCAGCGCTCATCGCAGGAGGACAGCGCCGCAAGGTCGCCCTTGCGCTGTGGCTGATGATCGTCTCGTTCGGGGCTCTGATCTCGCTGACCGCGGCGGGGATCATGAGGCCGCTCGTTGCGTCCCCCGTCGAGGCCGGCGTCCTGGCGTCGGTGGCGTTCGCCGGGTTGGTCGGGCTCGCTATCGGCGCCTTCCGACTCGACCTGCCACGCCGTGGTCTGGGGCGAGCTCACGCGCTCACCCTGGCGGGTGTGGGTCTCGCCGCTGTTCTCCTCGTGGCAGGTGTGCTCCCGGCGTTGTTCGGAGGCGAGTGGGCTCCGGGGCGTTCGTCGGGACGCGAGAACGCTGCCACCGTCGCCCAGGTGAGATCCCTCCTCGCGAGCGAGTCGGACCAGCATGGCCAGTTCCGGGTGTTGTGGATCGGTGATGGGTGGTCACCCCCTACACCGAGCGCGGCGCGCCCTCCCGAGGCGCACTTCCTTACAGGACCACGCGGCCAGGTATTGAGTGACCTCTTCGAGAGTGCGTCCGGCCCCGGCGAGGACCGTCTCGGGAACATCATCGAGTCCGTTGAGGCGGGGACGCTCGACCGGGCGGGAAGTTTGCTCGCTGCCTTCAACGTCCATTTCATCATCCTGGAGCGGGGCGCCGGTGGTTGGAGATGGCTGTCGCAACGTGACCTTGCGCTGTCGCGCGACGAGTCGTCCTACGTCGTCTTGGAGAACCAGGCCGGCCTCCACCGCGTCGGTGTCTATGCAGGCATCCCTGCGTACGTGCGCGCTCTAGAGGATGGCCCCTCCGCGCTGCCGGTCACGCCCAGCGTTGGAAGAGCGACCACGTTCGAGCAAGCGTCGTCATCGAAGTACGTAGGTGATCTGGTCTCGCCGGAGCGCCTCGCCGATGCTGACCCGGTCGTCTACCTTGCCGAAGACACCAACGACGGCTGGGTCGCGTCGGTATCTGGGACCGAGCTGGAGCGCGTCCCCGCGGAGTGGGGCAATGCCTGGGCTGCCACCGGTTCGGCCGGCGAGAGCATCGAGGTGGCCCACCCCAGGGGGTTCCTCGGGTTCATCTTCCTCGGGATCGTCGGGCTCGCGTGGCTGGTCGTTCTCGAGGCCGCCGTGTCCCGCAGCGGGAGCCCACCGGCGACCAGAAAGACGACCGCCACATGACGCCCCGGGATCCATTTGACGACCGCGGAAACGAGCGAGGTTTCGACGATCTGATCGCGCCCAAACAGGGCGCAACGTCCGCAGAGAAGCGTCATGAGGCCGCCGACGCGCAAAAGGCGACCGAACGGCGAGCCGGACGCGACCGGCGCGCGGCGTCGCTTGCAACTCCGCGTGAGCGACGCTCGGGACGCGAGCGGCGTGAGGACGCGGTTGAGGCAGAGAGTGTCACGCGCACACGCGGTCGCATCAGCTCGCGCCGAGCCATCGCAATACCCGAGGGAAAATTGGCCGCGACCATGGCGGTCATCGTCGGGCTTGCGCTCATCCTGGATCTGCTTAGCGGCGGGGTTAGCCCGCCCGAGCCTCGGAACGTGATGGCACCCATCCTGTCCCGTGCGCTCTTCTGCCCACCTCCGCTGCGTGCAGGTGAGTCCTCAGGCTCGATCGCGGTCGGCGGCGCCGCAGGGTCAGCAACGTCGATGCGCTTCGAACCCGTTGGAGAGAAGTTAGAGCTGCAAGAGGATCGCTCCGCGTTCTTCGAGCTTCCAACGGATGAGCCCGTCGATGTGGTGGGCCTTGGTGGGATAGCCACGGCCTCCTCCATGACCACCTTCGTGACCCCCATCTCCGGAGCAGCCGCCGCGGGATGCTCCACCGTCGCCGCGACGCGCTGGCATTTCGCGGAGGGCTCCAGCATCCTCGGCGCGGACGAGCGGATCATCGTGTACAACCCGCTTCCATCGGAGGCTGTGGTGCGCGTCGTCTTCTACACCCCCTCTGGCGTGAAGGCCAAGGCCAACCTTGCTCAGGTACCCGTTCCCGCGCGTTCGTCGGTGGGCCTTGCCGTCAACGACTTTCTCCTCAGGCAGCGGGTCTTGGGCGCGACGGTGACTGCTCTGCGCGGCAGGGTTGTCGCGTGGCGGGCGCTGCTGTCGAAGATCGAGACGAGACCGCGAGGCGGTGAGCTGTCCCTCGGAGCGCGCACCCCGGCAACAAAGTGGTACTTCCCGGACGGGGGGCTCGGCGCGGGATACGACGAGCGCATCTCGATCCTCAATACCAACAAGGACGAGGCGGTTCTCTCGGTGGCCCTGAGCGCCGGGGACGAGGTCTTCCAGCCCCCCAAGCTGATGGAGATCAAGGTGCCGCCACGATCGGCTCGATCGTGGTCTCTGGCGGCCGCGGTCGGTGGCTCTCAAGCGAACGTAGGAGGGGTCGCGGCGGTCGTCCGGTCGCTCAACGGGGTCCCCGTGGTTGCGGAGAGGAGCGTCTCGTTCGACTCAGCCGATCAGCGCGGACTGGCGTCCGAGGTCGGAGCAACCAGAACCGCGCAGTCGTGGTGGCTCGGCCCCGCGACCTCCAAGCCATCTACGGATTCAGTCATCGTGTTGAGTCAGGGCACCGATGGTGCCCTCGTGTCGTTGACGCTCATCGACGCGGAGGGACCGAGGGCGCCCGGCGCGCTACAAGACCTGAAGGTTGGCAGTTTCGGCCGATTGCGGATCCCCATCTCCAAGTTCACGGGCGGGAAGCCGGTTGTCGTCGTCCTTACCTCGACGGGACCGGTGGTTGCCGAACGGGTTTCTTACTCCGCCGCGTCGGAGGATGTCGCGAGCGTCATGGGGACGCCACTCCTAACTCGTTAGGCGGTGGCGGCAGCCTCGGCGAGTTCGCTGGCACGTCCCGTTTGAAAGGCCGCTGCGGCGGCGATGAAGGCCTCGAAGATCGACCGCTGGCGCTGATCGACGGGGGCCATCGCCTCGGGGTGCCACTGCACGCCGATAACCCATGTGTTCTCGGTAGCGGAGACGGCCTCCAGCACTCCGTCCTCGGCCCACGCGACCTCCTCGAGACCCGACGCGAGTGAGGCGATGCCCTGGTGATGGTGCGAGTTCACCTCTACCGTCTCCCCATGCAAGATCGTCCCTAGCGCGGTTCGCTCCTTGACTCGAAGCTGGTGCACGGGCTCAGCGCGGGGCATGTCGCGATCGTGGTCGAGCAGATGGGCCTGGTCGGCGAGGTGCTGGTTCAAGGTCCCGCCCATCACCACGTTCAGCAGCTGCATCCCGTGGCAGATCGCCAGAACCGGGAGGTCTTTGCGCATCGCCTCGTCGAGGAGGGTCTTCTCGAAGAGGTCGCGGCGATGGTTCACGGAGTGGGTCCGCGGATGGCGCTCGCACCCGTAAAGCTCCGGGTCGATATCTCCACCCCCCGGCACGACGAGCCCTGCCACGTCCGACAGGATCGATGAGTCATACGGATCGAGTCCGGCGATGACCTCGACGTCCTCCGGTAGCTTCTCCTCTTGCGGGAGGTCGAAAGTGGCCATCACGACTGGTGTTCCCCCAGCGGCGCGAACGGCTGCGATGTAGAGGAGCGGCATCTTCAGCTCATGGGTGTCTTTGCGCCACTGTCCGACGATCGCGATTCGAGGCCTGGGCGTGTTCCCATCGGCCGTGGTATCCAAAGCGGTCAGTTCGCTCGCCTCCCTTGGAGTTGCTCTTGAGTCATCGTATGCGCTTCGAGACCGCAGCCATCCATGCCGGCCAGGATCCCGACCCCACCACGGGAGCCGTGGTGGTGCCCATCTATCAAACATCGACCTACGCCCAAGAAGCTGTAGGCAAACACAAAGGTTTCGAATATTCGCGGACCGACAATCCGACCAGGCAGGCGGTCGAGATATGTCTCGCGGCTCTGGAGGGATCGACCCACGGTCTCGCGTTCGCCTCGGGTATGGCCGCCTTGACCGCTCTGGCGCTGACCCTTGATGAGGGCCGCGGCGCCCTGATCCCCGACGACGTCTACGGGGGCACCTACCGTCTCTTCGCGAAAGTCTTCTCTTCGTTGGGGGTGCCGTATCGCACCGTTGACATGACCGATCTCGATGCGGTGGCGGAGGCGGTTCCCGGTACCGGACTCGTCGTGATCGAGACGCCCACGAATCCGCTCCTCAAGGTCCTCGACATCTCGGCGATCTCGGAGCTGGCTCGCGCGCACGGAGCGCTCTCCGTAGTTGACAACACATTCGCGACGCCCTACCTGCAACGGCCACTGGAGCTCGGCGCTGATGCCGTCGTCTATTCCGCGACGAAGTATCTCGGCGGGCACTCGGATCTCGTGATGGGTGCGGTGACGTCGTCCGATGAGGATCTCGTCGCGCGCCTGAGGTTCCTCCAGAACGCGATCGGGGCCGTTCCCGGTCCGTTCGACTCTTGGCTCCTCCTTCGGGGACTCAAGACGCTAGCGATCCGTATGCGCGCACACTGTGCGGGGACTGCCCTCGTCGCTCGTTGGCTGGAAGGTCACCCATCGGTAACGGCCGTGCATTGGCCCGGTTTCGAGACCCACATGGGCCACGCGATCGCGGCGCGACAAATGGCAGCCGCAGGCGAGCCTTTGTTCGGAGGGATGGTGTCCTTCGAATGTGCTGACGAGGCCGCAGCTCTGCGGGTGTGCGAGCGCACGAAGCTTTTCTTCCTCGCGGAATCTCTGGGGGGAGTTGAGTCCCTGATCGAGCACCCAGGCCAGATGACTCACGCGAGTCTTGCGGGGTCCGGCATAGAGGTCTCGTCCAAGCTCGTGCGCGTGTCGGTCGGGATCGAGCACCCCGACGACCTGATCGCAGATCTCGACGCAGCGCTTTCGTAAGTCCTCGGAAAGCCGATACGTAGGGTGACCAGAACGTCACGGTGCGCGTTTATAGGGCGCGGTTAGGCGGTACCAACGTCCCTTTCTACCCACCCGTACGCATTCCAATCACTTACGGCCTGTGGAACGAACTAATCGTGACGCGCGCATAACTCTGCGCGTCAAAGACCGTTTCTCTTAAGGCAACCAGAGGAAATGATGCACCGCGGCTACAGACCCGTGGTCGACGAAATAGGAGGGGTAGATGGCAAGAAAGTTCAAACGAGTCGGGGCTCGCCCACTCGCGGTAGGGATCGCGATGTGTGTGGCATTCGCGTTGGCCGTACCGTTTTCAGGCATCGCGTCCGCACAACCACCCACGGGCTGCCGGTTGGACGTCGAACCTGAGACCGATAGCAACCCGATCGGAACACAGCACGTACTGACGGCAACGCTCGTAGACGCTGATGGCGCTGGCCCGCTTACCTGTACACAGCAGAACGTCCAGGACGCCGGCGGCGTCGAGGTGGACTTCGAGATCACCGGACCCGGCGACACGGCAACCCCCGGCAACCCGGTCGGAGATAACCCCGAGAACCCCGATCTCACTTGCACCATCACGGGCCAGGGCAATCCCAACGCGACGCCTTCGTGCACCGTTACGTACACGAGCAACGCGGCCGGTACCGATGTCATCCGAGGATTCGTCGACGCGGACAAGAACAACACGAACAACGCGACGACGGATGCCGATATGACCGAGGGTCAGGACGCCACTGCGACCCCGGGCGCGCAGACCGAGCCCGACCGCACCGATGTCGTGACCAAGAACTGGTTCGGGGATGTCCCGGCCGACGCGACGCTCAACTGCGTCGATGAGTCCGGTGACGACACTCAGGTCAATCCAGTGACCGGAGCTGAAGCGACCGAGACCTACACGTGCACGGTCTTCCGGGACACGAACGCCAACGGAACTCGTGATACGGGCGAGGGCGTCATCGAAGGCGTGCGCATCGATGCCGAGATCCAAGGCGTGAACGATCCCGACGACCGCGGCTTCACCACCGCGGGCAACACGACCGCCGACCGCGACAACGCATGCACCACTAATGCGCAGGGTCAGTGCACGATCCAGGTCGCGCCGGCAGAGAACCAGGCCGGGACCGCTCAGATCTGTTTCTTCACGGACGCCAACAACGACGCGGTGTTCGACTCTGCCACCAACGAGAACAACGGCGCGCAGTGTGACGAGGAGAACGCAGGCAACGAAGCGACGAATGCTCGCACCGACGTCGTGACCAAGACGTGGGGACAGCCCACGGCTACGAACATCGTCCTTACACCCGACGTCGACAACAACCCTGCGGGAACGCAGCACACCGTCACCGCGACCGTGACCGATCAATTCGGCAACCCCGTCGCAGGTGCGAACGTCGACTTCTACGTCCGGGGCCGCAACACGGGCACGACGCTGAACGTCATCACCAACCAGCAGGGTCAGGCAACGCTCACTTACACGGATGCAGGCCCCGCGAACGCGCAGGGCACGGACACGATCACGGGTTGCATCGACGCCAACGCGGACGATGCAGGCGTCACCGAGGTCCCCGCGGCCGGCAATAACCCCGCGCAGGTCAACTGCCAGACCGGTGAGGCCGAGGACGACGCGTTGAAGAACTGGTTCCCGACGGGTCAGGTCCCCGCGCCTAACGAAGTCAAGATCGATATGACCCCGGCCGCCGCACCTAACGAGTGCCCCGACACTGCGGGCAGCAACCAGTTCACCGCCACCGCGACCAACACCGTCGGCGATGCGCCGCACCGCTTCTGCATCGCGGTCTTCGATGCAGCAGGTGCTCCGATCGCAGGTCAGCAGGTAACCCTGTCGCTGAGCGGGCCCGGTAACTTCACGAACGAAACCAGCACGACGAATACGGGCCAGCAGGCCACCGCGACGACCGACCGCGAGGGCGATGCCATCGCGTTCCTCGAGTCCGACACGGCAGGCACCACCACGATCACCGCAACGGCGGGTGGCAGGACGGGCACTGCGACGAAGGAGTTCGTTTCGGCTCCCGCACTTGCCCGCACGATCGACTGCTCGCCTGAGACCGCGACCAACCCGCCGGGCACGACCCACACGATCTCGTGTGTCGTCACCGACCGGTTCGGGAACCCTGTGCAGGGTGTCAACGTGACCGCCACCGAGGACGGCCCCGGCCGCTTCTCGGGTGCCTCCACCGTCGCAACCAACGCGAACGGAGTAGCGGAGTTCGTCATCACCACTTCGACGAACGAAACCGGAACTCAGACGGTCACCGCTTCGCTGCCAGGTAACCGCACCGACAACACCGTCGAAGAGTGTGAGCGTGCCGCCGGATCCCCCGCGGGTACCGCGGCCGGTGTGTGTTCCGACTCGGTCACCAAGACATGGGGTGGTGCCACTCCCACGGCGACGGTGACCGCCACCGCGACGCCTACCGCGACTACAACGACGACTGCCACCGCGACCGTCACTGCACCTCCGGGTGGTTTCCCCCGCACCGTCAACCTGGAGTCGTCCAAGAACAAGCTGACGTACCCGAAGACGTTCACGCTTTCGGGAACGATCAAAACCGAGCAGGTCGACGCACCGAGGTCATGCATCGCCAACGTGACTGTGACGATCAGCCGCGATGTGGTCGGCGGCGATAACCAGTTCGTCGAGATCGCGACCGTCACGACCGATGCGGAGGGCGCATTCACCCTTAACCGCAAGGCCGACAGGAGCGCCAACTACGTCGCGCACGTCGACCAGGATGGTCAGTGCTCGGAAGGCAACTCGAGTGCACTGAACGTGCTCGTCCGAGTGGCCGTCGGGCTGCGCCTCTCCAACACCGAAGTCGATGCCGGAGATGTCATCACGGCCCGCGTGAGGGTCCGCCCGTGCAGCGGACACAAGCGCACCCGGGTGATCCTGTTCCGAGTTGTCGATGGACAGCTCACGAAGATCGCCAAGAAGCGCACCAACAACAGGTGTGTGGCCGTGTTCAGGACCACCGTGAACTCGAACACCGCTTACCAGGCAAGGTGGCCTAAGCAGCACGAGGACCACCTGCGAGGCAAGTCGCGCCGCAAGGCCGTCCTCGTTCGCTAACTAACGCAGTAGCGGGTACCAAGAGAGGCGGCCCTTCGGGGCCGCCTCTTCTATGTCTAGCGTGACTCCCGCTCAGAGCCCGTCAGCGGGGCCGGCGGCTCTGCGCCGCCATGAACTCCAGGAGGTCGGCACGCGTGAGCACGCCGATCGGGCGGTCGCCGTCGGCCACCACGATCGCCTCGGCGCCCTTCGAAAGGTCCTCGAACATCTCCTCGACGCCGTCGGACGACTGCACGACCGGCAGTGGCGCGTCCATCACTCCCTGGATGTCGCGATCGATCGCGTCGCGATCCCGGAACACCTTGTCGAGCAGCGAGCGTTCGTGGATCGACCCGACGATCTGCGCGGTCGTCTCGGGGACCTCGACCTCGGCTACTGGGAGTTGCGAGATGCCGTACTCCTGCAGGATGTCGATGGCGCGTCCGACCTTCTCGTTTGTCGGGATCGCGACGAGGTCGGGGATATTGGGCTCCGCGGTGCGTTTCTCGGCCAGGACCTCACCGACACGCGCGGTCGTCCCCGGACGCTCGATGAACCCGTATTCGAGCATCCACGATTCGTTGTAGAGCTTGGACAGATAGCTCTTGCCCGAGTCCGGAAGGATCACGACGACGACGTCGTCGGGGCCGCACTCCTTGGCGACCTCCAGCGCCGCCCACACCGCGGTGCCGCCCGAGCCTCCGACCAACACGCCTTCCTCGCGCGTAACCGCGCGCGCCGTTAGGAAGGAGTCTCTGTCCGACACCGTCACCCAGCGGTCCACAACGGTGGGGTCGAAGGATTCTGGCCAGAAGTCCTCGCCGATGCCTTCGACCAGATACGGACGGGGAGCCTTGCTGGAGTAGATCGACCCTTCCGGGTCCGCTCCGACGTTGATGATGTCCGGATTCTTCTCTTTGAGGTAGCGCCCGATGCCGGTGATCGTTCCACCCGTGCCCACACCCGCCACGAAGTGGGTGATCTTTCCGTCCGTCTGCTCCCAGATCTCGGGGCCCGTAGTGGCGTAGTGGGTGTTCGGGTTCTCCTGGTTGAAGTACTGGTTGGGTTGGAACGCGCCAGGGATCTCGGCCGCGAGCCGGTCGGCGACGCGGTAGTAGGACTCCGGTGATTCGGGGGGTACCGCCGTGGGGGCGATGACGACCTCGGCGCCGTACGCGCGCAGCAGCGAGATCTTCTCGAGGCTCATCTTGTCTGGCATCGTGAAGATGCAGCGGTATCCCTTGACGGCGGCCGCTATCGCCAGCCCCACGCCGGTGTTGCCGGAGGTGGGCTCGACGATGGTCCCTCCGGGGGAGAGTAGGCCCGCCCGCTCGGCCGCCTCGATCATGCGGATCCCGATCCTGTCTTTGACGCTGCCTCCGGGATTGAGCATCTCGAGTTTTGCGACGAGGGTGCAGGAAAGGCCCTTCCCCACGTGGGAGAGCCTCAGGAGGGGCGTGTCCCCGATCGCACCGAGGAGGGAGTCGTGGATCTCCATCGATCCTCTTTTCAGGTTGTCCCGCGTGACCAGGCGAAGATAACCGAGAGAGGGCCTGCCCTCGCAGCGAACCGGGTATATGGACCTTGAACGAGCCCATTTGCCCAGGCGTCCGCCCGAGGGTGCCCGCGTTTTGGCAGAGGCTCCCAGCAAGGTCCGATTTGACCCGATACCATGTGCGCCGACCACTGTTACTAGAGAGGTAGTAGCTAGAGATGAGCATGGAGCAGCTCCCCTTCGACCTCCCGGACGAGTTCCTGAACCCGGAAGCCGACCTCCTCGCGCTCGGAGTTCCCGAGCCGGAAGTTGTCCAAGTTGTCGAAGTTGTCGAAGTGGCCGCTGTTGCCTCAGTGGCAGGTGAGGGCGTCGATGCAGAAGTCGCCCCCGGTGATGCCGCTCCGACGATCGTCGTCAAGGACGCGCCGCCGCCCCCGCTTCCGGCGCTCTCGCTCGTCCCGACGGTTTCTTCCCAGCTCGTCCTGCCTCCCGAGCTTGCCTACATGCTCGGCCCGGACGACGAGGTTGCCCTCGCTCCGCCTCCTCCACCACCCAATGTCGTGACTATCGACTCGAGCACGGTGACGGCACCCAACATCGTTTCCCCGCCCGGACGCTGGTACCGCCGGCTTCGGCTCGGCGGCCGCGCCGCGCTCGTCGCCGCGATCCTCGGCGGTCTGTTCGCGCTCAGCGGCGCGGGGATCTCCTACGCCGCGTACGACTACGGACGTGAGTACGACGGCAAGATCCTCCCGGGGGTCGAGATCGCCGGCGTCGACGTGGGTGGTATGGAGCGCGACGAGGCCATCGAGGCGGTCTCCGAAGCGATCAAGCCCGAGCTCACGCGGATCATCACGCTGCAGTGGGGCGAGAAGACCTGGAAGGTCACCCCCGCAAGGCTCGGCGCGCACAGTGACGCGGAACAGGCTGTGGATGCCGCGCTGAGCGCCAGTGCAGACACCTCGTTCCTAAAGAAGGCGCGTATGAGTCTCTTCGGGGACTCCCTAGGGTTCGACCGCGACCTAGCGATCGCCTATCCCCGTAAAGGCGTCCACGGATTCGTCGAGGGACTCGCCTCGTCGCTCCACCGGCCGGCTCGGGATGCTTCGATCGACTATTCGACCGGTTGGGTCAAAGTGAAGGGCGAGCGCTTCGGCCGCGAGGTCAAGGTAAAGAAGACCCAGCGCGCACTGATGCGCGGGCTCGAGGGCGGCGCGTCAAACGTCCCCCTCGCGCTCAAGATCCAGAAGCCCGAAGTCCTTGGAGAGCAGTTCGAGAAGGTTCTGCTGCTCCGCAACGGCGAGAACAAGCTCTACCTGTACGAGAACGGGAAGATAATCCGCTCCTGGACGGTCGCGCCGGGGACGGCCAGCTACCCCACACCGTCGGGCGTGTTCGAGATCACCGAGAAGCGCTACATGCCGACGTGGGTCAATCCTGCTCCAACCGGATGGGGCGCCAGCATGCCGGCGTCGATACCGCCGGGCATCGGGAACCCTCTCGGGCTGCGCGCGCTCAACTGGTCGGCCGACGCGATCCGTTTCCACGGCACCTCCGCCATCTACTCGCTGGGTTACAACGCGTCCCACGGATGCGTGAGGATGTCCAACGAAGACGTCATCGAGCTCTACGACCTCGTCGAGGTTGGGACGCCGATCATCTCCACAGTGGTCGCGCCGCTCCGTCCACTGTGAGCCACGGTAACGAGGCGGGAGCGCCGGTCTGACCGACGTCAGACCTCCGAGGTTCGGCGAGGCTGACGGCAAGCTCTCCTACGGGACCTATCTCAAGGTGCCCGAGCTACTTTCACTCCAAGAGCTCGAGTCTGATCCGCCTGCGCACGACGAGCTTTTGTTCATCATCGTCCACCAGGTCTACGAGCTGTGGTTCAAGCAGCTTCTCTTCGAGCTCACTGCGGTGCGGGACTCGTTCTTCAACGACGAGGTCGGCAAATCGATCCACTACCTCGCTCGGGTCAATACCATCGAGCGAGTCGTCGTCGATCAGATCCCGGTGCTCGAGACCATGTCGCCTCAGGACTTCCTCGAATTCCGCACGCATCTTGCGCCGGCGAGCGGATTCCAGTCCGTGCAGTTCCGCGAGATCGAGTTCCTGTCGGGGTCCAAGGACGAGGCCTATCTCGAGCGTCTGTCGATGACCCCGGAAGAGCTCGCGCGGTTGAAGGCCCGCCTCGAGGAGCCTTCGGTCTGGGATGGGTTCTGTTCGCTTCTCGGCGCGCACGGACTCGAGATGCCGGCCGACGATCCAGACGCGCGGCGTGAATCCCTGCTCACGATGGCGAGGGACCGTGATCGGTTCGCGCAGCTGTGGTTCGTGGCCGAATCCCTCGTGACTCACGACCAGCTGTTCGCCCTGTGGCGGGGCCGTCATGTGCTGATGGTCGAGCGCCAGATCGGGACCAAGATGGGAACCGGCGGGTCAACTGGCGCGCCCTATCTCCGCACGACCTTGGACAAGCGCTTCTACCCCGAGCTGTGGGAGTTGCGAAGCTTCCTCTAGGGTTCTGGGATGGGTTCCGACACGCCCCGCCGCGGCGAGCGAGACATCGAGGCGCTCCTCGAAGAGAGACGCACATTTTCGCCGTCACCCGAGTTCGTGGCGGCAGCGAATACATCCGACGCGTCCATCTACGCGCTCGCAGAAGAAGATCCGGATGCGTGGTGGGCGTCGCAAGCGGAACGGCTGGAGTGGATCGAGCGGTGGGACCAGGTCCTCGACTGGCACCCTCCCCATCACCGGTGGTTCGTCGGCGGCCGTCTCAATGTCTCTGCCAATTGCCTTGACCGGCACCTCGCCGAAAAGGGTGATCGAGTCGCGTATCACTGGATAGGAGAGCCCGGCGAGACGCGCGACATCACATACACAGAGCTGCACGAAGAGGTGTGCAAGCTCGCCAACGCGCTCAAGTCGCTCGGCGTCGCGAAGGGTGACCGCGTGGCGATCTACATGCCCATGCTCCCCGAGCTTCCTATCGCGATGCTCGCGTGTGCTCGCATCGGCGCCCCCCATTCGGTTGTGTTCGGCGGCTTCTCGGCCGAGGCGCTGTCCGGAAGGATCGTCGACGCGACGGCCAAGGTGCTGATCACCGCCGACGGGGGATACCGGCGCGGTGATGTCGTCCCCCTCAAGCGGAATGCAGACGAAGCGGCCGAGCGTTCACCCTCGGTCGAGAAGGTGATTGTCGTGCGGCGTACCGGAGAAGACGTACCGATGGTCGCCGGCCGTGATGTGTATTACGACGAGTTGGTCGCAACGCAGAGCCCCGTCTGCGCGGCGGAGCCGATGGACGCCGAGGACATGCTCTTCATCCTCTACACGTCCGGCACCACAGGGAAGCCGAAGGGGATCGTACATACGAGCGGCGGATATCTGACCGGGGCATCCTCGACGCACAACCTCGTCTTCGATCTGAAGCCTGACACCGACGTCTACTGGTGCGCGGCGGATATCGGTTGGGTCACCGGCCACTCGTACATCGTGTATGGGCCTCTTGCTAATGGGGCCACATCCGTGCTGTACGAGGGCGCGCCGGACTGGCCCGAGAAAGACCGGTGGTGGTCGATCGTCGAGCGCTACAAGGTCTCGATCTTGTACACGGCGCCGACCGCCATCAGAACGTTCATGAAATGGGGCATCGAGCATCCTGGTGGTCACGACCTGACGTCGTTACGCCTGCTTGGGAGCGTCGGTGAGCCGATCAACCCCGAGGCATGGATCTGGTACCAGCACGTTATCGGCGGCGGACGGGTGCCTGTCGTGGACACCTGGTGGCAGACCGAGACCGGGTCCATCGCGATCACGCCGCTGCCCGGCATCACCACCCTGAAGCCGGGCTCCGCGACGCGCCCCTACCCAGGTGTCGTCGCAGACGTCGTAGATGATCAGGGGGAACCGGTGGGCCCCGGCGGAGGTGGCTATTTGGTTCTACGTCGGCCGATCCCGTCGATGTTCCGCACGATCTTCGGTGACGACGATCGCTATCGGGAGACGTACTTCTCGAAGTTCGGTGACGACGTCTACTTTGCCGGTGACGGTGCCAAGTTGGATGAGGACGGGTACTTCTGGTTGCTCGGGCGTGTGGATGACGTGATGAATGTCGCGGGGCATCGCATCTCGACCTACGAGGTCGAGTCTGCGCTGGTCGATCATCCGTCAGTGGCCGAGGCGGCCGTCGTCGGTCGCGTCGACGCAAGTGAAGGAGAGAACATCGTCGCGTTCGTGACCCCGAAGGGCGGGGTGACGGGAGACGAGCAGCTCATGTCCGACTTGCGGGAGCACGTCTCCAAGATCATCGGCAAGATCGCGCGTCCCCGCTCGATCATCTTCGCCGACGAACTACCGAAGACACGCTCCGGCAAGATCATGCGTCGGCTGCTGCGCGACGTCGCTGAGGGCAGACCATTGGGCGACGTCACGACGTTGCAGAACGCCGCCGTCCTCGATGCGATCGCCGAGCAAGCCGCAACCGCGCCCCCGGAGGACTGACCTCAGCCGGGCGCCTTGAGCGATCGTTTCAGCTTCGACATCGCGATGAGGCCGAGCACCGGGCCCGGGACGAGGAACGCGAACGCCCACCGCCAGCTCACCACTTCCTCGAGGTAGGGGATGAGCCAGATCGTCCCGACCGTCAAAGTGAACCCAACCGCCAGCTGCAGCGTCAGCGCCGTGCCGACGTAGGACTGGTCGGCAAACTCCGTGACCATCGTCGAGAACTGTGCGGAATCGGGCGCGATCCAGAAGCCCCACACGAGACCCACGGCGACAACGAGCCATGTCGGTCCCTCGAATAGCAGGCCGACGGTGAGCGAACACGTTCCGGATATCGCAAGTGACAGCATCGCCGTCTTCGCCCGGCCCCAGCGGTCGCCCAGGATGCCCCCTAAATAACAGCCGAATGCGCCGACCCCGATCACCATGAAGGTCACAAGAGGGCCCGCGGTCCGGGACGCGTTTCCTCCCGCTGAGAGATGTGCTCCGTAGAACGCGACGAACCAGGCCCACATCGCGTATAGCTCCCACATGTGGCCGAAGTACCCGAGGCTGGCAAGCAGGACCCTTCGGTTGCGGAACACCCTGCCGATCTGAGTGGGATCGAAGATCGCCTTGGGGAAGGGGAACGGCCCTTCTCTTACGAACGAGAAAGCGACCGCTCCGGCGACGATGGTCAGGAGCGAGGTCACGAGGACCACGGTCGTCCACTCGAGACCTCCCCAAGAGTTGACGAGGTGAGGGGAAGCAGAACCGAGGACCAGCGCCGCCGACATCGCGCCGAGAGCGGTGCCGCGTTTCCTCATAGTCCATGTGGCCATCAGCTTGAAGCCGGGCGGGTAAACGCCGGCTAGGAAGAATCCCGTAGTGAACCGCAGCGGAAGTGCCTCCGCGGGGGAGTCCGCGATGAGCAAGGCGAGGTTCGCGGCCGCAGCGCCCAAGCATCCTGCAAGGATCGTCGTTCTGAGCGGAACGATGTCGGCGATGTTCAGCGTGCTCGAAAGCACGGCACCCACTACGAAGCCGAGCTGAACGGCGATCGTCAACCATGCAGCACTGGTGTCCGATAAGTCCCATTCGGCGCGCAGCTGTGGGATCACTGCCGAGGCCGAGAACCATGTCGACATCCCCAACGCAAGAGCGGTGCCCAGGAACACCGTGGCGCGGCGACGTCCGGCGGCATCCTCACGGTATGGACCGGCCCCGGGTGGTGCCGCCTCGGTCATGCGGGCACGCTAGAGCACCGATCCAGACGGGGCAACCACGCGTGGATCGCCACTTGGTCTGTGCCGTGTAGCGTCACGGCGATGAGCTCAACGCCGTGGACCACCGCTTCGCCCCGCGCTGCTCGCGTATGTGCGTTCGTTGCCGCGTGCGCGCTTCTTTCGGCGGTCCTCCCATCCCTCTCGCCCCCGCGGGCGAGGGCCCAGACGACGTACACGCTGGGCATCGACGTCTCTCACCACCAAGGTGTCATCGATTGGAATCAGGTCGCCCAAAGCGGGCACGTCTTTGTGTTCCACAAGGCGACGGAAGGCGCAACCAACTACGACGTCAACTACACTGCCGACCGCACCGGTGCAACTGCTGCAGGCCTTCGATGGGGGGCGTACCACTTCGCGCGTCCTGACGGCGCAACGCTTGAGGCGGTTGCGGCCGACGCGCGGGCCGAAGCAGCTCATTTCCTTGCGATCGCTCAACCTGTAGCCGGCGACCTTCTTCCGGTGCTCGACCTCGAGGCTACTGGGGGGCTCTCGCCCGAGCTCTTGATCGCCTGGACCCAAGCGTGGCTCGACGACGTCAAGGTGGGCACGGGTAGCAACGTCTTGATCTATACCTCGCCGAACTTCTGGCGCACGAGTCTCGCCGACACGCTCTTGTTCGCTCAGCAGGGCTTCCCCCTATGGCTCGCACACTTCACGAGCGCGGCCGCGCCGTCGGTCCCGGCCGCGAACTGGAACGGCGGCGGGTGGACCTTTTGGCAGTGGACCGATTGCGCCACCGTCCCCGGGGTAGCCGGCTGCGTCGACGAAGACCGGTTCTCGGGCTCGGATCTTGCGGCGTTCACGATCTCGTCGACGACGCAGCCGTCGGCATCACCCACTCCGTCGGCGACCGCGTCTGCTTCGCCTACGCCCACAACTACCTCTTCCCCGTCACCGGCTCAGTCGCCCTCACCCACCTCGGCGCCCTCGTCTTCTGTTTCCCCATCGGCGTCGCCTCAGCCCACCCCCACCGCAGACAAGACTGCCCCTGCCGCGCCGAGGATGACGAGGCCGGATGCGAAGGTCGCGTCGTCGCGTTCGATCGACGTCGCATGGACCCATCCCGAGAGCGACGGGATCACCTTCGATGTCCGTTACCGTGCGGCGGATCTGACCTCAGGGTTCGGCAGTTCTGTGAGCCTCGTGAGGAACACCCGGGCGAGATCGAGCGACCTCCGAGGTGACGCCGGGCACAACTATTGTTTCTCGGCCCGGGCGACCGATGCGGCCGGCAATACGTCGGAATGGTCCAGCGCACGCTGCACTGCCGTGCCGCTCGATGACAGAGATCTCGCTTCGACGTCTAGGTGGGTGGAGGCCCGGTCACGCGAGTTCTACGGGGGGACGTTCACCGAGGCAAGGTCGAAAGGTCAGAACCTCACGACGGGCAAGGTTCGAACGCGCAAGATCTTCCTACTCGCGCAGCAGTGCTCCGGCTGCGGGAAAGTCTCGGTCTTCCTCAATGACAAGTTGTTGAGGACCATCGATCTGCGCGCCGTCGAAACGGTGACGGAATCTCCCATAAGGGTCGCTCGCTTCCCGTCACCACGCCGCGGGACACTCGCGATCGTCGTGGTCTCCGACAACAAGCCCGTCCGTATCGACGGAGTGGTTTTCTCTTTATAGCCCTTCGTCCTCGATCTCCTTATCAACGGCCGTATTGCGTGCCCACTTGAACGCGACGGCTGCGGCAAGCAGCCCGGAGAAGATGAGAGTCGCGAGAGCGATCGCGATCGGATCGATGTCTTGCGCATCCACGTCGGTGACGAGGAAGACGATGCCCATGGCCGTGAAGGTCAACCCGAATACGAACGAGATCGGGTCGAATGGATGTCGTTTCATCGCCTCGACCGCCTCTCCGGACGGTTGCTTTCGCTCTCCCGCGGTTTCGACTCCTCGCGACGCCCGCGGTCGTCGCGCCGGCGCTGGGGCGCGTCACCACGCCGCCCAGGACCTTCCGCCTTGCCGTCGCGTGCTTTCTCTCTTGGCGGCACCCACTCGTTTCGCCACTGGACTCCGAGTGACGCGATGCCGCCATGCATCGTGATGCTCAAGGTGCGCTTGGCATCGTCGGGACCGAAGGTCCGCTGGAACGACAATGCCTTGCCGCTGGTCGTCTCTCTGAATGCGTAGATCTGACCCAGTGCGATGTCGGCATCGATCACGATCCTCGTGTCTCGCGGGACGAGGACGTCGACCTCACCCATCGCAACGTTGAGGTCGAGGGATGAGAGCCCCTGCGGCATCGAATCGGACAGATGGAAGGTGGTTCGACCGAACAGGACCTCGTGTTCGCGACCCAGTTCCGACCTCGCCATCGGTGTGAAGTAACGGTCACCGATGCGTCCGTTCAGAGGGAAATCCACGATGCTCGCCGCGAGGACGATCGGAAGCGAAAGGATCCCCACTGCGATCATCATGCGCGACCGACCGCGCCACGCGCCGATCAAGAGACCCACTCCGACTATCAGAAGCCCGAGGGCGGGGTAATCACCGACAACGAGGCTTAGAGCGCCGGTGCGATCCAACACACCGGTTACCCCCAACGCGACGAGAACGCCCGCGAGGATCAACCATCCGAGCGCGGAGCGAGCACGCCGGGGACGGGGGACCGTGACTGCTGATGCCGGTGCGACGTGAGTAGTTGCACCGGACTCAATCGGGATCGCGATGCTGTGGGGCTGGTCGCGTAACAGGTAGATGCCCAGCCCGACTAGGGCAGCGGGGATAGCGATATTCGGGCGCCACAGCCCCAGCGCGCTGGCGGCCATCACCGCCGCAACCCCTATCAGCGCGGCACCAACGAGCTTGCCAGCGCCGGGAGACCGGTCTAGCAGTCGTCGCATGGGTGAGGTTCCGCGCCCCACTGCGGGGACGCACGCCCACAGCAATAGATAGAGGATCAGCCCGGCGCCGCCCATGATGACCAGGACGGCAAACACGATCCGCATCACGAGGGCTTCGATCCCGAAGAAGTCCGCAAGCCCTCCTGCGACTCCTCCGATGATGCGCCCACCGGAGCGTCTTGTCAGGCGTCGAGGTTCCACAAGCGGGTCCATGACCCCATCTTGCTTGGCACGGACCGCCGCGCCTACTAGGGACGACCCTCGAAAAACCCTTACCCGGCCTGGGTTGATGTAGGGATGCCCCGGATAGGCCCGGTACTGGGTGCGTGAGAGCATGAAGGCGATGCAGAGTGCAGCACATCCTCGGATCGACGCGATCCGCTCTCGGTTGGTCGAGCGCGATGCGCGCGACCGCGTCATAACAGGGGCCGCTGCCGGATTGGCGCGACGCATAGGCGTCGAGCCGGCCCTACTGCGTATCGCTTTCGCCGTCCTCGCCCTCGCTGGGGGCGCGGGGATCGTGGCTTATCTGGTCCTCGCCGCGTCCAGCGTGGAGCCGGGGCCGGCCCCCAAGCCGCACCGAGCGGCGCATCCGGGCCCTCGCCAGGTCCTCGCCATCACCTCGTTTACAACCGGGACGCTGCTGTTGTTGCGTGAGGGTGGGTGGTGGTTCGGGGATCGCCTCGTGTGGCCGGTCGCGGTCGCGGTGGTTGGGGCAGGCCTTATCTGGGTCAACGATGCGGGGCGGGGAACGCGGCCGGCCGACGTTGCCGGAGGGGACGGGGCTCTCAAGGTCGGAAAGGCCGCCGCGGCGCGCATCGTCGGAGGAGCCGTGCTGGTGCTGGCGGGGATGGTCGCGTTCGCACGCGGGAACTTCGGCCAGTACCCGAGCTCGTCCGTGATCGTCCCGGTGACCATCACCGTGTTCGGCATCACGCTCATCTTCGGCCCATGGCTGTGGCGGCTCGCAGTGGACCTCGCGGAAGAGCGGAGGGAGCGGATCCGCTCCGATGAGCGCGCAGACATGGCCGCGCATCTTCACGACTCCGTTCTGCAAAGCCTTGCTCTGATCCAGCGGGCTCGAGACGCGCGCGAGATGGCCACGCTCGCTCGCGCTCAGGAACGAGAGCTGCGGGCTTGGCTGTACACGAAACGCACTCCCTCAGACGAGGACTCGATAGCGGGAGCCATCGAGTCGTTGGCTGCTGCCGTCGAGTCCACCTACCGCGTACGTGTCGAGGCGATCGTCGTGGGCGATGGCCCGCTTGACGACCGCGCCCAGGCCATCGTGGCAGCTACTGGGGAGGCGATCACGAACGCGGCTCGACACTCCGGGGCCGATTCGATCGCCGTTTTCGTGGAAGTCCGTGGCGACGGAGTCTCCGCGTACGTGCGGGACCTCGGCCGTGGCTTCAAGGTCGACGAGATCTCGCCGGACAGGGTGGGGATCGCCCGATCCATCCGCGGGCGCATCGAACGAGCCGGCGGTTCGGCCTCGATAGTGGCCTCGCCGGGCGACGGCACCGAGGTCAGGTTGCAGCTTCCGCTCCATGGGGGTCGGCGATGACCACAGTGTTCCTGGTCGACGACCATCGCCTTTTCCTATCGGGACTGCGGGCCGAACTCGCGGAGCATTTCGAGATCGCCGGTGAGGCGGACAACGTCGACCACGCGGTCGCTGAGATCAGACGGGTCGTTCCCGATGTCGCTCTCGTCGACGTCCATATGCCCGACGCGGGAGGGGCGCGCGTCATCGAGGAGGTCCACAGGACCCACCCGGGTGTTCGTTTCCTCGCGATCTCCGTCTCGGACGCGCCGGAAGACGTGATGGCTATCGTCCGGCGCGGAGCACGCGGCTATGTCACGAAGACGATCACCCCCAAGGACCTCGTCGAGGCCATCGAGCGTGTCAACGATGGTGACGCGGTGTTCTCGCCTCGCCTCGCAGGTTTCGTCCTGGACGCATTCAGCGCCGATGATCCCGCAGTCATCGACCCCGAGCTCGACCAACTCACCCAACGGGAGCGGGAGGTGATGCGCTTCATCGCCCGCGGCTATGCCTACAAGGAGGTCGCCCGCGAGCTCTCGATCTCGGTCAAGACGGTCGAGGCCCATGTTTCCGCCGTCCTCAGGAAGTTGCAGCTGTCGAGTAGGCATGAACTGACCCAATGGGCGACTCAGCGGCGGCTCGTATGAGTATCGGTGGGGATGCACCCACGGAGTCGGTTGAGATCCAGATCCGCGAGGGGGCCGAGACCGATATAGAAGCTGCGGCACGCGTCCTGCGGGCTGCGTACGACGAATATCGGGGACCGCTCGAAGAGCGCTTCGAGATCTACATCGCAGATGTCGTCGACGTCGTGTCGCGTTGGGGATCGTCGGAGCTGCTCGTTGCGACGATCGGCGGCGAGCTCGTGGGCTGTGTGAACTACTACTCGGATGCGTCGCGCGCCGAATATCCCGGAGATGCCACCCCGTTCCCTTCTGACTGGGTAGCCATCAGGCTCCTCGCAGTCGATCCCGTACGGAGGGGCCATGGCGTGGGGCGCGCCTTGACCGACGCGTGCATCGACAGAGCCCGCGAGGAAGGAGCGCCCGTGCTCGGGCTCCACACGACGGATGCGATGCGCGTTGCCCGCTCGATGTACGAGCGGATGAGGTTCGAGCGGCTGCCGGCGTACGACTTCCACCCGACCCCCACGATCGCGGTCCTCGCCTACAAGCTCGATCTGTGAGGGGCAGGCTTTAGGACGTTAGTCGAGCGAGTAGTACAGGAGGTCGATGCCCGAGAGGCTGACCTTGTGCTCGGTCACCGCGACATCGGCCCCCGTCAGCTGACCGGCCGCATTCTCGGTCAGTAGGACGTCGCCTAGGTCAGCGATGTCCTCGCCCAGTTTCGACGCGAGGTTGACCTCGTTGCCATAGATGCGCGCGTTCTCGACGTTGAGGATGCGACCGTGGCCGATACCGATCGAGACGTAGAGCTCTTTGTCGGCCGGCAAGATGACGTTCGCCGCTTCGAGCCGGCGCGTGATGTCACGACTCGCCGCGATCGCGTCGCCCACCGTGTCGAAGATGCAGGTCAGGTTGTCGTCCTGGGCCCGCACCAAGAGGCCGCCGTGTGCCTCGATCACTGGCGCGGCGAGCTTCTGCATCTGGTTGATCATCAGGAGGAACGAAATGATGTCCCCACGGTGGGTCGCACGCGTGAAGCCGCTCATGTCGAGGATCAAAATTGTTCTTTCCTCGAGGAACATTTCCTCGATCTTCGACGTGATCTCCTCGATCGCTTCGGGATGCTCGGAGAGCTCATCGAGCAGCTCGGTGAGGTTCGCTTGAGAGTTGAGTTTCGCTATCGGGGTCTGGTTGTCGTCCACGCTCGAACGCTACTTCAGGCTCCGCCGCCGACCTTGAGCACGAGCTTCCCCATGTTTTCGCCCCGGAACAGCTTCAGCAAGGCGTCGGGGAAAGCCTCCAGACCCTCCACTATCTCTTCGCGGGTGCGCAGCTTCCCCTCGGCCATCCACCCCGCCATCTCGATGCCTGCCTCGAGATAACGGTCGGAGTAGTCGAAGACGACGAACCCCTCCATGCGAGCGCGGTTGACGAGTAGGGACATGTAGTTGGAGGGCCCCTTCATCTTGCCGTCAGCGTTGTATTGCGAGATCGCACCGCAGATGACGATGCGCGCGCGGCGCGCGAGTCGGGCGAGAGCAGCTTCGAGGATGTCGCCGCCGACGTTGTCGAAGTAGATGTCGATCCCCGTAGGGCAGTGCTGCTTCAGGCTCGCGCGTACGTCCTCTGCCTTGTAGTCGATGGCCCCATCGAAGCCGAGCTCTTCCGTAAGGTATTCGCACTTCGCCGGACCACCGGCGATGCCGATGACCCGGCAGCCCTTGATGGCCGCGATCTGCCCGGCAATGGTCCCCACTGCGCCCGCGGCACCCGACACGACCACCGTTTCGCCGGGCTGCGGTTGGCCGACGTCGAGGAGTCCGAAGTAAGCCGTCATCCCGGTCACGCCGAGCCCGCCGAGGTACACGGGCAGGGGAGCCACCCTGGGATCTACCTTGATCACACCGGCTCCATCCGTAGTGGCGAACCTCTGGACCCCGAAGGTGCCGACGACGTGATCGCCCACCGCGAAGCCAGGGTGTTTGGACTCCACGATGTGCCCCGCCCCAAGGGCGCGCATGACCTCGCCGATCCCGACCGGTGGGAGATAAGAGCGGCCCTCGTTCATCCAGCCGCGCATCGCGGGATCGAGAGAGATGTAGTCCAGCTCGACGAGGAAGCTGTCTCCCTCGATGTCGCCGATGGGCTCCTCGACGTAGTCGAAATCGCTCCGGCTGACCAGCCCGCGCGGCCGCGCCGCGAGTCGGAATTGATGGTTCACCCGGCCGTTCATCCGATCCGTCCTTTTTGGGAGGTTCGAGCGCAGGGGAGCACCATAAAGCGCGAAGAAAATTGCGGCGCAACTATTGCGCGCGTCTCCACCGTCTGATTACGATGGCCCCGTACCTCGCAGAGGTGAGTAGGTCTCGGCCGAAAGCTACTGCGGGGTACATTTTTATTTGCCGGCGGAGAACGATGCCTGCCGCCTCGCCGCCTCGGGGGGATGTTTGCCTACCGCTCCGCTGCGGCTCACTACCCCCCCGGACCCCCCTCTTTATTTGCCGGCGGAGAACGATGCCTGCGCTTCAGCGTTTCGGGTTAGGGGAAGTTACAAAAGCCGCTTAGGTACGGGAGTGTTACCTAAGTTGGGCGCTCAGGAACCGGTAGACCCGGTCGTTGACCGCCTCCATCTCCTCGACGAAGAAGCCGTGTCCGGTCTCGAAGGTCGCAAGCTCGGCCCCCGGGATCGCGTCGGCGATCGCCACCGAGCAGATATACGGAACCATCATGTCCATCTTGGCTCCGAGCACCAGCGTGGGACAGGTGACGTTCCCGAGCTCATCGAGGACGTCGTGCTTCTCGATTGCGGTGAGCTGGCCGATCATCGCCTCCCCGGTAGCCATGCCGGGGCCGTTCGGGGTGTTCGTGAACGAACGCACGAGAAGGTCGAGTGCGTCTTGGCCCATCTCGAAGAAGCTGGGCGTGAACATGCGGATGAGCGCACCGTCGATGATCGCCGCGGGACCGCCGTGCTCGCCGATGAGGCGCGCGATCCGGTGTTGCCGCCGCTGGAACTCCGTCGCCCGCGCCCAGGTTGCCGCAAGGATCAGCGCGGACACCCTCTCCGGCGCGTCCAGCGCGAGCCTCTGGGCGATCGCCCCCCCCATCGAGACGCCGAAGATCACGCAGCTATCGATACCGAGATGGTCGAGGAGCTTGAGCGCGTCCAGTGCCATCTCATCGATCGACCCTGCCGCGCCCTCCGTGGATCTACCGGTCCCGCGGTTATCGAACGTGATGAAGCGATGTGTCTTGGTGACGGCCGGGACCATGCTTGCCCAATAGCGTCCGTCGAGGCCCCAACCCATGATCCCCAAGACGGGGGGACCTTCCCCCTGTTCCCGGTAATGGATCGTGACGTCGTCGAGCTCGGCTAGAGGCATCGACGGATGGTAAGGCCAGACGAGGCGTAATATTCCAGGCATGCGCACCGTCGCTGCCATCGTTGGTCGCACGATCGTCGTCTTCGGGCTTCTCCTCGCTCTAGCGGGTCCCGCATCCGCTCAGCAGCCGATCGGACGCGACCCCTTCGATCCCGTGGTTTCAGCCGACCAGGGTGGCGACGGAGCGATCGGCGAGGTGACGGGCGAGATCGACCCCGTGGTCCCTGGCACCGTCACCGAGACGGAGCCTCTTCCGACGACGGGTGCGGAGCCGCGCTCGTGGCTGGCGCTTGCGTACATCCTCGTCGCTTTAGGTGCCGGTACCCTCCTCGTGACCCGCGTCATGACGCTTCCACCACAGCGGGCGCTGCCCCGCAACGACACGCGCTAATCCGGCTGTTCGGGCCCCGGCTCGATTAGCCTCGCGTCCGTGAATCACTGCTCCAAGCCGCGTTGCACGTCGACCGCGACCACCGTGCTCGCGTACGACTATTCGAGCCGGCAGGTCGCTCTTGACGATTTCGGGGACGAGCCCCTCTCGCCGCATCTTTACGTCCTATGTCGTCAGTGTGCGGATCGCCTGCGGGCGCCGCTCGGGTGGGAGCTTCTCGACCGGCGGGTAGTCGTCCTCGACGAGCCTCAAGCCACTCCCTTTGGGTTCTCCGGGGCGGGCTCGTACAGCACGTCCTCTGGTGCTCCGGCAGCGCGCCTTCTTAGGTAATCCACCGGCTCGATGGACCGGCGGCTCTTCGCAGAGCTTCGGCGGCTCGACCGTCACGATCTGAGACGCGTCCTCATCTTCGTGCGCGGGCTGTTGCTCAGCCAAGGCGACGACTTCGGCGGGCTACCCCAGGGGGACCCGGGCGATGGAGAGGGCGCGGTCACCTACAGGCTGGAGCAGGTGCGCTGCGGGCGCCCCGGCTGCACGAAGTGCCCGCACGGCCCTTACTGGTACGCGTACTTCAGAGAGAACGGCGTCTTGCGTTCGCGCTACATCGGACGAGGCTCCGAGGAGGAGGCGCCGTCTCACATCCCCCCGAAGGGTCTGGCCGGGCCCTAGAGCCGTCGTAAAACGACTATCGAGGTTGAAAGCGAGCCTTTAGGGGCATGCTTATCCGGCTGCGTTCGGGCGATAGTGAATCCCGTGCATCCGCCAAAGATGGAGTGGACTTGGTGCAATGCCCTAACTGCAAAGCCGACGACTGCACCCAGATAGTGATCAACCTCCAAGAGGAAGAATCCGTCCAGTTCTTCTCGTGCCGCCGCTGTGAGTGGAAGTGGTGGGAGCACGAGGGCGACACCATCAACCTCGACGAAGTCCTCGATCTAGCCGCCAAACGCCGCTAACCCCTCACCGACGTAAAGCAGGCGCCCGGGGTCTACTCCGCCCGGCAACAGGTGCCAGTTGAGGGGGTCGTGCCGGCAGCAGCCCCGGGGCAAAGAGAGACTCTCGGCCGCAGGACGCCGTTGGGTGACCACCGGGCGCCCACAAGGATTATGGATTGCTTTGTTAGTTACCGCCACCCCAAGCGGCGAGACGGCCCGATCAGACGTCAGCTTGCCCGGTGGGCTCTGCTCTTCCGCTCCATCTCGGTCAGACCTCCCCAGATCCCGTACGGCTCCTTGGTCACGAGCGCATATTCGAGGCATTCGAGGCGCACGGGGCACTCCTGGCACACCTTCTTGGCCTTGTCTTCACGGACACGGCGCTCTGCGGGCATCTCGGAGTCCTCGAGACCGAAGAAGAGCACCGCGGGGTACGGGCGGCACGCCGCCCGGTCCCGCCACTCTGCGTCCGGCAAGCTCATCGCGCTCGTCATCTCCTTGATGTTCCTTGGACCCGGGGCCCAAGTCAACGGGCCCAAGTCAGCGGGGCGCAAGTCAACGCCGGGACGCGGACACACCTCGCCCCGGCTGGGACGCCCTCCTGCGACCTCCTCTTAGTATCCACGGCACGATGACGGTCCAGGACATCTTCAAGGCGTACGACGTTCGGGGCGTCTATCCAACCGAGCTCGATGAAGGCATCGCTCGACGGATCGGAGGGGCGTTCGCGGCCTGGACAGGAGCCCCGGCCATCGTCGTGGGCCGGGATATGAGGACGTCTTCTCCGTCACTGGCCGAGGCGTTCATCGAGGGTGCCCTCGAGGCCGGCGCATCGGTGACCGACGTCGGAGAGGTCTCGACCGACGCCCTCTACTTCGCCAGCGGCAAGCTCAAGATGCCGGGGGCGATGTTCACGGCGTCTCACAATCCCTCGCAGTACAACGGCCTCAAGCTATGCCGCGAGGAAGCGGCTCCGATAGGTGAGGACAGCGGGCTTCGGGAGATCGCGGCAGCGACGGAGGTCTCACGGGAGCCCGCGCCCACACCCGGTACCCGCACCCAGCTCGACGTTCTCGCCGACTATGCCGCCCACTGCCTCACCTTCATCGACGTCGATCGGCTGAAACCGCTCAAGGTGGCGATCGACGCGGGCAACGGGATGGCCGGAGCGACCGTCCCACGCGTGTTCGAAGATCTCCCACTCGAGATCGTGCCGCTCTACTTCGAGCTAGACGGCACGTTTCCGAATCACCCTGCCAATCCGATCGAGCCTGCAAACCTCGTGGACCTGCAGAAGGCCGTGATCGATCATGGCTGCGACCTCGGGATCGCGTTCGACGGTGATGCCGACCGCATGTTCCTCGTCGACGACAGAACGCGGCTCGTCGCGGGATCGACGACGACCGCGATGGTCGCCGAGCGCTTGTTGAAGAAGACTCCAGGCGAGACCGTTATCTACAACCTCATCTGCTCGTGGACCGTCCCCGAGGTCATCCGTGAGAACGGGGGCATGCCCGTTCGCACGCGCGTGGGCCATTCGTTCATCAAGGAAGTGATGGCGGAGACCAAGGCGATATTCGGAGGGGAGCATTCCGGGCACTACTACTTCCGCGATAACTACCGAGCGGACAGCGGCATGATCGCCGCGCTCGTGGTGCTCGAGGCGCTATCCGACGCGGGCGCGCCGTTGTCCGAGTTGACCAAGCCCTTCGAGCGTTATTCCGCCTCGGGCGAGATCAACTCGGTCGTCAAGGACCAGGGTGGGACTTTGCAGACGTTGGCGAAGATCTACCGGGACGGCACGCAGGACACGACCGACGGTCTTACGGTTGAATTCGATGACTGGTGGTTCAATTGCCGTCCATCGAACACAGAGCCGTTGCTGCGTCTGAACCTCGAGGCGCGCACGGACGAGATGATGGCGCAGCGTAGGGATGAGGTCCTTGCGACGATCCGTGGGACCGACGAGGAAGGGGCTGATCCCACATGACACTCGACGAACGCTTGCTGGAGATACTTGCGTGTCCGAACTGCCGCGGTGACATCGAATATCTCGAGGACGAGGAGATCATCGAGTGCAAGGGCGAGTGCGGTTATCGCTACCCCGTGCGCGACGGCATCCCCGTGATGCTCATCGACGAGGCCGAGAGACCGGCTAAGAGCTGATGGCGTCGATCGACGATCTGAACGCGATCAAAGAGGTCGACTCACAGGACGTCCTCGGTGCGGTCGAGCGTTTCGCCGACCAGATCCGAGAGGGCTGGCGCATCGGCGCGGCGACCACCGGCCTCCCGGACGGCACCGGTGTCGATTCGATCGTCGTGCTGGGCATGGGGGGCTCCGGCGTTTCGGGCGATGTTGCGGCCGCCGTGCTCGAACCCCGTCTTCTCGTGCCGTTCAGGGTCGTCAAGAGCTATGGGCCGTTGCCGGAGTGGGTCGGTCGGAACACGCTCGTGTTCGCAGTGTCGTACTCGGGGAACACCGAGGAGACCCTCGAAGCGTTGGAGGTCGCACATTCACGAGGCGCCCGGATAGTCACCGTGTCGTCGGGCGGAGCATTGGCCGATAAGGCGCGTGAGTACGGTCTCGCGCACGTGGCCGTCCCTCCAGGGCAGCAGCCCCGGGCGTCACTCGGATATCTGACCCTTCCGATACTCGCGGTGCTTGAGGCTGTAGGCATCGCCGCGGGCCTCGAGGAGGAGGTCGACGAGGCCGTCGCAGTGCTGTCGGCCGCCGCCGAGGATTGTGTGCGGACGAACGAGGGCAGCTCCAATCCGGCGAAGGAGCTGGCGCAGCGCCTCGTTGGAAAGGTGCCGGTCGTCTACGGAGGGTCGGGTCTCGGTGCGACCGCAGCTCAACGCTTCAAGTGCGACATCAACGAGTACGGGAAGGCCCTTGCGTTCTGGAATTACTTCCCCGAGCTCAACCACAACGAGATCGTGGGATGGACCGATGTCACTCCGGACGCGCCGGCACAGTTCGTGCTGGTCAAGTTGCGCGACCCCGATGAGCATCCCCGCATCGCACTCCGGTTCGATGTCACCGAGGAACTCATCGGAGCCAGCTTCTCCGATATCGTGGAGGTGCGGGCGGAAGGGCGTTCGCCTCTGGCGCGTCTCCTCTATCTGATCTATGTCACGCAACTCGCCGCGATCTACATTGCGCTCGCCAAAGGCGTAGACCCCGGCCCTGTCGAAGTCATCGAGAACCTAAAAGCAGAGCTCGCGCAGCGATAACAGTAAGGAGCATGGTGTGGCTGTTGATTCCGATGTACGTGACCTAGGCCTTGCGGACGCAGGGCGTCAGAAGATCGAGTGGGCGGACAGGCAGATGCCCGTTCTCGCGCGGATCAGGGAGCGTTTCGAGAAGGAACGTCCGCTGGAGGGGCTAAAGATCGCCGCGTGTCTCCACGTAACGACCGAGACCGCCAATCTCATGCGTACGCTCGCAACCGGTGGAGCCGATGTCGCTCTGTGTGCATCGAACCCGTTGTCGACACAGGACGACACCGCGGCAGGACTCGTCGCCGCGTACGACCTTCCGGTTTACGCGATCAGGGGTGTGGACGACGCGCAGTACTACGGCCACATCAAGGCGGTGCTCGATCGCCGCCCCATGATCACGATGGACGATGGGGGAGACCTCGTCACGATGTTGCATCAGCAGCGTCCCGACCAGCTGACAGAGGTCATCGGGGGCACGGAGGAGACCACGACCGGCGTCATCCGGCTCCGTTCGATGGAAGCCAACAGCGTCCTCGCGTATCCCGTCATCAGCATCAACGGAGCGCGCACCAAGCACCTTTTCGACAATCGCTACGGAACGGGGCAGTCCGCGATCGACGGCGTCATCCGTGCCACGAACGTGCTCCTCGCCGGCCAGACGGTCGTCGTGTGCGGTTACGGCATGTGCGGCCGCGGTGTGGCGTCGCGCGCGAAAGGCATGGGAGCCGACGTCGTCGTGACCGAGGTCGATCCGACGCGTGCCCTCGAAGCCGCGATGGACGGATATCGCGTGCTGCCTGGGATCGACGCCGCGACCCAGGGCGACGTTTTCATCACCGTTACGGGGAACAAGCATGTTCTGAGGGCAGAGCACTTCGAGGTCATGAAGGACGGCGCGATCCTCGCGAACGCGGGTCACTTCGACATCGAGATCGACCTCGACGCGTTGCGTGCCATGTCGTCGGCACAGCGTGAGGTCCGCTTCGAGGTCGAGGAGTACTCGATGGAAGGCGACCGCAAGATCAACGTTCTCTCCGGTGGTCGCCTGGTGAACCTCGCCGCGGCGGACGGCCATCCCGCTTCTGTGATGGATATGTCGTTCGCGAACCAGGCGTTGTCGTGCGAGTGGCTGGCCGCGAACCACGCGACGCTCGAGAAGCGCGTCTACGAGGTTCCCGACGAGATCGATCGAACGGTTGCGCGCCTCAAACTCGAAACGATGGGCGTTCGTATCGACGAGCTCACCCAAGAGCAGAAGGACTACCTCGCGGCATGGGAGGAGGGCACCTAACCCTGTCGTAGCCGCCCTCTAACGTCACGCGATGAGCGTGATGGCGGGCGGCATCGAGCGGGTCCTGGGCGGATTTCGGTGCGCGGGGTGTGGCGCCCTGGGCTCGCTGTTATGCCCTGTGTGCCGCGCTCGGGTGGGGACGCCGGAAGGGGACCTTCCCGAGGTGCCAAACGTGGACTCCCTCGTTTGTCCGTGGGCTTATGAGGGAGCGGCGCGCGCTCTGATACTCGATCTCAAGGTCCGTGGGCGGCGCGCTGCCGCAGGGCCTTTGGTCGACGAGCTCGTCAGGGCGGGGCCCACTGTGCCTCCCTGGGGGACGACGGTGACGTGGGTTCCCGGGCGCCGGTCGGACATCAGGGATCGCGGCTTCGACCACAGTGAGCTCTTGGCGCGTGGGGTCGCAGCCCGACTTGGGCTAAGGCGGGCCCCCCTGCTCGTGCGGTTGGTCGACACTCCGGATCAGACCGGGCTTTCCGCCCTCGCCCGCCGCCGGAACCTCTCGGGCGCATTCGCAGCCCGCCCTCTCGGGGGCCGGATCATCGTCGTGGACGACGTCGTCACGACGGGAACGACCGCAAGCACGTGTGCCCGGGCGCTCAAGAGGCGAGGGGCGGCGGAGGTCACGCTGCTTGCCCCCTGCCGGGCCTAACGCTCGGCTACCGCCTCTTAATGCTGGTCACGCATACAATCTAGAACGTGTCCGAAACCGCAGGTAGCGCGCGCGAAGACGCCATCCGCGTCCTCTTGGTTGATGATCACGCCCTGTTCCGCCGCGGGCTCCAGATGGTCCTGGAGGGCGAGGCGGACATCGAGGTTGTCGGCGAAGCCGCCGACGGCGAAGAGGCCGTGGAGCAGGCCGAGGCCATGACCCCCGATGTCGTCCTGATGGACGTCCGGATGCCGAAGCGGTCGGGCATCGAGGCCACGCGGGCTATCAAGGAAACCCTGCCCACGACCAAGATCGTGATGCTGACGATCTCCGACGAGGAGGCCGACCTCTACGAGGCGATCAAGGCCGGCGCCTCCGGATACCTTCTGAAGGAGATCGCCATCGAGGAGCTCGCGAGCTCCGTCCGGGCGGTGTACGGGGGGCAGTCCCTGATCTCGCCTTCCATGGCTTCTAAGCTCCTAAGTGAGTTCGCGGTCATGGTCAAGAGCCGTGACGAACGTCCCGAGGTTCCGGGCCCGCGGCTCACCGAGCGCGAGCTCGAGGTCCTCAAGCTGGTGGCGCGTGGGATGAACAACCGAGATATTGGGACCGAGCTCTTCATCTCCGAGAACACCGTCAAGAACCACGTGCGGAACATCCTCGAGAAGCTCCAGCTTCACTCGCGCATGGAAGCCGTCGTCTACGCGGTGCGCGAGAAGCTTCTCGACATCAAGTAGTTGACGCGTCCCCATCGTCGCGGGCGGGCTCGGGCAGCCAGCGGTATCCGAGGCCGGGTTCGGTCGTGATCCATTTCGGGAAGGCGGCATCGTCCCCGAGCTTCTTGCGGATCTGACGGACGTAAAGGCGAAGGTAGTGCGACTCTGTCCCGTATGAGGGACCCCAGACTTTCTGCAGCAGCCACCCGTGCGTCAGCAGCTTCCCGGGACGCGTCGCCATCGCCTCGAGGAGCTTGTACTCGGTCGGCGTGAGGTGGAGTCCTTCCCCGTCGAGCTTCACGAGTTGTTTGCCGAGGTCGAACTCGAGGTTGTCGAAGCGCAGGATCGGCGACGTGCGCTCGACAGCTACCCTTCGCTTGACGGCGCGCATGCGCGCGAGGAGCTCGCCGATCTCAAAAGGTTTGGTGAGGTAGTCGTCGGCACCCGAGTCGAGAGCCAGGACCTTGTCGTCCTGCGAGTCGCGCACCGAAAGGATGATGACCGGGACGTCCGACCACGACCGAAGCCGCGTGATGACCTCGTGTCCGCTGATGCCGGGAAGTCCGAGATCTACGAGAACGAGATCGACGGTCTCGGTCGAAAGTTGCTCTAGGGCGTCTTCGCCGGTCGCCGCAGTGAGCACCTCGTATCCGCGCGCTTCGAGGCCGCCGGCCACGGCTCGGAGAAGATGTGGGTCGTCATCGACCGCAAGGACCCTCCCGAGGACCTCATCCAAGGCTTGGGGCACCTTCCAAGCGCGGCAGCCCATCGGGCGCGGCGGCGGCCCCGTTGCCGGGTGCAGCGTCGTCCGACACGAGCTCGAAGGCAACCGCAAGGCCGGATCCATCGACTTCTTCGACCCAGATCGACCCCCCGTGCGCGACGACGATCGCCTTGGCGATCGCGAGGCCGAGCCCCGTCCCTGGCCCTTGTTGACCGTCGCCCCGTTCGAACGGCTCGAACAGTCGCTCTCGTTCCTCGGCTGGTATGCCCGGGCCGTTGTCTGCTACCAGGACGCGGACACCTCTGTCGGTGCGCCCCGCGGCTATCTCGATCGGTGATCCCTCGGGGCTGAACTTCACTGCGTTCTCGATGAGGTTTGTCAGGACCTGATCGATCTGCACGACATCCATAGGAACCTCGGGCAGGTTCTCTTCGAGAGCGACGCGCACGTGGCGGAGACGAAGGTGTGGGCGCAGTCGAGAGAGCACGCTTTCGATCACCTCGTCCACAGAAGCGGGTACCTTCGACGGAACGAGCACACCCGCGCGCATCCTCGACATATCCAGCAGGTTCGCAACCATGCGATTCAACCTTTGGGCCTCCTGCCGGATCATCTCGAGATGCTCTTCGTGGGTCTCGGGAGTGAAGTGACTCTCACGATCGAGCAGACTCGTCACCGCCGCCGTGATCGAAGAGAGTGGGGTCCGCAGGTCGTGTGTGACGGACGAGAACAGGGTGGCGCGCAGCCGGTTCGCCTCTGCATCGAGGCGCGCGCCACGGACCTCCTCGCTCAGTCGGACCCCTTCCAGCGCCAGCGCGACCTGCCCGGCGAACCCCCTGAAGACCTCGCGTTCGGTCGGATCGAGCGCGTTTCGTCTGGCCCCCGTCACAAGCTCGATCCGACCGATCACATCGTCCTTGGAGACCATCGGCGCGACGTAGCGTTCGCCCCCGCCGTCATTGTCCCCAACGACGATGACGTCCGTGGTGACGTCGGTCCTGATTACGCATCCCGCGAGATCGAACATCTCGACGACGGACTCTGCGAACTTCGTGAGCACGATCTCCGGCGCTTCACCGGATAGCAATCTCGTCGCCAGTCGATTCAGGAGCCTTGCCTCCATCTCGCGTTTGGCGGTGCGCTCCCTGCTGGCGAGGGCAGAGGCCAAAAGCATCCCGATGGCGAGGGCGACGATCATGAAAACGGTCAGTGAGATCAGGTCGCTCGGGTTGTCGATGCCCAACCCGCTGATCGGCCCCCGGAAGTAGTAGTTCAAGGCGAGGAACGACAGCAGAGCGGCGCCGAGGCCTGAGATGGGCCCTCCGACGGCAGCCGCTCCGACGACGGCGGGGACATAGAGAAGGGATGCGATCTCGACCGGTATCTGGCCGGGCAGCGCGGCGAGCGAGGTGATTATCCCCGGCCCCACCACGGCTATGCCCGTCGACCGGACGGGCCACCGTATGTAGGGCATTCGCAACCAACTTGTCTTGCTCATCGGTCCAAGCGTATGCGCGCAGCTGCCGTCTGAGCCTCCCGGACCGGACCTCGTAGGTGGGGGGCGCGGTCATAATGGCCGTCTAATGAGTGTGTTGAAGAAGGTCCTCTACGCAGGAGAGGGCAAGAAGCTCAAGGCCCTCCAGGCCATCGTCCCGGCGGTTAATGCCTTCGAAGACGAGCTGAAGGCCCTTCCCGACGCGTCCCTCCAGGCGAAGACCGGAGAGCTCAAGGGCCGTCTCTCAAAGGGCGAGGACATCGACGCCTTGCTCCCCGAGGCCTTCGCGGTGATGCGTGAAGCGGCTTCCCGCGTCATCGGCCAGCGTCATTTCGATGTGCAGGTGATGGGCGGCGCAGCACTCCACAAAGGCTGGATCGCCGAGATGCGTACCGGTGAAGGTAAGACCCTCACTTCAACACTGGCGGTTTACCTCAACGCGCTGTGGGAGGAAGGCGTCCACCTCGTAACCGTCAACGACTACCTCGCGAAGCGGGACTCCGAATGGATGGGGCAGATCTACCGCTATCTCAGGCTCGAGACGGGGCTCATCCAGTCCAACATGTCTCCGTTCGAGCGCAGGCCGGCTTATGCCGCGGACGTGACGTACGGAACCAACAACGAATTCGGGTTCGACTATCTGCGCGACAACATGGTCACGGAGAAGGAGCGGATGACCCAGCGCGGCCACTACTTCGCCGTAGTGGACGAGGTCGACTCGATCCTCGTCGACGAGGCGAGGACGCCGTTGATCATCTCGGGCGCGGTCCAGGAGTCGACGAAGTGGTACCAGCAGTTCGCCCGCATCGCTCCTCGCCTGATGCGGGACACCCACTACGAGGTCGACGAGAAGAAGCGCACCGTGGGGATCTCTGAAGAGGGTGTGGCGAAGGTCGAGGAGATCCTGGGGGTGGAGAACCTTTACGACCACGTCAACGTCGACATGGTCCACCAGCTCCAGGCGGCCCTGAAAGCCAAAGAGCTCTACAAGAAGGACGTCGAGTACGTCGTCAAAGACGGCGAGGTCCTGATCGTCGACGAGTTCACCGGCCGGATCCTTCCTGGGCGACGCTATTCCGAAGGTCTGCACCAGGCGATCGAGGCGAAAGAGAACGTCCGCATCAAGGAAGAGAACCAGACCCTCGCCACGATCACCCTGCAGAACTACTTCCGTCTTTACGACAAGCTCGCCGGCATGACCGGAACCGCGCAGACCGAGGCCGCGGAGTTCGGACACATCTACAAGCTCGACGTTGCGCAGATCCCGACGAACAAGCCCATGATCCGTAAGGACGAGCAAGACCTGATCTACAAGTCGGGTGACGCGAAATGGAAGGCGGTGGCGGACGACGTCGCAGCGCGTTTCGAAAAGGGACAGCCGGTGCTGATCGGAACCGTGTCGATCGAGAAATCGGAGCTGCTGTCGAACGTCCTCAAGAAGCACGGAGTGCCGCACACGGTCCTCAACGCCAAGCATCACGAGAAGGAGGCCCAGATCGTGGCGCAGGCAGGCCGGCTCCAAGCGGTGACGGTCGCGACCAACATGGCAGGTCGTGGTGTCGACATCATCCTCGGCGGAAACCCCGAGGGCATGGCGCGTGCCGAGATGACGGCTGCGGGCTGGGACAACGACGCCTATCTCCTCGACGAGTATGAGCCTGAGGAGAAAGCCAAGTACGAAGCCGAGTTCCAGCCGCTCTATGAGAGTTTCAAGGAGGCGTGCGCGGCCGAGCGCGAGAAGGTCGTCGCCGCAGGCGGCCTCTACGTCCTCGGTACCGAACGACACGAGTCGCGTCGCATCGACAACCAGCTCCGTGGACGTTCCGGACGACAGGGCGACCCGGGTGAAAGCCGCTTCTACCTATCCCTAGAAGACGATCTGATGAGGCTGTTCGCGTCGGATCGCATCGCCGGGATGATGGAGCGACTCAAGATCCCCGACGACGTGCCGATCGAGGCCAAGCTCGTCTCTAAGGCGATCGAGCGCGCTCAGACGCAGGTCGAGGCGATGAACTTCGAGATCCGCAAGAACGTCCTCAAGTACGACGAGGTCATGGACAAGCAGCGCCAGATCATCTACGCGGAGCGGCGCTCCATCCTCGAGGGGGAGGATCTGCGCGAGGAGTCGTTGCAGCTCTGCCGCGACGTCATCAACGCGGCCGTGTCCGAGCACGCCAACCCCGACATACACGCCGAGGAGTGGGACTGGGAGCAGTTGCTCGTACGTGTGAAGGAGATCTTCCCCACCACGCTGAAAGCTGGCGACTTCGATCACGCGACCACGACCTACGAGAGCGCCGTAGAGGCGTTCGTTGCAGACGGCATGGCCGTGTACGAACGCCGAGAAGTCGAGCTGACCTCGGAGGCGCTACGCCAGATCGAGCGTCTCGTCCTGTTGAACGTCATCGACAACCGGTGGCGTGAGCACCTCTACGAGATGGATTACCTACAGGAGGGGATAGGCCTGCGCGCTATGGCCCAGAAGGATCCGCTGGTCGAGTACCAGCGCGAGGGCTACGACATGTTCTTGCAGATGCAGGACACCATCAAAGAGGACTTCGTGCGCTACGTGTACCACGTCGAAGCTGTGCGGAACGAGCAGCGCAGCGCACCGCAACAGATGCGCGAGGAGCGTCGCCAGATCCCACTCGCGCAGATGGGGACCGCGCCGCAAGGCGATGATGAAGGAGCTGCCCAAGGTGAGCCCGACCTCCCCCAGGTGCAGCAGGCCCGTTCCGACAAGATCCCGCGTAACGCGCCCTGCCCGTGTGGCAGCGGGAAGAAATACAAGCAGTGCCACGGACGCCCCGACGCGGTGGGCCTCGCATAGCGGATCAACGTCAGGCGCAAACGCCTCGCGATCAGTGGCTCCACGGTGTCATGGCTCCGCATGTGCGCGACATCCGAGGACAGATGTTCATGACGATCGCGCGCTTCGCACATGCGAACCGTCCGATCGACGGCTGGTACTTCGAGTTCGGGAGCTACTCGGCGACGACCATGCGTCTCGCGTACGACGCGTTCCACCATCTCTTCGACTGGGATTACGTCGCGTTCGACTCATTCGAGGGGATGCCGGAGCCACAGGGCGACGACCGTCAAGAGATCTGGCGGCCCGGCATGAGCAGCATGAGCGAGGCGGAGTTCCGCGCTGTCTGCGTTCAGCACGGCGTGCCGGATGAGCGCCTAACCACCATTGCCGGCTGGTACCGAGACACGTTGACACCCGAGACAGCGGCGCGCTTCGACGCGCGTCCAGCCGCGGTCGTGTACGTGGACTGTGACCTCTACGAGTCGACGGTTCCGGTGCTCGATTTCGTGGGCCCTTTCCTGCAGAGAGGGACCGTCATCGTGTTCGACGATTGGTTCTGTTTCTACGGCGACCCAGAGCTTGGTGAGCGGCGCGCGTTCGCCGAGTTCCGCGAACGCAATCCTGAGTTGAGGTTCGAACCGCTGTGGGGCAACGGTGAAGGACAAAGCTTCATCTGTTTGTGAGACTCCCTCCCCGCGATGCCTCAAAAGGGTGAGTTCCGTGGCCCGGGTAGTCTTGGATCATGGAAGACCTCTCCGCCAGGATCGCCGAGCTCGACAAGAAGCTCTCTCACGTCAAGGAGTACCTTTGACGTCGAGGCGAAACGCGCGCGAGCGGACGAGCTCAGGCCCCTAAGCGCGGAGCCCGACTTCTGGGACGACACCGCGGCCGCCCAGAAAGTCATGTCGGAGATCTCGTCGCTCTCCGAGGACGTGACTACCTACGATCGGATCGCAGCGCGCCTCGAAGATCTGCGAACCCTGTGGGAGCTGGCGCGTGAAGAGTCCGATGAGGCGACCGCGGCCGAGGCTGCAGACGAGGTCGTAGCTCTCGAGACCGAGATCGATTCTCTCGAGGTCGTGTCCCTCCTGGGCGGCGAGTTCGACGACCATCCCGCGATCCTTGAGGTGCATGCGGGTGAGGGCGGAACGGACTCACAAGACTGGGCAGAGATGCTGCTGCGGATGTATCTGCGGTGGGCAGAGCGAAGACGTTTCAAGACTGAGATTGTCGACACGTCCGAGGGCGAGGAAGCCGGCATCAAGAGCGCGACTGTCACAATCGAAGGCCGCCATGCGTATGGATTGCTGGCGACCGAGCGAGGCGTCCACCGACTGGTTCGGATCTCACCGTTCGACTCGGCGAAGCGCCGGCATACCTCTTTCGCGTCCGTGGATGTGACACCGGAGGTGGCCGACGATGTCGATATCGAGATCAACACCGACGATCTGCGAGTCGACACCTATCGGTCGTCCGGAGCCGGTGGTCAGCATGTCAATGTCACCGACTCCGCCGTCCGCATCACCCACTTGCCCTCGGGGATCGTCGTCAGTTGCCAGAACGAGCGTTCCCAGATGCAGAACCGCGCCGTTGCGATGAGGATCCTGAAGTCGCGCCTTGTAGCGCGCGCTCTCGAGGAGCGCGAGGCTGAGCTCGCTGCGCTGCGAGGACAACAGAAGCAGATCGGCTTCGGATCGCAGATCCGCTCATACGTCCTCCACCCGTATCAGATGGTCAAGGACCACCGTACCGATGTCGAGACAGGCAACGTCCAAGCGGTACTCGACGGGGACATCGACCGCTTCGTCGAAGCAGAGCTAAAGCGGAAGGGGGGTCCGGGGGGGTAGTGAGCCGCCAGGCGAACGTCCCCCCGGCTGTGAGAACGGTGATGCCTCCAGGCATCATCATCCGTTCGAGCAGACTAAGAAAGGGGGGTCCGGGGGATGGATCCTGATCTCGGGGCCGCTCCGCCGGAGGTCGCTCGGGTCGAGGATGCCGAGCTCAACGAGCTCCGGGGCGTCGACATCGACGATGTCTACCTCCAGATGGACTGGCTGCTCTCGGCACGTCCGACGCCGATGGACCTCTACCACCGCTGGGAGAGACAAAACTGGGCCACTCAGGACCTCGACTTCTCTGAAGACGCGGTGCAGTGGAAGCAGATGACGGGGTTCTTCGAGGGGGTGAGGACCGAGCTTCAGCGGTCGTTCACTCTTTTCTTCGTCGGCGAACAGGCCGTCACCGATACGTTGTCGCCGCTGGTGCACGCGGCGCCGGACGAAGGCTCACGGATCTTCCTTGCGACACAACTCGTAGACGAGGCTCGCCACGCGGTGTTCTTCTCACGGTTCTTCGACGAGGTCATCGGTATCTCCGGAGGCCTGAGCGAAGCGGTCGGCATGTTGAAGTCGAGGGTCGTAGGGGAGTTCAAGACGATTTTCGACACCGACCTCGTTCAAGCGACCGAGGCAGTTCGTAAAGATCCAAACGACTACGGCGCATGGATCGAGGGCATCACCGTGTATCACCTCATCGTCGAGGGGATGCTCGCACTCACGGGACAGAAGTTCATCCTCGGCATCATCCGGGAGCTCGGGATACTGCCCGGCTTTTACACAGGATTCACGGCCGTTGCGCGCGACGAATCGCGCCACGTGAACTTTGGTGTGCGCGCCATCATGGAGGCGGGTATCCGTGATCCGGCATCGCTCCGCCGCGTCGAAGCCGTGATAATGAGACTGCTCGAGCCCGCGTGCAAGATCGTTGCGTCGCCGGACCGAAAGATCGCCGTTTCCATCGACGAATCGCCGCCCAATCTCAGGATCAATCCATACGAGGTGAAGTCGTTCTCGCTTCATTCATTGACGAAAAGGTTGCGTGTAGCAGGGATTTCATCCGATTTCTGCGACGAGGTCACGCGTCTCGGAAATTCCTACTACGATGATGCCTGGGCGGAATACGAAGACATCCACGGTGAGGAGCATCCGCGCCGATTCTTCGATCGGATGACCGCCACTACCGGCTAGAGCTTGGTTACCCTGACTAGATGATCAGAACAGTCGACGTAAAGAAGGAATACAAGGGCGGTATCAAGGCGCTCGACGGTGTCTCGATCGACATCGAAAAGGCCGAATTCGTCTTCGTCGTCGGACCTTCGGGTTCGGGCAAGTCGACGTTCCTCAAGCTCTTGACGAAGGAAGAGGAGCCGACGGGCGGCGAGGTCTACGTCGCCGGCAAGAACCTGCAAAGCCTCCCTCGTTGGCGCGTCCCGTACCTTAGGCGCAACGTCGGCTGCGTCTTCCAGGACTTCAAGCTCCTGCCCAACAAGACGGTGTTCGAGAACGTCGCGTTCGCTCTAGAGGTCATCGGTCGCCCGAAGGTCGTCATCCAGCGACAGGTTCCTCAGATCCTCGAGCTGGTCGGCCTGGGAGAGAAACTCGATCGCTTCCCCGACGAGCTCTCTGGCGGTGAGCAACAGCGTGTGTCTATAGCGCGCGCGTTCGTGAACCGGCCGCTCATCCTGATCGCCGACGAGCCCACCGGGAACCTCGACCCTGCAACGTCGGTCGGGATCATGCGGCTGCTCGACCGGATCAACAAGACGGGAACGACGATCGTTATGGCAACCCACGATCACGCGATCGTCGACTCGATGCGCCGGCGTGTGATCGAGCTCGAGGGCGGCCACGTCGTGCGGGACCAGACCAGAGGCATCTACGGGGTCGGCGGCTAGTGCGTCGGATCGGGTACTACGTCAGGGAAACCCTGACGAACCTGCGGAGAAATCTCCTGATGACGATCGCGGCGATGTCCACGGTCGCCATTTCGCTGCTGCTGCTGGGCGGCGTCCAGATCCTCGGCATGATCGTCAATAACGTGACGCTCAGCTGGGAGGCGAAGGTCGAGATCTCGGTCTACCTGCTCGACAGCGCGACCCAGGGGGAGATAAAGAGTCTCGAGACCGATATCTCGCAGATGGACGAGGTCGAGGACGTCACCTTCGTGTCCAAGTCCCAGGCGTTCGAGGAGTTCAAGGAGCTCTACGACGACCAGCCGGAGTTCTACGAGTCGCTTCCGAAGGATGCGTTGCCGGCCTCGTTGCGGATCAAGCTCACCGACGCGGCGTTCACCGAGGAGGTCGCATCGCGTATCGAAGGCGCGCCCGGCGTCGACGAGGTCAAGTTCGGTGGCGAGATCATCAAGCGCCTGCTGCAGGTGAATGCTCTGCTCAGGACCATCACGTTCGCGATGTCTTTGATCCTCATGGTGGCCGCGGCCGCCCTGATCGCGAACACCATCCGGCTCGCGATCTACGCGCGCCGTGACGAGATCGGCATCATGAAGCTCGTGGGCGCGACCAACTGGTTCATCCGCATCCCGTTCATGCTCGAGGGCCTGGTCGCGGCACTCGGAGGGGCGCTCATCGCGGCGGGCATAGTCCTGGCCGCCA
>DATLNM010000053.1:0-14599 GCA_035536775.1 Actinomycetota bacterium | reverse complement strand
GGATACCGACGGCGCGCGCCATCTGGGCGATCCTGCAGATGGCGTTCTCGACGTCTCGGGGTGCGACCATCATGAGGTCCGAGAGCTCGTCGACCACGACGAGGATGTACGGCAGCGGGTGAGGCTCAGGGTCGTCGTCTACGCGCCTCACGACGGCGCCGCGCGACACGGCCTCGTTGTAGAACTCGAGGTTCCGCATCCCGGCGTGCGCCAGGATCTCGTAGCGCATCTCCATCTCACGCACGACCCAGCCAAGAGCGGACGCCGCTTTCTTGGGGATCGTGACCACCGGTGTCAGCAGATGCGGGACGCCTGCGAAGTGAGTGAGCTCGACGCGCTTCGGGTCGATGAGGATCATGCGCACCTGATCCGGTCGCGCCCTCATCAGGATCGAAGTGATGAGCGAGTTGATACACGACGACTTCCCGGAGTTCGTGGCGCCCGCGATGAGGACGTGCGGCATCTCCGTGATGTTCGCCATGACGGTCTCGCCCGAGATGTCCTGACCGAGCGCGACCGACATCGGATGCCTATCCCTTTTTGCTTCCTTCGATGTAAGGACGTCGCCGAGCGTCACGAGCTGGCGCGTCCGGTTCGGAACCTCGATGCCGATGGCTGAACGCCCCGGGATCGGGGCCAGGAAACGCAGTTCGCCGGATGCGAGCGCGTAGGCGATCTCCTTCGAGAGGTTGAGCACCCTGTCGACCTTCACGCCGGCGCCGAGCTCGACCTCGAACCGGGTCACCGTCGGCCCTGCGGTGTATCCGGTAACCGCTGCATCGACCTGGAACTGCTCGAGGGTCGCCTCTAGGACGGCCTGGGTCTCCTGCATCGAGCGGACCGAGACCTCGCGCTCGCCCCCGCGCAACAGGAGGTCAGGCGGCGGGAGACGGTAGGCGGACTTGATCCGGGTGACGGGAGCCAGCGGGCGTGGCTCAGCCCCGTCTTGCGGGACGGCCCCGTCGATCGTCGCGCCGTGCTGCATCGGCTCGTCCGGGACTGCTTCGATCTCGGCCGGGTCGTCGGCAAGCGCCATCGCGCCATCGTCATCCCCGTAGTCCTCCTCCTCTTCTTCGTCATCGCTTGCGAGGAGGTCGATGTCCGAGAGAAGGCCGCGCATGAAGTCGCCCGCCCCGGCCAGGCCGGCGCCGGCCCACCCCGCGACGCGGCTCGCTGGGGTGCGCGTGATCATCATCAGCGCGACACCAGTGAGGAGGGTCAACAAGATCCATACGACGGGGACGGTGACGAGGTCCGAGGCCGGACGCGCCAGAAGCGCCCCGAAGATGCCTCCTCCGTTCTGAAGCCTCTCGATCGGCGCGGACAGCGGACGATTGCCGTTGACGAGGTGAACCATCGCGGCGACCACGACCATCGCGAGGGTTCCTCCCGCAACGATGCGAGCCGCATGCGGCCTGATGCTCGACGCGATCACGAGCGTGCCCGCGGTGGCGAGCAGCAGAGGCATCGTCACCACGACATCGCCGACCATCAAGCGGCCGATGTAGCTGAAGGCGCTCCCGACCGGTCCCGCGCCACCCGTATAGACACCGAGCGCGCCGGCCGTACCCATGACGAAGAGCACGATCCCCCACACCTCTACCGGGGTGTTGCGCGCATGGACAACGCTCCACCGCAGGCCGTTGCCGATCGGTCTCAGAGGGGATGAGCGCCGCGTCTTCTTCCGAGCAGCCGGGCGAGCCCTGCCTTTCTTGGGTGCCGGGCGACGCGCGGGAGCGGAGCGTCCGGCCGGGACCCGGGCCGAGCCGGAGCGGGAACGCGGCGGCGCGCCCCGGCGAACCGGGGCCTTGCCCCGACGCGCGGGAGCTTTACCCCGCTTGGGAGGCGGCTTGCGACTGCGCGTTGCCAACTGGGTCCCTCCACTTCCAGACGTCAGGACCCACAACTTTAACAATACTTAACAGAAACAACAGCATTTCTACCGGGAACTATTCCATCACGGCAGGTACACAGTGATTAGTTGGTTAGAGGCCGTCGATCACCATGGCAATCCCAGCAATGACCCACCCTACGCCCCCGATCCACCAAGCCCACCAACTGACGCGCTCCGAGCCGAAGGGGAGGAACTCCGCGATGTCGTCGTGCTTCCAGAAAATGAGGGCACCGACAGCGATGGCGAAAAGGCCCAGATAGAACGGGGTATCCATCGCGCGAGCCTAAGGCGGCGCGGCCGAATCCCACAGGGCCTCCTATCTCGGGTGTTGCCTTCAGCACATGAGGGTCAAGAGGAGCAAGACAGATCAGGAGTACCGCCTGAAGTCCTTGGAAGCTCTGGCGCGGATCGCTATGTACATCTGGGAGGTCGTGAGGACCTTTTTCTAAGTTCCCTCACGCTGGATGCGCCGTCTTGGTTCTCTCGGCAGGGGGGTGGGTAAATGGACCCCCTTCTCCCACGGAAAGCACGTCAGTCTCAGGGGGGCCACGACGCTCTCGCATACGAACTCGAACAGATACGACGCAAGCGCGATCACGTCCCCTTCCTCATCCCCCATTTCGGTCGTGCTTACTTGCGGGGTGAGTGTGAAGTGCACATCCATTCCACGGGTGAAGCCATCTCGATACGGAAGTCGGATGCTCCCGCTGTCGATGATCAGTTTGTCGTGCATCTCGCCCAAAAGTGTCTCAAGGTCACCTGTATCGACCGTGCTGAGCACCCCAGGCAAAAAGAAAAGAATGACGTTGACCTGTCGGTGTTTGTCCTTGTTGGACATCTCACGCAGGATGGCGAGCGGATGCATCGTTGGGTCGTCCCAGGTTTACGGCTGCAACTCATCAATGAGTGCCGTCGCCACATCGGAGACCCCTCCATAGATTTTCGGTTTCCACTCACCAACCTTGCCCCTGCGTTCATCAAGAATGGGGAACTGCGTTCGCTTGCTGGAGGGACCGGTCTCGACGGGAGTATTCCCAGCCGCCCTAACGAGCTGATTGGCGAGCAGGTCCAGCGCGGATCGCAGGTTGTGGACGAAGTCTCCGAGGATGATGCTCCATCGGGCGTTGGGGTTCTGCTGCGCCCGGATAGAAACGATAAGCGCGTTGGGATCACTGTCGCGATCCTCGATCACTGCATATGGCTGAATCTCCCGAAAGACGGCAATTTCAGTTTTGAGGGCGTTCAGGTGTTCTTGAGCTCTTATGAGTTTGAGATGGACGATGCGCAGTGATTGCATCATGGCGCTCCATCTTCGCCCGGGATGTCCACGATCATCCGCCGGAAAAGGATCAAGGAACCAACGTCGAGCCAGCTACTCAGCGAATCTCATCGGGCAGGCTTTGGTCTTCGTATTCGTCGGGTTTACAGCGGGAAGGCTGCTCGGGCGGAGGGCCTGGGTCCTGACGGCCACGGGGCTTGGCGCGACGTTCGGCTTGATCTCCGTCACGATGCTCGGCGCGTCGATCTTTGGGGATGCATCGGTGGGTGTGAGCCCGGTTGCGGTCCTAGGTTTCGTTCTGCTCGCCGTCATGACCGCAGCGCTGGAAGGGAACCGAACGGCGGAGCACGAGAAGGAACCCTCCTACCTTCGCGATGTGTCTGGATAAAGCCCCCGCGGAACGCTCGGTCAATGGGACTTACTCATCAATCCATCTCCCCGAGAGTGTCATTTGATATCGCGTCCGCGATGAACTCATTTCCAGCACACTTATTCGTCCGAACGACAGTCGAGAATTTGCTGGTGAAAAGACAAGGTCTGCTCCCGACTGCCGCTGTTCGAGGCCTTCGCGAGAGAAGACCTCTGCGAGCTCTCGCATGGCTTGCTCCTGACTGACCGCTGCAGAAACCTCAACAATGAGTTCCTGCTTCTCGCCCAGCTCACATGACATTAAAGGACCGCGCTCCACGCACACAGGGTCCTTTTGGGCCACAATCGTGTGCCCTGCTGGAAGCTCGAACGGCAACTTGGACGGAAAGGCCCGGTCTAGGAAGTTCTGCACGATCAGGACAAGGAGCACTCCGGCTACAAGTAGGACTGAAGCGACCACGACCAGCGATGACTTCAGTCTCGTTTCAATCACCGTTGTCGCTCCAATGTAGAGCTTGAGGGAGTCGTCCTGCTCTCGCTACCAGCCGTGGCTGCGGCGCATCTCCTTCTCGAGGACCTTCCACTTCCGTGTCTCCTCGGACGCGGCCCGCCGGTCCTGTTTCAGCTCTAGGTGCTTCAGCTCTCGCTCGAGCTTGCGGTAGCTCTCCAGTCGGGCGGGATCGAGCTCGCCCGACTCGATCGCGGCCCGCACCGCGCATGCTGGCTCGGAGTCGTGGCTGCAGTCGCGGAAACGACACCCCTCTGCCACCGACGCGATGTCGGTGAAGCCGTCGTCAAGCCCGGTCGGCGCCTCCCATAGCCCGAGCTCTCGCATCCCTGGTGTGTCGATCAACGCAGCGCCCGAGGGCAGTGGGAACAGCTCGCGGTGAGTCGTGGTGTGGCGACCCTTACCGTCGTCGCGGATCTCCTTGGTCGCCATGACCTCGGATCCGATAATGCGGTTTATGAGGGTGGACTTGCCTACGCCCGACGATCCAAGGACCGCGACGGTCGTCCCGTCGTTGAGGTACGCGCCCAAAGCATCGAGGCCCTCACCGGTGTGGGAACTGACGAGATGTAGCGGCACTCCCTCGGCCGCGGGCCCGACGCGCGCAAACACCTCGGTCAGCGACTCTTCGAGGAGATCCAGCTTGGTGAGCACGAGCACGGGCGCGGCGCCACTCTCGTAGGCCGTGGCGAGGTAGCGCTCGATGCGCCGTGGATTGAGGTTCGTGTCGAGCGACGACACGAGGAAGACCGTGTCGACGTTGGTCGCGAGGACCTGCTCCTCGGTTCGATTCCCAGCGGCGGCACGGGAGAACTTCGAGCGGCGTTCGAGCACACTGATCACGACAGAAGACTCCTGAGGCCCGCGGTCCTCGAACGCGACCCAGTCACCCACGACCGGCAGCTCGGCACTCGGGGACTGATGCATCATGCGCCCCGGGATGACCGCGGAGCGGGTGTCGGTCTCGGTTAGAAGCATCACGGTGTCGCGTGAGCGGGTCAGGACGCGTGCAGGACGCGCTCCCTTCTCTTGATGCGGTTCGAACTCGAGCTCTCGCTGGGCGTCCCAGCCTGCGAGCCCGCGGATGTCACTTGACGGCAAGGTGGTTCCTTTCGGATACCGGGCGCGCACTCGGCGCGTCCGGAGGATGGATTAGGTAGTGGGTCCCGCCGGCGTGGAACGCTCAGGCAGGAACGACGAAGGAAGCCGAGGATCCAATCATTGATCATCGCCTCCTCTCGTCCATCGGCCACGACTTAAGCGGCCGGCTGTTGTCGCCTCAGGGTACTCCTATCAGCCGCGCGAATGGAACCTCCATTGGGAAGTCTTGGATCGACTACCCCACTTTAGGGGAAGGGAGGGACCGGGAACGACCCCAAGATAATGAAGGAAAAGTAGGAATCCCGGGGAGTGCCGGAAAGATCGAACAGTCGAACTCTCTCCAGTGCGAACCCCTCGTCATCACAAGTCGTGGAAGTGGTGGCGACGAGAGGAACGGTGTCGCTCTTGATCGTTACGAAGGACGAATGGGTAATCAGAGGCTGACTTTCGCTGCTGCAACGCGCTGCATGTGCTAGGTGCAATTCATAGACCCCAACGTCGGGATGCACGACCGTCAAGGGACTCCTTCGGCACGAAGTTATGGATCTTCCATTGATTCTCCCTTCGTCATCGTGGATGAAAACCGAACCGACCTCGTCCCCCGACACGACATCACCGGGAACATCAGCCACCGCAGCCAGACCTGAAGCACAGTGCGACGGTAGGTAGAGCTCAGGGGGGAACCCTCCGAGCAATGCGGAGTCTGGGGCCTTGGCCATCGCGTTGGCAGGCAGCGTTCCACTCTCATTCGTAGCGACCAGCTTTCCTGCCCTCTTCGCTTTTGCGGTCCTCGCGGGCACCGCGCTAAGGCCGTCGACTCGAGCTGCGTTCCTCGCGAAGGTGGCAACGGTTCTCGCCACGGCTGGAAAGGTCAGATTGAAACCCAGGGAGACGACGACGGACGTCACCAAGAACAGCTTCCTATCGCTCACAATTTCCCCCTTAAGGACGCCCTGTTATCTCTTCCTTAGCGCGCTTTCGTTTAGACGTAGGAACGTGCGCTCGAACACGAAAGTTCCTGAGAAGACGAGATGCATGGGGCGCTGAAAGATTCCTTCCACGTGAGCGACAGGAATTTTTGACGAGGACCCGTCATCGGTTCGTCAAAGCCCTACCAGCCCAGCCCCCAATAGGTTGCGTTACTCGGTGGCGTCGCTAGCGTCGTTACCGGGCCACCATTGGCGCGCACGGACTGAACGGCTTGCGAGCCATTTACGCGACCATCGAAAACAATCCGTGTACCTCGTGGGTGCCAACGGGGATAGAAGTCTCCCGGCCCAACGCCGCCGCTAATGTCACCCGTAATCACAGTCACCTCACCGCCTGCGGAAGGCATCACGCCGAGCACACACTGAGTTGCAGTTGAGCACCTCACAAGAGCGATCCGCGAGCCGCCTGGAGCCCATTGAGGCTCGGTGTCGACCGAACCCGTAGTCAATCGCTGGATCCTCTGTCCGTCGCTGCGGATCTTCATGATGCTCGAGCTTTCCGAGAAGCTGCGCACGAACAACAACCATTTCGAATCGGGTGACCATGAAAGGGCCGAGTCCCTTAGACCTGCGCGAGTGATCCTCGTCTGGTTCGCTTCCGACAAGGAGTAGACAAAGATCCCTCGGTCGCTGGTGTAGGCGATGGTCTCTCCGTTGGGCGACCACACCGGGTTCCGATCGCCGAAGTCGTTGCGTGTAAGACGTTGAGGGTCGCCCTCACCATTGGCTTGCACGATGAAGATCTCTCCATCCGACTGGTGTGCTTCACCATGGCGCTGGATCACCAGCAGTTCGCCATCCGGGGACCACGAAGGGTGCTGGTCATAGGTGCGATTGCGCGTGACCCTGACTAAGTCCTCGCGCTCAACATCCCAGACGTAGATTTCCGCCAGCGCTTGTCCACCCGCTTCGAACGCGAGGCGCGAATGGTCGGGCGACCACCAGGCACTGACGCTGTCGTCGGCCAAGCGCGGGATTTTCGACGTGATCTTGCGTAGCCGCGAGCCATCCGCGTCCATGACAAAAACGCCACCCCCGTCGGCGGGCCATCTAAAGAAGGCCAGGTCTGGGGTACTCACAGGAGCTGGGTGAACGGTCGACGAGGAGCTCGCGCTAAAGAGAAGGACCCAGAGAAGTATGAGGACCCGCGCTGAAACTTGGCTCATCCGCGGTCGCGGCCGGACCGGTTGGGTTGGGTGTGGGCGTCATCCACCATATGGAGTGTAAGACCACGGCCTGGGCGAAGGGCGGGCGGAACAGGTGAAGACCTTCAGATCTCCATGACTATCGGGAGGATCATCGGGCGGCGGCGGGTGCGGTTCCATACGAATTCGCCGAGAGAGCGCCGGCATGCCTTCTTCACTGCCGCCCAGTCGGTCGATTTTTCGTCCTCCAAGGCGTGCAGCGCATCGGCAACCTTGTCGGCCGCCTCGTCGAGGAGCTCGCGCGACTCGTCCTCGTACACGAAGCCACGGCTGATCAGATCGGGCCCGGCCAACACCTCTCCGGTGTGCCCGTCGATCGTCACGACGCACACGAGGATGCCGTCGCCGGCGAGCACCTTGCGGTCGCGCAACACCACCGGGCCGACATCGCCAACGCCGAGACCGTCGACCAGGATCGTCCCCGCGGGGATGTGCTTGCCGCGCGACAACGTGCGGTCCTCGAGCTCGAGGACGTCACCGTCTTCGATGATGCGGATCGCGGCGTAAGGCACACCTGCTTCCTCGGCGACGCGCGCGTGGGTGGCGAGCTGTCGATACTCGCCGTGCACCGGAACGAAATAGCGCGGCTTCATCAGGAGCGCGAGCTCCGCTAGCTCCTCGGACGCGCCGTGACCTGAGACATGCACGATGTCGAGCCCGGAGTGAAATACCTCGGCGCCCGCTCGGAAGAGCCCGTTTAGGACGCGGTGCACGGCCGACTCGTTGCCGGGGATGGGGCTTGCCGACAGCACCACGGTGTCCCCCGGCTGAACCGAGACCATCTTGTGCTCACCGGCGGCGATCAACGAGAGCGCGGACAACGGCTCCCCCTGCGACCCGGTGCAGACGATGATGGTGTCTTGCTCCGGCAAGCGCGACAGGTCGTCGATCGACACGATGGTGTCGTTGCTCACGCGCAGGTGTCCGAGCTCACGGCCGACCTCGACGTTGGCGATCATCGAACGGCCGACGAACGCGACCTTCTTACCGAGTGTCTCGGCGACCTCGAGGACCTGCTGGATGCGGTGGAGGTTGGACGCGAAACACGCAAGGACGATCTTGCCCCCGGCGCCCTCGAAGATCCTCTTCAGCTCGGGCCCGAGGATGGCCTCGGACGGGGTGCGCCCGGGGACCTCGGCATTGGTCGAGTCCGACAGCATCACGTCGATGCCCTCTTCGGCAACACGCGCGAGCCCCATCAGATCCGTGCGGCGCCCGTCGACCGGGGTCTCGTCGAGCTTGAAGTCGCTGGTGTAGAAGATGCGCCCCTGCGAAGTGTTGATGACTACGGAAACCGCGTCGGGGATCGAGTGGCACATCGCGAAGAAGCTGAGGTCGAAGGGTCCAAGCTTCAGGTTGCCCGGCGCCGAGATCGCGTTGAGCTCGGCCTCCTCGATGTTCCACTCCTTCAGGCGCCGTCCGGCGAGGCCCAGCGTCAGGGGAGTCGCGTAGACCGGGACCGGCACTTCCTTGAGGAACCACGACAACGCGCCCACGTGATCCTCATGTCCGTGTGTGAGAACCACCGCGAGGCAATCCTTGGCACGGTCGGCCACGTAACTGAAATCCGGAAGCACGAGATCGACACCAAGCATCTCGTCGTTAGGGAACGAGAGTCCACAATCGACAACGAGGAGCTTCGACTCGGCCTCGATGACGAGCATGTTCCTCCCGACCTCCCCGAGCCCTCCAAGGAAGAAGAGACGGACCGGTTCGCTCAAGACAAGAGACCTGCTGCCTCCAACGCGGTGCGGATCGTGGTGGCCTCGTCGGACGTCGCGGGCACGAGTGGCAGGCGCGGCTCGCCGGCGTCGATCCCAAGCATGCCCAACGCAGCCTTGAGCGGGATCGGGTTGCTGGTCAACGTCATCAGGGTCGAGAACAACGGTATCAACTCTAGATACGCGGTCTGCGCGCCCGCGGTATCGCCGGCATCCCAGCGCGTGAACACCTCTTTGATACGTGATCCGACGAGGTGCGAACAGACCGAGATGACCCCGATCGCTCCCGCGGCGATGTGTGGCAGAAGCAGGACGTCGTCACCGCTGTAGATCTCGAAATCGGTGTGGCCGGCCTCGTCGAGCCGCGCCCGTAACCGGGCGGTTTCGACCGCGTCGCCGACCGCGTCCTTGACGGCCACGATGCTCTCGTGCGCGGCGAGCTCGACCATGGTCGGTATCTCGACGCGGCGTCCTGTACGGGCGGGTATGTCATAGATGATCAGCGGCACAGGCGATGCATCGGCCACCGCGGCGAAATGGGCGAGCAACGCGTTCTGCGGCGGCCGAGAGTAATAAGGAGTTACGACGAGGCATGCGTCCGCCCCGCGCTCGGCGGCTTCCTTGGTGAGCTCGATGGTCTCGCGCGTGTCGTATGTGCCGGTGCCGGCGATAACGGTAGCGCGATCGCCGACCTCCTCCACGATGTTGGAGAACAGGTCGAGCTTCTCGGCGTGGCTCAGCGTCGGGGACTCCCCTGTGCTGCCGCAGACGACCAGACCTTCGGAGCCGTTGTCGAGGAGGTGCACGGCGAGCGAGCGCGCCGCCTTGACGTCGAGGCTCCCATCGACGGCGAAAGGCGACACCATCGCCGTGATCACCTGACCGAAGCGCGCCGTCATGACAACCTCCCTTGTCTGCGAAACCTCACGTTACCTCGCTCACTGAACGGTCGTTTGTAGCCGTATGCCACCGGCGCGCTCGGGCTCATCGCCGTCATAGACCGTGACTGAGTTGGCCGCGACCCCTATCGCGCTGGGGACGACCACATCGAACTCGACCGCCAGGTTCCCGCCCTCCGGGAGGGACCCGAACACGAACAGGACGGCATCGGGTGAGATCGCGTCGGGCTCGGGCCTTACCGCCGCGATCGCGGGGTTCGTCTTGCCGCGTCCGATCCCGATCAATGGCGTTGGCACCTCGGCTGCGCCGCCGGTCGGACCAACGAGCGCGAACGCGACCACCACCGAACGCATATCCCCAGGGCCCGGATTGCTTATGGCCACGGTGAGCGTCTCGGTCGCTCCGGCGGTCGTGGACGAAGGGAAGTCGACGCCCACGAGGGGAATCCCCCTTCCAGTTTCGGTGAGATTCTGCTCGTCCCCGTAACACGCAGTCATCAGGAATAGGCAGACCGCCAGAACGGCCAGCCCTCGTAGATGCATGCCCGACGAACGAAAGACGGTCAGCTGCCGAGGAGATGCTCGAGACCGACGGTGACGCCGGGGGTCGCAGCGATCTTCTTTATGGCGAGCACGACGCCGGGCATGAAACAGGCCCGATCGAGCGAGTCGTGGCGGATCGTGAGCGTCTCACCCTTGGCGCCGAAGATGACTTCTTGATGCGCAACGGAGCCCGGGACGCGCAACGAGTGGATCCGGATGCCGTCGGCGTCACCCCCGCGGCTGCCCGCGATCGACTCGGTGCCGCCGACCGACGTCGAGAAGGGGGCGCCTTTGCTCTCGGCCATGAGGCTCGCGGTCCGCAGTGCGGTGCCCGAAGGCGCGTCGAGCTTGTTCTCGTGGTGCCTCTCGATGATCTCGACGGTGTCGAAGTGGCGCGCGGCCTCGGCCGCGAACCTCATCATCAACACCGCGCCGATGGCGAAGTTGGGAGCAACGAAGACGTTGGCGCCGTGCTCGTCGGTCAGCCGAGCGATGTCTACGAGGTCCTCAGAAGTCAGTCCCGTAGCACCGACCACGACGTGTATCCCTGCTCGGACACAAGCCTCCGTGTTTGCGCGCACGGACGCCGGCGTTGTGAACTCGACGGCGACCGCAGGCTTCGCCTCGATGAGGGCGTCGAGCTCTACCGCTGCGCCGGCCCGGGCTACGAGCTCGAGCTCGGTGTCGGCATCGACCGCATGGCACACAGCCGTGCCCATCCGACCGGCGGCACCCAGCACACCTACGGTGATCATCTACGCGGCGTAGCGGTCGAACGCGTCCTCGTCGAAAGGCCCGACGACGGTCACCTGCTGTGATCCCGTACCGAACACGAGATCGATGACGCGCCTGATGTCGTCCATCTCGATGCGCTCGAAGCGCTCGATGAGCTCATCGATCGACAGGATCTCGCCGGTCGTGAGCTGCGAGCGACCTAGACGGTTCATCCGGCTGCCCGGGTCCTCCGACGACAGCACGAGCGATCCCTTGACGTTGCCCTTCGCTCTGGCGAGCTCGGCCTCGGTGATGCCGTCGCGGAGCACCGAGTCGACCTCCGAACGGATCAGCTCGATGACGGTCTCTGCATTCTGCGGCAGCGTCCCTGCGTAGATCGCGAACGCGCCGGCGTCGGCGAACATCGAGCGGTATGAGTAAACGGAGTAAGCGAGACCCCTCTTTTCGCGCACCTCTTGGAAGAGGCGCGACGACATCCCGCTTCCGAGGATGTTGTCGATGATCGCGAGCGTGTGGCGGTCCTCGTGGCCTCTCGGGAGCCCCTCGGTGCCGACGATGATGTGCGCTTGCTCGGTCGGACGCCGAAAGACATTGACGCCGGGACTGCTCTTGGGCGACGGACCTTGACGCAGGGTCTTGCGCCCACCGGGGCCGAACAGGTCGGCGATGCGGGCGACGAGGTCGTCGTGTTTGAGGTTGCCCGCCGCGGCTACGACGAGGTTGCCTGCGGTGTAGCGCTCTTTCCAGTATTGGGCGACCTCATCGCGCGACACGGCCCCGATCGTCTCGTTCAACCCGAGCACTGGACGGCCAAGCGGGTGGTCCGTCCACATCGAGCGATAGAAGAGGTCATGCACGAGCTCGTCCGGTGCGTCCTCGTGCATCGCGATCTCTTCGAGGATGACCTTGCGCTCCGATTCGAGCTCGGACGGGTCGAGCGCCGAGTTGGTCATCATGTCGGCAAGCGTCTCGAGCGCCATCGGAAGATCCTCGTCGAGCACACGCGCGTAGTAACACGTGTACTCCTTGCCGGTGAACGCGTTGATGTCGCCACCGACGGCGTCGAACGCGTCGGCGATCTCCTTGGCCGTGCGCTTCGCCGTCCCCTTGAAGAGCAGGTGTTCGAGGAAGTGCGACGTTCCGGCGAGACGCTCTGGCTCGTCACGGGAGCCAACGTCGAACCAGAATCCGGTCGAGACCGACCGGACCTCTGTCATCTCCTCCGTGACGATCGTGATGCCGGAGTCGAGCGTGGTGCGTGCGAAGTTCATTTCGACGGAAACGGCTTAGAAGTCGTCCGGACGTGGAGCGCGCTCCCGCCTCGGTCCTCCGGACGGTGCGCCACCACGGTCGCCGCCGCCTTCACGGCGGGGCCCACGGTCGCGGTCGCGTCCGCCTCGGTCGCCGCCCTCACGGCGCGGTCCCCGGTCACGGTCGCGTCCGCCGCCACCGCCGCCGCCTTGGGCGGCTGCGGCACGGGCCTCCTCGAGGGTCTTGCCCGCTTCGACCTGACGCTCGAGCCACGCCACCGGCGTGAGGTTGATGCGGCCCTGACGGTCGATCTCGGTGACCTCGACCTCGATCTGGTCGCCGGCGTTGACCGCGTCCTCGACGCGCTCGATGCGGCCCTCACCCAGCTTGGAGATGTGTACGAGCCCGTCGCGCCCGGGGGCGATGTTGACGAATGCCCCGAACGCCATCGTCTTGACGACCTGGCCGAGGATGCGCTCGTTGATCTCGGGGAGCTTCGGGTTTGCAACCGCTTCGATCAGCGCGGCGGCGCGCTCGGCGGACTCTTGGTCCATCGAACCGATACGGATCGTTCCGTCGTCCTCGATGTCGATCTCGACGCCGGTCGTCTGCGTGATCATGTTGATGTTCTTGCCCTTGGGGCCGATGACCTCGCCGATCTTGTCGACGGGGACCTTGAGCGAGAGCACGCGCGGGGCGTACTTCGCAAGCTCGGTCCTCGGCGCGTCCAGGTGCTTGTTCATCTCACCGATGATGTGAAGACGAGCGGTCTTGGCGGCCTGCAGCGCTTCGCGCAGCACTTCGGCGGGGACACCGGAGATCTTGGTGTCGAGCTGAAGCGCTGTCACCATGTCCTCGGTTCCAGCGACCTTGAAGTCCATATCGCCGAACGCGTCCTCGTCACCGAGGATGTCGGTCAGAGGAAGGAACTTGCCCTCTTCGGCGATGAGACCCATGGCCACACCGCCGCAGTGCTTGCCACCGCGCAGCGGAACACCTGCGTCCATCAGCGATAGCGACGAGCCGCAGACACTAGCCATCGACGTCGATCCGTTCGAAGACAGGACCTCGGACACAACGCGCAGCGTGTAGGGGAAGTCGTCCTTCTTGGGGATCAACGGGAGCAGCGCCTTCTCGGCGAGCGCTCCATGGCCGATCTCACGGCGCTTCGGACCACGCATGAACCCGGCCTCTCCGGTCGAGTAAGGCGGGAAGTTGTAGTGGTGCATGTAGCGCTTCCGGTCCTCTAGTGAGAGGTCGTCGATCATCTGCTCCATGCGCGCCATGCCAAGTGTGGTGATGGTGAGCGCCTGGGTCTCGCCGCGGGTGAACAGGCCCGAACCGTGGACGCGGGGGACGATGCCGGTGTCAGCCCAGATGGGACGCACCTGGTCTATCGAACGACCGTCGAGGCGCTTGTTCTCGTTGACGACGCGAAGGCGCATGACCTTCTTGGTCAGGGATCGCAGTGCGGCCTTGATCTGACCACCGGCATCGGGGAAGCGTTCCCCCAGCTGAGCGGCGACGTCTGCCTCGATCTCCTTGAGCTTGCCGCGGCGGTCGGCCTTGGATGTGATCGCGGTCGCCTCTTCGATGCGCGCCTGCGCCACATCCTTGACCGCGTCCATGATCTCGTCGGAGTAGTCGACGAACAGCGGGTAGTCGGGGTTGTCGCCGGTCGTCGTGCCCTTGGGCTTGCCGGCCTTCTCGACGAGCTCGTTCTGGAGCGAGATGGCCTCGGCGATGTAGCCCTTGGAGAACTCGATGCCGTCGGCAAGGAGCTCCTCGTCCGGACGCTGCGCTCCCTCGGCGAGGAGGTCGAAGACGAACTCGGACGCACCGGCTTCGATCATCATGATGTCGACCTCGCCGGCGTCGTTGACGCGGCCCGCGACGACCAGCTCGATCGTTGCGTCGTCCTGCTCTTCCCACGTGGGGTTCGCGACCCACTCACCCTCGATGTGTGAAACACGCACGGCACCGACGGGACCCTCGAAGGGGATGTCGGAGAGTGCGAGCGCGCACGACGCTGCGTTGAGGGCAAGGATGTCTACGGGGTTCTCGTTGTCGACGGCCATAACGGTCACCACGCAGTGGACCTCGTG
>DATLNM010000052.1:0-79175 GCA_035536775.1 Actinomycetota bacterium | reverse complement strand
TGGGAGTTGCTGTGCCCGACACCGTGGATCTTGCCTGCGAGGTTCAGGACTACGTCGACGTCCCTCAGCGCGGCTACGCAGGGATCGAGCTGCCGTAGATCCACCTCGAGATAACGCACCGACGCGGCCGAGCCATGAGGTGGGGCGATGTCGGCAATGGTGACGTCGGCGCCTGCCCCGAGGAGCTCGTCGACTACGTACGAGCCTATGAAGCCCGACCCGCCTGCGACGGCGACGCGCCGGTCATGCCAATAGGAGCCGATTGGACAGTCCTCCCCGTCATTTCCTTCGATCGCCCGTGCCACTCCACGTTATCTTGCAGCGATGAGGATCCTGGTACTCGGTGGCGACGGCTATCTCGGATGGCCGACGGCTATGCATCTCTCGGAACGCGACCACGAGGTTTCCGTCGTCGACAACTTCCTCAGACGGTCGATGGCTCACGAGGTGGGCGGCGGCTCTCTCACTCCCATCCGGACATTGCCGGATCGCTTGAGCGCGTGGGAGGAGATAAGTGGACGCCGGATCGACGCGTTCATCGGTGATCTGACCAACCCCGAGTTCGTCAACCACGTCATCGCTTCGGTCCAGCCGGATGCGGTGATCCATTACGGGGAGCAGCCGAGCGCGCCGTACTCGATGATCGACCGCCACCATGCGGTGATGACGCAGCGCAACAACGTCGAGGGAACGCTCAATGTCCTCTTTGCTCTCAGGGACCTCGCGCCCGATGCGCACCTGGTGAAGCTCGGCACGATGGGCGAGTACGGGACCCCAAACATCGACATCGAGGAAGGGTTCATCGAGATCGATCACAACGGGCGCAAGGACACGCTTCCGTTCCCAAAGATGCCCGGATCCATGTACCACCTCACCAAGGTTCACGACAGTCACAACATCCACTTCGCGTGTCGTATCTGGGGGATCCGAGCCACCGACCTCAATCAAGGCGTCGTCTATGGGATCCGGACCGAGGCGACCGACCTCGACAAGCGTCTGGCGACGCGCTTCGACTACGACGAGGTCTTTGGAACCGTCCTCAACCGTTTCTGTGTCCAGGCTGTGATCGGCCACCCCCTCACCGTGTACGGGGCAGGCGGTCAGACGCGTGGCTTCCTCAACATCATCGACACGATGGAGTGCGTCCGCCTCGCGATCGAGAACCCGGCGGACGCCGGTGAGTACAGGGTTTTCAACCAATTCACAGAGCAATTCTCCGTCGAGGACCTCGCGGTGGGCGTACGAGAGGCGGGCGTGACGATCGGCCTAAACGTCGAGATCTCGCACATAGACGATCCCCGTATCGAAGCGGAGAAGCACTACTACAACGCAACTCACACGAAGCTTCTGGATCTCGGATTGAAGCCGCACCTACTGACGGAAGACGTCGTGGTCCATCTGCTCAAGACGATCGAGGAATATAAGGACAGGATCTCTCTCAGCGCGATCGAGCCGCGCACGAGATGGGACCCTCGCTAGAGCCGGACGATCTTGCCGCCCGTTCGTCCATAAGCGTTGCAGCAATCGAGGATCATCCGGGCAGAACGTTCGAGCGCTTCCCATGGCACCTCTATCTGAGGAGCGAGGACCACGAGGAGGTCTTGAGCGGCGATCGTGTCGGGATCAGCGACGATCGAGTGCTGGTTCTCGCCGGCGATGATCGCTTCGGGAACGAGCGGATCTAGGTAAGAGACATCGGCACCTCGTTTCCGAAGCTCCGACAACACGATGAGACCGGGTGAACCTCGGCGATCCTCCGTACCCCCCTTGTACGCGACACCGACGCCGAGCACCTTCGCTCCCTTCACGGCCTTGCCCATGTCGTTCAACAGGAGCGACACCCTCTCGACGACGTGGCGCGGCATCTCCGCGTTGACCATGTGCGCGAGCTCGACGAAGCGGATCTCATGCGCGCGATCCTTCCGGACGCGCCACGATAGATACGCCGGGTCCAAGGGGATGCAGTGCCCGCCCCAGCCCGGTCCAGGCCAGAACGGCATGAAGCCGAACGGCTTGGTTGCGGCAGCCCCGATGGACTCCCATATGTCGATCCCGAGGTCGTGGGCGTACACCGCCAGCTCGTTGACGAGTGCGATGTTGACGTGACGAAAGGTGTTCTCGATGAGCTTCGACATCTCCGCCTCACGGGTGCCGGGCACCTTGACCACCTTCGGCACGACCTGCGAGTAGAGGGCCTCTGCAGCCTCGGTCGAGAGCGCGTCGATACCTCCGACGATCTTCGGGATATCGGTGAAAGAGAAGTTGTCGTTCCCAGGATCGATCCGTTCAGGGGAGAAGGCCAGAAGGAAATCGGTCCCGGCCTCGAGCCCGTGCGCGCCGAGAAGCGGCATGAGGATCTCTTCTGTGGTGCCTGGATAGGTGGTGCTCTCGAGCACGACCAGAGTGCCTTTGGTGAGAACCTCACCAAGCGCTTCGCCTGCGCTCTTGATAGGGGTCAGATCCGGCGTGCCCTCGAACAGAGGGGTCGGCACGCAGATGAGGATCGCGTCGGCACCCGACATCGCCTCGTACGAGGTGTCGACCTGGAAGCGGGCCGCGGCAAGCGCCTCCGCGAGCTCGTCGTCGGAGACGTCTCGGAGGTAGGACGTGCCGGAACGGATGGCCTCGACGCGCTTCGGGTCTGCGTCAACCCCCAGGACGGCGAAGCCCTCGCGGGCGAACCCCAAGGCGACCGGAAGGCCGACATAGCCCAGACCGACCACTGCGACGGTGGCATCTCGTGATCGGAAACGGGCGATCAGCTCGGTCCACGACGCCGATGGCGCGCCTGAAGGATGGGTCACGCCCGAATCCTATGGGGATACAGGGCCGATGCCCGTGGACGTCGCCCCTGCGAGGGCTAGCTCGGTGCGTCGATCAGCAGCTCGCTCAAGGCCCTCATGGCGACGCGGCGTTCGATCCTGAGCTCCTTCTTGGCCGGCTCTTCGACGAAAGTCTCATCCGGAGCGTCCCCGAGCATGGTCGCTGGGATCCTCTTTAGAGGCCGCCTGCGGAAGCGCTCTTTGAAGTTGTCGTCGTCCAGGTCGAGCTGGAGGAACTCTTCTACAGCCCAGAGCTTCGGATTCATCACGTCTCCTTCGGAAAACTTTTGCCTACTAACAAGCTTCGGCCCCGCGACACCAATCCGAAATGGTCCGAAAGGCTCATCCCTGGGGTCCAGCTCGGGCTATTTCGAATATGGCAAGAGAGGGGGCATCCGCGACATGCGGCGAATCTCCCCGCAAAGCCAGAAGCTTCGGGAGGTAACCCTTGAAAAGCTCGCGCGTCTCGACGTCTGTCCTCGCGGCAGTTGCCCTCCTATCTACCGTCGTGGTGGCGCCGGCGCTCGTCCGCTCCGCGTGGGGCACGGAGAAATGCCGGCCCGCGCCCCTATCGAAGCTCGCCTTCAAGAAGCCCGTCTGGATCGACCAGCACGCCAGTGGCGGAGAGCCCGTTTCGGTCATAGCTGACGACGGCAGCATCATCGTAGGCGCGCACCTGGGCACGACGCTGGCGTACCTGCGGACGATCCCCGAGGCCGACTTCATCACGGGCTACCGGAACCAAACCCTCGTGTGGCGGTCAACGGATCACGGCAAGACATGGAAGAAGATCGAGATCCTTCCGGGCCTCGCGGCGCACTCCGCGACGTCCACAGGTTTCAGCGATCCTGACTTCGCAAAGGACTCGGCGGGGAACCTCTACGGCACCGAGATCGACCTCGCGAACGTGTCCGTCTTCGCGTCGCACGACAACGGACAGACATGGCCCGACGCGAACCCGATCGCCGACACGGGTGACCGTCCTTGGCTCGCGGCACGTGGCGAGGACGAGGTCTACCTGCGCATCACCGGCAACCTTCAGAAGTCACTGGACGGCGGGCTGACCTGGACACGGCTTACCGATCCGAACGCGTACGGCAAGATCTTCATCGATCCCACCGACCCGAAGGGCATGTATGCCGGCAGCTCCGCAGGAGTGGGCGTCGAGGTGTCACGCGACGACGGCATGAGCTGGGACACGTACGCGCTCGAGGGCGCCAGCAACAACTCCGTGATGAACTCGATCGGTGTCGATATCGATGGGTTCGTCTACTACGGCTTCGTCGATGGAGCCGACGACAACGCCCAAGTGAAGTTCGCGTCGTTCGATCCCGCAGCCAAGCGCTGGTCCGAACCCGTGACGATCCCTCGGATCGGGACGGGGACGCCGTTCTGGGCCTGGACGATCGCCGGTGAGGATGGCCGCGCCGGTGTCGGGTGGTATGAGGCCAAAGCCGTCCCGGAGGTTGCCAACACTTACGAGGTGCGCATCTACGTCGCCGCGACGACCAACGCGCGCGGGTGTGGAACGCCGAATTTCTCTGTGGCGGACGCGGCGCGGCGTCCGATACACATCGGGCAGGGACCCTGCAACGGCACCGGCTGCAACACCTTGGGCGACCGAAGACTCGGTGACTTCTTCACGATCAACTATGACGCGAAGGGCCGCCTCTTCGTGACGACCGGAGACACCACCCTCAAAGGCCCGGGCGGCCTCGAGTACCAGGTGTCGCGCCCGCTGTTCATCGGAGCGAAGGACTCGAGCCCGCGGATGAACTAGTGGGCGTGTTGGCGTGTCGGGGAACGGTCCGCCGGGCACGAACCGTCCCTCCTGACGCTGGCGCGGTACGCGCCCTCTCGGTCTCCGGGCCGCATGCGGTAAAAGCCGTCGTCATCCGATCGGGTGCTAGCGACGCGCACCCACTGGCTGCTCTCTAGACGCTTCAGGATGACGCGGGCGTTCGCCCAGCATGCGGGGTTGTTCGCTGAGACGAGACCTTTAGCGACGAGATGTCTCCTGAGACGCAACGAAACGCTGCGCTCGAGCTGACCGACGGGCCGGTCGGTCGCGGTCGGCGTCGGAGTCGGGGTTTGGACGGGGGCGGCCAGCGGCGCTGCATTGGACGATGCGCTCGCCATCAGGGCCAGGAGCCCGATGAGCGCCGCGACGACTCCGAGAGAAACGACCTTATGGATAGACATCCTGCCTCCTAGGATCCGGGCTGAGGCGCGTTCCCCGGCCGAGATACAGGTTAAACGGAGGACTTCGGATTATGGAACCGGCGCCCCTAGACCGCCTGGCGCTGGCGCGACTCCTCGACGAGGTCGCCCACACGTGTCGCTATGGCCTTGAGACACTCGGCGCACAGCATGGACAGCGGACGAGTCCGGGCGAACTGCATGTGGAGCTCGTACGCCTCGCGGATGGCATCATCCGAAGGGCTTCGGCCACAGACCGTGATCTTTTCGCCTCCCGCCAAGGCGTGGGTGTACGAACTGATCGGCAAGCGCACTGCGTAGAAACTCACTGCCCCCAACACCCCCTTACCTTCCGCCGCACTGTCAATATCGGAAGGATGCTTCCAAAACTTGACATATCGATCTCGGGGGTAACTCAGCGGGGATCACTCCACCTTGAACGTCGCCTTCATGCCTAGCTTTATGTGGGGTTTGCCCGAATCGGCGTCGGGGAAATAGCACACGAATTCATACTCGCCGGGCTTGAAAGAGTCGCCTATCGCGGCCCACAACGCCCCGCCGGGTGCAGGGGCGAGAGCGAACCCCGCCTCCTTCTTGCCTCGGCTGACGATGACCTCGTGACTCTGCTCTCCCACGTTCTCGATCTTGTAGACACCCTCGCCGCCGGGCAGAGGCTCCTCCGCCTTGAAGAAGTACTCGCCTACGCTGATCGTCCCCAGAGAGTCGGGTTCCTCTACCGGAGGTCCGGTCGCCGGAAGCACGTCGAAGAAAGCCGGCTCCATCCCCTTGGCCTCGGGGTCTGTCGCGAGGTAGGAGCCTTCGGGGAAAAGGATCGTCGCCTCGCCGGGAGCCTTGGGCTCGAGGAAAACTCCACCTGCAACCGTGATCAGCTCGAGCACCTTCTCGCTGCCCGAGGCCAGCTGCTTCACGACCTTCTCCTTCGATGCTCCTTCGTTCAGGCGCGCAAAGATGAGGAACAGCTCTTTGTGCTTGGACCTGTTGTCGATCCGGACGGTCACAGGCTCGGCCTCGACCGAGGCAACGAAGTCAACGCGGTCGTCATGCATCGTCGCGGTCAGGACCTCAGGTGCCACCGGCTCCGCGACCGAGGGCTTAGCCTCTGGACCATCGTCAGCGGCAGGGTCGTCGCTCGCCCCGCATGCGGAGGCGCCAAGCAGAGCGATCAGGCTGAGCAAGATCACCAACTTCTTTCCTTGCACCATGACGTCCTCCAAACGCTGATAAAGCGGACACGGCGTCACCACGGTCGGATGTCGAAGTGGCGGGAAGAGGATTCGAACCTCTGTAGGCGTCAGCCAGCGACTTTACAGGCCGCCCCCTTTGGCCACTCGGGTATCCCGCCTCGAGCGGAGGCGAGGATAGCGGTAATCTCTGGGATGCAGGGTGGGTTTTGTGGGGCGGTTTCCGAAGTGTCTCCAATCTGTCTCGTTACTTGTCACCTTCGTGACGGCGTGGTGACCGGCGTCGTCCTAACTTGGCTCGTGGTGCGGCAGGTCTTTTCTAAGGGTTTTGGCCGCACAGGCCGAGAACTAAGGGTTGAGGGGTTTGCTGACGAAAGGGCGCGTCAAGTGAGTGCAGCGGCGGCGGTTCGGTGGAGCGGCAGGGGCGGAGCGGTTCGGGGTAGCCGCAAGGGGAGAGCGGCTCGGGTACCGGCACGGATCCTTGTGGCACTCGCCGTACTGGCAGGCACCTTCGCGTGGGCGACCCCTCAAGCCCGGAGCGTCGCGCCGGTTCAACCGACGAGCGGTCGGATCTTCTTCAGCTCTGACCGGGGCGGCAACAACGAGATCTACGCCATGCTCGGCGACGGCACCTTCCAAAGGCGCCTCACCGACGACAACACCACTTCGAGCACCAGCCCTACGCTGTCGCCCGACGGCACCAAGGTCGCATTCGTGAGGTTCGACGGTGGCGACCCGGACATCTTCGTGATGAGGCCCGATGGCTCCGGCCTCGCCAACTTGACGGGGGACAACCCTGGGTGGGACGCGGATCCGACGTGGTCCCCAAATGGCTCGAAGATCGCGTACATCTCCAACCAAGGCCCGGGCAACCGTCTCTACACGATGAACGCGGACGGGACATCGAAGTTCGAGGTCGCCACGGTGCAGGCAGGCTTCCCGTCGTGGTCGCCCGGCGGGAGCCTCATCGCCTTCCAGGCGGGGATCGGCGGAGACTTCGACATCGCGACGGTGTCTCCAGCGGGAGGACCCGTCACCGACCTGACCAACAACGCCATCCTCGACCAGCTTCCGAGCTGGAGTCCCGACGGGACACAGATCATCTTCATGCGTGAGGTCACGCCGGGTAACAGCGATCTCTTCAGGATGGCCGCCGACGGGACGAGCGACGTGTCGCTGAGATCGAGCGCCGCGGGCAACAGCAAGGCCACGTACTCACCCGACGGGACCGAGATTGTCTTCAGTGAGGCCGGTGACATCTTCAAGATGGACGCCACGTCTCTCGCGGTCTCGCCCCTCGTGACGTTGCCGGGCATCTTCGACGGCGGTTCCGACTGGGGCGTCCAGGAAGCCGAGGGTGTCAACTTCGTCGTCAACAGCGGAGACGACGTCGTGGACCCCAGCTCGGGCTGTGACGTCACTCACTGCTCGTTGCGCGAGGCGATCCAGGACGCGAACGCGATGCCGAACGCGCCGGGCATCGGCGGCGTCCCTGATGGTCGCGATGACATCACGTTCGCTGCCGCGGTGTCCGTTGTTACACCAACGAGCGCCCTTCCCGACATCGACGAGCCCGTTTGGCTAACAGGAAACTCTTTCGCCCCACCCCTCTTGGAGATCACGGGCGCGTCTGCAGGGTCCGGTGTTCATGGGCTCACCGTCAGGGCCGGCGACTCCCACATCACCGATCTGAACATCAACAATTTCGATGGACACGGTCTTGTCCTAACGGACGGCGCATTCAATGTGGTGTCGAACGTCTACAGCGGTACGGATGCCTCGGGCACCGCCACTCAGTCGAACCAGGGGAACGGGATCCATATCTCGGGATCAAACGGCAACCAGATCTACGACAGCGTGCTGTCGGGCAACGTCCTGAGCGGGATCGCCGTAGTGGGTGGAGGGGCGAATCAGGAGATCGGGGGCAACAAGATCGGCACCAACTTCACGGGTAGCCCTGGGCTCGGCAACGGGCTTGACGGTATGCACCTGCAGTCATCTGGTAACTACGTTTGGGACAACCACATCGCCTCCAACGGCCGCTCCGGCATGTACATCTTCGACGAGGACGACCAGGTCATCGGCTTTCCCGATGAGTACCTGGCCGGTGACAACTTCATCGAGAGCAACAACATCGGCACGGGCGTCATCACCATGGGGAACGGCGGGGACGGCATCACGATCGACGGAAGTAGTGGCAACTACATCGAGAGCAACGTGATCGAGCAGAACGCCGGCGTCGGCATCCAGGTGCTCTCGGGCACGTCCAATGAGCTCTATCCCGGAAGCTCCGGGGCGATCCGCGACAACGGGCTTCTTGGGATCGACCTCGGCGGCGACGGGGTGACCCCCAACGACCCACTCGCGGGTGACAACGACTCCGGTCCGAACAACCTGCAGAACTTCCCCGTAATCACGCAGGCGTTCGACAATGGGGACAACATCTCCGAGATCCACGCGACGCTCGAGAGCACTCCAGAGACCTCTTTCCAGATCCTCTTCTTCCGGAACGCCGATTGCGATGCCTCCGAGCACGGCGAAGCAGAGGAGTTCGTCGAAAGCACCTACGTCTCGACGAACGAAGACGGCCAGGCTTCCATTTTCGTCGACCTGTCGGGCGGCTCCTTCGCAGAGGGTAACGAGATCACTGCGCTCGCCATTGATATCTTCACCTTCGACACCTCCGAACTGTCGCCGTGCTTTACGGCCTCCGGCGCGCCGTCAGCACCGGCCAACGACAACCTCGCCAACGCAGCGGCGATAAGCGGAGAGTCCGGCACAGCCACCGGCAGCAATACCGCGGCAACGAAAGAGCCGTTCGAATACGACCACGCTGGCGATTTCGGCGGCGGTCGGTCGGTGTGGTGGAAGTGGACGGCCCCGCGCACGGGTGAATTCACATTCGACTCCAGTGGTAGCTACAGCGACACCGGGCTAGGCCTCTACACGGGCGATGACGTCGCTACGCTGACAGAAGCGGGGGGCGCGTACCCCCAGAACTGCGGTGACGGGTGCTTCACGGACTACGAGCGCTATTCCTTCGTCGCTCAGCAGGGCCAGGAATACAAGATCGCGATCGAGGACGGCGGCTGCGCGTGCGCGAGCCCGGTGGAGTTGACCTGGTACTTCTCGCAACGGCCATCCAACGATGACATCGCGGACGCACAGTTCCTCCCAGACCCGGGAGCGACCTCGTACCCGATCTCCGGGACCAACGTCAATGCGACACTCCAAGACGGCGAGCCGGCGCACGCGCTTTGGGGCGGGGGCAACTCCGTGTGGTACAGCTTCATCGGCGACGGCGGGATGATGTCGGTCGATACCTTCGGAACATTGTCTCTGCCCAATGCCTTGAGCGACACCGTGCTCGCGGCCTACACGAGGCCGGGATATGGCGAGCAGGCCGCCAACGACGACTACGACGGAAGCCTCGAGAGCTGCATCGAATTCCAGACCTTCGTCGACGAGGAGTACTTCGTGGCGGTCGACGGGTACGGCGACCGGGAGGGAGAGTTCCTCCTGTCGCTCGACACTGGAGGATGCCCGGCCGCCGCGCCGCCGCCTCCTCCTCCCCCCAACGACGAATTCAACGGCGCTGAAACCATCACCCTCGGACTCGATCCACTCACGGTCAACGGGACCACCGTCAGTGCAACCAAGCCAGCCTTTGAACCCGACCATGGCGGCAACAGCGGTGGAGCGTCGGTTTGGTATCGATTCGTCGCCCCGGACGGCGTGGGGCAGGTCGCCATCGACACGTTCGGCAGTGAAGCGCAGGTAGATACCATCGGCGACAGCCTGTTGGCGGTCTACACAGGCGACACGGCCCCGGTCATCGATACCGCCGCCGTGGCAGAGAACGACGACGCCGACCAAGGCCAGCTCGGGACGCTCGACAGCTGTGTCGACTTCGTGGCGACGCCTGGGACCGAGTATCGGATCGCGGTCGACGGCTACAACGGCCGCCAGGGCATCTTCGTCCTCAACGTCACGCCGGGAGGGGTATGCCCCACCGCCCAGCCACCCGTCATCGATCCCCCAGGCAACGACTTCTTCGCCGATGCCAAGATCCTCGGATCAGACGCGGCTCAGGCACCGGGGACCAACGTCGCTGCGACCGCCCAAGGTGGCGAGGCCCCGCATGCCGGGAACGGCCCGAACGCGTCGGTGTGGTACGAGTGGAGCCCTCCGGCCGCCGGTGACTACGTCATCCGAGCCAACGGCGTCACGCTCGCCGACCCCTTACTGAGCGTTTACGAGCGGCCTGCGGGCCCGTCCGAGGACGCGACCCTGGCAAGCCTCACGGTGGTCCGCGAGAACGACGACTCGGCCAACACGCTCGACAGCTGTGTCGAGTTCCCCGCTGCGGCCACGGGCGGTGAGCTGCCCATCTACCGGATCGCAGTCGATGGCTACGACGGCCAGGAGGGTGACTTCGAGCTCAGCTTCGAGCCCGACACGAACGACATCGGCTGCGGAACAGGCGACGGCGAAACTGTGGGTGAGAACGGGGCCGCCGACTCGTCGTTCGATCCGGAGGGCGAGCCAAACGAGACCCACTCGACCGACGGAGCGGGCGACGGCGCCGACGCCGAAGACCCTCAAGAGACCTCGGTGACGTCTCCCAACGCCGGACCGGTCGACATCGACGAGTTTAACCAACGCGATAACGACGGACAGGCGCCGCCCGATCCCAACCATCCCTTTAATCGCCCGTTCGTCTTCTTCGGCCAAGAGATCGAGATAACGGCTCCAGAAGCCAAGAGCGACGACCCGCTGGAGCTCGTCTTTCTGTTCGATGCGCTGTCGATCCCAGAGGGCGAGGACGAAACGACCATCCAGATCTTCCGCACCGAGGGAGCCGGGCCGACCGAGCTCGTTCGCGAGTGCACCCAAGCGGCCATCGAGGCCGGCATCGCCGACCCCGAGGGGACGGAGGAGCCGGGACCGTGCGTGGCGAAGCGCGTGCGCTACGGTGCGGCCGCGGGACCCGAGCTCGAAGGGGACGTCGAGATCACCGTGTTCACCCCAGCGGCGAGCTCGTGGAACGCGGGTGCCCGACCGCCCCGACAGATCGGCAACGGTGGGGACACCGATGGAGGTGGCACCGGTGGAGGTGGCACAGGTGGAGGTGGCACCTCCATGCCTCCGCTCGAGCGTCCGTCGCCGATTGCGACCTCGTCGAGCACGCCCGGCGCGAGCGCCAGCCCGTCGGCGGGCACCACGGCCGGTCCAGGCGAAACAGCACCGCCGGGTCCCTCGGCCTCTGACACTCCCGCGGGGAACAGCACTCCCGGGGGGAACAGCACTCCCGGCGACGGCACCAACCCAGACGTGACGGTTCCGCCGACGGATACGACACCGCCTCAGGCGGAGGGCTCGGCCGACGGCACCGCGATCTCGCCCAACGGCGACGGTAAGAACGACACGCTGAACATCAACGCGTCGTTCTCAGAGGACGTTGACTGGAGCTTCGACGTGTTCGCTAGCTCCGGGGCGCGCCAAGCAGCGGCACCAGCCTTCACGGTCGCGGGGAGCGGGCGCACAGCAACGATCGTCTATGGGGGCGAAGGCACCACCGGTCCCCTGCCGGACGGCGACTATCGCTGGCAGGTGACGGCCAAGGATGATGCCGGCAACGCAGCGACCCCGATCATGGGCGTCGTGACCATCGACACCACGAAGCCGAGCATCACGAGCGTGACCGCAACGCCGAGGACGTTAGATCCCACCCGGCGCAGGGCCAAGATCGGTGTCGAGACCGACGGTGCGGAGCGTGTCACGGTCGCGATAGTGCGCAACGGCACGGTCGTGCGCTCCCTTGGGGGAGCAGACGAACTGCCGGCGACGTTCACCTGGAACGGACGCAACAAGAGCGGGGCCCTCGTCCGGGCAGGCACCTACACGATCCGAGTGAAGGCGTTCGACGCGGCGGGCAACCAGAGCACGAACTCGTCAAGGTCGATCAAGGTAGAGCGAGGTTAGATAAAAAGTCAGAGGGCGACGGGCCAACCACCCGTCGCCCTCTCCTTCTCCACTTTGGCGCTAGGGAGCGAGGCAGAATCGTTCCCGGTCCTCTTCCTCCAGGCCGGCGGCCTCGGCTTCGTCCAGACAACGACATTGCGTCTCGTCGCCTCCGCTCCCAACGCAGTCCTTGAAGGTCCCACTTTCATGTGGGATCACGAACAACCAAACGGCGACCCCAGCCAATGCCACAAGGCCAGCGATCAGGGCGTTGCGCGCGACGACCAACGCCCGAGGATGCTCTTTGTGTTCCCTCGCAGGGAGGACGTCTTCTTCGGTCGTCACCTCGTCTGCACTCGCAGCATCCGGTGATGTCGGGAGACGCCCGGGCGAAGAATCGTGGCTCCGGCGTAACTCCGCCTCGCGCTCTTCGAGGAGATCGTTGGCCTCTGCGAGCGACGCCAGTGAAGCCTCCAGGACTCCGATCTGGCCCGCAGCATCTTGGCCTTCCGGTCCCGAGCGCGCCGTCTCTAGCTCTTGAAGAACGGCGACAGCGAAGTCGACTATGTCTGACGTCGTCTCCCTCAACCCATCGCGTCGTGCCTTTGCCCAAGGCCTTGTTGCGAGGGCCGCCTCACGGGGGTCTCGCAACTTCCCAGCCTCCACGCGCACCCGGCGGTCTACGCTGCGGACCGCCTCGACGGCGGCGCGGGCGCGTTCGATCAGGTCGGTGGCGTCAACTTCGTCACTCATGCGGGCGAGTCTCCTGGCACCATCATGGACAGTCGTCGTCCGGGACGGGGGCTTGATTTTCGCTGTCGAAGCTCGCGACCTTCCATTCATGCTCGGGCGGAAGCTGAAGATGCAGAGCGCGAAGGCAGTATTCGAGCGTCTCGCCATCGACCGAGATTGCAACGCCCTCCGTTACGCGGTACCCCTCGTCCTCGAGGTCGGCGAGTTCGTCGAGGTCCTCCCAAGTGCCACCATTCGAGTTAGCGAACGCGAATGCTGCGGTAGAGGAGTCTTTCAAGGCAGATTGCGTCTGCGCGATCCAACCCTTCTCCCGTTGTTGCATGATCGCGGGGAGAGCAATCGCGCTGAGGATCGCAAGGACGAGCAGTACCGCAAGCTGCTCGATGAGCGTGAAGCCGCGTTCACGAACTTCGGTTCCGCCCGCCCGCCGGTGTAGGCACTCCATGGGGAGTCAGACTAGCCTGTGGGGGTCCGGGCAGCCAGTTTTCTAGGGTGGGGATTCGTCCCAGGACCAGCGCGCCAAGACATCAGCGAACATCGAGCCTTCGACGAGCGCACCCGCTCCACCGCCCGTGGAAGTGATTGCTCCGGGGTCCTCGCGCTCCCCTGTCAGGACGCCTTGAGGCAGCGCACGTGACAACGCCTCCTGCAACGCGACCTGTGCGACGGCGAACGCCCCGTTCGCGGGAGATGCACCCGCGGCCCACAAGGAGTGCCCTGGGTTCGGAAGGACCGATCTGTCCGGCCCGAATGAATCGCCGAACCTGCGCTGGGTGATGAGTGTTCCGATCTTCCGGACACGTTGACCGGTGACCTCCTCGACCAGAGCTGCAGCATGTACCTCCGCCGCACGCAGCCACCGGATGAGAATCTGCATCGGATCGAGAGCGACGAGGCCCCCCACGGAGTACCAGCCGAAGTGAACGTGAGGAGGGGTGAACTCCGCGTTGCCGGAAGTGCCGCAATACCCGATGACATCGCCTGGACCCACCGTCGAACCGCTTACGAATTCCTCCGTGTTCCAATCCGCCAGGTGGGCGTAGTACCAGTACGTCCCATCCGGACGATGCAGCCGCGCGACGCGGCCTCCAAGCCCTCCTTCTGCGAATTCGATGACGCCTGCCTCAGTCGCGAGCACGGGAGACCCGTAGTCGCAGAAGACGTCTTGGCCTTCGTGGGTGCGGACGACCGGACCAGGGCCGGATCTGGGCGCGCCCCACGTATCGACCCACCCTGCGTACCCGGCGATGATGAACGGCGGATACACCCGGCGGATGATCTCGTCCTCACTCCATCCCAACGAGCGGAGACGCGCGGCTATCCCCATGAGCTTCTCGGTGTTGTACGCGCCCGGGATACGCGGGGCGAACGGCGAGGCGGGCCCGTCGTTTCCCCGATCAGGTTTACGACCCTTCCCTGGCTCGTCCCTGCGGTCGCGATCGGGACGCTCTCGATCCTCGTCAGGGTCATCGGTTCCGTCATCGTCATCCCCGGGACGAGGGGTTGGTGAAGAAGATGGCGTCGGCGTCGGGGTCCCGAAGAGGTTCGGCAGCGTCGGCGTCGGCGTCGGTTGTGCCCACGCGGTCGCGACGCTGCCGCTCGGGATCGACGCGCCCAGGGTGATCGCGAACACGATGAGGGCGACCGAGAGCGCGCTTGCGAACCCGGTGGCCCTCATCGTGTTACGAGCCGCCTAACGTCTACGCGTTGCGGGACGTGAGCGGGTGACCGAAGTCGATCCCGTCTTGCTGCGGCCGTTGGTGCTTCCCGACGGGAAGATCGAAGACATATGGACCGGCTTGATCGCGACTACCTTCAAGATGCGGTCGAGCTCGACCCCCTCGATCGTCTCCTGCGTGTTGAGTCTCGTGGCCATCGAATCGAGAACCTTGCGATGTGTCTTCAGGATGCGAGTGGCTTCCTGCTCCGCGGACTCGAGGAGACGAGCGACCTCGGCGTCCATTGCGGTGTGCGTCTGGTCCGACAACTTTGCGAGGCCTGAGTCCCCTCCAAGGAACTGCTCCGCATCGGAAGCGAGAAGGCGTGCACGGCCGAGCGTGGGGCTCATGCCGAAGCGGCCAACGATGTCGCGCGCGAGCTCGGTCGCGTGCTCCAAGTCCTGCTCGGATCCGGTCGACGGCTCTGCGAGCACCATCTCCTCAGCCGCGACACCACCCATAGCCGTGACGAGCTGGCCGAGTAGCTGGCTGCGCGTCAATAGCAGGGCGTCGGTGTCACGGTTCACGCCTGTGAGGCCCAACCCCTTGCCACGGGCGAGGATCGTCACGCGGTGGACGTCCTCGGAACGGCCGACCGACGCAGCGACGATCGCGTGGCCGCTCTCGTGATACGCAGCGCGACTGCGCTCCTCCTCGGACAAGACGACTCCACGGCGCTTGGGGCCATGCAGGACGCGCTGGATGGCCTCTTCGAGCTCGTTCGTCTCGATCTTCGGCTTGTTCTCCCTCACGGTCAGGAGGGCGGCCTCGTTGATGACGTTAGCGAGGTCGGCACCTGAGAACCCGGGCGTGCGCTTCGCCAGGTAAGACCAATCGGTCGAAGGAGCGATCGGCTTGCCCTTGGCGTGCAGCCTCAGGATGAGCTCGCGACCCTCGGCATCGGGCTGCTCCACGGTGATGTGGCGGTCGAAACGCCCGGGCCTGATGAGCGCCGGGTCGATGATGTCGGGACGGTTCGTCGCCCCGATGACGACGATCCCGGTCGAAACTTCGAAACCGTCCATCTCTACCAGGAGCTGGTTCAGGGTCTGCTCACGCTCGTCGCTACCACCGCCACCACTGCCGCCGTAGCCACGCCGGCGACCCGCTGCGTCGAGCTCGTCGATGAAGACGATGGCCGGAGCGACGGCACGCACGCGCTGAAACAGGTCACGCACACGGGCGGCACCGACACCGACCAGAGACTCGACGAACTCCGCGCCTGCGACCGAGAAGAACGGAACGCCGGCCTCGCCCGCAACCGCTTTGGCGATGAGGGTCTTGCCACATCCAGGAGGCCCGAACAGCAGGACGCCCTTAGGCGGAACGGCGCCGATCTCCTCGTAGCGCTCCGGGTCGCGGAGATAGTCGACGACCTCTTTCATCTCGGCGACAGCCTCGTCGGCACCGGCGACGTCGCTGAACGTGATCGGCGTGGCGAACCCGCGCTTCTGGCGCTTCTTGCCGATGCTGCCGAAGGTGAGAACCTCGCCGATCCCAGAGCCACCGCCCTTGCCTGCCGAGAACAGCAGCCCGAAGAAGGACGCGAGGATCAACAGCGGCAGGAGGTACTGCGACACCTGTCGCACGACATACTTCGAGGTCTGCGGGTTGACGAACACCTTGGCCTCGGCCTCGGTCATCATCTCTGACAGCACGCTGAAGGCCGCATCGCTCGAGGGGTAGTTGAAGTAGTAGTCGCCGGCGCCGACGGGGGCCCTCGAGGGCTCCTCTACCGGCTCCTCTTCGACCTTCTTCTTGTCGTTCTTCTTCTTGTCACGAGCGCGATCATCGTTGCCGCCTGCGGCGGCGGCCTCGTCGCCGGTCGAGGTGTCTTCCTCGGTCGCGCCTGTGTCGTCTGCGGTTGCATCAGGGTCTTCTGCGCCACCGCCGTCGTTACGGCTCTTGCCCTTGTCGCGGTTGTCTTTGCCGTCGGACTTCTTGTCCTTGGGCTCCTCGATAGGAACGATGGACTCGAGGGCAAAGCTCCCGACGAGTTGATTGTCCTCGTCGCGGAATTCCGCGGTCTCGATGCGCTTCTCGTCGGCGAGCGCGCTCAGTTGGTCAAGGGAAAGCTCGTCACCCGCAGGGTCTGGAGACAGATAGGCCTGGGCTCCCGCGAACCCGGCGAAGAGCAACAAGAGCACGAAGATGAGGGCATAGGTGAGCTTCTTGCTGGTCGTGCGCTTCTGCGCGGCGGACTTGCGTCGCTGCTTAACGCGGTAGTTCTTCAACCAGCGCTTGAATTTGCGACCTAGCCGCCCGCGCGTGGTCGATGTCGTAACTGCCTCCTGATCCGCCTCCGGCATCGTGACTCCTATCTTGTCTGTCATCGCTATCGGGTCCGTCGCCTACTGCTTACGTGCTCGACCTGGACCCGCCCGCGGGCCAGAGTTACACATCCGTACATCAACGACATGGCTGCTGCTCCTATCAAGAAGGTGACCTCTGGGGGAACGTCCCGCGGGCGGTCTGAGTAACGCGACATCTGATACTGGCGCTCGCCGGAGCTCCGATTAGAGGCGATCTCCTCCGCCGCAGCCCGATCCTGAAGTTGCTGGGCCTGGACGTAAGCGAGCTGCGGCTGCTGCTCCTCCTGGGCGGCGAACGCCCCCTGGGCCTGGCCCTGAGGCTGACCTTGGGGCTGGGGGTTGGGCTGAGGGTTCGGCCCGATCTGTGGCGGGGCCGGCGGCGGCAGCACGAGGGGGATCAAGGCCACCACCGGTGGGATGGCGGGGACGGGCGGATCGGGCGGGCTGCACACAACCATCGCGTTGACTGTGTCGAGTCCTTGACCCCGTGCCTCGGCGACGAGCTCGACCGGGACCTTCGTCTCTCGGAGAACACTCGGGCACGAGTAGATGACCTCGTACTTGAGTACGTTCGAGGACTTCAAGTTGACGTCGGGGATGACGTCGGGGGCGATCGTCTTGACCACCGACTTGCCCCCGGTGGCGACAAGCTTCACCGGGACGCGGTCCTCGAGGGCCTTCAAGAGGTTGACGATCAGCGTCGACATAGCGGATGCCTCCTCGACCTGGCCGGGGTCGATGACGCAGACGAGGGGATCTCCCGCGGGGATCTCATTTATCAGGTCGCCGTCGCAATCGACGCCGGATGTCGGAGCGACGGCACCGGTTCCGGCCGAGAGGATGTCCATACCTTCCTTGGGCGTCCCTGAGAAGCCGGAGCTACCCTGGATCGCGATCCCGATGTGGTCGGCGTCATCTGCGTTGAGAGCGGCAACGACCTCTTCGTACGCGGGGTGCGGTGGACCCGTCGAGATCGGCTCGTCGCTCGCGTGAAGCACGACCCGCAGCGATTGCGGTCGCCAGGTCACGTCCTGCCCGTCCTCGACGAAGAGGTTGACTCCGAAACGCCCGGTGCCAGTGGCCGATTGGTAGAGGGCCTCGAGCTGCGTCTCTTCCCCGCCGCCGCTAGCCCTGAGATTCTCGAGCGCAACGGCTAGCTCCTCGTCGGGCTCTCCCATGTCACGCACCATGTGATAGGCGGGATCGTCGGTGTAACTGCGGTACTCGCCAACCCCGAAGTAAGCATTGATGCGTTCGGCTTGCAACTTCGAGACGATGTCGGCCATCGCGCTCGCCGTTCCGTTGATGGCGCCTTGCATGCTGCCCGACACGTCGACGAGGAAGTACACATCGAGAGGGGTGGGTGTCTTGGGAAGATCGAGCGTGTAGGTGATCGCACGCTTCTCCCCCGGCTCGAGCACGATGCGGCGATCGTTGGGAGCGAGGACGGGCGGATCGGTGGTCACGCTCGTGCCGCCCGGGAGGATGACGTCGATCGGCTGAAACTCGGGCGGCTGCGGAAGTTGCCCCTTCAAGTCCCACCGCTCGAGCGTCGAGCCCGTGTGCCCGACGACCGAGAAGGGCTCGACCGCGCTGCGCCCAAGGATCATCCCGAGGTCGGTGATCACAGGATGGTTGGGCTGGCTCACATCTACGAAGTCGAGGCCCGGCACCAGTCCTGAGCTGTGTAAGTAGACACCGGTGCTCGTGGTCACGACGTAGTTATCCTGGTCGAAGCTGGCAGATGACTGGACGGTGCCCGGTGTCACCGAGGTGATGAAGTTCACTCCATCATCCGAGCGGTGCATCACGGGGCCATCCGATTCGAACGCGATAACGCGGCTCGGCTTGTCGCGAACGGGGAAGACGTCGAGCGCTCCGATCGTGGGGATACCCGGCACCTGAGTGATCGCCGTGTCCTGCCCGTGGAACAGACCCCCGTCGCCGTAGACCCAAAAGTCGCGGCCCTCGAAGGGATCGATCTCGATACCTCTGCTGGGAAGTCCGGGAGCTGTCATCGGCTGATCGCCGAAGGTCACGCCGGCGTCGAAGCTCCGGTGGATCATCGTCCCAGCCGCCGGGGCGTCCACCGGGGTATCGGGCAAAGGCAATTCATCCCGAACGCCTGACACGTCGGTAAGGAGATAGACAGCGGTCGCGTTGAACAGTGAGGCCGACAGGTCCGTTGGACGACCTACTGCATCCTCGAGCCCCGCAGCAAGCTCCCAGGTGTCGCCACCGGTGCCGGTGAAGATGACATGCGGACGAGACACGCGTTTCAGCTGCTCGATGGTCACGTACACGATCGGGATCGGACTTGGAGGGACGGACGCCGGTGTCGGCATCGTCACCTCGATGATCTCCGAGTCGTTAGCCGAGAACGGGAAGTCGGGGCCGGGCAGCTCCGGCAGCCTGAACACTTCTGTCCACGAGCAGCCGCCATCCAGCGAACGCATGACGACCTGGCCGTTCTCGGCGAACACGATCGATTCATCTAGGAGCGTCACCGAGAACGTCTTGATGGCGCCCGTGCCCACAGGGAAGTCCGGCGCCCTCGTGCGCGTCCACGTGCCGGTTACGATCGGAGGATCCTCGGTCAGGTTCCGGGTGTCGACGGGCGTAGCACACACCGGACGCGCCGAGGCCTGCTGCGCGGTAAGCACGAAAGGCCCTAGAACGATGAGCGCAAGAGCGGCAGCAGCGACCGTCCGCCAGGGCGCGAGCGAGCCATCCGCCCGGCGCCGCCCCGACGCACCTAGGCGTGCCTTAGTTGCAAGCTGCACAGATAGCCTTCCCAGAGCTTGACGAGGAAGGGTTTCACGAGAGCCGGGATCGAGATACGTCCCCCACGCTCCGTCGCGCCCCCCAAGTGCTGCTATGACCAACTTACGCCCCCAAAGCCTCCCGGTAACAAGCCTTGGCGGCGCAGAGGAGATACCGACACCCGCCACCGGGCGACGCCTCTCAACCCAAGATTACGCTCCCTGAGCGGCTACCGCGCCGTCCAGAGATCTGCCTCACGGGCGGAGGCTCAACTTCGTGAGATATCAGGCGTTTCCTGCCACTTTTCCAACGAAGTTGGGGTCTTCTAGCCGGCGATCTCCACCTGTGCGGGCTCCTTGGGCACGGTCGAATCGGCCGGTTCCGTGATCAGGGGCGGGTAGACGAACACCGCAACCAGAGCGAGCGCTGCCAAGCCCATCCCCAGCCGCAACAACCCGGGGACTTCCACGGGCCGGTCATCCACCGCGGGCTCGAAGAACATCTTCTTGACGACCACGAGGTAGTACCAGGCGGCTATCACGGCGTTCAGGCCCATGACGGCAGCGAGCCAGAACACTTGGGCGTTGATAGCAGCGAGGAACACGAAGAGCTTGGCCCACGCCCCGGCCATCGGCGGAGCGCCGGCAAGGGAGAACAGGAAGCCTGCCAGCAAGACCGCGAGCGCGGGATTCCGTGCCCACAGCCCCGCGTAGTCGTCGATGAAATAGGTGCCGCCCCGACGGGCGAACGCGACCGCCGCGGCGAAGGCGCCTACATCCATGACTCCGTAGATCGCAAGATAGATAAGTGCCGACACGAACGCCTGGCGGTTAGAGGCAGCTCCCGGCTCGATCAGCGCCAGCGCAACCAGGATGTAGCCGGATTGTGCGATCCCCGAATACGCGAGCAGCCGGATGATGTGGCGCTGTTTGAGCGCGATGAGGTTCCCCACCGTCATGGTCAGCGCAGCGAGCACAGCGAAGATCGGGCGCCACGCGTCCGCAACGTCGGGGAAGGCGCGGAACATGAGAACGAGCAGCCCAACGAACCCACCGATCTTCGACGCGGTCGATAGGAACGCCGCGACGGGCGATGGCGCGCCCTCATAGGTGTCGGGCGCCCAGAAGTGGAACGGCACCGCCGAGATCTTGAAAGCGAAACCCACGACCACGAAGAAAACGCTGAGGATGACGATCGGTTCATCGCTCGCGCCCCCCAGTGCGAGGCGGATGTCGTCGACGTGGGTTGCTCCAGTGATGCCGTAGACAAGCGACATCCCGTAGAGCATCACCGCGGACGAGAGCACGCCAAATAGGAAGAATTTGAGGGCGGCCTCGTTCGACTTCACATCGGCCTTCCGCAGTCCGGTCATCACGAACGCGGGGATGCTGATCAGCTCGAGCGCTATGAACAGCGTGATGAGGTCCCGAGAGCTCGCGATGATGAGCCCCCCTAACAGTGAGCACAGCATCAGGAAGTAGTACTCACCCTCGTAGTAGTCGCTGTCGCGGAAGAAGTCGTATGAGATCGCAAGGAGGATCAGGCCGATCACGCAGAAGAGCGCTTTGAACAACAGCGAGAACTCGTCGACTTCGAAAGAGCGCGCGAGCGTCACGCGCTCTTCCCCGATCAACGACACGATCGCCGCCAGCGTTCCGATGAGGCCGGCAGCCCCGAGCGGCATCGCGACCCACTTCGCTTCCTTCGGAAGGAACAGGTCTGCCATCAGGATGGCGCACGCCGTGAGCGTCAGAACCAGCTCAGGGGCCAGTGCGTGCCAGTCGACGGAGACGTTAAGGGCTTCCACTAGCGACCCATCAGATCCCGAACGCGCCTAAGAGGTTCTGGACCGCGCCGTCGGTGACGTCCAGCATCACGCGCGGATAGAAACCCGCGACGAAGATCAGCACGAGCAACGGAACCCACGCGTACCACTCGAGTGGACGCACATCGAACAGCCCGTGACCGTCGGCGAACTTCTCCTTGGGCTTTCCGAGGTTGACGCGCTGAATCGTCCACAGGAGATAACCCGCGGTCAGGACCGTTCCGATACCTCCGCCGACCATCAGGACGCGGAACAACTCTTCGCTGAGACCTGCCCCTGGGCGGTATGAGCCCATGAGAGCGAGGAACTCGCCCCAGAAGCCGGCCAGTCCCGGCAGACCGAGCGACGCGATCGCCGCATAGGTGAACACCGACCCGAAGCGCGGCATCTGTTGCAGCATCCCTCCGAGCTCGGAGATCTCCCTCGTGTGGTAGCGCTCGTGGATCGACCCCGCCAGGAAGAAGAGCATCCCTGTGATCAACCCATGGGCGACCATCCCGAAGATCGCCCCGTTGATGCCCTCCGGCGTGAGCGTAGAGATGCCGAGCATCACGAAGCCCATGTGGCCGACCGAGGAGAACGCGATCAGTCGCTTGAGGTCCGTCTGAGCGAAACAACAGAGCGCGCCGTAGATGATCGCTATGACAGACAGGATCCCGATCGCGGGCGCGAAGTTCACGGCCGCGTCCGGAAGGAACGGCAGTGACATACGGATGAACCCGTAGGTCCCCATCTTCAGGAGGATGGCTGCAAGTAGCACCGAACCGACCGTTGGAGCTTCCGTATGCGCGTCGGGGAGCCAGGTGTGGAACGGCCACATCGGGACCTTGATCGCGAACCCGAGGAAGAGTCCGAGGAACACGAGATTCTGGAAGAGATCCGACCCGATCCCCGCGGCCCCGAGCTCCTTAAGCTCGATCATGTCAAAGGTGCCCGTCTTGAAGTAGAGCGCCAGGAACCCCAACAACATGAAGATCGAGCCGAACAGCGTGTAGAGGAAGAACTTCACCGAGGCGTACTCGCGGCGCGGCCCGCCCCAGACGCCGATCATGAAATACATCGGGACGAGGACGAGCTCCCAGAACACGAAGAACAGAACGAGATCGAGGGCCACGAAGCTGCCCGTCATCCCCGTCTCGAGGAGAAGAACCAAGGCGAACAAGGCCTTGGGCTTGCCCGGGCTCGGCACGTGGAACCAGAGATAGATCATGCACAGGAACGACACCAGAGCGGAGAGGACGACGAGGGGCAGCGACATCCCGTCGATCCCTACGTGGTAGCGGGCGTTGATCTGCGGGATCCACGTCGAATTGACCTCGTGCTGTATCGCCCCCGCGTTTCCGTAGTCGAAGTCGGCCGCCACCAGAAGCGCGGCGATAAGAGCGAGGCCCGCGAACAGCGTGCCCACGATCTTGACGGCCTTCTCCTCGGTGGCAGGCATGGCGAGAAGAACGATCGAGCCGAGGATCGGCAGGAACGCCGTCAGGCTCAGTCCCCAGTCGTCCAACCATTCCATAATCGAGGGCTCCTTTTCCTACGTCAGCGCGAACACAGCGATGAACAGCGCGATCCCCGCAAACAGCACGGCGGCGTAACGCTGCACATTTCCGGACTGGATGTAGCGCAGTAGACCACCGGTCCACCCGGTAAGGCCGGCTGCGCCGTTGACGGCAAAATCGACGACCTGTTGATCGACAACGCGGTAGGTGACCTTGGATGTTGCCAGCGTCGCGGCAGCGGTCCCGTCGACGATGCCGTCTAGCACCTTCTGGTTGAACCAGTAGGCAGCGCGAGACAACCCGTACTGAATGGGCTTGACGATGCCCCGCATGTAGATCTCGTCGAGGTAGTACTTGTTCTCGACGAACCGGTACAACCAGGCGAACGGACCGCCGAGGATGTTGTACTGCCACCGGTTCTTTCCGAACATCTGCCACCCGATGGCGATCGCAAACGCGGCCAGCGCAACCGAGCCGGCCGGCAGGATGATGTTGTAGAAGGTGTCGAATTTGTGATGCGCCTCGCCCGGGACGTTGATCCAGTCGGCGAACGGCCCGATAACCGGGATGCCCAGGAATCCGACCGTGATCGAGGCGACCGCGAGGATCCACAGCGGCGTGACCATCGAGCCGGGGCTCTCGTGCGGGTGTCCGTGGCCGCGGTACTCACCCCAGAACGTCTTCACGCATGCACGGGTCATGTACAGCGCGGTCAAGAACGCGGTCAGCAAGGCCGACACGAGCACGATCCATGCGCTGATACGCGTGCCATGGCTCGCGACTCGCAGGGCCCCGCCGATGATCTCGTCCTTCGAGAAGAACCCTGCGAGCGGGAAGATGCCCGCGAGGGCGAGCGATCCGATGATGAACGTCTTGAAGGTATGGGGCATGAACTTCCGCAACCCACCCATGTCGCTCATGTTGTTCGAGTGCACGGCATGGATCAGTGACCCCGAGCCGAGGAAAAGAAGCGCCTTGAAGAACGCGTGGGTGAAGAGGTGGAAGACGCCTGCGGTGTAAGCCCCGACACCGAGAGCGGCCATCATGTAGGCGAGCTGAGAGATCGTCGAATACGCGAGCACGCGCTTGATGTCATCCTGCACCAGCGCCAGGATCGCGGCGATCAACATGGTGATCGAGGCGATCACCGCAACGACATCCAACGCGATGCCCGCGTGCTCGAACACGAGGAACATCCTCGCCACGAGGTAGACGCCGGCCACGACCATCGTCGCAGCGTGGATGAGCGCAGATACGGGCGTAGGTCCGGCCATGGCGTCGGGCAGCCATACATGCAGAGGGAACTGTGCCGACTTCCCTATCGCACCGCAGAACAGTAGGAGTGCACCGATAGTGAGGGTCGTCTCCGCGATATGCCCCTCTTCTGCCGCGTGGTTCAGGTCGATGATGTTGAACGTGTGGCCCGCGATGAAGAGAACGAAGATGCCGAACATCATGCCGATGTCACCGATCCGGGTCGTGATGAACGCCTTCATCGCAGCGGAAGAATTCTCTTTCTCCTCCCAGTAGTGCCCGATGAGGAAGTACGAGCACACTCCGACGCCCTCCCACCCGACGAGCAACTGGAGGAGGTTGTTCGCTATCACGAGGAAGAGCATCGAGCTCGTGAACAGCGACAGCACGGCGAAGAACCACGTGTAGCGCTTGTCGTCGTGCATATAGCCGGTGGAATAGACCTGTACCAAGAGTGAGATCGTCGTGACGACGATGAACATGATCCCGCAGAGGAAGTCGTAATTCATCCCGAGCTCGAGCTCGAAGCCGCTGCCAAGCCGGAACCACGTCCACGACTTGTGCACCGAGGCGTTACCGGCCGCAAGCTCGATGAAGCCGAGCATCGACAGGGCGAATGCGATACCGATCGCCGCTATCCCGACCCCGCTGCCGCGATCGGGCATCTTCTTGCCGAAGAAGAAGATCACGAGGAACGAGACGAACGGAAGGAGTGGGACCAGCCACATGTAGTCGGTGAAGAAGCCGTCGCCGGTCGCGGCCGCGTGACCTCCAGTCTCTGCTGCTAGAAGCAACCCGTCGATCACAGCCTCACCACTTCATCAGGGACATCTCGTCCACATCCGATGTCCGCCGGTTCCTGTAGATGAGGATGACGATCGCCAGGCCCACCCCGACTTCGGCTGCTGCAACCGCGACGATGAACAGGGCGAAGATCTGGCCCGCGATGCCCCGCTCACCAAGCATTGCCGAGAACGCGACCAGGTTGATGTTGACCGCATTCAGCATGAGCTCGACCGACAACAGGATGAGGACTGCATTCTGACGCGCCAGCACCCCGTAGATGCCGATGGCGAAGAGCAGCGCCGCGAGGATCAAGAAATAGGAGACCGGCATCAGCGGTCACCCCCTGGCCGTTCGTCCCGCCGTGCGAGAACGACGGCTCCGATGAGTGCTGCGAGCAACAGGATCGAGACAGCTTCGAAGGGGAGGACGAACGAGGTGAAGATGGCGGTACCGATTGCCTCGGGACTCGTCCCGCCGTCGGTCGTGAACGAGATGGACTGACCCTCGAACGCTCGATAGAGGATCCAGCTCGTGACCCCGAACATGGCCCCCGCACACAACGCGGCGACGAGGCGCTGATCGTTGTCGTAGGCACCCCCGCCGATGGGCGCTCGGGTCAGCATGAGACCGAACAGCATCAGCACGATCACGGCCCCGACGTAGACGAGGACCTGCACCCACGCGATGAACTGAGCCATGAGAAGGATGTACAGCGCAGCCGCGCCCAGCAGCGTCCCCACGAGGTAGAGCGCGGCGTGGACGACGTTGCGGGTTGTCACCATCCGAAGGGCAGATGCGGACATACCGACCGCGATGATCCAGAAGACGATCTCCTGCCACGTCTCTGCCATCAGGATCCCCCGCCGCTCGGACCACGCTTTATGCCACGTTCCGCCTTGACGCGCGCGACCTTGGCGCGCGCCTCTGCGACCTGAGGCGATGAACCCTTTGCGAGCTGTTCCTCGAGGACCTCGCGATAGACCGCCTCGGGATCCTCGGTCGGCACGAGAGCGATCGGCTTGGGCTCCTCATGGGGAACCTCGACGTTCGGACCGGGCGTCTCTTGGTATTGAGCGACCTCTTCGGCCGTCGGCTTCGGCGCCTCCGCGGGGTCGGCTTCGATCGCGGACGCGTCGGCGGCCGGAGTCGAGTCGGCCTTCCCCTTCTTGCCCTTGGGAGCAGCCTTGGCTTTAGGTGCAGGCTTGGCCTTTACAGCGGAAGCCTCGGGCGAGGTCGCCGGTGCCGTCGCGGTTGCGTCGGAGGCGGTCCCGCCGCCTGCGGGCTCACCCGTCGCGAGGGTCTCGGGAGCCATCTCCGCGGGCGCCGCTGTCGGCGCCTTCTTCTCTTCGGTGGGGCGGGGGACCGACTCGGCCGGACGAGCGGCCTCCGTCGCGGCAGTTCCCGTCGTGGGGGCCGCCGCGGCTTGAGCGGGACGCGCCTCCGCCGCCGACGACGTTGTCGTCGCGGGCCGGGCGGCCGTGGCTTCTACTGTGGCCGCGGGCGCGGCCGTTGGTGAACCCGGGACCTCTGCTCCGACCTCGAGGGGCGGCGGCGGCAACACCGACGCCATCCAGTCGGACAGCCGCTCCTTCTCGTGTGTGAGCTGCCGGATGTCGTACTCGGAGTACTCGAACTCCCGGCTCCAGAACAGCGCGTCGTACGGACAGACCTCGACGCAGATGCCGCAGTACATGCACAACGCGTAGTCGATGGCGAAACGATCGAGAACATTGCGCTTGCGGGCGCGGCCGCCTTCGCGCTTGGGCGGAAGCGTTTCCTTGTGCGAATCGATGTAGATGCACCAATCGGGGCATTCACGCGCGCACAGCATGCAGACGGTGCAGTTCTCCTCTTTCAACGCGATGACACCGCGCGTGCGTGGTGGGAGGTCTTGCTTGACGTCGGGGTACTGGATGACCTTGTTGTGGCTCAGCATGTGGCGGATCGTGACTCCAAGCCCCTTGAGGAGCCCGAGCCCGAAGCCCGGCCGGCGCGCCTTGGTGAGCCGGGGGTCCTGCTCGGTCCGCATGCCCTCGTCGATCGCCACGGCTACCTCAGCCCCTCGGGGGCGTAGAGGACCCAGGCGCCCGCGACGAGGATCAGCGCGAGCGATACCGGGATGAGGATCTTCCACGCGAACTTCTGCAGCTGGTCTTCGCGCAACCGCGGGTAGGTGGGCCGGATCCACATGAACAGGAACACCATGAAGAACGTCTTGCCGAGGAACCAGAAGAGACCGGGGATCGCCTCGAGCGGACCCCACGGAACGATCGGCCGGTATCCGCCGAGGAACAGTGTGGCGCCGACGCCGGCGAATGCGACGATGTGGCCCATCTCGGCGCCGAGGTAGCACAGCATGAAACGGATGCCCGAGTACTCCGTGAACGGTCCGGTGATGATCTCGGACTCAGCGACCGGCATGTCGAACGGCGGTCGCGCCATCTCGGCGACCGCTCCCGAGAGGAACACGAGGAACGCGATCAGGCCGATGCCCGGCGGCCACAGGATGTACGGCCAGTCCTGAGACTCCACGATGCCAACGAGGGACAGCGTGCCGGCGAGCATCGCGATGGTCGCAGCCGCGAGCACGATCGGCAGTTCGTAGGCGATCAGCTGAGCAGCAGCGCGCAGCCCTCCGATGAGCGCGTATTTGTTAGCGCTCGACCATCCCGCCATCAGCACGCCGATGACCGAGACCGACGACACCGCAAGCAGATAGAAGATGCCGACGTCGAGGTCTTCGACGATCAATGTCCGGTCCACCGGGATCACGAGGTACGTCATGATCACCGGCGCAAGGATCAAGGCCGGCGCTATCCGGAAGACACGCTTATCGGCCGCGGCCGGAATGATGTCCTCCTTGTAGATGAACTTGACGGTGTCGGCGATCGTCGCCGCCCAGCCGTGGAACCCGCCGGGGTACATCGGGCCGAGACGGTGCTGGATGTGCGCCATGATCTTGTGCTCCGCGTACCCGCCCACGATGCCCGCGAGCGGGAAGATCATCAAGATGATTCCCACCTTGACGAGGAGGATCTGCCACGCGGTCAGCGTGATCTCGGGCAGGTTCATCTAGACGATCGCTTCATCTGTCGATGTCTCCGAGGACGAAGAAGAACGACCCGAGGATCGCGATCATGTCCGACACATAGGTGTCTTTCAGGACGTGCGGAAGCGCCGAGACGTTCGAGTACGAGGGCGTACGGATCTTCAGACGGTACGGCTTGTTGCCACCGTCGGACACGAGGTACATGCCGAGCTCGCCCAGTGGGTTCTCGGTTCGCACGTAAGCCTCACCCGCAGGGATCTGGATGACACGCGGGACCTTTCCGAGGATCGGTCCCGACGGGATGCCCTCGATCGCCTGCTCGACGATCTTGGCCGACTCGACGACCTCGTGGAGAAGCACCCAGAAGCGGTCGAAGCAATCGCCATTCGGTGCGGAATGAACGTCGAAGTCGAAGTGGTCGTAGACGAGGTACGGCTCGTCCTTGCGGACGTCGAAGTCGATATCCGAGCCGCGCGCGATCGGGCCCGACACCCCGTAGTTGTAGGCGACCTCCTTGTCGAGGTAACCGACACCGATCGTCCGCTGCTTGAAGATCTCGTTACCGATGAGCAGCGTCTCGTAATCGGGAAGGCGGGCGATGACCTCCCGGACACCGGCGAGAGCGTTCTTGTAGAACCCGGCCGGCACATCTTCTTTCAGGCCGCCCGGACGGAAGAAGCCGAAGTGCATCCGGCCGCCGGTCGTTGCTTCCATGACGAGCTGGATGTCCTCGCGCTCGCGGAATGCGTAGAACGTCGGCGTGATCGCGCCGAGCTCTGCTCCGAACGAGGCGAAGAACATCAGGTGATTCAGGATGCGGTTCATCTCGCACAGGATCACGCGCAGGTATTGGGCGCGAGGGGGAACCTCGACCTCCATCAGCTTCTCGGTGACGAGCGCTAGGGGAAGCTCGTTGTTGATCCCCGAGAGCCAGTCCATGCGGGACACGAGGTTGGTGATCTGCCGGTAGTCGCGCGCCTCGACCAGCTTCTCGTAGCCGCGATGCATGTAACCGATAACGGGCTCAGCATCGACGAGCTTCTCGCCGTCGATCGTCGCCAGTAGGCGGAAGACCCCGTGCGTCGCGGGATGCTGCGGGCCGACATTGAGGATCATCTCCTCCGCTTCGATCCGACGCGTCGATAGCTCGTCCGTCGCCTGCTGCGGGGTCACGATCGTCATGCCGTCACGCTCACCGGCCGCCCGCCGCTGCCTCTTCGGGATCCTTCGCACCGGGCCAGTCCTTCACGATGCGGCTCGGCAGCTTGAACGAACGCAGCAACGGGTGGCCGTCGAAGTCCTCGGGGAGGTAGAGGTTCACGAGGCGAGGATGCCCCGGGAAGTCGATACCGAACATCTCGTGCGTTTCCCGCTCTGCCCAGTGTGCGCCGGCGTAGATATCCGTGATGGATGGGCAGCTTGGCGCCTCGGCATCGACGGGGACATGGACGTTCACGTGGATTGTGGAGTCCGGCGCGTACACGTGGATCAGGACCTCGAGACCGCCTGGGTTGTCGGCGACCTCACTACGGTCTATGGCCGACAGGAAGGTGAAGAAGCGGCAGCGCACTCCATCGCCGTCACGAAGCGCCGTCATCACGTCTCGGACGGCGTCGGGAGGACACGTCACATCGACGTGTCCGTGAAGGAGCTGCACCTCGGACGCCTTGTCACCGAGCAGGCCCGCGACCCGATCCCGCGCCTCCTCCGGGGAGACCCTTTGCATCACCGGCATCAGATACCGCCTGCGAGCCCGGGTTCGGGGATGTGCGGGATGGGGATCTCGTGGCCGCGCCACTTCTTCTGCGGATCTTCGTTGGCGATCTTCTCCTGGAGCCGGATGACGCCCTGCAGGAGAGCCTCTGGGCGCGGGGGGCAACCGGGAACGTAGACGTCGACAGGGATGATCTGGTCGACGCCCTTCGTAACCGCATACGAGTCCCAGTAGGGACCGCCGCAGTTCGCACACGAGCCCATCGAGATGACGTACTTGGGCTCGGGCATCTGGTCGTACACGCGCTTCAAAGGCGCGGCCATCTTGTCGGTCACCGTCCCGGCAACCACGAGCAGGTCGGCCTGGCGGGGCGAGGCCGGGAACGGGATGACGCCGAAGCGGATGATGTCGAATTTCGTGGCGAGAGCGGCACCCATCTCGATCCCGCAGCACGCAAGGCCGAACTGCATCATCCACAAGGAGTACTTCCGGCTCCAGTTGAGGAGCCAGTTGACGGGAGCCGGGAGCTTCACCTTCTCGACGACGCTCATCGGAGCGATCCCGCCGTCATCAGACCCACTCGAGGACCTTCTTCTTGATCGCGTAGACCAGAGCAAGGGCGAGGATGCCGATGAAGATGATCATCTCGACGAAGGCCTGGGTCCCGAGGCGCTCGAACACGATCGCCCAGGGGAACAGGAAGACCGCCTCAACATCGAAGATCACGAACAGTAGGGCGAAGACGTAGTAACGAACGTTCGTCTGGGCCCAGCCCTCTCCGATGGGGTCGATGCCGGACTCATACGTCGTGTACTTCTCGGGGTGGGGGACGTTCGGGCGAAGCAGTCGGGCGATCTGAAGGGTCACGAAGACCAGGGAAACGCCGACGAGGGCGAAGATTCCGATGGTTACGTACTGGCCGAAGTAACCCTCAGGCATGTCGCTTTGCGGCTCCTGTCTCGTGGCCCCCAGGACCGCCGCGCCCCGGGTGCAAATGCCCTGGATACGGGCGGAAAACTATCACGCAGCCCCTTCACGACCCCGACCAAGTGTGCTTGTGACAAGCGCTATAAGGCGAAGAAGAAGGTCGCCTGACCGGCGAGGTCGGCCAGGGGGCCCCAGAGGATGCCAAAGACCAGTGTCGCCGCGGCCGTCGCCCCGATGACGACCCTCGTGAGGGGCTGGACCGGATCGCCGACACTCGCGCCCTCAGGCTCTTGCATGTACATGACGACGAGCACGCGCAAGTAGAAGAAGGCCGCGATCGCGCTCGCCAGCGCGCCGATCACCGCGAGCCATGGATAACCCGACTGGACCGCGGCGCCGAACACGAGCAGCTTCCCGATGAATCCAGAGGTCAGCGGGACTCCGGCAAGCGACAGCAGGAAAAGGGTTAAGGCCCCGGCGAGCACCGGTCTCTCGAAGAACAGCCCACGGAAGTCCGTGAGGCGCGCTCGCCTCTCGTCTCGGCCCGCAAGGACCGAGACGACCGCGAACGCCCCCAGCACGGTGGCGCCATATGTGACGAGGTAGAAGAGCGACCCGGACACTCCGCGATCGCTCGCCGCGATGATGCCGGTGAGCAGGAAGCCTGCGTGGGCGATCGACGAATAGGCGAGCACCCTCTTGAGGTCCTCCTGCACGACAGCAAGGATCGACCCGACGACCATCGTGAGGATGGCGATCGAGATCACCAACGGCTCCCAGTCCCAGCTCAGTGAGAGGAGCGAGACATCGAGCAGGCGGAGCAGCGCGGCGAAGGCCGCGAGCTTGGTGCCTGCGGCCATGAAGCCGGTGACGGCCGAGGGCGCGCCCTGATAGGCGTCCGGTGTCCACATGTGGAACGGGACTGCCCCGATCTTGAACGCAAGTCCGATGATCAAGAGACCGGCCGCCAGCACGAGGAGCCCGACCTCTGACGCGGGGGTCGACCGGACAAAATCGAGGATGCCGTCGCTCGCGCCGCTGCCGTAGAGGTTGGTGGAACCGACCGCGCCGTAGACGAGCGCGATGCCCAGCAAGAAGAACGTGGATGAGAACGCGCCGAGCAGGAAGTACTTCATCGCCGCCTCTTGGCTGAGAAGTGATCGCCGGTTGAACCCGACCAGGACGTAGAGGGCAACCGAGAAGGTCTCGAGACCGAGGAACATCACGATGAGGTCCGCGGCCGACGCCATCAGCATCATTCCGGAGACCGCGAAAAGCACTAGCGCGTAGAACTCCGCCTCTTCGAGACCATCGCGGCGCAGCGCATCCCGGCCCGCCCACACGGTGAGGAGACCGAACACGACCAATGCCATCTTCACGAACGTCGCGAACGAATCGAACGCGATCATGTCGCCGAGGTGCAGCCGTGGACCCTTATCGGCGATGACCCCCCAGGCATCCCATGCGAAATACGCCGCGATCATCAGAACGAGAGAGGACGCGAACGGGAGGTGCCAGCTGGACGTTCGCTGAGGCGTCGCGTCGAGCACGTCGCGCTTCGGCCCGAAGATCGAATCAGCGAGCAAGATCAACAGAGCGCCGATCGCGAGCGCTAGCTCGGGAGCGACGCCGCCGAGACGTACCGGGGGCGCTACGAAATCCATCAGGGCGCCTCCAACTTGTTTCGGGCGCCCCACCTTGCGGGTGGGTGCCCTGCTTTGGCATCGCGTGCTGCGATGCCTCCGCGACGCGATCGTCGAGACGATCGCTCGTGCTCGAAGGCGACCGGAACGTGCACTGCTCCGGGGATCACCGAGGCTTCGTTGAGTTGACGCACCACGAGTTGCGCCGCGGGCTCTATGCGCTCGAGGAAGGGCTTGGGGTAAACGCCGATCGCGACGATCAAGACCAGGATCGGGGCGAGCATTATCGCCTCCCGCAGGTTCATGTCCTTGATAGAGCGGTTGGCGTCGTCGGTGATCTCTCCCTGGAACACGCGCTGGTAGGCCCACAACAGGTACACCGCGGCGAGGATGATGCCGGCCGCCGCGGGGATGACCCACCACCGATAGGCCACGAACGTCCCAAGCAGCACGAGGAACTCACCAACGAACCCGTTGAGCCCCGGCAACCCGATCGACGACAGCGCGACGAACAAGAAGATCCCCGCGATCACGGGCACCGAACGCGCCAGTCCGCCGAAGTCACCTATCGCTCGGGTGTGTCGCCGGTCGTAGAGGATGCCGACGAGCATGAACAGGGCGCCGGTCGATAAGCCATGGCTCACCATCTGCAGGATGCCTCCGCTCATCCCCTGGATCGTTCCGACGAAGATCCCGAGGACGACGAAACCGAGGTGCGCGACCGACGAATACGCGATGAGCCGTTTGAGGTCTTTCTGCATCGCCGCGACGAGGGCGCCGTAGATGATGCCCGCGATAGCGAGCGCGATAACGGCGGGTGCAAGCTCTCGGGCAGCGTCGGGGAACAAGGGGATCGCGAATCTGATGAGTCCGTAGGCGCCCATCTTCAGAAGGATCCCCGCCAGCATCACGGAGCCCGCGGTAGGCGCTTCAGTGTGCGCATCCGGCAACCACGTATGCAACGGAACCAGCGGCACCTTTACTGCGAACGAGGCAAAGAAGCCCAAGAAGAGGAGTCGTTGAGCCGGGAGCGACAGCGATGTCCCGAGCAGCTCGCCGTAGTCGAACGTCGGGGACCCTTGAGCCGAAAAGTACAGGAAGAGGATCGAGATCAGCATCAGTAGCGATCCCACCAAGGTGAAGATGAAGAATTTCATCGCGGCATAGATGCGCCTCTCGTATCCCCACATGCCGATGAGGAAGTACATCGGGACGAGTGTCACTTCCCAGAACACGTAGAACAGAAGCAGGTCGAGGGCGCAGAAGACTCCGAGCATCCCCGTCTCGAGGGCGAGCAGGAAGATGAAGTAGTGCTTGACGCGCTTCTTGACGCCCCATGATGCGAGCACCCCCAACGGCATCAGGAAAGTCGTAAGCATGACCATCCACAAGCTGATCCCGTCGATGCCGGTCACGTACCCGGCCCCCCACTGCGGGATCCAAGAGATTGAGCTACCGCCCTGAAAGCCGCTGCGCGTGGCGTCGAAGTCGACAAGGAGCATGAGCGAGAGAACGAACGTCGCGAGTGTCACGAACAGCGCGGTGTAGCGCACCGCGACATCGCGCTCACGTGGAATGAGGCCGACGAGCAGCGCGCCCACCAGTGGGGCGAACACGACGATATCCAGGAGAGGAAGATCGCTCATCGAATGATCCTGTGGTCGAGTTGGTACGCATGGCGATCGCTCATGCGAGGGACACCCTGACTACGACGATGGACAGCAGCACGACCGCGCCGAGGAGAAACGAGACGGCATAGTTGCGCACGAAGCCCGACTGCAACCGGCGCAGTGTCTCGCCCATGCGCGCAACGAGCGCTCCCGACCCCATGAGCGCGCCGTCGATCACCTTGCGGTCGAACGAGTTGGCGAGGAAACCTGCGAGACGCTTGCCCGGCAAGACGATCGCACGACCGTAGATCTCGTCGACATAGAACTTGTTGCGCGCCGCCTCGACCAGCCCTCCAGACATCGCTATCAGACGTCTGCGGCGGACGTTTCCGGCGCGGTGCAGATAGAGACCGCGCGCCGCGAGTATCCCGGCGAAGGCCGCAACCAGCGCGGTGCCGCCGAGCACCCAGGGTGTTAGCCCGGACGGGACGTGCACGCCGCCGACGACCGGCTCGAGGAGATGCTCCAGCTCGAGGCTCCCCGGCAGGTTGATCACGCCAGCCGCGAGGGAGAGGAGCGCGAGCGGGATGAGCGCGACCGCCATCAAGGGAGTCGCGTCGTGAGGGTGGATGCCTTCGGGGACGCGCGAGCGACCCTCGAAGACGCGGAAGTACAAGCGCGACATATAGAACGCCGTCAGGGCCGCAGTAGCGACGCCCATGCCCCAGAGCGCGTATTCACCCTGAGCCCATGCCGACGCAAGGATCGCGTCCTTGGACCAGAACCCTGCGAATGGGGCGATCCCAGAGATGGCGAGCCACCCGAACAGGAACGTGTAGGCAGTGATCGGCATCGACTTGCGCAGACCGCCCATCTCCCGCATGTCGGTGCGGTTCGCGAGGCCGTGCATGACCGCGCCGGCGGCCAGGAACATCAACGCCTTGAAGAACGCATGAGTCACGAGGTGGAAGATCCCAGCAGAGAACGCGCCGACGCCGTGAGCGAGGAACATGTATCCGAGCTGCGAGATGGTCGAATAGGCAAGCACTCGTTTGATGTCGTATTCGGTCGCCGCCATCAATGCGGCCCACAGAGCCGTGAGGGCACCGATCCAACCGACGACGAGGAGGGCGGTCCCCTCGGATGCGACGAACACCGGACTAAGTCGCGCCACCATGTAGACGCCTGCCGTCACCATCGTGGCGGCGTGGATCAGCGCGGAGACAGGCGTTGGACCCTCCATCGCATCAGGCAGCCACACGTAGAGCGGTATCTGAGCGCTCTTGCCGGTTGCGCCGGCGAACAGCAGAAGCGAGGCGATCGTTGCGATCCCCGCTCCCATAGCGCCGGCCTCCGCGTTGATCGCACCGAACGTGAGGCTTCCGACGGCCCCGGCCAACACGAATATCCCAAGCAGGAACGCGAAGTCTCCGATGCGATTGACGATGAATGCCTTCTTCGCGGCGTCAGAAGCCGACTTCTTCTCGAACCAGAATCCGATCAGCAAGTAGGAGCACAGGCCGACGCCCTCCCACCCGACATAAAGGAGAAGCAGGTTGTCGGCAAGGACGAGAATGAGCATGAAAGCGACGAACAGGTTGAGGTAGGCGAAGAAACGCGAGAAACGGTCGTCGTCGCGCATGTACGCGATGGAATAGATGTGGATGAGAGTGCCCACGCCTGTGACGACGAGCAGCATCACCGCGGAGAGGGGATCGATAAGCAGGTCGACGGCCACCGAGAAGTCGGCTACGGCTATCCACTCGAACAACCGAACCGTGTACGACGCCGCGCCCTCCCCCGCGAGATGCTCGCCGGTGTCTGCTGCGACCTGGGTGGCCGCGTGAACGTCGAGGAACACGACTATCGAGCCGGCCAGAGACACGAGCATCGCCACGACCGCGACGACCGCCGAGATCCTCCCAATTCGTTTGCCGATAGCGAGCAGGAGCAACGCCCCGGCGAGAGGCGCGGCGATGATCATCGTCTCGACCGCCGAGCTGCCGTCGGTGGTCAGGCCCGCTAGATCCATTGCATTTCCCTCCGGGCGACCCGCCTCACGGATGGTCGCCCTGCGACGGCAGCACCGATGGCGCTGCCTCTGCGGCGCGATCGGCAAACGGACTCCCGATTCCGCACTCGGCGGAGCCGTGACGATCGCTTGTCCATCACCATCTCAACAAACTGATGTCGTCGACGTTGGACGTACCGCGCCTCCTGGCGATCATCAGGATGATCGCCAGGCCGACCACGGCCTCGGCTGCAGCCACCACGAGCACGAAGAACACGAGCACCTGCCCCGCAACGTCGCCCTGTATGCGGGCGAACGTCACGAAGACGAGGTTCACCGCGTTCAACATCAGCTCGATGAACATGAAGATGACGATGGCGTTCCGCCGCGTGAGAACCCCGATGACTCCCACCGTGAACAGCAGGGCCGCGAGGACCAGGTAATAGGCAGGCGCAACACTCATGCGGCCACTTCCTGATCGGTCTCGTCCGATGGTGCCACCACGGTCGCGCGACCCATACGGCGAGCGAGCGTCATGACACCCACGATGGCGACGACGAGGAGGATCGATGTCGCCTCGAACGGGAAGAGGTAGCGACTGAACAGAAGGCGGGCGAGCGCGGTCACGTTGCCCGGATCCTCATTGATCGCCGTAAGGCGGGCGCCCCCATCCGCCGCGCCGGTCACGGCGAGATCGACGCCGCGCAGGACGAGGTAGAGGATCTCGGCACCTAGCAACACGCCCAGGCCGAGCGCGAACGGCCGTTGACCGGGGAGCGGCTCCGCAAGCGCCTCTTCGGTATCGACGCCGAGCAGCATGATGACGAAGAGGAACAGGACCATGATCGCGCCGGCGTAAACGATGATCTGAACCGCGGCGACGAAAGCTGCCCCTTGGAGCAAGAAGGCGAGGGCGAGGGCGATCTGCGTCCCGACGAGGAACAGCGCGACGTGAACCGCGTTGCGAGCGAACAGCATCGCGAGCGCCGACCCGAGAGCGACGACGAACGTGACCCCGAAGACCACCTGCTCCATCGTCACTCGGTCCTCCGGGCACGATCGTCAACGGAAAGGATCATTCCGCCCCCGGCGGAGCCGTGGCGATCGCTAGTCATGACCACCAGCTCTTCTTGGGGGGCGGCACGATCGTGGCTTTCTCGGTTGGCGTTGCCTTCTCGCCCAGGTTCGGCTCGCGTCCAGCCGAGGGCGGCACCTTGAGGGTGCGTCCGGGGTCTATCTCTTTGCGGCTCGCCCAGTGCCGCACGATCGGCTCGTCCACGATCAGCTGATCCTTCGTGTAGATGAGCTCTTCTCGAGACGACCCCGACAGCTCGTACTCCGTGGTCATGAGCAGCGCCTCGGTCGGGCAGGCCTCGACGCACAGGCCGCAGAAGATGCATCGCAAGTAATTGATCTGATAGATCTGCGCGTACCGCTCTCCGGGTGAGAAGCGCGCCTCCTCGGTGTTCTCGGCGCCCACGACGTTGATGGCATCGGCAGGACACGCACCGGCACACAACTCGCAACCGATGCATTTCTCGAGCCCATCGGCATGGCGGTCGAGGATGTGGCGGCCTTTGTAGCGGGGGAACGGCTGACGCCGGACCTCGGGATACGAGACCGTGTCCTTCTTCTTGAAGACGTTCCCGATCACCGTCTTCATCCCCGAGAGGATCTCAGGCAGGGCCACGCGCACCTCCTCGTGCACCTCGCGCGGGCGCCAGCGAAGCAAGGCGCGGGTCCTCGCGGCCGATCCAGAACATCGCGACGACGAGCAGCACTCCGATCGTGGCGAACTGCCATCTCCGATCGAGCCCAGGAGTGTTCAGAGCGGCAGTCGCCATGATCCACAGGAGAGCCGCCGGTATCAGTCGCTTCCATCCGAGCCACATGAGCCGGTCGTAGCGGAGCCGAGGCAGGGTAGCGCGCAGCCATACGAAGAGGTAGACGAAGGCGGCCGTCTTGAGCGTGAACCACACCGTGGGCCATAGCCAGGGAACGACATCGAAGATCGGGCCCTGCCAGCCTCCGAAGAAGAGCGTCACGGCCATGGCTGAGATCACCACGACATGGATGTATTCGCCCAAGAAGAACATCGCGAACCGGATCCCCGAATACTCGGTGTGGAAGCCGGCCACGAGCTCGGTCTCTGCTTCGGGGAGGTCGAACGGCGCGCGGTTGGTCTCGGCGATCCCCGCGATCAGGAAGATCGCGAACGCCGGGGACTGCGACAGGATGTACCAGTTCGGAAGGTACGAGAACACCTGACTGAGGTTCTCGAGGATGGGCACGCCGTCGAAGAACGTCGCATTCACAGTGCCGGACTGCGCCGCGACGATGTCGACCGTCGACAGGCTTCCGGTCGCGAGGACGATGGGCACCAGCGAAAGGCCGAGTGCGATCTCGTACGAGATCATCTGAGCGCTCGATCGGATCCCACCGAGCAGCGGGTACTTCGAGCCCGACGCCCATCCCGCGAGAACGATCCCGTAGACGCCGAGGGAGCCCATCGCGAGGAAATAGAGGAGGCCGATGTTGAGGTCGGTGACGATCAGATCGACCCTGCGATCGCCGATCGTGATGTGGTCGCCGAGCGGGATTACCGCGAACGCGAGGAACGAGGGCACCATCGCGAAGATCGGGGCCAGCGCGTAGGTCCAGCGGTCGGCCCCGGCGGGACGGAAGTCCTCCTTGAAGAACAACTTGATGCCGTCGGCGAGCGTTTGCAGGAGCCCCCACGGTCCCCACCGGTTCGGGCCGAGGCGCGCCTGCATGTCGGCGATGATTTTCCGCTCGGCCCAAACGACGAGCAGGGTGACCAGAAGGAGAGCGAGGAACGCGATCACGACCTTGATCAGCGCGGTGATGACGGTGGGGCCGAGCCAATCGATCACCGGATCGATCATGGTTGCGCTCCACTCTCCGCGGCGACCGGAGCAGAGGCCTTTGCGACGGTTACAACCCGTCCGGTTCCCGTCATCAGCTCGTTGGCCTTGAAACCCGGCTGGTCGTAAGGCACGAAGACCACGCCCTCTCCGACGTCGCCGAGCCTCAACTCGAGGTCGTGCGCGGCATCGCCGGACGTGATCGTTACGAGATCACCTTCGGCCAGACCCAAGCGCGCGGCATCCGTCGAGTTCATCTCCACGAACGGTCGCTTGGCAAGGCGCAACAGGGCCGCGCTGCGGGACACCATCGCGCCCGAGTCGTAGATGAACCGGCCGGTGTAGAGCTGAAGCGCCCCCGCATCAGCGTCGGCGGCCGGCTCCGCCTCCGATGGCGACTCCCTATTCCCTTCGCGATCGTCGAGACGACCGCTGGTCGCTTCGGGGACGAACCCGGGCCTCTGCCTCGCTTCGAAGCTGCGGAGCTCCCACGACAGTGGCCAGTTCTGGCCGCTCTGGAACGGCGCGCCGGCGCGGTGACCCTTCGGGTACTGCCCGCCGGGGCCCGCGACCACCGAGCCGTTCGTACCAGGATCGGGCAGGAACGGCGCGTCGTAGTACGCGCCCCCCTCAGGACCGGCGACACCGCGTGTCGGAGCAAGGGTCTCTGCATCGACCGAGGCGTGCGACGTGACGTTCTTCTTGATGTCCGCCCAGACCGCGTGGAAGTCGGACCATCCCCAATCCTCATCGAGGGCCGCTGCGATTCGCTGGGCGATGCGCCACGGTGCCATCGCGCTTCCCGGTGGCGGCAGTAACGCCTCGAGCTTCTGGATGCGACGTTCGAGATTCGTAAAGGTTCCGTCGCGCTCCGCGTACGCGGCCGCGGGAAGGACGACGTCGGCTAACGCGACGCTTTCGGTCGGAAGGATCTCGACGACCGCGGTGAAAACTTTGCTTGATAGTGCGCGCCGAGCGAGATCTCGGTCGGGAAAATCGGCGATCGGGTCGGCCCCGAACAACAACAGGACGTCGAGCTCCCCAGCCGCAGCCGCCTCGAGGATCGCGAGTGTGTCCATACCCGTCTCGGCGCTGTCCTTGTAACCAGCGTCGAGCATCGGGAGAACACCCATGTCGATCATCCCTTGCGAGCCCGCATGTGGCGGGAGCACCAACAGACGCCTGCCCCCTGCCGCGGCGAGTGCGATCGCAGCATCTGCTGTCGCGTCCTCGGCGCGTCCGGGGGACGAGGGCCCCCAACAGATGACCGCATCATCGGTGAGGCGATCTGTGAGGCTCCTGAGCGCGGCAGCTTCGCCGCCCGCCGGCGTGCGTATGACCTCGGTCGCGAAGACATCCAGCGAGGATGCCCGCGCGCTAACGACGATCAGCTTGCGCCCGGACATCACCGCGCCTCGCACGCGAAGGAAGGCAACGGGCAACGTCTCCTTGGGATCGGGTCCCGCCCACACGATGGTCTCGGCGCTATCGAGATCGCCGAAGGTTGCGGTCGACCCGGCGACACCCGCCAGCGCCCGCACCCGTTCGTAAGGGGTGCCTGCATCCTGAAGACGACTATCCACATGCGGGGTCTTGATCACTTTCTTCGCGAGCTTGCCGATCGCGTAGGCGTCCTCGGTAGTCAGGTGGCCGCCGGCGATGACGCCCACACGGGCATCCTTCAACTTGGACGCCAACAGCTCGATCGCGGCGCCCCAGCCCGTCGCTTCGAACTCGTCGTGCGCGCCGCGCACGAGTGGTGTCTTCAATCGCTCTTCAGATGCGAGGTAGTGATAGCCGAAACGACCCTTGTCGCATATCCAGAACGAGTTCACCTCTTCATTGGGAAGTGCCTGACAGCGCACAACCTTCCCGGCGCGCTGCTCGTTCGTGATCGGACAACCGACCGAGCAATAGCTGCAGACGCTCGGAGCAGTCTCGAGATCCCACGGCCGCGACACGAACCGGTACGGCTTCGACGTGAGGGCTCCCACCGGACAGATCTGGATCGTGTTCCCTGAGAAGTAGCTGTCGAAGGGCTCGTCGGTGAACGTCAGGATCTGTGTTCCCGCGCCGCGGTCCACAAGCTGGATGAAAGCGTCGCCGGCGATCTCGTCGGAGAATCGGACGCACCGCCAGCACAGGACACAGCGCTCGCGGTCGAGAACGACCAGCTCCGAGATCGCAAGGGCCTTCTCGTACTTGCGCTTGTCCTCGACGTAGCGCGTTGAGCCCGGGCCATGCTTATAGGTCTGGTCCTGAAGAGGGCACTCGCCTGCGCGATCGCAGATCGGGCAGTCGAGAGGATGGTTGATCAGTAGGAACTCGAGCATGCCGCGTTGTGCATCGACAGCATCTTCCTCCACCGTGTCGACGACCATGCCGTCATCGACCTGCGTCGCGCACGCGGGAAGCAGCTTGTTCTGGCCTTCGACCTTCACCAGGCACATGCGGCACACCGCGACCGATGCCATCCCGGGGTGATAGCAGAAGCGCGGGATGAAGACCCCGTGCTCCTCGGCAACGTCGATCAACAAACGGCCCTTGGGGGCCTCGACCTCTCGGCCGTTGAGAGTCAGTCGGATGGCGCCGTTCTCCTGCTGGCTCATGCGTTCTCGCCCGGTCGTCCGGCGGCCTCGTCATCATGCGAGCCGGGCCTGTCAGAAGAGACACCCGCACCGGGCTGGGGCATGACGCCAGCATCGCCGACGGTCGCGCGCATGCCGGCGAGGACCTTGAAGTCGCCGTCGAACGTGCAGCGGCCTTCGGCGACGTGTGCCTCGAACTCCTCGCGGAACAGGGTGACGTTGGAGCGCAGCGCCCATGAGGCCGCGTCGCCCAGCGGGCAGAAGGAACGCCCGTCGATCCCGTTCGCGATGTCCAGCAAGAGATCCATATCCTCAGGACGACCCTCACCGTGCTCGATCCTCTCGAGGACCTTGACCGCCCACCACGTTCCTTCGCGGCAAGGCGTGCACTTGCCACACGACTCGTGCTCGAAGAACGCGGTCGTGATGAGCGCGTTGCGGACCATGCAGGTCGTGTCGTTCATGAAGACAACCGCCCCAGACCCCAGCATCGTTCCGGCGTCCTTGAGCGACTCGAAGTCCATCGCGATGTCGACGCTCGTCAAGAGCGGAGCGCTTGCGCCTCCAGGGATGATCGCCTTGACCGGACGCGCGTCACGCATCCCTCCCGCCATCTGTAGGACCTCTTTGAGCGATGTCCCGAGGGGCACTTCGTAGTTCGCCGGTCGATAGACATGGCCGGACACCGACAGCATCTTCGTGCCGGGCGACTTCTCTGTGCCCCACTGCTTGAACCAGTCGCCACCTTGGTCGACGATCGCGGGGAGGTTCGCGACCGTCTCGGTGTTGTTGATGACGGTGGGTTGGCCGTAAAGCCCTTTGACCGCGGGGAACGGCGGCCGGAGCCTGGGCTGACCGCGGTAGCCCTCGAGCGAATCGAGGAGAGCGGACTCTTCACCGCAGATGTACGCGCCCGCGCCCCGATGCAGAACGATGTCGAAGTCGAACTTCGATCCGAAGATGCCCTTGCCGAGGAAGCCTTTCGCGTACGCCTCGCGGATGGCGGCGTCGAGGCGGCGGGACCCGAGCGCGAACTCGCCCCGGCAATAGATAAAGGCCTTGGACGCGCCGACAGCCCACGCGGCGATCGTGATCCCTTCAATAACACCGTGCGGATCACGCTCGGCCAGCTCGCGGTCCTTGAAGGTGCCGGGCTCGCCTTCGTCGTGGTTGATGACCACGTACTTCGGAAAGACATCCTTCGGAACGAAACCCCACTTGACCCCGGTGGGGAATCCTGCGCCACCGCGGCCACGGAGCCCGGACGCCTTGACGAGCTCGATGGTCTCGTCGGGGGTCATCGAGGTCACGGCCTTGCGCGCCGCCTCGTAGGCGCCATCCTCGACGGCACGAGCGATCGTCCACGAATCATCGGGGAAAGCGCGCATCCTGCGTGTGACGATGCGAACCTCCCCGCGTTCGGTAACCACGCGGGCGACTGGATCAGGCATCGCTGGGCGCCTCTCCGTCGCGGACGCCGGCGAGCGCTGTCTCGCGCGCCGCTTCGCGCGCCGTCGGGACGGGCTCCCCTCTGAAGCTCGTCACCGCCTCTCCCTGCGCAAGCCGGTCGACTAGCGCGACGGCCTCCTCGGGCGCGACCTTGTAGAAGTCCTCGTAGTTGATCTGCATGCTGGGCGCGCCGTCGCACGTCCCGAGGCACTCCGCCGCCTCCAGTGAGAAGACCCCGTCCTCGGTCGTACCGCCAGGCTCGACGCCAAGACGCTCGCGCAGTGCGGCGATGACTTTGTGCGCGCCGAGATGCGTGCACGAGATGTTTCTGCACACCGAGATGAGGTAATCGCCCTGCGGGCGCTTCTTCAACATCGTGTAGAAGCTGGCCGACGCGAGGACCTGCGCGGGTGTCGCGCCGAGAAGAGCCGCTACCTCGCGCATCCCCCGCTCGCTGACATAGCCCTCGACCGACTGCACGAGGAACAGCAGCGGCAACGTGGCCGACCTTGATTCCGGATACTTCGCGATGATCGACTTCGCCTCCGTGAGGAGGTCGCCCGTGAGGACCACGGTGGCATCGGTCATCGATCGACCCCACCCATGATCGGATCCGTAGATGCGATCGACGCGATCAGGTCGGCGACAAGGCCGCCCTCCACCATCTTGGACAGCGACTGGAGGTTGACGAACGAGGGGTCGCGCACGTGACAGCGGTAAGGCGAAGCACCACCGTTGGATACGACGTAGACGCCGAGCTCTCCCCGCGGTGATTCGACTGCCGCGTACGCGGCGCCGGGTGGAACGGTGTACCCCTGCGTCTCGAGCTTGAAGTGATGGATGACCGCCTCCATCGAGCGGGCCATCTCGGCACGCGGAGGCGGGGTGATCTTCGGATCCATGTTCTTGTAATCGCCACCCGGCATCTGGTCAACGAGCTGTCTGACGATCTTGACCGACTCGCGCATCTCGGCGACGCGCACCTCGTAGCGCGCGTAAACATCTCCTTCTGCCGCCAGGGGGACGTCGAACTCGACCTCTGAATATGCCTCGTAAGGCATGTCGCGTCGGAGGTCCCAGTCGATCCCGACCGCCCGTGCGATCGGGCCCGTCGCGCCGAGTCCCCATGCATCCTCAGCCGAGATGAGTCCGACCTCCTTGGTCCTCTCGAGGAAGATCGGGTTACGCGTGAGGAGCGTTTCGTACTCGTCGATCCGTCGCGGCATGACGTCTACGATCGCCGTGCATGCCTCGAGCCAGCCATCGGGGAGGTCCTGCCACACACCGCCAGGATGGATGTACTGGTGATTCATGCGCAGCCCCGTGACCATCTCGTAGAAATCCAGGATGAGCTCGCGTTCGCGGAACCCATAGAACATGGCCGACATCGCGCCCATGTCGAGCCCTTGCGTGCCGAACCAGACGAGATGAGACGAGACACGATTCAGCTCCGCTAGGAGCGTCCGGATGTACCGGCCTCTCGGCGGAACCTCGAGGTCCAGGAGTGCCTCGACACCGAGGCAGTAGGCCTGTTCGTTGAAGAACGGCGCGAGGTAGTCCATGCGCGTGACGATCGTCACCGCACCGCGCCAGTTCTGGTCCTCGCACTCCTTCTCCATGCCGGTGTGGAGGTAGCCGATCACAGGCTCACATCTAAGGACCGTCTCGCCATCGAGCTCCAATAGCAACCTGAGGACGCCGTGGGTGCTGGGGTGAACCGGCCCCATGTTGAGGATCATCGTCCCCTCGGTCTCGTCGAACGACTCGACGAAGGCGCCGTCGCCGAGACTCTCGATCTGGGAGACCGCCGACGTGTCGTTCATGGAGCCTCCGACAGGGGGCTCGTCACCATGGCCGACTGACCCAATCGGTCGACGCTCTGGCCCGCTTTGGAACCCGCGGGTGCTTGTCCCGGGGAGTCGATCTGCAACAGCGGCTGATCCTTGAACTGGATATCAACCTTGCCGACGCCGTAGTCCTTGCGGAGAGGATGGCCTTCCCACTCATCGGGCATCAGGATGCGCGTCAGGTTCGGGTGACCATCGAAGTGGATGCCGAACATGTCAAAGGCCTCGCGCTCCATGAAGTTGGCGGTGGGCCAGACATCGGTTATCGACGGAAGCGTTGGCGGCTCACCTGGAGCCGCGACGTGAACAGACAGCCTCGTCTTCGACTTGTGATTGATAAATTGCGAGACCACCTCGAACCGGTGATCGGCCTCGCCCGGCCCGTACAAGCCGGCACCGTCGAGTCCGCACAGGTCAGCCAACCACCACCCCTGCGCCTTGAGCGCGAGAGCGCGTACGCGCCATTCAGACGCGTCCAACCACAACGTCTCCATCAGGCCGTTCTTACTTCGGCACTCGAGTCCGGGACGCGGCCCGCCGTGTATTCGCCGCGGCTGATCTTGTTGTGGAGCAACATGATCCCGTCCATCAGCATCTCTGGGCGCGGGGGGCACCCTGGAACGTAGATGTCGACCGGAACGATCTGATCGACGCCGTGCACGAGCGCATAGTTGTTGAACACTCCACCGGTCGACGCACACGCTCCCATCGAAATGACCCACTTCGGCTCGGTCATCTGGTCGTAGATGTGCCTGAGGATCGGGGCCATCTTCTGAGAGACGCGCCCCGCGACGATCATCAGATCCGCTTGGCGCGGGGACGCGCGGAACGCCTCCATGCCGAACCGTGCGAGGTCATGGCGAGGCATCGTCGTCGCCATCATCTCGATCGCGCAGCACGCGAGACCAAAGGTGGCGGGCCAAAGCGACGACTTGCGCGCCCAGTTGACGAGCTTGTCGAGTTGCGCGGTGACGAAGTTGACGCCGAGAACGTCACTTACTCCGCCCATTCGAGTCCACCCCGTTTCCACACATAGACGTAGGCCGCGAACAACGTGGCGATGAACACGAGCATCTCGACGAGACCGAAGACCTTCAACTCATCGAACGCGACGGCCCACGGATAGAGGAAGACCGTTTCGATATCGAAGATGATGAACAGCATCGCGATCAGATAGAACTTGATCGGGAACCGCTGCTCCTCGGTGCCCTCCTCGGGGACGATCCCACACTCGTAAGGCTGTCGCTTCGCGGTGGTCCACTTCCGAGGGGTGAGTTTCGACGCGGCGACGATCGACCCGACCGCGAACGCAGTGGACAGGATGAGCAAGAAGAGGATCGGTACGTACGCGCCCGTGTTCATCGCGCCGTCCCGATGCGAGTGGACTTCCGCTGCGGCTTGAGCTCGGCTAACTTGATCATCGCTTTTAGCCCCTTCTGCTCAGCGTTATGCGCATGCGAATCCTCGAGGTTGGCCATCAGCGTCAAGGCGAAGCTCATAACTGTTTGCGACCGCATCCCGAGCGAGACCAGCTTCTCCATCAGTACGGGATGGCCGATCAACCGCACGAAGCGGCGACCCAGCCGGAAGTAGGGACCGTACGTCCGCTCGAGCTCACGCGTGTAACCGGGCAGTGATGGACCGGTACCGGCTCGCAGCGCCTCGTCGATGTGACGCGCTGCGATACGCCCGGTCTCGTAGCCATACGCGATCCCCTCCCCATTGCAGGGGTTGATCATTCCCGCGGCATCGCCGGTCAGAAGGAAGCCCGGTCCGTGGGGGGGCCACACGCTGGCCCCCATGAACAACCGACCCGCGCGCGGCTTGCTGCAAACCGTCTCGGTGTTGACCTCCCACTCGGGCGGAAGGTTTCCGATGAAATTGCTTTGCAGGTCGTGAAGGTTGATGTCTCGCCAGCCGCCGAACGTCGACAGCAGCCCGACACCCGCGTTGACAGTGCCGTCGCCCACCGGGAACACCCACCCGTATCCCGGCAGCGCATCCGGTCCCGATCGAACATCGAGGTATGCCTCGAACCAACCGGAGTTCTCCATCGGCGAACGGAAGTACTGACGGATCGCGAAACCCATCGGGTAATCGAGATTGCGGACTCGCCCGAGGGATCGCGCGAACTTCGTTGCAGCGCCTTCTGCGCAGATGACCCACCGGGCACGGAACTCCTCGGCATCGCCGTCGCGCTTCGCGATGACGCCCTTGAGGACACCGCCGTCGAACACAGGCTCGGTGACCTGCGTGTGGTACAGGACTTTGGCGCCCGCAGCTTCCGCGTTATCGAGCACGATCTGATCGAGATCCTTGCGGGGCTTCACCAAGCCGTAGTCGCAGAAGTCGTCGAGCTGTGGGAACGCGAGCTCGAGCACCCGTCCAGCGGCGTGCACGCGTAGGCCCTGCACGCGCGCCCAGTCACCGAGCTGGGAGCCAAGCCCCATCTCCTCGAGGACCTTCACCGCCCGCGGCGTGAGGCCGTCGCCACACGTCTTCTCCCGGGGGAAATCCTTCTTTTCGCAGACGATCACGGAGTGCCCGCGGGATGCGAGGAAGTGGGCCGCAGCGGCACCCGAGGGGCCCCCGCCAACTACGACGACGTCGACCTCGGTCGTCACCGGCGGGCCTCCCTTCTCCTGGCGCTCGGATGGAACGTGAACCTGGCGATAGGGCGGTGCGGGACGCTTGTGAAAACTTTCACATGCGTCTCATTCGAGTCTATAAGGGTTGAGCCTCCTCCAGGATTTGGCCTACTCGACTAGGACGCTGCCCTTCATGCCGGGGTGGATATCGCACTGGAAGAAGTACTCGCCCGCCCCGGGCGTCTCGATCTCATATGTGACGGTCGCCGGGCCCGCGACGTCCTGGCCGTCGAAGAGGGCGTCTTCGAACGCGGCACCCTTCTCAGCGTTCTCGTAGATCGCGATGTTGTGGGGCGTGCCCGTGTCCTGGTTGTCGAACTCGAGCTCGACCGTGGCGTCGGCAGGGAAGGTAAGCGTGTCGGTGTCGAACGCGACACCCGATGCCACGACCGTGGTCGTCGCGCCTCCTCCTTCTGCTCCTCCTTCTTCTCCCCCGCCCTCAGCCGGCGCCGAGGCCTCGTGGCCGCCCTCCTCCGCACCCGCGCCCTCATTGTCGGCGCTGACGAGGAAACCGACCGCAAGGAGCGGGATCAGCAGATAGAGAAGGAGCAGCACCGGCGACCCGGGTCGGCCCGCACCAGCGGCAGCAGCCTCGGGCACGCCGGACGCCACCAGGTCGTCGATCAGCTTGCGACGTTCGTACATCGCCTGTTGGGCGCTGAGCTGCGATTCGGTGACGACGGAATCTTCGGGACGCATCCGGTTGCCTGAAGGAGTTCCATGGGTGACACCCGCGGGTCGCGCCTCGGGAGGAAGCTGCGTCGCAGTCGGTGCCGTGGCCGTCGCCGCTGGCGCCGCGCTCGCCGCTGCTGCTCCGGCTGAAGCGGCCTCAGGTGCGGGTGCAGCCTCTACGGCGGCGGGTTCGGCTGCCGGCGTCTCGGCGGCGGCCGGCTCGGGCTCGGCGGCGGCCGGTGCTTCGGCTACGGGCTCGGGCTCGGGCTCGGCTGCCTCCGCCGGTGCCGCCTCGCCCCCGCCTTCGAACTGAGGTTGAGATCCCGGCCACCACTTCGGTTCCGTGGGATGTGGTGAACCATGGCGCGCACGCTGACGGGCGGCCTTGGCGCGGCCCTCAGCAACGGCACTCGCGCTCCCCTTCTGCTGCTCTGCCTGCAAGACCTCTTGATAGATCTGTTCGGGATCCACCTCAGCTCCTGGTCGGATTCACTTGCTTCATGCCGCTGGGTCGCACGATGCTAACCGGACGCGCCGCGGCCTGGCATCTTTCCCCGGAGATGGGACCGCAGTCACCTCGAACGGCGGGTGGCGACCTCCGCGAGTTCCTCCAGCGCGCGCCGTGCCTCCAGGGGCATCTCGCATCGGGCCAGCTCATCCATCGCCGCGGCCAAGAGGCCGTCGACAGAGGCCTCGAGCGCGGCCCGGGCGCCCGACGATTCCACCAGGGCCCGAAGGCCCTCGACGTCCGCGGCAGAGAGGTCGGCGCGTCCCCAGTCCTTCTCGAAGCGAGCCCGCGCCGGGTCGGAAAGCCGGGCCGCGGTCGCGGCGAACACCATGTTGCGCTTCCCGGCACGGATGTCTGAATCGACAGACTTGCCCAAGCTCTCTTCCTCGCCGAAGGTTCCCAGCAGGTCGTCTCGCAGCTGGAACGCCTCGCCGAGCGGCGCGCCCACTGCGGCCAGCGAACCGAGGTGCGGGTCGCTCGCTCTGCCAAGGGCGGCCCCGATCAGAAGCGGCATCTCGATCGAGTAGCGGCCTGACTTGAGGATCGCGATATGTCGAGCCTCGTCTTCATCCAGGGAGGCTCGCCCCGACGCAGCGAGGTCCAGCCATTGGCCCGCGATCACTTCCTGGCGCATGCGCGAATACAGCGTGAACCCGGCCAGCGCGGTCGCGGGCGTGAACCCCGCGCGCAGGAACGCGTCATCGGCCAACACCAGCGCGAGGTCTCCAGCCAGGATCGCGAAGTCACTCCCATGCAACTCGTGAACGGTTGGCTGACCTCGACGCAGTGACGACCTGTCCATGATGTCGTCGTGCACGATCGCGAATGTGTGAAGAAGCTCGAGGCTCGCGGCCGCGCGCAGGATCTCGTCGCAGTGGTTCCCCACCGTTCGAAAACCCCAATAGCAGAATGCCGGACGGAGTCGCTTGCCTCCTGCCGCCGTCATGCGCTCGATCTCGTCTAGCAACGGAGCGCCTTCGGGCAGTGCCGCCCGCACGTCCTTGAGGAAACGGGTCAGCTCGCGCGGCACCCACTCCCCGGGGCCGTCGAGCACGGTGGAATGCGTCATGTCATGGTTAACCTATGACTTCCATCGGTACGCGCGCGTGGGCTGCGGTCGTGGTCGCGACGCTGCTGTTGATGGCGGGATGCGGCACGAAGGAGGCCGTCGATCAGCCCGACGATCGAGCATCGATCCCATCGTCGGTTACGGGCGTAATCACCGACATCGACTCCGAGGCGATCGATGAGGTCCGTTCGTTCACGCTCAAAGATGGTGACAACGTCTATGAAGTCAACATCGCCGACGACGTCGAGTACGGCTTCCCCCTCGGTCACCTCAACGCCCATATGACCGGCGCCGAGCCCGTGACGGTGGAGCTCGAGGACCGCGACGGGACGCTCGTCGCGCTCTCTATCGAAGACGCTTAAGCGCTGCCGCCAGCTCCTCGGCGCTGACGGTGCCTTCGAACTTGGCTGCGACCTTGCCGTTGGCGTCAACGACGAAGACCCACGGTTCACTTGGGAGTCCCCATTGCTTCACGGTCGGTACGAGCTTGAGGTTCGAGGGATCGTCGAGGTTGCTATAGACCTCGACGTGCAGGAAGTTCACTCCCTTGTAGGTCCGTGACTCCCGCTTGACGGTCTCGAGGGTGGGCCCACACACCTGTGAGGTGCAGAACTTCGGCGTCGCGAAGACGATGACGCTGGGTCGGCCAGAGGTCACCGCTTCGTCGATCGACATCTCGTAGAAGCGCGGATCCGGATGCGGGTCCGACGAGATGTTCCTCAGCTTGTCGTCGTCGGAAGTCGGGGTCTTCGAGCGCGGTGCCGGCGCGCTGATTGCGGGTGTCTTCGAAGATTTCAGCACATCGAACGATGCGCGCAGTGTTTCGTCTATCCCTTCGCCGACGATGTGCGCTTCCAGCCCCCACGTGCCTGCACTCGTGAACTCCGCCTGGGCGACGTAGAGCCCTCGCCCGCCGGGGAGCGTCTCGATGAACTCCGTGCCGGCCACGAAGGCGGCTCTCTCGGTGTCGCTGTCAAGTTCGAAGAAGGACAGATAGACCTTGATGTCGGGCGACCCGATCGGAGCGTCCTCGTCGTTCAGGAGACCGACCAGGAAGCGGTTGGGGCCCACGACAACCTCGGACGAGGCCAGCACCGGATAGGCCTTCGCGCCCGCGAACGATTGATTGAAGGACTCCTTGCCGCGGGGCGCTGTGGACTGCTTCGCCGAGTCCGGCTTCGGGTCGTCTGCGCACGCTCCGAGCACGAGCATCAGGAAGGTGATGGCCAGGACTGTCGTCTTCTTCATGGGCGTGAGGGTACCGGGGTCGCGGGCTAACATGCGCCCCGTGGCATCCCTCCGGAAGCTGGCCTCGGCCTCTCTCATCGCGACATTCATCCTGATCTCGATCGGGGGGTTGGTCCGCGCGACGAAATCAGGCCTGGGATGTGGGACGGATTGGCCGCACTGTGCCGGGCGGCTGGTCCCTGCGCTCGAGTCGCGCGCCGAGATCATCGAGTTCTCCCATCGAGCCGCCGCTTCGGTCGTGGTTTTCCTGCTCGCTGCCCTGCTCGTCTTGGCTTGGAGGCGCAGAGACGAGGACCCGCGCACGCTGCGCGCGTCGATGCTCGCCTTCGGCGGAGTCCTTTTCCAAGCGGTCCTCGGGGCAGTCGTCGTCAAGCTCGAGCTCGAGGCACAGTCGGTCGTGCTCCACCTTGGAACGGCCCTGGCGCTGCTGTCGGTGCTCGTCTATCTGCGCGTTCACCTCGCGGCCCACTCCGGGGGCCTTGTCGAGCCCGCAGATGCGAACGCGTCACGCAGGGCGATGGTGGCCGCGGGCGGTGTCCTCGTCCTGGTGCTGATCGGCTCCTACATCGGAGGTATCAGCGCGGAACGCAATGCTGGGTTCCCGGACTGGCCTCTGGTCGACGGCCGCCTGATCCCGGATCTCGGGGTCGAGATCTTGGCCCTTCATTGGATACACAGGGTGCTGGCGCTCGTCGCAGGGGTCCTTGTCATCAGGGCGGTGCTCCCCGCGATCCGATCCCGCGCGACCGCGCCGCTGCGGGCGAAGCTCGCCCACGTTGCTGCGGGCGCGTACCTCCTCGAGGTGTTGGTGGGAGCCACCAATGTCTGGACCCAGGCCGACCAGGGCCTCAATTCGGCCTCCATCACTCTGCATCTCGCGCTCGGCGCGCTGATCTGGGGAAGCCTCGTTGCGATGGCTGCCGTCGCCGCCCCGGGTCTGCGGACGGCCTCGACAACCGCGCCCGCTGGTCACGCCGCTCTTGAAGCGGGGGCGGGCTGATGAGACGCCTGACGGTCACCGAAACCACAGGCGCGCTCGCGGTCGAAGAGGTAGGCACGCTCGAACCGACCGAGGTAGCGACCTCGGGGTCGCGCGCCGCGGCGTACTTCGCACTCACGAAACCGCGCATCATCGAGCTCCTGCTCATCACGACGATCCCGCCGATGATCGTGGCCGCAAAGGGCATGCCGTCTCCTTGGTTGATGCTGGCCACGCTCTTCGGCGGCGCGCTCGCCGCGGGGGGAGCCAACGCCATCAACTGCTACCTCGACCGCGACATCGACGAGGTCATGCCACGCACTCGCAAGCGTCCGCTCCCTGCGCACAAGGTCGAACCCGCAAACGCGCTGGCGTTCGGCGTCGCGCTCGGGATCGTGTCGTTCTTCTTCCTTTGGGCCACGGTGAACCTGATCTCTGCCGCCCTGAGCCTCGCCGCGCTGCTGTTCTATGTATTCGTCTACACGATCGGGATGAAGCGTTCGACGCCGCAGAACATCGTGATCGGCGGCGCGGCTGGGGCCATGCCGGCGCTCGTGGGGTGGAGCGCGGTGACCGGAACGGTGGATCTTCCGGCACTCGCGATGTTCGGGATCATCTTCTACTGGACCCCGCCGCACTTCTGGGCGCTGGCGATGCGCTACGAACGCGATTACGCCGCAGCCGGTGTCCCGATGATGCCGGTGGTTTACGGGCGCGCCGAGACGGCCCGCCACACCCTCCTCTATTCGGTTTTGCTGCTCGCGATGTGCCTCGTGTTGTTCTCGGTAGGAAAGATGGGGTGGATCTACCTCGCCGCCACGCTGATCCTGAACGGGCTCTTCATCGGAAGCGCCATCCGCCTTTACCGCAACACGACGCCGCGTATCGCTTGGAGCCTCTTCAAATTCTCGATCTACTACCTCGCCCTTCTCTTCGTAGCCATGGCAGCCGACCGCCTGATCCTCGCCTAGAGGGGTTGCACTCGAAGCACCCTGGCCGCGATGCTCAGAAGGTGACTTTCGGCGACGACCTTGTAGCCGCGCTGCGCGCCTGGCGAGCCGCTCCTCTCCTCCCGCTGATCTACGTCGGCATATGCCTCGCGCCGTACGCTCCATTCCCCCCGATGTGGTCGCTTACGGCGCCCGCGGTGCTGTTGTTCTGGGTGGGTTGGGTCGGCACCGAACGGATCTGGTACTTGCGTCTCTTCCGCGGGAAGGAGTTGCCGGCCGCTGAGGCCCTTGCGATGACGTGGCAGTTCCTCGGGCGGTACCTGCTCTTGGCCCTCATCACCGGCGTGCCAGCGGCCGCGCTGTACGCACTAGGGATATGGGCAGCAGGAGGGTTCGGCTCTGACCCACGACCTACCGAGCCTCCCGTCATGGCTGCCGGACTTCTTGCTGTCCTTCTCGTAGGCTTCGCACTCACATTTATTGCCCCCGCTCTCGCGTTCACGACTAGACAAATCAGAGCCGCGGGTCGTATCGGATTTCGGATGCTTTCTGAGGGGTGGCCGCGGACGTTCTCGTACGCGTTGATCCCATCGATAGCTCTCGCGTTCGTGACCTACGCGCCCTCTTTATTGGCACCCGACTCGTTGGCCTACCAGCTACCCGGAGTCGTAGTCATGGCGCTTCTTTCGACATTGTTCCGAGGAGGCATCGCGGCCTATTACCTGCGGTATATGGAAGTTGGAGACGAGGGTGCCGCATACGCTCCCTCTGAGCTCAGCCGCGCGGAAAGAGCGGTCCCAATCGCTACCGATGACTCTCCCCGCCGGGTGACGCTCTAGCAGTGGCGTACAACGAGGATCTGGCGGATCGGGTGCGCGAGGTCGTCTACCCGAACAAGGATGTCGCCGAGATCAAGATGTTCGGAGGACTCTGCTTCACGGAGCGCGGCAACATGTTCGCCGGTGTGCTCGGCGATGACCTCGTCCTCCGCGTCGGACCGGACGGCCACGATGCCGCGATCAAGACGGGGCACGCCCGGCCGATGGACTTCACCGGCAAGCCGATGAAGGGCTTCCTCCTGGTAGCGCCCACCGGCACGAAGACGAAGCCCTCATTGAAGAAGTGGGTCGAAAAGGGCCTCGCGTTCACATCCACCCTCCCCGCCAAGGCCAAGAAGAAAAAGTAGCGCCGAGCACTTAACTCGCGGCGACCGCTGCCGGTTGACCGGGCGCGGCGCGCTACTTGGCTACGACATCACCCTTCATTCCCGGGTGGATGTCGCACTGGAAGTAGTAGGTGCCTTTGTCGGGCGCCGTGAACTCGTAGGTCGTGGTCGCAGGCCCGGTGGTGTCGGCGCCGTCGAAGATCGCGTTCTTGAATGCTTGGGCGTCGGCCTCATTCTTATAGATCGCGATGTTGTGTGGCGTTCCGGTGTCCTGGTTGTCGAACTCGAGCGACACGTCCTCGCCGGCAGTGAGTGTGATGGTCGAGAGATCGAACGCCACACCCGACGCAACGACGGCCGACGTCATGCCGCCCCCAGCCGGAGGAGTCGTGTGGTTCTCTGTCCCGTGCTCGGTCTCCGCACCGAACCCGACCTGCGCGATGACGACACCGATCAGAACGGGATAAAGGACAACGATGAGGAGCTCGACCATCGACATCTGGGACATGCGTGGACGGAGAGCGAAGTAGGCGCACCCACCCAGCACGTTCGCCGCGACTGCAAGCGCGACGATGGTCGCGCCCTCTTTGGGAAGCTCCAATAAAACACGCGAGAACCCCCAAGCGAGCCCACCGATGACTACCAGCGCAACGAGAGGGATGACGATCGGAAGCGGGATCTTGAAGCGCATCTCGCCCATGAGATCCGGACGTGCAGTGTCGTTCATAAAGTCATTACCTCCGCAACTCCCAGGCCCGAAGATCGTGCTCGAAGTCGTCCCAAGTGACCTCTGCGACCTCCTGGCGTTCTTCGCGTGCGTACCACTTGAAGAAGAGCGTAGCGATGACGAGCCACAGTAGCAGTCCGCCTCCGACCTTCATGATGAGGCCGGCGATCTGCTGATCCGCGAGGGGCGACAGATCGATGAGACGCGGGACCCGCGTGTAGAAGTCGTAGATCGGCGTCTCCGCGAATGTCAGGAACGACGCAGGGACCGTCGGGACGATCGACTGCAGGAACAGATAGAGCATCTTCCCCGGGGGTGTCAGCCGTGTGAGCTCAGGGAGCGGATCGACGACCGGCCACCACATCATCAACGCCGTCGTCACGAGCACGGTATGGATCGAGAGATGCAGCAGCTCGTTGGTGACGGACGCGTTGACGAGAAACGGCCAGTGGGTGATCGCGATGACCGCATTGAACGCGAGCAGCGCCACCAGAGGCCGGGTAAGGAACCGGACCACCGCGAAGAGTTTCGGCGGGCGAAGCACGACCCGCAGGAGCCACGGCGGAAGCCCGAGGAGCAACAGCGGAGGAGCGACCAGCGAGAACACCGTGTGCTGGAGCATGTGCACGCTGAAGAGGTACTCCTCGGAGATCTCGTGCACCGGCCAGTCCGCGCCGACCCACAGCGCAAAGACGCCCGAGAAGAAGAACCACTTCTGCTTGGTCGTCGCCGGCTCGGCCCCGAGGGGTGCGAAACGGGGCCCCCACCTCCGCAGCGCCACGATGTAGAGCGCGCTCATGACGATGATGAGCGCCCACACGTCTGGGTGCGGGTGCCAGTGCAACACGGCTAGGTCAGCTACCGAAACCGGGGGCGGGACCGCCGCGGGCAAAGAAGGTGCTCAACACGATGCCGAACACGATCAGGGCAAGCACGATGCCCGTCACGAAGAGGCGCTTGAAGACCCTGTTGTCGAACCTCAGGTGCATGAACCACGAGGCCACGAAAGCGAATTTCACGGCCGCCATCACGAGCAGCACCGTGACCAAAAGCGCGTCGCTCATCTTGACGTAGTAGATGCCGACCTCGGCGGCGGTCACCACCGCCAGGAAGATGGCGACCGCGACGTAGCTGCGCGGCTCTGGGTGGTTGTGCACCTCGGGGCTGTCGTGCGCCTCGTGGACTCCGGCGGGTGTCATCTCTTGCATCGCGGCTCCCTAGCTATTCGTGGGGACGAGGTAGATGACGGTGAAGATGATGATCCAGACGATGTCGACGAAGTGCCAGTAGAGACCGATGTACTCGACAGGGCGAGTGTCCTTCTCGGTCAGCCGCCCCGACAGAGACATCCCGTAGAGCGTGAGCAGCATGAGGATCCCAACGGTCACGTGCGCGCCGTGGAAGCCCGTCAGTACGAAGAACGCCGAGCCGAAGGTGCTGGTCGTGAGCGTCAGGCCCTCTTCGACGAACGTCGTGAACTCGTAGATCTGCCCGCCGATGAAGACGGTGCCGAGCATCGCGGTAGCAAGCAACCACGAGCGCACAGCCCGGTGATCGCCGCGCTGGATGGCCGCCAGCGCGAGCACCATCGTCAAGCTGGACATTAGGAGTACGAACGAGCTGACCGACGTGTACGGGATGTCGTAGATCTCGTGCGGCGTGGGGCCGGAGTGAACGCGGTTGCGGTACAGCAGATACGTGGAGATGAACGAGCCAAAGAACAAGCATTCAGATCCGAGGAACGTCCACATCGCGAGCTTCGCGTTATCTATTCCAGTGCTCGTGTGATGTTCGTGCGGCGCAGCCACCGCGGCCTCATGCGTCGCCATCAGTGATGCTCCTCCGCCGAAGGTTCGAACGCCCATCCGAACAGAGCCAGGAGCGTCCACAGCCCGCCTGCGATCATCATCGGAGTGTTGTAGTAGATCGTCCCCCAGCCGAGCACCGGCAGCCCGATCGCGGAGAGGGCCGGGAAGTAAGACGGGGACGGCAGGTGGATATCGTGGCCGTCGTCGTCATGGTCCCCGTCGGCGCCGCCGGCGAACACACGCGCCGGAGCACCGTGAGGTGTCTCGACGTACTTGCGATGCCACCAGTCATCGCGCTGCTTGACCTCGGGCACCTCGAGGAAGTTGTACTCAGGTGGCGGCGAGGGTATCGACCACTCCAGCGTCCTTGCGTCCCAGGGATCGTCGCCCGCCTCCTGGCGGCGTGCCTTCGAGACAACGACATTCACGAGGAACACGAGCGTCGCGAGCGCGATGACCAGCGCCCCTGCCGTGGATACGAGATTCCAGATGTTCCAACCCATGCCGTCGGGATAGGTGTAGATGCGGCGCGGCATGCCTTGTAATCCGAGGATGTGCATCGGGCCGAACGCGAGGTTGAAACCGATGAACATCAGCCAGAAGTGCAGCTTCCCGATCCCTTCGGAAAGAGTCCATCCGAAGATCTTTGGCCACCAGTAGTAGAGACCAGAGAAGATCCCGAAGATCGCTCCGCCGAACAGCACGTAGTGGAAATGGGCGACGATGTAATACGTATCGGTCTGCTGGGTGTCGCTTGGAACGATCGCGTGGGTCACGCCCGACAACCCACCGATGACGAACATCGCCACGAATCCGACAGCGAACAAGAAAGGCGCGGTGATTCGCAGGGAGCCCTTCCACATCGTTCCCACCCAGTTGAAGATCTTCACTCCCGTTGGTACCGCAATGAACATCGTCGAGATCGCGAACGCCGCGTTGGCGACCGGACCGAGCCCTGCCACGAACATGTGGTGGGCCCATACCCCCCAACCCATGAAACCGATGGCGATGCCGGCGAAGACGATCGCGGCGTAACCGAAGATCGGCTTACGGCTGAACGTCGGGAGCACCTCCGACACGATGCCCATGGCCGGAAGGATGAGGATGTAGACCTCTGGGTGGCCGAAGACCCAGAAGAGGTGCTGCCACAGCAGCGGGTCGCCACCCGCGGCCGGATTGAAGAAGTTCGCCTCGTAGACGCGATCGAACATCAGCTGGAACAGCGCGACCGCGATGACGGGCATAGCGAAGACCAGCAGGAACGAGGTGACCAGCGACATCCAGATGAACACCGGCATCTTCATAAAGCTCATACCGGGCGCGCGCATGTTGAGGATCGTGACTACGAAGTTGATGGCACCGGCCAAAGACGCGATACCGAGGATCTGCAATCCGATCGAGTAGTAATCCATCCCGTTACCGGGAAGCTGGCGGCTCAGTGGGGCGTAACCGAACCACCCTCCACTCGGCGCCCCCCCGAGGAAGAAGCTCGAGTAGAGGAAGATCCCACCGGCGACGAACACCCAATAGCTGAACGCGTTGAGCCTCGGGAACGCTACGTCACGCGCGCCGATCATGATCGGGATGAAGTAGTTCATCAGCGCGACACCCATCGGCATGATGACGAGGAAGATCATCGTCAGGCCGTGCATGGTGAAGAACTGGTTGTACATCTCGGCGTCGAGCACGGTGGAGTCCGGACGCGCCAGTTGTAGACGAACGACGACCGCCTCGAGTCCTCCGAGGATGAAGAAGATGAAGGCCGTGACGCCGTAGAGGATCCCGATCTTCTTGTGGTCGACCGTCGTTATCCATCCCCACACGCCGGTCTTGGCCGTCGGACGCGCCAGGAGCCCTCGCCGTCGCGGCAGCGCTGCGGTTGCCATATCTACATCCCCTCGATCGGCAGCATCAGGATCATCACTCGAGACTCAAGAGGAACTCGACAAGCGCGTCGATCTCCTCGTTCGATAGACCGTAGTCGGGCATCAACGACCCTGGTTTCATCGCGGGCGGATCGGCCAACCATGACACGAGGTTCTCTCGGTTGGTGTCGAACATGGCGCCGGCGAACGTGTTCCGGCTCGCGAAGTGAGTAAGGTCGGGACCCGTGCGCGCCGCGGCATCGGTGCCGCCGATCGCGTGACAGTTCACGCACGTTCCGTTCATGAACAGATCGGCCCCGCGTGACGCGAGATCGACATCGGCCGGCTTCTGCTGGTCGGCGAGCCAGCGATCGAAGTCCTTCTGCTCGTGGGCGTAAACCCTCAAGCGCATATTGGCGTGCGATGCGCCGCAGAACTCCGTGCACTGACCGAGGTACTCGCCCGGATCGTCGGCTTCGATAGTCAGGAAGTTGATGCGTCCCGGCACGACGTCCTGCTTGCCCGCGAGGCGCGGGACCCAGAAGCTGTGGATGACATCGGCCCCTTCGAGTCGAAGTCGGATCGGCGTATCGACGGGGATGTGTAACTCGTTCGCGGTGACAACCTGCTGGTCCTCGTACCGGTACTCCCACCAGAACTGCCGCGCGGTCACGGTGACCTGCATCGCACCGGGAGGCTCCTCGGCAAGCTCGAAGATCGTCTTCACCGTCGGCACCGCGATGGCGGCCAGGATCAATGACGGGACCAGGGTGAGGATGATCTCGACCTTGGTGTTGCCGTGGAACTGCGCCGCCTGCCTGCCGGGCTTCTGCCTGAAGCGAACGACCGTATAGACGAGAAGGCTCTCGACGATCACGAAGATCGCTACCGCGACGGCAAAGACAAGGTCCCACAGCCCGTCCTGCTTGCGAGCGATGGGTCCCTCGGGGTGATTGAGGAAATCCTGGGGGGCGCTGCTCTCACAACCGGCGAGCGCCACGGCGCACAAGGCCACAAGCAGGATGACCAGGGGGCGCAAGTCTCGGGGCGGGCGAGCTCTCGTCCTGTCCATGTGAGCGTCCGCAATATATATGAATGCGTGCAAGTAGCCTGCGCAACGTGGTCCCCGAGAACGAGCTCGAAGAGGAACGTTCCGACGGCACTTTGCGGCGCTTCCTCGCCGCAGTCCTAGTAGGCCTTATCGCGACGGTCATCGGATACGCCGCGCTCCGGCCGGCGCCCGGCTCCCCAGGGGCCAGCGGCGAGGCGCCGGAGTTCGAGCTCCCGTTCTTGTCGGGCAATGGGACGTTGTCCAGTGACGAGCTCCGCGGCAAACCCGTCGTGTTGAGCTTCTGGGCGTCGTGGTGCCCTCCGTGTCGCGAAGAGGCCGAGCTCCTAGAAGCGGTATCGCAGGACTACGCCGGCGAGATCACCGTGGTCGGGATAAACACCCGGGACACCGAACCTGAAGCGCGCGCGTTCGTGGAGGAGTTCGACCTCACGTATCCGTTGCTACGGGACACGGGCTCCGACCTGTTCAACGAGCTTGGTTTCATCGGTTTGCCTCAGACTCTCTTCGTGACCTCCAGCTGGAAGCTCCAGGATCAGGCCAACCCCAGCCCGGCCGGAACACCCGTTGCAGGTACCGCAGTGCTCGGTGCGATCTCCGAAGCGGACCTGCGGGCGCACATCGAGGCCCTCATCGCGGAACGGTAGGCTCGGCGGTCCGATGGACGACAACACGATGGCCGTTCCGCCGGCTCAGCCGAACAGGAGGAAGTTCCTCATCGGGGGCGCCGTCATCGCCCTCACCTTGGTGGGATTGGTGGGCTGGGCGATGGGTCGCCCCGGCTCGACCTCCTTCTATTACACGACGTCGGAGGTCCTCGCTCTGGGGGCTGCCCCAGCGTCGACCGATCTCCGTGTGAGCGGGAAAGTGGTGGATGGCTCGATCGAGCGCGATGGATTGACGTCCACCTTCGATCTCACCGACGGCCGCTCCGTGGTCACGGTCACGACCGACCAGCCCCTGCCAGACACCCTGAAGAACGGCTCGGACGTTGTCGCGCGGGGCGCGTTCGACGGCGACTCATTCACCGCTTCGGAGGTGCTCGCCAAGTGCCCGTCCAAGTTCAAAGCGAAGACCTAGCGACTCGATGTCGTCCCTCGCCGCGCTAGGCCGGCCGCTACTGATCGGCGGGTTGGGCTTCGCCTTCTGCGCCACGTTGCTGTCCGCGTTCGGGGCGGTCACCAAGAGGCCTGGCGGCGCGCACCTCGGGGCTCGAGCGCTCTACGCCGCCGCCGCAATGGTGGCGGGTGCGGCGATCGCGCTACTCATAGCGCTCGGGACACACAACTTCGCCTACGAGTACGTGACTAGCTACTCCTCGCGATCCCTGTCGGGCCCCTATCTCTACGGAGCACTCTGGGGAGGCATGGAGGGATCGCTGCTCCTTTGGACCGTGATGCTGACCGGCTTCTCCGCGATCGCGATCCGAGGGGCGAGACGGCGCGATTCCCTCCTTGCGGCACGGGCCACATCGGTGTTGGGCGGGATCGCCGTCTTCTTCCTGATCCTCCTCGTATGGCCGGCCGATCCATTCACCACGCTTGCGGACGTCCCGAGCGACGGTCGCGGCCTCAACCCGCTGCTGCAGTCGCCTGGGATGCTGATCCACCCGCCACTCCTGTACGCGGGGTTCGTGGGTTTCTCGGTGCCGTTCGCGTTTGCGATGGCAGCCCTGTGGTCCGGGCATCTCACAGACGAATGGTTCCGCTCGACGCGGCGATGGACGCTATTCGCGTGGAGCGCGCTGTCGGTCGGGATCGTCCTCGGTGGCGCATGGGCGTACACGGAGCTCGGCTGGGGTGGTTACTGGGCATGGGATCCGGTCGAGAACGCATCGTTCATGCCGTGGTTGACCGCGACGGCGTTCCTGCACTCCGTCGTGATCCAGGAGAAACGTCGGATGTTCAAGCTGTGGAACGTGACGCTGATCCTGATGACCTATGGCTTGGCGGTGTTCGGAACCTTCCTGACGCGCTCGGGCATCCTCTCGAGCGTCCACACGTTCACCGAAGGCCCGATCGGACGGTGGTTCCTCCCGTTCCTCGCTGCGATGCTGATCGGTGGGCTCGTGATGATCGCGCTGCGACTGGGACCCCTCCGGAGCGAGAACCGATTCGACTCACTCATGTCGCGCGAGTCGATGTTCCTGATCAACAACTTTCTGTTCGTCGCGGCCGCACTGACGGTCCTGTGGGGAACGATCTATCCGATCGTCGCCGAGCTCGTCACCGGCACCCGGTTGTCGGTGGGGCCGCCGTTCTTCAACTCGGTGTTCGTGCCACTCGGACTCGCTCTCATCGGACTTACAGGGATCGGACCCTTGATCTCGTGGCGCCGCATGAGCAGAGGGGCGTTCTGGCGCGTCGTTCGCGTCCCACTTGCGGCAGGAGTCCTCACTTCCGTTGGTCTCGCGGCAGCCGGTGTCCGCAGCGCGGGCGCGCTCCTCGCGTTCTCTCTGTGCATGTTCACTGCCGTTGCCGTCATCTCGGAGTTCGGGCGCGCCGCGCGGATCGGTGACAAGGCGGCGACGGGCGCGGCACGTTTCGCGCGCACCGTCGGAAGGAACCGGCGCCGGTACGGCGGATACGTCGTGCACCTCGGCGTCGTCCTGATCGTCATCGGCTTCGCCGGTTCCGCTTTCCGGTCGGAACGACAGGTGCTCCTCGACCCAGGAGCATCCATGGCGATAGGGGACTACACGCTCACCTACGCGGAGCTCGAGCGGACGTCGACCCCGGAGAAGGAGCGCATCGCGCTGCACTTGGAGGTAGAGCGAAAGGGAGACTCACGCGGAGTGCTCGTCCCACAGCGCAACTTCCATCGCGCACAGCGCCAGTGGCAATCGGAGGTCGCCATCGATTCGACCCCGATCGAGGATCTCTACGTCGTCGTCACATCTTTCGATCGTGACGGGACCGCGGCAGTGCGCGCGTTCATCAATCCCCTGACGTGGTGGATATGGGTCGGGGCATCCGTGATGGTCGGAGGCATGGCATTCATCTTCACGGCCGAGCGTCGCGCTCCCGTCGAGGTCACTGTCGCAGCGCCCGCGGCGCGTCCGGTGCCGATCCGTACATGAAGGCGCGTCTGGTTCTCGTGCTCGCTCTCGCCGGGGTCGTCCTTGGGACCGCTCCGGTCGACGCGGCGTCTACCGATCCGCAAGACGTTGCCACGCGCGTGGCGCAAGAGATCATGTCCCCGTTCTGCCCCGGATTGACGCTGCACGACTGCCCATCGGATGCAGCCGCCGACCTCAGGGACAGGATCGTCGAGATGGCATCCGCAGGCGCATCGGAAAGCGAGATCATCGCCGAGCTCGAGCGCGAGTACGGACCGGGGATCCGTGCGGTTCCCGAATCCACAAGCTTCGGGCTTCTCGCGTGGATGGTCCCGCTCATCTTCGTGATCGCGGGGATCGGCGTAGTCCTATTCGCGGCGCGGCGACTGTCGAGGTCACGCATCCCCGAGGGTGAGGAGCCGATCTCACCCGCCGAGCGGGAGCAGGTCGCGCGAGAAGTTGCGATGCTGCGCGACGAACGGCGTCCGCTGATGGACCCTACGAAGCGCCGGGCGCTCGAAGCCATCATGGAGCTCGAGGACGACCTCACCACGGGGAAGCTCAGCGCCGCCGACCTGGAAGGGCTCCGCGTCCGCTATGAGGCAGAAGCACTCAGGGCCCTGAAGCGCCTCGAGAGCCTCCGGATCCCTCAGAACATCGGCGGGGCCGAAGGTGGACCGAGCGGGCGCGCACTCGACGAGCAGCTGGAGGCCGAGATCGCAGAGATCCGGGCGACCATGGTGTGCGAGACGTGTGGCGATGTGAAACGCGCCGACGGGACATGCCCGACGTGCTCGGCCCCTTGAGGCTCGCCGCCGTCAGAGCTCTGATCGTCGTAACGATCATCGGGGTGGTCATCCCGGGGACCGCCAGACATCGAGCGGTGGCGGCGCCGGCCGGAACGATCGAGGGACGCGTCATCAACGCAGTGACAGGCCGGTCGCAGCGTGGGGTCGTAGTAACGCTATCGACGGCCGGGCCGGACGAGGGAGCCCGCACGGTGGCGGAGATAACGACCGGGCGTGACGGGCACTACCGATTCGACGACCTGCCTACCGGTGAGTCGTTCTACGCACTCGATGCGCGCTTCGATGGTGGTGTGTTCGCGGGAAGTCCGGTATCGCTTCCCGCCGACACGAAACGCAAGCCGGTGATCGAATCCACGCTGAAGGTATGGCCGACGACGACCGATCCCTCGGTCATCGAGGTAAAGCGCAACGACCTCTTCCTTCTCCAGGGGGATGGAGGGATAGGCGTAATCGAATCCGTGACGTTCATAAACCTCAGCGACCATGCCTACATCGGTCGCGGAGGGAGCCAGTCGCTCGGGTTTTCTCTGCCGCGCGGAGCGACCGCGGACGGAGTGACGATCCTCGAGTCCGATCTTGATGTTCCCGTGGTAGTGCCGGCGGACTTCGGGTTCGCAACGACGGTCGCGATCCCTCCAGGCGAGAGACACATCACCTTCACCTACTCCTTGAGGGGGACGGCGGGGAACTTCGACGCCTCGAGGACGATGCTGTACCCGACGTCGAGCTTCACCGTGTTCGCGGCCGAACCTCTCGAGCTCGGTAGCAATCGACTTGTCGCGGGTGGGACACGTGTGATCGATTCGAAGAACTACAACGTCCACCGGTCCGAAGATCCCATCGCCGCGGGGGATGCCGTACAGATAACGGCGGTCGCTGAAGCGGGGCGCGCCCCCATGCTGGTCGGCGGGAGCATCGCGTTGATCATCCTCCTGGCAGGAGCCGGCATGGTGGCGGGGAGAGCACGTCGCACAGCCGACCCATCTCGACGCGAGCAGCTCCTCCGCACTGCTGCGGAGCTCGACATCCGTCACGCCCGGGGAGAGATCTCCGACGACGATTACGAACACCGGCGGCGAGACGTGACCGCGCACATCGGACGGATCTCCGATCCGGATCCAGGCACGTGATCGAGGTTCACGACGTCACGGTTGCGTTCGGGCGAACACTCGCTCTCCATCGGGTGAACGTTCAACTCAAGAGGGGGATCACCGGCCTGTTCGGCCCCAACGCGTCAGGGAAGTCAACGCTTCTTCGGACCCTTGCGGGTTTGCTTCGCCCCGCGCGCGGGCGGGTGACGATCGACGGAATGAACGTGGATCTAAGGGACGCCTCATTCCGTCGCCGGATCGGCTGGGCCGGACACGCGACCGGCTTGTACGGCGGCCTCAGCGTGCGCGAGAACCTCGAGCTATTCGCAGCTCTCTATGACGCGTCGCCGGACGCGCCGGAACAGGTCGTGTCATCCCTCGGTCTCGACGAAGTGTTGGATCAAAGAGCGTCGGCATTGTCGGCGGGCTGGCAACGTCGCGCCGCGGTCGCTCGCGCTCTCGTCCACGGACCTCAGATCGTGCTGCTGGACGAGCCCTACGCGAACCTCGACGACGAAGCAAGCGAGATCGTCTCGGCCGCCCTCAAAGCTTGGCTTGCAGTCGATCCCACCGAACGGATCGGTGTCGTCGCGACCCACGGCGCGAAGAGATTGAAGGGGTTTGCCGACGCAAGCGTGGTGTTGCGTCGCGGCGCGCTCGCTAGTCACCGGGTGCGAAATGCTGAGTAAGACTTGGCTTCTAACCCGTAAGGAACTCGTCCTCGAAAGCCGCGGGCGCGACACCCTTCCCCCCATGGCCGCGTTCGCGGTCACGGTGGTCGTGCTCCTCGCGTTCGCGTTGCCCGGATCCGCACGCCTCACCGCGCCGGTCACGCTGCCATCGGGCACGGTACCGCTCGCCGACGTCATCTCGGGTTTCCTCTGGGTGACGCTGCTGTTCGCGGGTCTTATCGGATTCGCGCGGACATTCGAGGCCGAGCGCGCCTCCGGCGCGCTCGAGTCCCTGCTCCTGGTCCCAATCGATCGCGGCGGCATCTACGCCGCTAAAGCGCTCGCCAACCTCGTTTTCATCGTCGCCGCTGAGGTTCTGATCGTCCCCCTGTTCATCATCCTTTTCGGGATCGACGTCGGTGGATCGTGGGTCGCATTGATCCTCGTCATCATCCTCGTGGACATCGGCTTCGTCGCGGCGGGAACATTGTTCGCGGCGCTGGCCGCCGCCACCCGCAGCCGGGAGCTGATGCTGCCCCTCCTCGCCCTTCCAGCCCTTGTGCCGGTGTTCATCGCCGCGGTCGAGCTCAGCTCTGACCTTTTCGTTGGTGCGACCGTCTCAGACGTCGCGGGGCGCGGCTGGTTCGGGATCCTGGTCGCCTACGACATCGTTTTCACGGTGGCAGGGGCATTGGCGTTCGAATACGCGCTTGACTAGACGCGACGGCTCCGCCGTCGCTCTCTCGCCGGGCCCCTTACGGGCTCGGTAAGGCGGCTCGCGCCGACCCGCTCGCGGCCGGAGCCCGTTGCCGTCGATAGCTGACGGCCGCGGGACATTTGGGGTTGAGGGAGAATAGAGAGGCGGTGAGGCGTCTTTCCATTCCCCTTGTAGCGCTGCTGTGTGCGACCGCGGTCGCATGCGGCGGTCGCGCGCCTGAAGTCTTCGAACGTGCCGCCGACGGCTCCATCGCCCGCTCCGGGGCCATAGGCCTTCCCCCTCCGATCCCGGCAGCCCCGGCTTACGTCGCACGGCTCCGGAAGCCGGCCGTCGATCGACAGCTCCACGCCTTAACTAAGACCCCCGGTATCGCGGTGGTAGCGCCCGTGGCCTCGAAGATCATCAGCGTGGCCGCGGCAGGGGTGCCATGGAACATGCGCGTCGCGGCGGTCGAGCCGCTCGGGTTCCGATCGGTTGCTCCGGCCGCGACACGCGATGCCGAATTCGTGTGGTCGGCGCTCATGGCGGGGGAAGCGGTCGTGACTTTCCAAGCGGCCGAGATGCTGGGGATCAAGGATGGCGGCCGCATCACACTCGGCGATTCCAACCCCGTGCGCGTCGCCGCCCTCGCGGACAACGGAACGCCGAACATCGCGGACATCATCGTCGCTCCGCACATCGGTGAGGCGATCGGCTTGGGTTCGCCGCGCGTCGTGGTCTTCGGGGCAGCTTCGGGGACAACCGTGGAGAGTCTTGCCAAGGACATCCGCAAGAGGCTCCCGGGCGTACGGCTCCAGCGCGTATCCGCGCCGGACGCGCCGGGCCGGCAGCCGTCGCAAGCGCCTCAAAGCGTGACGTCTGCGCCGCAGACGGGACTCCTCGGCACGATGAACTACGAGATCCTCGCCAACGGCTTCATCCGTCCGGATCCCGCATGGGTGGCGAGCAACATCGCGACCGCGACGGTTCCGATCCTCGGCGAGGTCCGGTGCCACCGCTACCTCCTGCCCCAGCTTGCTGCGGCCTTGGCCGAGATCGAACAGCGCGGGCTCGCGGGACGCATCTACCAGTACGGGGGCTGCTACGTGCCCCGGTTCATCGATCGCGATCCGTCGAGATCGCTGTCGATGCATGCGTTCGGGTTGGCCGTCGATCTCAACGTCCCGACGAACCAACTCAACACCGCGGGGAACATGGATCCAGAGGTCGTCGCCATCTTTACCAAGTGGGGATTCGAGTGGGGCGGCTACTGGTCGCGCCCAGACCCCATGCACTTCGAGCTCGCGCGCCTCATCGAGACATAGCCGCCGCGCACCACTTTCTTGCCGACCCCCCCGGTAGTCTGATGCCATGACGGCAACCCCAGGTGTAGGCACAGGTAGCGCGCTCGAGAGCGACGTGCGTAGTAGCAGGGATCGCAAGATATTGCTCCTCGGCGCTGTGGCCTGGACCCTCGTGGCCATCGCGCTCAGCCTCATCTTCCTCGTCGCCCGCGAGGCCACGGCGGACATGGGGGGACAGCTCCAGAGGATCTTCTACGTCCACGTCCCCTCAGCCTGGGTCGCATACCTCGGGTTCGCCGTGGTGTTCATCGCATCGATCGCTTATCTGCGAACGGGAGCGAGCCGCTGGGATCACGTCGCCGCCGGGGCCGCCGAAGTCGGCGTCGTCTTCTGCACGCTCGTGTTGATCACGGGGCCGATCTGGGCGCGCCCAGTATGGGGAACATGGTGGCAGTGGGACGCCCGGCTGACCTCCGCGCTGGTGATGTGGATGACCTACGTCGGGTACCTCTTCTTGCGCGGCCTGGCCACCGATCGCGCCCGGGCGGGCAGACTCGCCGCCGTCGTCGGGATCGTTGGATTCCTCAACGTCCCGATCGTCCATTTCTCGGTGCAGTGGTGGAGAACCCTCCATCCCAGCGGCCCCACCCTCGCCAACCCGGCTGAGAGCTCGGGTCTCGGGGGGCCCGAGGTCCTCGCCTTCCTGGTGTCCCTCGTCGCCTTCACGATGCTGGCGGCCTGGTTGCTCACTCTGCGTGTTCGACTCGGCTACCTCGGGGAGCGGGTCGACGATCTCTTCCTCGACGCAGGGGCCCCCGCGTGAGCGACACCGCGTGGCTGTTCGTTGCCTTCTCCGCCGTGTGGATCGCGCTCGGCGTCTACCTGATGTCCATAGCGGCCCGTCAGCGCAAGCTCGAAACCCACCTGCGCGAGGTCGAAGGCCGCAAGCTCGCGGAGGAACCGCCTCCACTCCCTTGAAGTGTCCCTACGGATCCGCACAAGCGCGCAAAAGCCCAGTTCAGGACGCCAGTTGCACCAGCGCACAAACTACGTTCGCGGGAGGGATCAGTAGTTAAGATGCGGACGACGAGCGATCGTCTGGACGGTTCCGGAGGGAGTGGGATTGGGTCTCAGGGAGCGCGCGTACAAGATCACTGACCGCCCCATGACGTGGGCGCGTGCCGTGCTACTGGGAACCGTGATCATCGTCATCGCGACCCTTCTCCTCGGCCAGGCACCCTCCTGGATCATCTATTGGTTCGACCAAGAGGTCGCGGCCATCATCGACTTCACCAAGAAGATCCCCGGCGTCGACAAGGAGATGGGCCTCAACACAACCCAGATCAAGATCATCAGGGACATCGTCGCGAACGCGGTGCAGAACACCTTCCTGATCATGATGCTCGTGGCGGCCTACTTCTGGCAGAAATCCAAGCAGAAGAGAACTGGGAGCAAGACACTGCAGGATCCCGTCAAGGGCTACATGCCGGGGAAATAGAGGACACCCACCGAGATGCCGACACCGACAGAGCCCAAGAAGATGGAGATCATCGAGAAGCCCATCTTCAGAGACGACTACGAGATGCAGCTTGTCGACGAGGGCTGGCTCAAGACAGCGGTCAAACCCAAACGCTTCATCGACTTCATCCCCGAGCAATGCATCTTGTGCGAGGGCTGTGTCGACATCTGCCCTTGGTACTGCATCTTCATGGTGGACCCGACTTCGGTCGAGGACTCGGGCAACGTCGAGCTTGCACGACAGATGAAGCCCAACGACATCCTGTTCCTCATCGACGACAACGCGTGCACACGTTGCAACCTCTGTGTGGAACGATGCCCGACCGGCGCGCTCGTCCAGAGTGAGCTGGCGGGAGGTAAGAGAAAAGGGGGACCCGCATTGGGTACGGTCCCGGCGGCACAGAAGGCTTCCTAGCTAGAAAACGCAGTCACAGAAAGCGAGAACGATGGCGAAAGCAGCAGGCTGGAACCCGAAGGAGAAGCTCGCGGAGCGGGTCGATCAGCTCCACAACAGCCAGCTATGGCGCGCCATCTTCCGGCCGGGCTCGATCTTCCGTCGCGGCTACGCCGACTCCCCCAGGAACCGCGCGTATGTCGTGATGAACTCGCTGCTGTACCACCTGCACCCCGTCAAGGTGAAGCGCCACGGGATCAAGCTCTCGTACACGCTGTGTCTCGGTGGACTGTCGTTCTTCCTGTTCATCCTGCTGACCATCACCGGGATCTATCTGATGTTCTTCTACCGCCCGTCGGTCGAAGCCGTATACGCAGACATGCAGCGCCTTCACACGCAGGTGTCGTTCGGCCTGCTGGTCCGTAACCTCCATAGGTGGGGGGCTCACCTGATGACCATCAGCGTGTTCCTGCACATGGCACGCGTCTTCTACACGGGCGCGTACAAGCCCCCGCGTGAGTTCAACTGGGTCGTCGGGGTGATCCTCTTCCTCCTCACGCTGCTCCTGGCGTTCACCGGCTACCTGCTGCCGTGGGACCAGCTCGCGGTTTGGGCCGTCACGGTGGGTACCGAGATGATGAAGAACACACCTGTCGTGGGCGACCAGGTCCAGTTCGCGCTGCTCGGTGGGCCCGTGATCGGTGCCGAGACACTGTTGCGTTGGTACACGCTCCACGTGCTCCTGCTGCCGTTCGTCATCGTGATCTTCATCTCGATCCACTTCTGGAGGGTTCGAAAGGACGGAGGTATATCCGGGCCTATGTAGCCCGCACGACTATGCCGACACCAGACGAGGTCTTCGAGCAGGTACTGGCGGAAGAGACCGCGAAGGGGTCCTCCCCCGCGGTGGCTCAAGCGCGCGCGAAGGCCGCGCGGGTCCGTGCGTCGCGCGGGGCGAAAGACCCCTCGAAGCCGGATCCTTCGACCGCCCCACGAGTGGTGAAAGGCGAGACCGCAGCCGCACCTGCCGCATCGGGCGAAGCAGCACCAGCAGCCGCTGCGACCGCCAAGCCCGCAGCCGCCACCGCCAAGCCCGCAGCCGCAGCAGCCGCTTCGGCACGGACGGGCGGAGCGCCGGCGAAGAAGGCCGTGGGGAACGGCAACGGCAGCGCGGTTCCCGACCGGGTCCAGCGGCTGCTCGCCGTCGTAAAGCCCGAAGCCATCCAGAAGGTCGAACGCCAGCCGATGGACCGCGTGAACGTGTGGCCTCACCTCATGGCCGCCGAGTTCACCGCGCTGTTGATCGTCATGGCGATCATCACGATCTTCTCGATCGCGGTCGACGCCCCGCTGCGTGAGCTCGCGAACTTCAACCAGACGCCAAACCCATCCAAGGCGCCGTGGTACTTCCTCGGCCTCCAGGAGCTCCTCCGCTACTTCCACCCTCAGGTCGCCGGCGTGACGATCCCGCAGGTCGTCATCATCGTCCTGTTCGCCTGGCCGTTCCTCGACCGCAACCCATCGACCCGCCCAGACGATCGCAAGCTTGCGATCGTCCTCTTCTCCTTCTTCGTGTTGGGCTTCGCGGTCCTCACGATCATCGGCATGTTCTTCCGCGGCCCGGGATTCAACTTCGTGATGCCGTGGGAAGGAGGGATCCTCTTCTTTGAGCTCTAACCTCAACGCGCCCACGAACGAAGGGAGCGGCCGATGAGTCCGACAACGATCGCGCTGATCATCGTCGCCGTGAGCGTCGCCGCGTGGGGGCTGTTCATGGCCAACGTAACGATCCGGCGTCAGCGAAAAGCTGCTGCTGCGCGTGAGGCCGACGCGATGTCGATCGAGCAGGCGTCGGTACAAACCGGTGCAGGCCACACACCCGTCACCGCGCTCGAAGGCGGCGACGACAAGGTCACCGTCGAGAAGGTTCCGCCGAAACAGCGCAAACCTCTGACCCTTGAACAGCTCGCGGTATCGAGACGCCAGTTCCTGAACCGCGCATGGACCGCGTCGTTCTCGGTGTTCCTCGGTGTGTTCGGGATGAGCTCGCTGTCGTTCCTGTGGCCCAAGCTGACCGGCGGATTCGGGACCAAGATCACTGTCGGACAGTACGAGGACCTCCTCGCACAGGTGGGGCCTCCGGCGTTCAAGCCTCTGTTCATCGCGGAGGGGCGTTTCTGGCTCACCTACTACGAGGGCACCGGCGACGCTCCCGTCTACCTCGCAGTTGGCGCGCAGGAAGCCAAGATGCAGGCTCTGTACCGCAAGTGCGTCCACCTCGGATGCTCGGTCCCGTTCTGCGACACATCGCTGTTGTTCGAGTGCCCGTGCCACGGCTCGAAGTATCGGCTGAGCGGCGAGTTCTACGGCGGTCCCGCCCCGCGCGGGCTCGACCGTTTCCCGTTGACGATCGAAGACGGCAAGGTCGTCGTCGACACCGGAGCGCGCCAAGACGGCCCGCCGCGCGGGACCAACACATGGGAGCAGTTCGCCGAGCCTGTTGGATCCTTCTGTGTGCCCACCTAGCCCGAGGAGCCGGACCGACATATGAGTCGCACCGATGTGTTCGTTCTGGCGCTCGTCGTTCTGCTGCCGGCGGCGCTGCTGTGGGGGATCTTCCTGGCCCGCACGGGACGACCGGGATCTCGCGCACTCTCGAACTTAGGCATCCCCCGCGCGCTGCGTCCCGGCGCGCCGGACGAGGTCCTCGAAGGTCCACGGCTGTTCCGCATCCAACTTGGCGGCGTTGTCTTCACCGTCTTGTCGGTCGTCGTGATGTCGGTCTATTGGTTCCCCGAGGCGACCCGCCAGGAGGCGTTCCAAGAGCGCTTCGACGAGGAGTCGGTGCACCGCGGCAGCCTCATCTTCAAGCCGCCCGCGGTGTTGCCCGAGGGCGTCGGCGCGGTTGAGTTCAAGGAGATCGAAGAGGGTGTCGCGCTCGGGATGAACTGCGCCTCGTGCCACGGCGGTGACGCCGGCGGCGGCACAGTGAAGTTCGTCGACCCGGCCACAAGCGAAACCGTGATCTACAAAGCGCCGCCACTGAACAACGTGTTCACCAGGTGGGACGAAGAGGTGATCCGGTTCACCATCGAGCGCGGACGGCCCGGAACCCCCATGCCTGCCTGGGGTGTGCAGTACGGAGGGCCGATGACGTCCGCGATGGTGAGCGACGTGATCCTGTGGTTGAAGACGTTGCCCGGCAATCAGGAGCCGCCCGAGGAGCTGGCCGACGACGCGACCGGCCAAGAGATATTCGAGGCGCGCTGCGCGGTCTGCCACGGGCCGCAGGGCAACGGGCGCGATGGCGGTGCGGAGACCCAGACCGACAGCGATACCGGTGACGTCCTCAACATCGTCTACCAAGGGATGCCATTGTGGAAAGGGAACGCGGCGTCCCTGAGCGATGACCTCCACTTCCTCACGATCCGTAACGGTCGACGCTTCGGGTTCATGCCGGCGTTCGGCGAGGCCCCCACGCAGGGGATCCCGATCCCGCCCTACCCCCTGACCGACGAACAGATCCGCGCGGTCATGGAATACGAGCGGAGCCTTTAGTGGACAGCGTTTTCGTTCAGGGGATCGCCGGATTCATCGCCGCTCTGATCGTGTTCTGCGGGAGCATCTGGCTCCTTCTCGCGCTGGTGCTCGGCGCGCGCCTCGCGTACTTCGTCTCGGCGAGTGTCACGCTCGCCTTCATCCTCCTGATGGGCGTCGTGTGGTCGGTCGGCACTCCGCTCGGCCCCGTTGGTGTGTTGCCGTCGTGGGGCAACGTAGGGATCGCGCCGACCGCGGATCAGATCGACTTCTCCGCGGCCTCCCAATATCCAGACGGCGGGGGGTGGCATGAGCCCGACGCCGAAGACACCCTTCAGATTACCCAGGCCGGCGAGCTCGAGGGCGATGCAACCGAAGTTCTCGAGAAGGCCATCGAGGACGAGAAGATCGACGAGTTCACGAGCACGAGCCAGGCCAAGGCCAACCGCGAGCTCGCGCGACTCATCGAGGTCAACGGAGTCACTTACGGAGCAGTGACGTTCGAGCCGGTTCCGCTGGCAGAGGGTGTGCAGCCGTCAGAAGACGACCCTGATCCCGATGCCCGCGTGGTCGTGGTGATGGAGTACGACCCCGGGAACCCACTTGGCAAGGCGCGTCTGATCACCGCGGGCACCTTCGTCGTGTTCGTGGCCCACCTCCTCGGGCTGAGCCTCATCGAGCGGCGGGCCAAGAAGCGCGATGACGGAAAGGCGGCCTAGCTCATGCGCTCCAGAGCAGCTTTCAACACGCTCATCGCCGTCGCCGCTCTGCTACTCGGAGCGTGCTCGAATCCAGGTGTGAACGCGGGCCGCCAGGGCGGGATCGCGTTCATCTGGTTCGCGGTGATGCTTGTCGTTACCGGCTTCATCATGTGGTTCTTCCTCGGACGCGAGGACTGACCCCCCGCGCGACTAGACCCCGGCCTCCCTTCGGGGCAAGATAGAGCCGTGCATCGGGCTCGGGCGCTTCTCTGCATCGTGATCGCACTCGCCGCCGTCATCCCTGGCCCAGCGCGGGCGAAGCCCGCCACCGAGGGCACCTGGACGTTCACCGATCTCTCGCCCGACCCAACCTCGACACCTGAGCCGGCCGAGCGGCATTGTCACGGGCAACTCCCCAGCGCGCCCGGGGACGTCAACTCTTACGAAGTGGTGCTCAAGAAGACATCCCGTCTGGTCCTGACATCTCATAACCTGCTCGATTGGGCGATGGAGCTGCACGACGCCGATGGCGAGGTCGTCTTCGGCACCGACGGCGGCGATGTCAACTCTGCTGAGAACCTCGACATGCTGCTCGAGAAGGGCAAGTACACGGTCGTCTACTGCAACCTCGAGGGCGAGCCCGAGATCACCGTCGATTGGGCGGTAGAAAAGGCTTGACTCAGATCTGGAACAGGGTGCGCATGATGTTGATCGCGCCGGGTCCGATCGTCACGACGAACAGCGCCGGGAAGATGCAGAAGATGACCGGGAACAGGATCTTGACCGGGGTCTGAGCCGCTCGCTCGCGCGCCCGCTGGCGCCTCTTCAAGCGCACCTGTGCCGCTTGCACCCTCAGTACATCGGCGATGGGCGCGCCGACCTGATCGGCTTGGATCAAGGCCGCGACGAAGGCGGAGAGTTCTGGGACATCGGTTCGCACACGTAGATCCTGAAGCGCGCGATGACGCGGGACGCCGAGCTCGATCTCGCGCAACATCCGGTTGCATTCGGCCCCCAGCGGTCCTTCGAGCTTCTCGGTGACGAGGCTGAGAGCCTGCTCGAGACCGAGCCCGGCTTCGACGGTGATCGCCATGAGGTCGAGGGCTTCCGGTAGATCGCGCGCGATCTGACCCTGGCGCGTCCGGGCGCGAGAGTCGAGGAGAAGGTCCGGCGCGAAGGATGCTGCGGCACCGATCGCTAGACCCCACATCAGGGGTGGGATCGAGCCGGGCGCGCCGACGAATCCCACGGCACCGAACAGCACCGCGCACACTGCCTTGTACGACATGATGCGGTCCGGCGAGACCACGCCTTCGAGGCCGGCGTAAGTGATACGGCGGGCGATCAGGCCCTGACGTCCCACGGGCGACAGACGCCTCGTCATGCGTCCCGCCGCATCCAGCACCGGCTCCAGCGCGCGGTAGACGAAGGGCTGGGCCGAGCCGGGGGCGTCCTGCTCGATGTGGGCCGAGGCGGCCTGTTCTCTGCGGGCGGCGGCGAGCGCGACGCTGAACGTGGCAAGCCCGAGACCGACCATGACTGCGGCGACGTAGAGGATCATCGGCTCACACCTCCACCTTGATGATGCGCGACATGACGAAGAATCCGATGACCATCAGGACCGAAGCGAGTCCCATCATCACGAAGCCGGGGACCGTCGTGTACAGCGGGCGCAGATAGTCGGGATTGAACACGAGAAGGAACGCAGCGATCATGAAAGGAAGCCCGCCGAGAACGTACGCGGACAGTTTCCCCTCGGCGACGAGTGCGTTGAGCTCGCGGCGAATCTCGTCGCGCGCCCGCATGAATCCGGCGACCGTGCGGAGCACGTCGGCGAGGCGACCGCCGGTCTGCTGCTGGACGGTGATCGCGTGGACGGTCCACTGAAGATCACGGGAGCCGATTCGGGTCGACATCTCCGAGAGTGCCTCGCCGAGCGACGACCCCAGGCGCGTCGCGGCGAGCGCCCTGCCGAACTCGGTGCGCGCGGGATCCTCGGCCTCCGAGACCACGAGTTCGAGGGCTTGGGCGACCCCTGCTCCGGCCTCCAGTCCGGCTCCCATGAGATCGAGCACATCAGGGAACTGGGCCTCGAAGCGCTTCTTCCTTCGTTCGACGGCCCGCTTCACGAGCATCCCAGGCACCACCAAACCGGTACCGGTCAGGAGGAGCGCGAGTGCCGGCCCACCCGCGAGCCATCCGAAGAAAAGCCCCGCTACCCCGGCGGTTGCGGACAGGGCAACGAACTCACCGGGACTGATGCTCCAGTCGGAGCGCTCGACACGATCGGTGATGACCCCGAAGAGGCTGGAGCGCCCCAGTGCGCGATCGGCGACGGCGCCCGAGCGAGCGAGCAACCCCGATATCTCATCGGTCTCGAGCGGCGACGTCACCGGCGTGCTGTAAGCGATCTCGAGGACTGCACGCAGATCTCCTACGCGCCGTTCCTTACGGGCACGCATGGCGATCACCGCTACGCACAAGCCGATACCGGCCATGAGCGCGCCCAGGATCACGGGGGTCATCGCTTGGCCCTCGACGGCGCGGCCTTGGCCGCACGGAACAATGCCGGCGCCAAGGGAACGCCGCGCGCTGCGAGCTTCTCAGCGACCTTCGGGCGCAGACCCGTCGGAAGGAGAGCTGCGGACGCGCCAACCCTGCCGAAAACGTCCTGCATGGTGACGACATCACCTTCACGACCCTGGATCTCGGTGATCCGTTCGACGATACGTGCGCCGTCCGCGCGCCGCTCGAGCTGAACGACAAGGTCGACGGCGCTTGCGATCTGCTCCCTCACCGCGCGCAGCGGAAGATCCATCCCGGCGAAGAGAACCATCGTTTCTATCCTGGTGATGGCGTCGCGCGCGGTGTTCGCGTGGACGGTCGTGAGCGATCCCTCGTGCCCCGTGTTCATCGCCTGGAGCATGTCGAGAGCCTCTCCGCCCCTCACCTCCCCGACGACGATGCGATCGGGCCGCATCCGGAGCGCGTTCCTGACAAGGTCGCGGATCGACACCTCGCCGGCTCCCTCGATGTTCGCGGGGCGCGCCTCGAGACGGACCTTGTGGGCACGCTCGAGTCTCAGCTCGGCGGAGTCCTCGATCGTCACGACCCGCTCGCCCTCGGGGATGAAGCTCGTGAGGACGTTCAGCATCGTGGTCTTGCCGGTGCCGGTACCGCCGCTGACGAGGATGTTCAAGCGGCCATGGACGGCGGCCTCGAGGAATGTTGCAGCTGCCGGACTAAGTGTGTCCTTCGCGATGAGGTCGTCCATGGTGAGGGCAACCTCCGGGAAGCGGCGGATCGTCAGTACAGCTTCTCCGACGACGAGCGGCGGGATGATCGCGTTGATCCTGCTCCCATCGGCAAGCCTGCCGTCGGCCATGGGCGAAGACTCATCGATCCTGCGTCCGGCGACCGCCAGCATCCGATCGATGACCTGGCGATACGGACCCGGTCCTGAGAAATGAACATCGGCAGGCTCGAGCCGGCCCTCGCGCTCGACCCAGACGTCGTCGTGGGCGTTGCACATGATCTCGGTGATCGTGGGGTCCGCCATGACGGCCTCGAGCGGGCCCCAGCCGAGCATGTCGGCAAGCACCTCGGAGATGAAGATCGCGCGCTCGCTGGGTCCGACGCTGACACTGAACGAAGACACGTTGTCGGCCAAGTGGTATTCGACGCGCGTCCGGAGCTGATCTTCAGAGACCGCTCCCGACGAGAGACCGGGACCGAGCTCAGCCACGACTGCGCTACGCACCGCAGCCTTGAGCTCTTCCAGAGTCTCATCGACGTGCGGGGCGAGGGTCACGTGCGCGGTGCGAGCAGGGGGCTCCGCCGCTGCGACGGGGGCGCTCTTGGGGCGGGGCCCTTTGCGAGGCTCGGGAACCGTCGCCAAGCGCTCAGACAGTTTCATGGCTCACCTCCGTGGCAGTGGCGCGCATCGTCGAGCCTCGGCGTCGCCACGAGCCTGTTGCTCGCGCGACAGACCGTGCGACGCGCTCGGTCTCGGCTGCTGCGATGGCATCGGGCAGCAGGGCTCTGATCGACTGGGACACCTGACGGGCAACCTTCATGCGCGGCTGGGCGTCGACGAGCACGGTGCCGAGGTTGATCGTTCGCGACACTGCGCGATCATGTGAGATGACCCCGGCGAACCGGCCGTCGAAGAGCTCCTGGGCCTGATCCACATCTATCCCGACATCGCTCTCGACCTTGTTGAGCACGAGACCGATGCGATCGTCGGCGACGTCGAGACGCTGAAGCGTCCTCAGGTAGACGGACAGATTCTTCAAGCTGGGTACATCGAGCGAGGCCATCACGATGATGACGTCGCTGCGGTCGAGAACCTCCAAGACCACCTCGGTCAGCGCCGGCGGCGTATCTACGATGACGATGGCATAACGAGCGGTCGCGATATCGAGGATCCGACGGATCTCGCCTTCTCCCACCAGATCTGCGTCGGCAGGATCCGAAGGAGCCGATAGGACATCGAAGCCTGCCGAGTGCTGAGTGACGAGCTCATCGAAGACCGCTTCGGTGGTCTCTGGGGGCAAGGGCTGGCGATCGCGTCCGAACAACCCATCGATGATCGAGTGCTGCGGACGCATCTGAAGCGCAACCGCCACCTCGCCGAATTGCAAGTCGAGATCCATGAGCAGGACACCGCCATCCGTGCGCGCCGCGAGGTCCGCCGCAGCATTGGTCGCGAAGAACGTCTTCCCACAACCACCCGTAGCGGACGCGATGGTGATGAGTCGCGAATCGGTCATCGCGACCCCCCGGAGTTCGCCGACACGACGTCGTCGGGGGTCACTCCGTTGGGGGTGCGGTGGCTCTCACCCGACGCCGACATGGCGAGGTAGATCTCGCCGAGTGTGACCGCATTGACGATCCGCTCGGCCTCCTCGGGCGGAACCTCGAGCACCACGGTGACACCCTCGGTGGCAACGCCATCCTCTGCCGCCGTCGAACCATCCGTGGATCGAACCGCGGCGACGTTGACGGACAGCACCCGGATCCCTGTTGAGAACAGCTTCGTCCGGTTCATCGCCTCCGAAGACGCGCCTTGCTGGGAGCTCGTTTCTGTCGCGCCGGATGACGCCGGAGCCGAGACCTGCCGGTAGGTGACGAAGACGTCGACCGTGTCGCCGGGTTCCAGGTAGCGCGCTACGCCCGGAGAGAGGTCGACTCCGACGGCGAGCGCAAGCATCCCCTTCTCCGGCGCAAGCACCGCGAGCTCCCCGGGCACAGAGAACCCAGAGCGTGAGATCTGCCCACCCTCAGCCACAGGACCACCCAGCACCATCGAGGACACGTCTTCGAGGTCTTCGAGCGCGCCATCCTCGACATAGGCTGCGGGAACCTTTCGCAGCTGGACCTTGTCGGCGAGGTCGGCAACGGGTACGCCCGCGGGCAGTGCCTCGGTCGCGACCAGGACGTCGACCATCCGCTTGCCCTCCGCGATTCGATTCTCGATCCCCCTGCCGTAGGCAAACACGAGGCCGGCGCCGAGGATCGTCGTCAACAGTCCGATGATGATGGTCACGTTCAGCTTCTTCATCTCCGCATCACTCCTCTATGGCTACGGCGGTTGCCGACAGGGTTGGGCTGGCATAGCTCTCATCGATCCCGACGACGGACAACAACAAGCCGGTGAGCCCGAGATCGACCTGGTTCGAGACGGTCACGCTCACCTGGGCGCCGGGCGCGAGGCTCGAGGGAGCCGCCGAAACGGCAACCGAGAAGTCAGGAGAGGCGGGGCCGGTTCCGAAATGCGTGCAGCCCGCTTCTTCGACGACATTCGCGACGGAGGGACGGCGCGCGAGCCGGACACCGGAGCAGGTCCGGCGAACCGAATCGGGAGT
>DATLNM010000051.1:0-39157 GCA_035536775.1 Actinomycetota bacterium | reverse complement strand
CGAGATCCGAGCCGGCATCCATACTGGCGAGATCGAACTACGCGGGTCGAACATCGGTGGCCTTGCCGTTCACCTCACAGCGCGAGTGATGAGCCTCGCCGGAGCGGGGGAGATCGCCGTCTCGCGGACGGTCACCGACCTTGTCGCTGGTTCGGGATTGCATTTCGAGGACCGTGGGCTGCATGCGCTGAAGGGCGTGCCCGGCGAGTGGCAGATCTTCGTCGTCAAGCCATCGGCCTGACCACTCTGCGGTACCCAAAGAACTCTCGTGGAAGTCCGGGTACGAAACGTGTCCGATAGGGCCACCAAACATTTCGCCCAGGTTAGGGATTTCCGTTGTGCTGCATCCGAAACAGGCACTCGGCTACTTTGGCTGAGCCGAAAAGAGTTCCCATTCTTCATCCAGACCCTTCAAGGGATGATGGCCGCGTGACTCGAAGGAGAAACCGGAACCGGCCACAAGGTCCTTGACTGTTCGGGTGCATACGACCTCTTCTGCGTCTGCCTTACTCAGGACCCGCGCTGCAAGATGGACCGCGATGCCCCCGATCTGCGCACCGCGATTCTCGATCTCACCGGTGTGCACACCCGCCCTGATCTTGACGCCGTGTGGGGCTACCCCTCGGTGGAGAGCGAATGCACATCGGAGGGCCTGGCCGGGGGTTTCGAACGTCGCGAGAGCTCCGTCCCCTGTCATCTCGACGAGTCGTCCCCCAAATCGAGAGACGTGATTTCGCGAAGTGGTCTCGAACCTCTCTAGCAGCTCACGCCATCTCCGGTCACCCATCTGAGTGGCGCGTTCCGTCGATCCGACCATGTCGGTGAAGAGGACCGTCGCCAGCGACCTATCCGGCTCGGCCTGGTGACCCGCACCGGTTAGGAACTCCTCGATCTCGTTCAGGATCTTGTCCGAGCCTTCCGTATAGAGAAGGATGTCTCCGCCTGGAAGCTCGGTGAACTTCGCGTTGGGGATCCGATCCGCCAGATAACGCCCTTGCTCGATGCCGAAGAATGCGTGTTGCGATCGGTGCATCACAAGCGTCGGCGCCTGTATGGAGGCAAGAGCATCTCTAACATCCAACTGGAACAGATGCTGGGTATAGGCCGCGACGGCCTTGGGTGAGCAACTCGACCTCTGGAACTTCGCGTACCAGTGGGCGAATGCTTCATCACCCGCCATGCTTGGCACCGCACTCGCAGCGAGCCTTTCGGTACCCCAGTTCTGGTTGAGCATCTGCACGATCAGGTCGGCTGCTTCCGGAGGGGTCCCTTGCGGATAATCATCGGCCACCAAGAATCGAGAAGTGGTGTTACCTAGAACCAGGGCAGAGACCCGTTGGGGATAGATGGCGGCGAACAACATGGCCGTCGGACCCGCGTCATGCACGGAGATGATGGCGGGTCTGTCTGACCCGACTTCATCGAGGACCGCTGCGAGATCCTCGACCGTGTTTTCCCACGAAGGAAGGGCATCCAGGGGAAGGGGATCGGATGTTCCACTACCGCGCTTGTCGAAGCGGATAACCCTGCTGAAGGACGAGAGGCGTTTGATGAAGTGGGCGAAGGAGGGCTCCTCCATCAGGACGTCCAGGTTGGTATACGACCCCGACCAGTACACAACATCCAGAGGGCCTACGCCTGACAATTCGTATGCGATCCGATCGTCGCCAACCGATGCCCACCCTCTTTCAGCCTCCATCACGGCAATGTATCGAGCGGAATGGGATGAAGCGATTGGGACCACGTTTCGCTGAGGCTCCAAGCATGGATCACCGACGAAACAGCCAATCTATGGAGGGATGGATCGTTTAGGGGCCAAGGGCGGTCTGAAGCTGAGAGCGGCGCTGACTGCGGTGTTGATCGGTGCATCCCTCATGCCTCCGGTTCTCGAGGCTCGGATGAGCTTCGATCTGCCGCCACAGACGAGTTCCAGGGTCGATGAGCGGGCGCGCCGCCGCATCAACGCGGTCTCGGTCCCTTCACGGCGAGTCCCGCGGTCAGTCACGCGATCTGGGACGTCGACGCGTACCGGGTTCATTTCGGTAGAGCCCACCCTCGGCATCGCGTCTGACGGGACCGCGTTCTTCTACCCGGCTCTTGACCCGGAGCGAGGCGATGTGGAAGAGCTGGGGATCGGCCGATCGACGGATGGGGGCAGGACTTGGGAATCGATCCTGCCCCAGATACCCCACGCGGGCTCTATGGATCCGTACATGTTCGTGGACGGTGTAACGGGACGAGTTTTCGTTCTTGACCTACAGGTCGCTTGCGTTCGCCTCTCGTTCTCGGATGACGGAGGGTCGACATGGGTGCCCGGCGCAGATTGTGGGGCCGGTGACACGGTCTTCATGGATCACCCCAGCGCCGCCGCCGGCCCTCCGGTCGATAGTCCGACGATCGGATATCCGAACATCGTCTACATCTGCTGGGCAAGCTTCGGTGAGGACGAGTTCGGGTCGTCGTGCGCGAAGTCGCTCAACGGCGGCGCCTCCTTCATCCCCATACTCGGTGGGCCCAGCATCTCCGGATGCCCTGGCCAGACAGGACATATTCACGTGGCTGCTGATGGAACGGTCTACCTGCCCTACGTATGCGACGGGACCCCGTACCTTGCTGTATCAACGGACGAGGCGTCGTCGTGGACCGAGATCAAGCTTCCTCGCGGTATCGCTAAGCCTGTCGGCGTTGGCTTCCCGGGTCACGAGGCTGCGGTCGCGACCGACTCCCGAGGAACCCTGTACTACATGTGGCTGGAGCAGAACCGCCTCCCGTACTTCACGTCGTCGAGCGATCGTGGCGCAACATGGCGTAAGCCGATCCGGGTCAGCCTGCCAAGCGTGAATGAGGCCAATCTTCCCGCACTGTCGGCGTCTCCAGATGGAACGGTGGCCATCGCGTATATGGGAACGGCGCAGTCACCTGGAAGCCCATGGGGCTACTGGGAGCCATGCCTCACCAGCGTAGGAGCGACAACCTCTGAGTGCCCGCCAGAGCCGGCTGCATATGAGCGCACAACCTGGCACGGTTTCGTCGCTATCTCTGAGGACGCCTTCCGCAAGCCCGGTTCCTGGTACACGGTTCGTGCCAATCAGGTCACGGATCCGCTCGTCAGGGGAACATGCGGTCCGATCCGATGCCATTCGGTCGCGGACTTCATAGACGTGTTCGTCACCACCCGGGGCGAGATATGGGCTTCTTTCGTCGATGACTGCATCGATGCATGCGTGGAGGCCAACCACCCGATGCACAACGGCGGAGAAGCGATCATCGTCCGTATCCCGTAGCGCTTATGTCGGTAGATGATTCCGCAAGCCGTCACTGCGATAAGAGCCTCCGGTCGCCCTAACGGCACGGCTTCCACGGTCGCGCGAAGAGGTCGTAGTCCTTCTTGATCGTGTTCCTTCCGGCCGCGTTTGCCTTCGGGCACACTCGATCCAGAGGCAGCTCGTATTCGACCTGGAATACGGCTTTGCCCGCCTCGATGAAGGGCCTCAGCTGCCCGCACTCCCGGTATTGAGTGCACTGCTCGTTGACCGAGAAGTCGAAGTAATCCACGAGTTCCGGAACCTGCTCCACGTCGTTCTTCAGTCCCACGGACAGCCCATAGCGGTGCGCCAGGTTTGCCAGCGCCACGTTGTAGGAGAGCTGCTCGTCGGCGCTCATCTGAAAGCCGCTGTCTTGCGTGTATCCATCGACGTTGTCGAACTCAACGGCGTCAAATCCGCCCTCATCGCATTTCGCCACGCGCGCCTCCATGATCGGAAGCAGCACATCGTGTTGCCTGATGTCGAGCCACCGCTCGCCGGGCCAACCGTCGAGTTCCTTCCCCTTCACGCTGGCGGGGAAGTCAGATGCGTCCGGTCGCCAGTCCTCCCAGGCACCTCCGTTCACGTAACAAACGGCACGGGCTCCGGCTTCGTGGATCGCGTTGACGGCCGCCACGTTGATGGTGTCGTCGTTCCCAGTGATGCGGGAATCCGCGTACAGGTCGATGTCGAAGACATCAGGCCTGACGCGCCTGCCTCCGCCGAACGGTCTCGCCTTGATCCCGACATTGATACCGCCGGTGGACTTGAACTCGGGCATCCCCTGGAGCTGGTATTGCCAGCGCGCGACCGGGGCCGGGAACCAGCACCCTTCGCAGGCTTCAGGCTCCGGTAGCTGGAGAGGAGCTGACGAGACTGGTCCAGGGGCTAGCAGAGACACAACAAGCACCAGGGCAACAAGCATCCGGACCTACCCAGAGCCTCTGAGGGCTTGGATGGCGGCGAGGAAAGCGTCCAACTGCGTGCGATCGCTGAAGTCGGCCTGGATCCCTTTCGAGCCGTATGTGACGACTGAGGTTGGACCCGGCGATACACCGACACGAACCCTTCCACCCATCTCGTTCAAGTAGAGGGGCGCAATGTCCTCGATCCTGAAACGCCCCCAGGATGCGCCGCCGGCCCAGAACTCCAGCACACCATTCTCCAGAGTGAACTTTCCACCGTCGGCAACGAATTCAGGCATACACAAACTCTACTGAACCCCACGCTTCAGATTCCTGCTGAGGCCTCGGATCCTCGGTTTTGTGCTCTCTTACTCAGGAGGTTAGGGTCCCCTAACGTTCGGTCCCCCGAACACGATTCATTAGGGTCACCGAAGGGAGCGATCTTGCGGATTCACCTCGGGGCAGCAGTCCTAGCGGCCACGATGCTCATGGGGGCATGCGGAAGCGACGACGGGTCATCTCCGGGAGTTGGTCAGCCCGAAGAAGCTAACCACTCAGCCGCCGCCCAGTCCGAAGACATCGGCTTCGGGGAAGCCCTCGCTCAGATCAGGGGGCACCACCGCGTGGCTCTCGAGCTTTACGAGGGCGGCGACAAGAAGGGGGCTTCGGTGCACGCCGGGCATCCCATCGCAGAGATCCTCGACTCCGTTCAAAGCGAGCTTCAAGGCAGCTCGGCCCAACTCGCAACCGACCTCGAGGATGTCCTGCATGAGGGTGCCCAGGCGATCGCAGATGATGCGAAGCCAGAAGAGCTGGCCGGCATCTTCGAGCGAACCGCCGACCTCACAAGCCAAGCTCAGACGGGCGTGATCGGAGATGAGGGCACGTCATCGGCATTCACAGGCTCCGTGATCGCGGCCCTGCTTTCGACCTCTGCGCATGAGTACGAAGAAGCTGTCGGAGGAAAGGGCATCCGCTTGCTCGCCGAGTACCAGGACGGCTATGCCTTCGTTCGCGAGGCTCGTGCGATGTACGACACGATCGCGGGAGAGGTCGAACAAGCGGCAGCTGAAGAAGCCGAAGAGATCGAAGAGGCATTCGGTGTACTCGAAGCCGCCCTTCCCTCTGCCCAACCTCCCAAGAAGCTCGCCGAGGTCTCCGACGTTGAGGTTGCTGCCAAGCTCATCGGACACGAGCTGGAAGAAACCGTCGGTGCGCAGGTAGCGACCGAGTCGACCCCCGAGGACATCGTGGCCGAGATCGAACGGCTCCTCGATGAGATCGTCGAGACGTACGAGGCTGGGGATGCGGATGCGGCCGCTGAGCTTTCGGCCGAGGCGTACCTAGAAAACTACGAGCTCATCGAAGCGCAAGTCATAGAGCAAGCGCCCGAGATCAACGAGGAGCTAGAGCCGCTCTTGGGAGCGGACCTCCGCAAGAGGATCAACGAGGGTGCCCCCCTCGCCGATATCGAGGTGATGATCGTACGGGCAAAGGAATTGCTGACTGAGGCGCTTGCAGTTATCGAATCGGGCCACTGACCGCCAGACCTACGTGCAGCTTCGACACAGTCCGAACAGCTCCAGGTCGTGGCTGACCTCAGAGAAGCGATGCTCACGGGCGAGCGCCTTCGCCCAGCTCTCGAGCTCCTCGTTCGCCAGTTCGACAGCGAACCCGCATGAGCGACAAACGAGGTGATGGTGATGGGCGGCGTCGTCGCAGCGGCGGAAGATCGACTCGCCGTCTTCGCGGCGCACGACGTCGACCTGCCTTAGATCCGCCATCATCTGCAGATTCCGGTACACGGTCGTGAGGCCCACCTTCAGGCCCTTCGCGCGCAGCGCGTCGTGGAGCTCCTGCGCGCTTAGGAATGAATCGGCCTCCTCGAGAAGCTCCAGGATCGCCGTGCGCTGACGGGTGGTCCGCCGCTTCTGCTCGAGCGCGTTGTCCATCTAGTGCCCGATCAACTTGGTTCGCGCCAATAGGGACGCCGCTACGAAGGCAAGTATGGAAAGCAGAACGATGGTTGCCGCGGGGAACAGGTCTGCATAGAACGCGATCACAAGCCCGCCCACAGAGGCAGCGATCCCGAGTCCGATGCTTGCGTAAGTCGTGGCTCGGAAACTGCGCGTCAGTTGCTGTGCCGCTGCCACCGGCAGCACGAGCATGGACGCGACCAACAGGATCCCCACGACCTTGGCGGTCGCGGCGATGGCGAGGGCAGCCATCAGGGCGACGAGGATGTTCAACATCGTGACGGGCAGGCCTGAGACCCGCGCGACCTCCTCGTCGTACGCGACGGCGAATAGGTGCTTGCGCAGGGTGAAGGTAACGACGACGACACATGTGGCTACGCCGGTCACGACCCAAAGATCACTAGAGCTGACCGTGAGCACAGAGCCGAAGAGGTACGAGTTGAGGTTGATCGTCGATACGTCACCGAGGCCCAGCAATAGGACGCCTCCGGCGATCCCGCCGTAGAAAACGAGGGCGAGGGCGATGTCGCTCTCGGTGGTCTTCCTGCTCCGCAGCAACTCGATCGCCACGGCGCCGACCATCGCGAAGGCCAGCGCCAGGAGTATGGGCGAAACCTCGAAGAGCAGCCCCGCCGCAACACCGGCGAAGGCAACGTGCCCTATGCCGTCCCCCATCAACGAAAGACGGCGCTGAACAATGAAGATCCCGATCGCCGGCGCGGCCATGCCGATAAGCGCGCCCGCGAGTAGCGCTCGAATCATAAAGTCGAACTCGAAGATCGCGAGACTCATGCGCTCCATCTTTCGTCCGGATGATGAGAGTGCTCGAGCTTCAGATCGACGGGCTCGCCATCATGGACCACGCGACCTTGCTCTAGGACGACGGCGCGCTTCACCAGCCGCTTAACCGCACCCAGAGAGTGCGCCACCATAAGGATCGTCGTGCCTCCCTCGAGGAGGACCTCGATCGTCCTCGCGAAGCTCTCCTGATGAGCAAGGTCCACGCTTGCGACGGGTTCGTCCAGGACCAGGATGTCGGGCTCCGCAGCAAGTGCGCGCGCTATCAGGACGCGTTGCTGTTGGCCCCCCGAGAGACGCGCGACCGGGGATCGTCTTACGTCTGAGAGGTCGACGAGCTCGAGCGTCCTGCGCGCAGCGGCCTTATCCAAGGCTTTGTAGCGTCCCAGCAAACCGACGCGTGCAGCGCGGCCCGACATGACGACCTCTTCAACCGTGGCGGGGACTCCGGACGCGGCGGTTACTCGTTGGGGGACATACCCGATGCGATGCCATCCCTTGAAGCCCTCGAGCGGTTCCCCGAACAGGTAGGCATCTCCGTCCGAACGGGGGATGAGGCCGAGCAGCGTCTTGACCATCGTCGTCTTTCCCGATGCGTTCGCACCCAGCAGAACGACGAATTCACCGGGGTCGAGCGCGAAGTCCACATTCCACAGGACCTGCTGGTGCCCGAAGGAGACGGATACTCCATCGAGCTGGACCACCGGACGAGCGTCACTCACAGCCAAGCGCCTCGATCAACGCAGCGAGGTTGGCCTTCATCGCATCGGAGTAGTCGCCCGAAGCAGGCGCCGATTCGAGGGGCGACAACATCGCAGTCTCCGCTCCGGCCTCCTCAGCGATCGTTTCGGCGACATCTGGGGAGACGAGCTCCTCGAAGAAGATCGTTTCGACGTCGTGGTCTCGGACGAAGCGCGCCACCTCCGCTAGACGGCCCGGCGAGGGTTCGGCTTCCGGGTCGATCCCGGAGATGCTGATCTGCTCCAGGTCGTAGCGCTCGGCCATGTAACCGAAAGCCGCGTGACTGGTCACGATGTCGCGTGTTGCGCAGCGTGCGAGACGCGCGGCGAACAACTCGTCCAGTCCGGCGAGCTCCCTGGCGAGTTGGGAACCATTGCGCTCATAGGTTGTGGTGTGATGCGGGTCGATGTCCGTCAGGCGTGCCGCGACGCGCTGGACGATCCCAGCCATGATCGTCGGATCGAGCCACACGTGGGGATCATCGTCGCCCGTCAGCTCTAGCCCCTCGAGAACATCTAACTTCCGTGTTGCATCGAGGCCGGAGACGAAATCCTCGAGAGCAGGTTGGAACCCCCCTCCGAGATAGATGACGAGATCTGCATTCGAGAGGGCGCGCACCTGGTCGGCCGACAACTCGAGGTCGTGGGGCTCGACACCTGGCGCCGTCAGGTTGTCGACGTGTACGAACGTGCCACCCACACCCTCAGCTGCGAAGACGAGGGGATAGAAGGCCGCGACCACCGCCGGCGCTCCGCGGGGGGCGTTCGTCGATCCGCCTGCCGCGCAACCCGAGAGAGAGGCGACCGCTACCGCGGCCACGAGCGCCGAGCTTGTCCTGAGGAGCACGTTCCCAAGCTAGTTGAAAATGAAAGTGATTGTCAAAAAGGCCCTCAGTCGGCCGCCTTGGCGCAGGCCGCGCTAGGGTTGGACCTCTATCCGTTGCGAGCGCGGGGGCGAGATGGCCAACAAGGACAAGGGATCCTCGAAGGATTCAAAGAAGGCGCCCAAGAAGAACCTGAAAGAGAAGCGTCAGCAGAAGAAGGCAAAGAAGGAGAAGTAAGCCTTCACATCGCTTTCAGCATGGGCGGCGGTATTGGCTCGTCCGCCTCGTCGTGGGTCACTCGGAGAACCTCCTCGAGCGTGGTCATGCCTCGACCTGCGAGCGCGAGCGCACTGGAGCGTAGGTCCGGGATCCCGCTGCTACGAGCTTCCAAGCGGATCCGGTCTTCCGTCGATCGAGCCGAGATGTGGCCCCTGATCGTGTTGTTGATCGGCAAGACTTCGAAGACGCCGGTGCGTCCTCGATATCCAGTGTGTCCGCAGCTTCCGCAACCGGCTCCTGCCATCAGCTCGTCGGCGTGGATGTCGCCGATATCGCCAATAGCCGCGAGCGCGTGGAGTGGTGGCTGGGTCGGGACAGTGCAGTCGGAGCAGTTCAGGCGGACGAGTCGCTGCGCAACCACGAGATTCAGTGCCGAGGCGATGAGGAAGGGCTCCACGCCCAGGTCGACGAGCCGCGTAACGGCGGACGACGTGTCGCGTGTGTGCAAGCTCGAAAGGACGAGGTGGCCGCTCAATGCGGCCTGCATCACCGTCTGGGCGGTTTCCATGTCCCGGATCTCCCCGACCATGACGACGTCGGGATCTTGGCGGAGGATGCTTCGAAGGCCATTAGCGAACGTGATGTCGGCGCGCTCATCGATCTGAACCTGGTTCAGCCCCGGGATCTGATACTCGATCGGATCCTCTAGCGTGACGACGTTCTTCTCCGGGCTTGCAAGATGATCCAGCGCTGCGTACATCGTCGACGTCTTCCCGGCACCTGTCGGACCAGTGAAAACGATTAGGCCCTGCGCGCGATCGATGTGCCGGTGGACCAGCTGCAGTTGCGACTCCGAGAATCCAAGCGTGTCTATCTCCGCCGTCTGCGGATTGGTCGGGAGTAACCGGATAACGATCTTCTCGCCGGAGAATGTAGGTATCGACGACATCCGAGCGTCGATGCTGTGGTGGTCGATGTTGATCGTTGCGCGTCCGTCCTGCGGGTGGCGTCGCTCGCTGATGTCCATCCCGCCCATGATCTTCACGCGGGAGATGATCATCGATTGCGAATGCTTGGGGATGTCGAGCACCTCTCGCAGGAGCCCATCGACGCGGTAGCGGACCTTCAGATAATCCGCCTGCGGCTCGATGTGGATGTCGGTGGCCCGAGCCTTGACGGCGTTGATGAGCATCGAATTCACGAGCCCGACGATCGGAGCCGAACGCGCCGACCGTTCCAGCGTGTCGAGTGTCTCAGGCTCAGTAACTACGGCGATGCGCCCGTCGTGTGGGTCGGAAAGGTCGTTGGCCGCGAGCTCCATCCCGAACAATCTCTCGATCGAGTCGAGGATCGCACTCGCCGTGGCGACGGCGACCTCGGCGCGGATGCTGCCGAGGCTCATCCGGACGTCGTCAAGAGCGACCAGGTTCGTTGGGTCGCTCATGGCGACGAGGACGCCCGTCGGTGTCAGCCTGATCGGCACCAGCTTGTGACGGAGCGCGAGCCCGCGGGGAACCATCCGTGCGGCATCACGCTCTGGGGATATGACCCGCAGATCGAGGAACGGCAGTCCCAGCTGCTTCGAGAGAGCCTCCGCCAGCGCCTCTTCACTGACAAAGGAGGCATCAACCGCGATCGTCCCCAGTTTCCGACGACCTTTGGAGCGCTTCTGGATCTCGAGGGTGGCGCGCAGCTGATCGACGGTGATGACTCCGGAATCGAGAAGGACATCGCCCAGCCGCCGGTCCGATTTCATGACCCGACGCTATGACTACTTGGGCGGCCTGGAAATAGTCACAATCAACCATATTCAGGACTACCGTAGGCGTTGTGGACCCGCTGCTTCTCAGCTATCTAGGTGACGATAAGACCTCCGATCGTGACCTCCCGGAAGGCTTAACCCTCGAGGACGTCGCGGAGCTGTTCCGCTGGATGGTCACCCTGCGCGCATTCGACGAGCGCGCGGTGGCTCTTCAGAGGCAGGGCCGCCTCGGGACCTACCCGATGTGCTGGGGTGAAGAAGCGACGCAATGCGGGCCGCTGTTCGCCTGCGCCGAGGAGGATTGGGTCTTTCCTTCGTACCGGCAACAGGCGGTAGGCATCCTTAGAGGGGTTCCGCCCGCGACGATCTTCCGCTACCGCCGTGGGATAGGAGGCCGGGATGGCTTCTGGAGCCCGCGTGCACATCGTGTCGCCCCCATCACCATCTCGATCGCGACCCAGGTGCCGCATGCCGTGGGCTTCGCGTGGGCGGCTCGGATCGCGCGGTCTAGCGCGTGCGCGGTCGTTTGGCACGGCGAGGGCGCGACCTCGGAGGGCGACTGGCATGAGGGGATGAATCTCGCATCAGTCGTCAAGGCCGGGGTGGTGATCTTCTGCACGAACAACCAGTGGGCGATCTCGACGCCGTTCTCGCGGCAGACAGCGACGTCGACGATCGCGGAGAAGGCAAGCATCTATGGGATGCCCTCGATCCGCGTTGACGGATTCGACGTCGTCGCGTGCTGGAAGGCCACGCGGGACGCGCTCGAGCGTGCGCGTGACGGAGGAGGACCCACACTCATCGAGGCGGTGACGTATCGGATCGGCCCCCATGCAACCGCCGACGACCCGTCGCGCTACCGAGATCAGACCGAAGCCGAATTCTGGCGTGCGAAGGAACCGATCGGACGCGCCGGGGCTTATCTCGAGCGACACGGGGCGCTCGACCGCTACGAGCGGGCCGCCGTCGAAGCCGGGGCTAAGACGACGATCGATGAGGCTGTGCGCGAGATGGAGTCCACCCCGATCCCAGGGCACGACGTTCTGTTCGATACGACCTTTTCGTCGGGAATGCCATGGCCTTTGAGGGATGGGTTAGCTGAACTGGATGCTCTACCCTGACGGTTATGGATACGCGCGCCCGGGTTGCCTCTCTCCTGAGCAAAGAGATCTCCACCTATCGCACCCGCACGCCGCGTTCGATGGAGCTCTACAGCCGCGCATCGGCGGCCATGCCCCTTGGTGTCGCATCTTCGTTCCAGGTAGCAGAGCCGTACCCCGTCTATCTATCGCACGGTTCGGGCAGCACGGTGGAAGACATCGACGGCAACCGGTACATCGATTACCACAACGGTTTCGGAACGATGGTCGTCGGCCATGCACACCCTGCGATCCAGGCTGCGATAACGCGCGCAGCAGCCTCGGGAACACACTTCGCGTGCACGACCGATGAAGTCGTGCGTCTCGCGGAGGAGCTCAACCGGCGGTTCGGGATGGAGCAGGTTCGCTTCTGCAGTACCGGCACCGAGGCGACGATGGACGCGGTGCGGCTTGCCCGCGCCGCGGCAGGGCGTGACCTCGTCGTCAAGGTCGAAGCCGCCTACCACGGGCACCACGATGCCCTGATGTACTCGGTGAGGTCGACGCTGGATGCCTTGGAGAGGGCCGAGGACGCTTGGGCGGTCCCATCCTCGAGAGGTATCCCTTCGGGTATCGCTGCCTACACGAAGACCGTTCCATTCAACGACGTTGCCGCGCTGGAGCGTCTCTTCGACGCATATCCCGAGCAGATCGGTGCGGTGATAGTCGAGCCGATCATGATGAACGCGGGGATCATCTTGCCCGCTCCGGGTTACTTGGAAGCCGTCAAGGAACTGTGCCGAGCACGCGGCGCCGTCCTGATATTCGACGAGGTAAAGACCGGCGTCACGGTGGCCCCCGGCGGAGCGACCGAGCTGTTCGGCGTCCAGCCCGATCTCATCTGCCTCGCGAAGGCGATCGGCGGGGGAACACCCATCGGCGCGTTCGGCGGGACCGCTGCCGTGATGAGCGAGCTCGGAAAGGGTGTTGCCGGTCAAGGCACGTTCAACGGCAATCCGTTGTCGGTCGCCGCGAGTCTTGCGACCTTGACCGAGGTCCTTACGCCCGCGGCTTACGAGCACCTGGCCGCGTTGGGGACGCGTCTCGCAACGGGCTGCGCGAAGGTGCTGGAGCACGCTGGGATCGCCGCTCACACCACCGATCTAGGTTGCAAGGGATCCATAACATTCAGCTCTCGCCCGCTCGCTCGTTACGACGACTACCGCCATGTCGATGGATCACTGTTCGATGCGTACTGGTTCTGGATGGTCAACAGAGGGATCTTCGTGACCCCCGGTAAAGAGGAGCAATGGACGATCTCGGTCCAGCACACCGACGAGGACATCGACCGCACGATCGAGATGTTGGAGGCCTATTGCGCTGAGGTCGCGTGACGTGCGACCTCCCGTTGCCTCCGGTTATGGTGCCGCGATGACCCGCAAGAGGAGAGTCGCAGCGCTGGCGTGCGCAGGCCTTCTGATGTTCGGAGGCGCGTGTGGCGGCGACGACGCCGAGGAGCCAACCACGGCCACCGAGGATGACGCGTCTGGGTGCGAGGAGGGCGTTGTGACCACCGATTCAGGACTGAATTTCGAAGACACGGTGTGCGGCGAGGGTGACGAAGCTGCGAGCGGCGACGTCGTCTCGGTGCACTACACCGGCACCCTCGAAGACGGTACTGAGTTCGACTCGTCTGTCGACAGAGGGCCTTTCTCGGTGCGCTTGGGAGCCGGCGACGTGATCGCGGGATGGGACGAAGGTATCCCCGGGATGAAGGTCGGCGGGACGAGGATCCTCACCATCCCGCCGGACCTCGCCTATGGTGAGGGTGGCTATCCTCCCGTCATCCCTCCGAACTCGACGCTGATCTTCGAGATCGAGCTGCTCGAGATCCAGCCGGCGGAATAAGGGGCTAGATCCAGCACCAGCCTTTCGGCGGAAGGGTCGCATCCGACAGGGTGGTCGTGTCCTTCACCACGGTCTTGCGCCTGGTCGTCTCGGTGATCTGGGTAGTCACTTCTTCTCCGGGTGGCTTGTCGCAGTTGTTGAACACCCAGATCCGTTTGTTCCAGTCCGATTGCTGGATCGGCACGTTCGCGAGCAACGGGTAATAGAACGCGAACAGGCCTAGGGTCATCGCGCAGTAGAGGCTGACCGCGATCTTGGCCGCGAGCGATCGCCCCAGATTGATGCCCGCATAGGCCAGCGCCAGACACATGAACGGGACCGCGGGCAGCAGATAGAAGATGAACACCGCCCCACGATCCGCGAAGTCAGGGTGCAGCCACGGCACGTACGTGAAGATGAAGCCCGCGAGGATGACCCCCTCAGGCCCCGACAGTCTGCGATGTGTGAGCCACCTCCACGCCGTGAAGACGAGCGCCAGGACTGACGACCACCACACCAAGGGACTCCCGGCTGCGAAGATCTCCGAGTAGCCGCTGTCGGCGATGGGGGGACTGCACGAGGACCCGCTGCAGAACCAGTACGACACGGGACGTTTGAGCAGGATCCAGGACCACGGCGGTGACTGGTAAGTGTGGGACGCCTCCAGGCCGCGGTGGAAGTCGAACATGTACTTGTGCTGATCGATCAGCGCGCCCATCCACGATTCCTCTGCGTTCCACATCACGAAGAACGACTTGTCGGGGAAACGGCCCGCGTAGGTCGCGATGTAGAGGATCAAGGGAAAGACCATCAGCCAGACGATGATCGTCAACGACTCCTCCTTGAGGAAGCGGACGATCGGGCCCGGCCGATCGTCGGTCAGACGGACGCGCACCTCCCAGATGATGGTGAGCAGGATGACCGCGGCGAGAAAGAGCCCTCCGGTCCACTTCGATGCAACCGCGGCCGAGCCGGCGATCCCGGCCCAGATCCGCCACGGTCTGTCCAACAACCCGTTGCCCGGGATGACCCGCTCGGGAGGGGGGTCACCATCCTCCGTGCGTTCAGGGGGTGTGCCGCGCGCGAACCGAGCGAGCAGCTGTTCTCGGTCGTAAACGAGGAACAAGATCGCCGCCATGCCGAATAGGGGCACGAAGATATCGAGCATCGCGATGCGTGATTGGACGAAGTGGAGGAAGTCGAAGGCGAGCAGGCCTGCAGCAAGTGACGCGCCGAGCGTGGAGTTCAAGAGCTTGCGAGCGAGGAGATAGAGGATCACGACCGTCAAGGTTCCTGCAACCACCGACATGATGCGCCAGCCGAGGGAGTCGAATCCGAAGATCCGGATCCCGATGGCGATCAGCCATTTCGCGAGTGGCGGATGCACCTGATATTGCTCGACGTCGATCTCGCACACGCTGGGGTCGGCGAGCAAGTACCAGCAGGCATCCTTCGCGTAGTAGGTCTCGTCGAACATGATGTCGCCCGGATTGGCGACCCGCATGATCCTTATGGCGCCGGCGATGAAGGTGATGATGCCGAGTGCCCATTGATCCGCTCTCGTCCACGAAAGGCGCGTTGCTAGAGGTGGGGGCGTGGCCTCGGTTTCGGTCATGAGGGTGGAGCATAGTTAGTCTCCCCGCCTGTGCGTACCCTCCTCGCGGGCATGCGGCTCCTCCGACAAGAGCCCCTAGCGCTCCTTCCCCTTGCCCTGCAGGGGGTCGCGGGCGGCGTACTGATCCTGATCGGCTTGTGGCCCGGCCGCGGGGCCACTGCCACCGCCACCGCGGTTTTCCCCCTAGACATCTACTTCGACATGAAGCATCTACTCGCGGAGGCAAGGGGGTGGGCCGGCTTCGTACCTATGGCCGTGGTCTTGGTTGCGCTGCGCGCAGCCGTGCTGGCGGCGACTTTGTGGGCGTCGGGAGCGCGCCCTAAGAGCGGCAGATTTCTCATGCTGTGGGCGCGTTGTGCGCGGCTGGCGTTTGTTTCAGCCGCGCTCCTATTCCCCTGTGCGGTGCTGTTCTTCTCGGGCGCGGCGATGAGGTACGCCCCCTTTATCTGGGTCGGCGCGCTCGGGGGACTCGGCGCGTCGCTATGGGGAGCTCGAAGAGCGGCTGTGATCGAAGCGGGCGGAAAGCCTGCTCCTACTGTCTCGGGCTACCTCGGATACGCGGCGACCCTGATGGCACTTTCTGCTGCGATGTCTGTGCTGTCGCGCTCGGGCCCGGTCGCGGTCGCGCTTCTAGTGGCTTCTTTCGGGCCGTTGCATTGCCTGTTCTTTCTGGGATGGCGAGAACAGGTCAGGTCCCCAGACGTCGACCGGCCTGGTCGGGCCGCCATCGCGGTCACGGGGATAGCGGCACTGGTCTTCTTCGGCGCGTCGTTCTACGACCGTGCCCTGAGATCGCCTCCGCCGGTCGCAACCGCAGATACACCGGGTCGCCTGCTCCTCCTCGGCGGCGCGGATTCCACATCTACGACGGGTGCGCTGACAGAGCTCAACCCGCGTGACGTCGGCGTGGGGCGGGATCGGACGACGGTGTTGTCATACCGCGGGCCCGGCGAGACATATAAGGGGAGCGACACTCGCGTCGACCTGGGGAAGGTGGCCGGCGTCGTCGCCGAACAGATCGAGGCCGTCCGTGGGCAGGCATTGCTGCTGGGTCATTCGCAGGCGTCGCTGATACTCGACCGCCTCTTCTTGTCAGGCGGGCGCGGCCCGGACCGATCGGTGGAGCTATCGCCGCCTCCGCCCGTTCCGCCGAGCGTGACCGTCCCCCCGCCCGGACGCGCCGGACGCGGCAAGCCTGGTGGCGATGCGGCGCGCGTCTTCTCCGGCATCCTCGATCTCGTTGGGCTGCCCGGGTTCGATATCGATGCACCGTCTGCACCAGTGCGTCTCGAGGCGGTCGTTCCGAAACAGGACCGACCGCGTCTTGCGATTTGGGCTCTCGGTGACGCGGCGTGGCTCGACGGGGATTGGCGGCGCTCCGACTCGATCAACCTCGTCGCATTCACCGATCACGTCGGCGTGACGAACGACGAACGTTCGCTGGAGCTGGCCCGCAGGTTCTTGCAAGGTAACGACGTCCCGGGCGACGCCGCGGGCTGGCGCGGGTTCGTCGTCGCCACGATGAGGTACGTGTTCGAACCATGGAGGGCGGTGTGAGCGGGAAGCTCATCCTCTGCGGCACTCCCATCGGTAACCTCGAGGATCTCTCGCCGCGCGCGGAGCGGGTCCTTGCCGAAGCGGATGTCATCGCCTGCGAAGACACGCGTCGCACGCGCAAGCTGCTCGCGCACAGCTCAATCTCTGCCGCCCGCCTCGTCGTCTACAACGAAGCGAACGAACGGAGGAGGGTTCCTACGCTAGTCGCGGAGATGATGAGTGGGCGGACCGTGGTGCTGGTGTCGGACGCAGGGATGCCGGGATTGTCCGATCCCGGGTTCAGGTTGGTCGCGGCGTGCGTAGAGGCGGGAGTGGTGGTCGAGACGGTTCCCGGTCCGTCGGCGGCGATCAGCGCGCTGGCGGTATCCGGCTTGCCACCCGCGAGGTTCGTGTTCGAGGGGTTCCTACCTCGCAAGCGGGGCGACCGGCAGAAGCGCATCGCCCTTCTGTCGCATGAAGAACGCACGATGATCTTCTACGAGTCACCCCACCGCATCGAGGAGACGCTCGAAGATCTTGCGGCGGTGATCCCCGATCGCCGGGCCGCCCTAGCGCGTGAGCTGACCAAGATGTACGAAGAGGTCCGCCGGGGCACGCTTGCCGAGTTGCTTGCAGGAGTGCGTAGCGAGGGTCCCCGCGGGGAGATCGTTCTGGTGGTTGCAGGTGCCGTGGGGGAGGGAAAGGTCGCTGCCGAGCCTGCCGACCTGGCACGACGCGCACGAGCTCTGATGGACGGCGGGACCGAACGAAAGGAGGCCCTCAGCCTCGTCGCTCAGGAGGCCGGGGTGCCACGGCGCGATGTGTTCAACGCGCTTCTGGAATTCCCCGATGGAGAAGCTGGCGGAGGCTAGATCCGCCGGCTAGACCGCAGAGACGTCGTCGGGCAGCTTGACCTCGACGCGTCCGCGCTTGCCAAGGTCGCCGGCGCATGCCTCGCACACGTTGCGGCCCTGGTATTCGATCAGCGGGCTTTCCGCCGAGCAGAACAAGCACGCGTCGCGGCGCTTGGCGAGGATGATCTGCTCACCGTCGACGCTGATCTCCAGCTGGTCCCCTTCGCGGATGCCGAATACCTTACGGAGCTCCGACGGTAGAACGATGCGCCCGAGCTCATCTATCTTCCGGACGACGCCGGTAGACTTCATGAGCTTTCTCCCTGATCACTGGTAAGTAATGGGTAATCTAAGCGGGTTGCCGTCCGGGGGTCAAACACCCTCCCAGGGGGTGGGGCGGGAAACAGACCTCGGCCAGTCGACATCGGAAGGCTCCATGGGCAACGGCACGTTCTATCTGACGACCCCCATCTATTACGTCAACGACGTGCCTCACCTCGGCCACGCCTACACGACCGTTGCGGCCGACCTGATCTGCCGCTGGCACCGCCTCGAGGGCCTCGACGTGCACTTCCTCACGGGCACCGACGAGCACGGTCAGAAGATCGCCCGGACCGCGGAGGCCCAGGGCGTCTCTCCCAAGGAGTGGACCGACAGCATCCTGCCCCGGTGGATCGAGGTCTGGAAGGCGCTGGATATCTCCAACGACGACTTCATCCGTACGACGGAGCCCCGTCACGAGGAGCCGGTCAAGAAGTTCGTCCAGGAGCTCTACGACCGGGAGCACATCTACCTCGGGACCTACGAGGGGCTCTACTGCGTTGGGTGCGAGGCGTTCAAGCTCCCCGACGAGCTGGTGGACGGGAAGTGTCCCGATCACGGCGTCGCGCCCGAGGTCGTCAAGGAGGACAACTACTTCTTCCGGCTGTCGGCGTTCGCCGACCGGCTGATCGATCTTTACGAGAACGACGAGCGTTTCGTGATGCCCGAGGCACGCCGCAACGAGGTCCTCGGGAAGGTCAAGAGCGGGCTCGACGACCTGTCCATCTCGCGGGTGAGCCTCGACTGGGGGATCCCGCTGCCCTGGGCCCCCGAGCACGTCATCTATGTGTGGGTTGACGCGCTCCAGAACTACATCACGGCGATCGGGTATGGGTCCGAGGACGGAGATTTCGAGCGCTACTGGCCTGCGGACGCGCACCTCGTCGGGAAAGACATCTTGTGGTTCCACTCGGTCATCTGGCCGGCGATGCTTATGGCGCTCGACCTCCCTTTGCCTCGGACCGTGTTCGCGCACGGGTTCCTCCAGATCGGTGGCGAGAAGATGTCCAAGAGCAAGCTCACCGGGATATCGCCGCACGATCTGATCGAGACCTTCGGCAGCGATGGCTACCGCTACTACTTCATGCGCGAGATCTCGTTCGGTCTCGACGGGAGCTTCTCGTGGGAGTCGATGGTCGCCCGCTACAACTCGGATCTTGCGAACGACCTCGGGAATCTCGCGTCGCGCGTCCTGTCGATGTTCGGCCGATACCTCGATGGGGCGGTCCCTCCCGCGCCATCTGACGACGAGCTGACCGATGCCGAGCACAGACTTCGCGAGGTGTACACGATCGCGTTCTCCGCGATGTCCGAGAACATCCGTGATTTCGCGGTCCACGACGCGCTGAAGGCCGCGTGGTCGTTCGTTCGAAAGGCGAATGCCTACGTCGAGGAGGTCGCGCCGTGGGTCATCGCCAAGGACCCCGAGGCCCGGCGCCGACTGGAGGTCGTGCTGTACTCGCTAGCGGACTCCCTGCGGCTCTTGAGCTTGATCACGTGGCCGGTGGTGCCGCGCGCTGCGACGGAGTTGTGGGCGCGCCTCGGGATGGATTCCGCCATCGACAATGCGCGCTTCGACATCGACGGGACGTGGGGTCGGCTCCTGGAGGGAGCGCAGGTGAGGCAGGGAGATCCCCTATTTCCCCGTCTCGAAGATGTCTAGCGTCAGCCCAGGCTGGTTCGACTCACACTGCCACTTGCAGCTCTGCGACGATCCACCGAACCACGTGGTAGCACGCGCTGCGGACGCGGGCGTGTCGGGAATCATGACCGCGGCGATCGACCTCGCGTCGAGCCGCGAGGTGCTCGAGATCGCTACCTCTGTCGATGTGTCCAACATCAACGTGGTTGTCGCGGTAGGGATCCATCCCAACTCGGCCAACGAACATAGTGACGATGCCATGACGACGATCGAGGAGTGGTCGGCGCGCCCGGAGGTCGTCGCTATCGGCGAGAGCGGCCTCGACTTCTTCAGGGATCATGTCGCGCCCGACGTGCAGGAGCGCTCGTTCCGCGACCACATCGGCCTGGCCACCCGGTCGGGCAAGGCCCTTGTCATCCACACGCGGGCATCGATCGAGGCTGCACTAGACATCCTCGAAGAGGTTGGCCCTCCACCGCGACTCATCTTTCATTGCTGGTCCGGGGATGATGCAGCGCTCGAGCGCGCCGTGGCGCTCGGAGCTCACATCTCATTCGCCGGCAACGTCACGTTCAAGAACGCACCCGAGTTGCGTGCTGCGGCCGAGCGTGTGCCCGATGACCGCCTCCTCGTCGAAACCGACTCGCCTTATCTCGCTCCCGAGCCACATCGGGGTCGTCCGAACGAGCCGGGCTTCGTCGGTCGTACCGGAGAAGTGGTCGCAGGGGTGAGGGGCATGGACGCCGGCGCCGCCCGCGACATGACGTCGGCCAACGCGCTCGCCGTCTTCGGCTTGTCGTGACGTCCGAGGTGTCCTCCGGCGCTCCGGAGCTGTTGGGCGCGCGGCGGGTTCGTGAGCTTCTGGATGCGCGCGGTATCAGGCTGCGGAAGGGTCTCGGCCAGAATTTCGTCATCGACCCGAACACGATCCGCAAGATGGTCCACATCGCGGAGGTCGAGGGGGCAAGGGTCGTGGAGATCGGAGCAGGCGCCGGATCGTTGACCGCTGCTCTGTGCGCGACCGCGCAGCACGTCACGGCGGTCGAGATCGACGAGCGTCTCGCCCCCGTGCTCGAGGAGGTGCTCAGCGGAGCGACCAATGTCGACATCGTCTACGCGGACGCCCTTGAGCTGGACCTCTCTGCAGTTGAGGCTCAGCGCGTGGTCGCGAACCTCCCGTACAACATCGCGGCGACCCTTGTCCTGAGGATCCTCGAGGACGCTCCCGTGATCGATCGCATCACGGTCATGGTGCAGAAGGAGGTCGGGGAGCGCCTGGCTGCTGTCGCGCGGAGCGCCGCCTATGGAACGACGAGCGCGCTCGTCGCGTACTGGGCGGTCGCGCGCGTGTCGAGTCGCGTGTCGCGCAACGCCTTCTTCCCCGTGCCGAACGTGGACTCGGTCATCGTGACGATCGAGCGACGCCCGGACCGACTAAGCGACGTCTCGCGTGAGGCTTACTACGAGGTCGTGAAAACAGCCTTTTCCCAGCGCCGCAAGACTCTCCGCAACGTTCTGGCCCGGCTCGCGTCGAGCCGTTCGATCGAAGAAGTGCTCGCCGAAGCCGGCATCCCGGCGATGGCGCGCGCCGAAGAGATCGATCGCGATGGGTTCGCCGCGATAGTCAGAGCACTCGCATCGTCGTCATGATCGAGATGAGGGCCTATGCAAAGGTCAATCTCTTCCTTGCTGTGCATAGCCGCCGCCCGGACGGGTTCCACGAGATCGACACGGTCCTTCATGGGATCGATCTCGCCGACAACGTCGTGGTGGAGGAGCGGGGGACCGCGGGTGTCGAGGTGCGACTGGTTCGGGGAGAGGGGTTCGAGGGCGCTCTGCCCGCGGGGGACGATGAGCTCTGCACGCGCGCAGCGCGCGCGTTGTTGGGCGAGGCGCCCGGGCTCGGGGCTGAGATCACGATCACGAAGAGGATCCCACTCGGCTCGGGGATGGGCGGGGGGAGCGCGGATGCGGCGGCGGTGCTCCGCGCACTCGACGAGTTGTGGGGTCTGGGACTGGGGGTCGATGGCCTCACGCCGATCGCCGCCCGCCTCGGAAGCGACGTCCCGTATTTCATCCGTGGCGGGACCGCGCGGGCACGCGGGCGAGGTGAGGTCGTCGAGCCCCTGGACGCGCCGAAGCTGTGGTTCGTCATCGGCACGAGCCGCGACGGGCTTTCGACCTCGGCGGTGTACAACGAGTGGTCGGGACCCGCGTCTGCAGCGCGCACGGAGACGACGCGTCCCGAGGCAGACGATCTCGTCGCAGGTCTGACCGTGGGGGATGCCGAGGCGATCGCCGCGGCGCTCCGCAACGACCTCGAGGACCCTTCGTTCACCCTGCGCCCCGAGCTGCGGACGCGGAAAGATGCACTGGCCGAAACGGGCCTACTGGCGGCACTCATGTCCGGCTCGGGACCGACGATCTTCGGCCTCTGCCGCAGTGAAGCCGAAGCCCGTGAGTGCACCGGACGCGCCGCAGCGTCGTTCGATCGCGTCCTCGTTGCCTCTACGGCCCCGCCACTAGACTGAGCCGACTGCAGCACGGTGCCCCGTGGGGTAATTGGCAGCCCAAGGGATTTTGGTTCCCTAGGTTCTGGTTCGAGTCCAGGCGGGGCAGCGACGGAGCGGGACGACGCAGTTAGGGGATGCCTTGGACGATCGAGTCACAGTCATCGTCATGGCCGCCGGAGAGGGCAAGCGGCTGAAGTCGACGCGTCCCAAGGTGCTCCACCAGCTCGCCGGCAGGTCCATGCTCGGCCACGTCCTGGCCGCGGCGGCCCCGCTCGCTCCCGCGAAGACGCTCGTGGTCGTCTCTACGCGCGGGCCCGAGATCCAAGACGCCGTCAGGGCTGAGGGATCCGCCGAGGGCATCGACTACGTCGTCCAGGATCCACCGCGCGGGACGGGCGACGCGGTGAAGGTCGCGCTGGAGCACGTCGGCGATGCCCAGCGGGTCCTCATACTTCCGGGCGATTCGCCCTTGATCTCCACCGCTGTTCTCGAGGCTTTACTCGATGCGCACGATGCCGCGGGCGCCACCGGCACGGTAGTCACGTCGAAGGTGTTTGACCCCACGGGCTACGGGAGGATCCTCCGGGACGAAGCGGGAGCGGTCGCGGGGGTCATCGAGGAACGCGACGCATCCGAGGACCAACGAAAGTCGAACGAGGTCAATGCCGGCTTCTACGTCTTCGATGTTGCCGCGCTTGGCCGGATGCTCGACAAGGTCGACAACGTCAATGCGCAGAAGGAGTACTACCTCACCGACGTCATCGAGCTGTTCGCGCGCGAGGGCCTTTCGCTCCAGACTTTCGAGGCCCCAGAGGACGAGGTCATGGGGATCAATTCGCGCCCGCAGCTCGCCCGAGCGACAGCTTTGCTTCGTGAGCGGACATGCTCGAGGTGGATGGACGAAGGCGTCACGATCGTCGACCCAGCGAGCACATTTATCGATCCCACGGTCACCATCGGGAGCGACACGGTGATCCTCCCGTTCTCCTTCCTCGAGGGTGCCTCGACGATCGGGTCCGGCGTCGAGCTCGGCCCCCAGGCGCGTGTCATCGATTCGTCGATCGGTGACGGAGCGGTCGTGACCTTCGCGGTCGTTCGCGGAAGCTCCATCGGGCCCAGGGCGACCGTTGGACCGTTCGCCTCGATCCGTGCCGGGACGACACTCGGCGAAAACGGACGCATCGGAACGTTTGTCGAGACCAAGAGCACCTCGATCGATGCCGGGAGCAAGATTCCCCACCTGTCATACGTGGGCGATGCCGAGATCGGCCCGGGGGTCAACGTCGGCGCAGGCACCATCACGTGCAACTGGGACGGGACCTCGAAGCACAAGACGATCGTTGACGAGGACGTCTATATCGGATCCGACACCATGCTGGTCGCGCCGGTTCACCTCGGGGCGAGGTCCGCGACAGGAGCCGGCTCCGTGGTCAGGGGGGATGTCCCTGCCGATGCCCTCGCCGTAGGCGTCCCCGCCCGCATCATCGAGGGGCAGGGCAACAAGATGGATAAGGTTCCTCCTCCGGAGTCAGAGGAGGCCGGCAAGGTGGGCCCCGTACAGCCGACGGGGCTCGACGAGCGACGAGAAGGAGAACGCTAGACCCGTGCAGCTCCCCACCCACAAGCGGTTGATGATCTTCTCCGGCACGGCGAACCGCGCGCTCGCGCAGGAGGTTGCGACCGAGCTGGGCATGAAGCTGGGAGACGTCGAAGTCTCGGCCTTCTCGAACTCCGAGACCTACATCCGGTTCTCCGATTCCGTGCGCGGCAGCGATGCGTTCGTCATCCAAAGCATGTGCGAGCCGGTCGACCATCACGTGATGCAGCAGCTTTTGATGATCGACGCATTGAAACGCGCGTCGGCCAAGCGGATCACGGCAGTCGCGCCGTTCTACCCCTATTCACGACAAGACAAGAAGACGCGTTCGAGGGAGCCCATCGCAGCCAAGTTGCTTGCCGACTTCTACGAGGCTGCCGGTGCCGACCGGGTCCTCTCCGTCGATCTCCACACCGGACAGATCCAAGGGTTCTTCGACGTCCCGTTCGATCACCTGACGGCTCTGCCCCTGCTCGCCGATTACTTCGGCTCGAACCTTCCCGACGACTTCGTCATCGTCTCGCCCGACGCGGGCCGTGTCCGCCTCGCGGAGAAGTGGGTGCAGCACATGAGCGAGTTCCACGGCATCGTCGGCCAGGTCGCGTTCCTTCACAAGCGGCGCAAGCGCGACGCGCGCAATCAGAGCGAGACGCTCGCCGTCGTCGGTGAGGTCGAAGGGAAGACCTGCGTCGTTGTCGACGACATGATCGACACCGCGGGAACTCTTGTGAACGGTGCCGAGACCCTCAAGGCCGCGGGGGCCGCCGAGGTCCTGGCGGCGGCCACGCACGCGGTCCTGTCCGATCCGGCGATCGACCGCATCAAGAACTCCGTCATCCGGCAGGTCGTCGTCACCAACACGCTGCCCATCTCGTCAGACAAGGAGATCGACAAGCTCGTGGTGCTCTCGATCGCGCCGACGATCGCTCAGACGATCAAGGCGGTGTTCGAGGACGAGTCCGTCTCCGGTCTCTTCCACGGAGAGAACCAGCCCTAGTCCGGAAGACGACCCACTTCCGGCCAACAGCCCCTCCGTCGGGGCGTGGCATAATCGATGGCCCGCACGCCGCCTCTGTGGCTGGAGCGCGGCACGCTGCCGGACCAAGACCGTCGGCGCCTGCTGGACATCTAGAGGACACGAGAGGGACAGACCATGGCAGAAGTCAAGCTGAATACCGTTCGCAGGGAAGCCACCGGCAAGGGGGGCGCGCGGCGCACCCGTACTGACGGGCAGGTCCCGGCGGTCCTCTACGGCAAAGGCATGGAGCCCATCTCGATCGCGCTCGACCGCCGTGAGTTCGTGACTGCACTTCATACCGACGCGGGCATGAACGTCCTGCTCAACCTTCAGGTGGACGGCAGCTCGATCCTCGCCCTGACCAAAGACATCCAGCGTGACCCGGTCCGAGGGACCCTGCTCCACGCGGACTTCATCCAGATCGACCGCACCCAGAAGGTCGAAGTCGAGGTCCCGATCCATCTAGTGGGCGACGCACCGGGAGTCAAGTCCGGCGGCGCGCTCGAGCACCCGCTGTTCACCGTGCACGTGCGGTGTCTCGCGACCGAGGTGCCCGAGTCGATCGATTGCGACGTATCGGGCCTCGAGATCGGTGAGACGCTCAGGGTCTCCGACCTCGCAACCGGACGGACGTTCGAGATCCTCAACGACCCGGACCTTCCGGTCGTTACGATCACGGCCCCGATCACCGACGAGCAGCTTGCCGCCATGGAGGCCGGTGTCGTCTCCGAGGAAGCCGTGGCGGAGGAGGCTGCTGCAGCCGAGGCCGCAGCGGAGGCCGAAGACACGGAGGGGTCCGACACCCCGACCGAGGGGCAGTAACAGAAGGTGTCCCTGTTCCGGCGTTCGTCCCGGACGGAGACGCCGGAAGCCCTCTGGATCGTTGCGGGGTTGGGCAATCCCGGCGACCGCTACAAAGACACGCGCCACAACGCGGGCGCGGTTGTCCTCGAGCGCGTCGCAGAGGATCGGCGCGCCCAGTTCAAGCGGCATAAGAGCGGCTGCCTCGTAGCGGAGACCGACATCGGTGGGGAGCGCGTGGTACTCGCACGAGCGACGAGCTACATGAATGAATCGGGAAGGCCACTCCGCGAGCTCGTTCGTTGGTACAAAGGTGAACTCGATCGTCTACTGGTCGTGCACGATGAGCTCGACGTGCCCTTCGGCGAGGTGCGCATCAAGCAGGGTGGTGGGACCGCAGGCCACAACGGACTCGGATCCTTGGTCAACCACCTCGGCACCAAAGACTTCCTCCGAGTGCGCGTAGGTATAGGCAGGCCGCGCGGAGCCGTAGACGGCGCCGATTACGTGTTGCAGAGGTTCTCGGCCGCCGAGCGCAAGGAACTGCCTCATGTCATCGCAGACGCGGCAAGTGCGATAGAGGCCCTCGTCGAGGATGGACCCGAGCGGGCTATGAATCGATTCAACACGAAACCGCGGGTTCCGGGCGAGAGCTGATGGCATCGCTCCAACCTCTCCTAGGCTCTTTACCCGAAGACCGGATAGAGGCGCTCGTCGCACAGCGCGCTCCCGTCACGATCCCCGAGCCGGTGCGCCCGTTCCTCCTCGCCGCGCTCGTTCAGCACTTCGGTGTTCCCATCATTGCGATCACCGCGCGCTCGGAAGAGGCCGAGCATCTGGCCCGTGATGTACACGCCTTCCTCGGACGTGCGGGGGCCGAGGTCTTCCCGGGGTGGGAGGTCCTCCCGGGCGAGCCCATGGCTCCATCGGTCGACACGATGGGTCGCCGCCTGCATGTCCTGAGCAGGCTTGCCGCCGGGGAAGCGTTCGTCGTCGCCGTTACCGCACAAGGCGCGACGCAGCTCGTGTCGCCGCCGGACGCCATCGAAGCGATCGCGCTGCGCGAGGGCCTCGAGATCGATCTCGAGCCAACCCTCGACCGGCTTCTCGAGATGGGCTACGAACGCAACTACATCGTCGAGCGTCGAGGTGAGTTCGCAGTGCGGGGCGGCATCCTCGATGTCTTCCCGCCGGCTTGCGAACGTCCGGTCCGAGCAGAGCTGTGGGGCGACGAGATCTCCTCGCTGCGCGAGTTCGCGCTCGCGAGCCAACGGTCTCTGGGGCCCATCGGTGAGGTCAGCATCACCCCATGCAAAGAGCCGCAGACCACATCTGGTCTTCGCGCGCTGACCTCCTTCTTCCCCACCGACGCCCTCGGCGTGATCCTCGAACCGAAGCGGGTCAACGATCGTGCGGCAGAGGTCCTCGACCAGGTGGGTGAGTGGTCTGCGTCGGCGGGTATCGAAGACGAGTATTACAAGCCGCTAGAGGACATCCTTAGACCGTTGCGCAGTGTCGTTCTCATGACTTCGTTCGCCGCGGGCGACGGGGGCGGGATCGGCGCCGACACGTGGACCTCGACGGCGGGCAAACCCGAACTCCTCGTCGAACGCGTGCGGTCACTCATGGAGCAGGGATACCGGGCGGTGGTGGCCGCGTCGCTCCCTGAGACCGCAGACCGCCTTCAGAAGAGCTTCAGCGCGTCTGGGCTCTCGCTGGCGCTGCACGACGAGGCGCCGGGGGACGTGGCCAAAGGCGGCGGCGCGATCGTCGTCGCCGAGCTCGGACGGGGCTTCGTCCTGCCGTGGGCGCGCCTTGCTCTCGTGTCGGAGTCCGACTTCACGGGACGTCGTTCGGGCGCAGCGCGCCGGCGGATGACGTCGAGGCGTCGGCTGCCGACCGGGCCACTCGATCTCGTCGAGGGTGACCTCGTCGTCCACGAGTTCCACGGCATCGGCAAGTACCAGGGGATGGTGGAGCGGGAGCTCCTCGGGGTTCATCGCGAGTACCTCATCATCGAATACGCCAAGGGCGACCGGCTCTATGTGCCGAGCGACCAGGTCGACCTCGTCTCCAAGTACATCGGCGGCGAAGCACCGCGCATCAGCAGGCTGGGCTCGTCTGAATGGGGGAAGACGAAGTCGCGCGTGCGCCGCAAGACGCGTGAGGTCGCGCAAGCCTTGGTAAAGCTCTATTCCGAGCGGCTCCGCGCGAAGGGTTTCCATTTCGGGAGCGACACCCCATGGCAGCGCGAGCTCGAGGACGCATTCCCGTACGAGGAGACCCCCGACCAGCTCAAGGCCGTCGACGAGGTCAAAGACGATATGGAGAGCGACCTCCCCATGGATCGCCTGGTATGCGGTGACGTGGGATACGGCAAGACTGAGATCGCGGTTCGCGCCGCATTCAAAGCGGTTGCTGCCGGGAAACAGGTCGCCGTCCTCGTCCCCACCACGATCCTCGCCCAACAGCATCACGCGACCTTCGTCGAGCGGTTCCGCGGGTTCCCCGTCCGGGCAGAGATGCTGTCGCGCTTCCTCTCGGCAGCGGAGGCCAAGAAAGTCATCGCCGGACTCGCCGACGGAAAGGTCGACGTCGTTGTCGGCACCCACCGCCTCCTCGGTGGCGACATCAAGTTCGCCGACCTGGGCCTCGTGGTCGTCGACGAGGAACAGAGGTTCGGTGTCGATCAGAAGGAACGCCTCAAGCAGCTGCGCACGAGCGTCGACGTGCTCACGATGACTGCGACGCCCATCCCGCGCACGCTCGAGATGGCGATGTCGGGTATCCGGGATGTCTCGATCATCGACACTCCGCCGGAAGACAGGCATCCCGTCATGACCTACGTCGGCGAGTTCGAGGACGACATCGTCGCGTCGGCGATGCGGCGAGAGCTGCTGCGCGACGGCCAGGTGTTCTACGTCCACCACCGCGTCGACACGATCCACCACGCCGCGCGCCGTCTCGCCGAGCTCGTTCCCGACGCGCGCATCGGTGTTGCTCACGGGCAGATGGAGGAGCACGCGCTCGAGCAAGCGATGCTGGAATTCGGTGACGCCAAGACGAACGTCCTTGTGTGCACGACGATCATCGAAGCCGGCCTCGACATTCCAACGGTGAACACGTTGATCGTCGAACGCGCCGACCTGCTCGGGCTCTCTCAGATGTACCAATTGCGTGGGCGCGTGGGACGCGCCCACGAGCGCGCCTACGCGTACCTCCTCTTCCCGCCGGATCGTTCGCTCACCGACACGGCTCACGAGCGCCTGAAGACGATCTCGGAGCACACCGGGCTCGGATCTGGGTTCCGCGTCGCCCTGCGCGACCTCGAGATCCGAGGAGCGGGCAACCTCCTGGGCGATGAGCAACACGGCCACATCGAGGAGATCGGCTTCGACCTTTACGTGAAGCTGATGTCGCAGGCCGTAGACGAGGCCAAGGGGCTCCCGTGGCACGACGGGGGCGAGGTTCGCATCGACCTCCCCCTTAACGCGTTCATCCCGAAGGACTATGTCGCCGACGAGAACTTCCGGCTGGAGGCATACCGAAGGATCGCGGCTGCAGAGACGAGCGACGACATCGACGAGGTACGCGCCGAGCTGATCGACCGCTATGGCTCCCCGGTGCCGTCCGCAGTCGAGGCGCTATTCGACGTCGCGCGCCTCCGCCGGGTGATGATGAATGCGGGGATTATCGAAGCCGCGACTGTCGCCAAGCATCTGCGGATCCGGCCGATAGACCTGGAGGAGTCCAAGCAGGTTCGGTTGCAGCGCCTGCTGCCCACGGCGGAGCTGAAGCACGCGACGCAGACATTGCTCATTCCGGAGGGCGCGGTGCCGAACACCGATGTGGTCCGATGGGTTACCGATCTCTTGGAACAGTTAACCTCGGCGCCATGAAAAAGCTCGCTTCGGCCCTGCTCATCGCGCTCTCCATGGCTGGGTGCGGGAACCTGCTCGATCCCGCCGCGGCGGTGGTCTACGGCGAGAAGATCCCAATCGACGAGGTCCAGGCCGTGGTCGACGACTTCGGCCGCAGCGAGGCCTACAACGAGCGCGCCCAGCAGGGCGAGGGCGACATCCTCAAGAGAGATTTCGAGCGCAACTATCTCTCGCAACTCATCCGACGGGCAGTGCTCGGGCCGCGCGCGGAGGAGCTCGGCGTCGACGTGACCGAAGCCGACATCGATCAGCGGATCGACGCGATCCGCTCCGAGTTCCCCGACGAGCAGACCTTCAAGGAGCGGCTTGCCGAGGAAGGTCTCAATATGGAGCTGCTTCGAGGATTCGTGCGCGACGCGGCCATCGAGAACGAGCTAAGGAAGGAGGTCACGAAGGACGTCAAGCCGTCCGAGGAGGAGCTCGTCGACTATTACCACGCGAACATCGCGCGGTACCGAGAGACGCGCCCCCAGCACATCCTCGTCGACGACCAGGAGCTAGCAGACCGGCTCGTCGCCCAACTCAACCTAGCCATCGAGACGCGTCGCGATGACCTCTTCGCTGAACTCGCGGAGAAACATTCCACCGATCAAGGCTCGGCCCGATCCGGCGGCGAGCTCGGCTATGGGATGGCGGGTCGCTTCGTGGCTCCGTTCGAACGCGCGCTGCGCGACCTCGACGAGGGTGAAGTGTCCGAGCCCATCAAGACAGAGTTCGGGTGGCACGTCATCCGGATCATCGACCGGCGCACGCGGACATTCGAGCAGGCTCGAACAGAGATCGTCGAGGAACTCTCGACCCCGCTGATCGACGACGCGTGGGCAGACTGGCTTGCCGACGCGTACGACCGCGCGCGTGTCGAGGTCAACCCTCGTTACGGTGCGTTCGATCCCGAGCAGCAACTGGTCGTCGACCCCGACGCGGACGACGTCCCCGGAGCCGAAGAGTCGCGCGAAGAACCGCCCGCTCCGGCTCCGCTCACCCCCGGCCCTTAGCACTGCCTCGATGTTCGTCGTCCCGATCGACGCAGGCGACGTCGACATGCTCACGCTCGGCGAATGGGACGCGCTCCTTGCATCGGGCACCGTCTTCTTCGAAGAGCCGGGCCATCCGCTCGAGGAGAAGCTCGCGCGCGCTGGGTGCCGTACCGCGACCCTTGGTGACGCCGGCGAGCTCGGCCCGGACGATGCACTGATCGCGCAGCCGGGGTCGAAGCTCGTGCTCAAGCTCGCTCGAATGGATGAGCCCATCTCTACCGGCGCAGCGACGGCACCCGATCCGGTCACTGCCGCTTACGGCGCGGCCATCGCGCGCCGTGGCGCCGCGGCCCTGGGCGAGTTGCTATTGGTGATGGCGCGTCTACGTTCACCCGAGGGGTGCCCTTGGGATCTCGAGCAGGACCATGCCTCGCTCACCAAACACCTGTCCGAGGAGGCGGACGAGGTCATCCACGCGATCCAAGCGGGAACGCTCGGCTCCGAGCTCGAGGAGGAGCTCGGAGATGTCTTGCTCCAGGTGGTCTTCCACGCCCAGATGGCACAGGACGACGGACGCTTCGACATCACGGCTGTGGCCCGGACCCTGGTGGCGAAGCTCCTGCACCGCCATCCCCATGTCTTCGGCGATACGAGGGTGGCCGGCGCGGACGAAGTGAAGGCCAACTGGGACGCGATCAAGCGCGGCGACAAGGCGGGCGCAGATGACGCCGTGGCCAGCTGGCGCGCGCGTAAGAGAGAAGACCGGGGTGATTAACCGCAGCGGGGGCCCTCCCGCCTGCTATGTTGCTGATGTTGTTCATGTTGAAGGAGTGAAGCAGAGATGAGCGCCATTGTCCTGGTACGCGGGCGCCAGATCCTCGATTCGAGGGGCCGGCCCACGGTCGAGGTCGAGGTCGGCCTCGACTCCGGCGCGTCCGGACGCGCCGCAGTGCCCTCCGGGGCGTCCACGGGGGCGCGCGAGGCCCTCGAGCTCAGGGACGGCGGCGACCGCTACGGGGGCAAGGGCGTCCTCAACGCCGTAAGCAACGTCGACGACACGATCGGGCCGGCGCTGCTGGGCCTCGACGCGCTCGACCAGCGCTCGATAGACACGTTCATGCGGGACCTCGACGGCACCCCCGACAAGTCCAAGCTGGGCGCGAACGCGATCCTCGGGGTCTCCCTTGCCGTCGCCCATGCCGCGGCCGACGAGCTCGGCATCGCGCTGTTCCGTTATCTCGGCGGTCCGGACGCCCACGTCCTGCCCGTCCCCATGCTCAACGTCTTGAACGGCGGCGCGCACGCGGACAACTCCGTCGACCTCCAGGAGTTCATGTTCGCCCCGATCGGAGCCGCGTCGTTCGCGGAGGCGATGGAATGGGGATCGAACGCCTATCACGCGCTCAAGAAGATCCTCATCGACAGAGGTATGGCGACCGGCGTCGGCGACGAAGGCGGATTCGCGCCCGATCTGAAGGCGAACTCGGAAGCGGTCGAGCTGCTCATCGAGGCGATCGAGGCAGCGGGCTACGAGCCCGGCCCCGATATCGCGATTGCGCTCGACCCTGCGATGTCGGAGGTCCGGGACGGGGATACGTATCACCTCGCGTCGGAGGACCGGCGACTGAGCACCGACGAGGTGATCGAGTTCTGGTCCTCGTGGCTCGACAAGTACCCCATCGTGTCGATAGAGGATCCTCTCGCAGAAGACGATTGGGACGGGTGGGCGAAGCTCACCGCCGCGATAGGCGAACGCACTCAGATCGTTGGCGACGACCTCTTCGTCACCAATCCGTCGATACTCGAACGCGGCATCCGCGAACGCTCGGCCAACGCTGTCTTGATCAAGGTCAACCAGATCGGAACGCTCACCGAGACGTTCGAGTGCATGCGTCTCGCGCACCGAGCGGGCTTCGCAACGATGATGTCGCACCGCTCGGGTGAGACCGAGGACGCGACGATCGCCGACCTCGCGGTTGCAAGCAACGCGGGGCAGATCAAGGCCGGCGCCCCGACGCGGGGTGAGCGCACCGCGAAGTACAACCAGCTGCTCAGGATCGAAGACGCGCTGGGTGACTCCGCGCGCTACCCGGGCCGGCGCGCGTTCCCGAGGTTCACCGGGTGACGACCCCGCCGCCCGAACGGGCCCCGTGGCTCACGCGCTACGGCCCCGCACTGATCGGTGCCTGCCTCGTCGCGGGCCTTCTCCTGGCCATCGGCATCCAGCCGACCCGCCAGCTGCTGGCGCAGCGCGAGCGGATCGCCGGGATGAACGCCGAGCTCGGCCGGACGCAGAAGATCAATAAGGACCTCGATCGGCGGATCGAACGGTTGCGCGACGCGGATTACATCGAGCAGCGGGCCCGCGAGCAGATCGGCCTGGTCTATCCGGGCGAGACCGCGTTCGTGGTGATGCCGCCGAGTGAGGACTCGCAGGCGCGTAAACGGCGCGCCCGCCGACACGAGATCGCCCCCATTCCTGTCGAGCTCCCCGAGCCGTCCTTCGTCGAGGGACTGCTGGACTTCTTAGGCCTCGGCGCGCTTTAGGGGTACGCTTAGCTGTAATGGCACAAGTAGGCGACATCGTCGAGGGCGTCGTGGACAAGGTTATGGACTACGGCGCGTTCGTAAAACTGGACTCCGGCGAGAGCGGGATGGTCCACATCTCCCAGGTCGACAAGAACTACGTCAAGGACATCCGGGAGCACGTCCGCGAGGGTGAGCGTGTCACCGTCAAGGTCGTCGGCCAGAAGGAAGACGGCAAGATCGAGCTCTCGATCAAGCAGGCGGAGCCGGGCTACGAGGAGCGGCCGATGCGCAAGTCAGGCCGGGATCCCGAGTTCGAGCAGAAGCTCAAGAAGTTCATGCACCAGAGCCAGGAGCGATTGGTAGACCTCAAGCGCCACAAAGAAGGCAAGCGCTAACTCCGGTCAGTCGAGTAGTTGTAGGACTAGGCCGTCGAGGATGTCTTTTTCGCTTACCAGGACTTCGGCGGCGTCGAAGACCTCCATCACGCACACCAATATCTCTGCGCCCGCGACTATGACGTCGGCGCGTCCGGACGGCATCCCTTTGATCCGTTTGCGTTGGGAGTAAGTCAAGGATGACAGGCGCTTCGAGAGCAGGCGGACGTCGCCGTGGGAAAGGACTGCGTGGTGGGTGATGTCGGGGTCGTAGGCCGGGACCCCTGCTTTCAGAAGGGCCAGTTGCGTCACGGTGCCGGCAACGCCTATCAGGCGCGCTCCGATCGGGACGTTCAGCGTCGCCTTCGCTCCTTCGAGCGATGTCGTTACTTCGACTCGCAGCGCGCCGAGCTCGTCGGACGTTGGGGGGTCGGAGTGGAGATGCTTCTCGAGCATGCGCACGCAGCCGAAGTCGAGCGACACCATCGCGGCCGGCTCCTCGGTGCCGATGATCAGCTCGGTCGAGCCTCCGCCGATGTCGACCACGAGGACAGGCCCCATGGGCGCGAGGTCGGAGAGCGCGCCGCGGAATGTCGCGCGCGCTTCGGATTCGCCGGACAGGACCTCGGGTTCGGTTCCGGTCAGGGCGCGTACGCCGTCGAAGAACTCGTCGCGGTTGTGCGCGTCGCGTACTGCCGACGTTCCCGTCACCCGCAACTTGCTGATGCCGTACTCGCCGCAGATCGCGGCATAGTCCGCGATCGTCGCGAGCGTTCTCTCTAGCGCCACGGGGTCGAGGACGCGCCGCGCGTCGACACCCTGTCCCAGACGGGTGATGGTGTTGCGCCGGTCGAGTGGCCTGAAGCCCTCGGCATCGGCTTCGGCAACGAGCAGGCGTGTCGAGTTCGTGCCCACATCTATCGCGGCGACCCTCATCGGATCGCGGCCGATGACACGGTGGGAGCGTGTGCCCGAGCCCCGGCTGGTCCTGCGTCCGGTTCGGCAGCCTCGTAGCAGGGGACCCGGCAGTCCGGCCAACCCGTCAAGCCGAGGGTGAGCGCGCCCACGGGATTCGGCGGGTCCGCGAGTTCGTGCGCCGTGTGCGCGTGGAGACACTTGACCCGGTCGGGCCCCCCTCCGGGCGGCGAGCCGGAATCGGCGATCGGCTCGTAGCTGTCTCGGCGCGTCCGGTAACGCCCGACGGCCGACCCGAGGCGTTCTGACATTGCTGCATCGCCGACCAGCCGTTCGTTGAGCCCGGCCATCCAGCCTTCTGACTCAAAGAGGCTCGCGCGCTTGACGAGCATCGGACAGGTGAGCCAGAACGTCGTCGGGAACGGAGAACCGTCGTCGAGACGCGGGTGGCTCTCGATCACCATCGGAACCCCTAGATGGCAGCGGCGTGCGACACGCCACGACCCACGCATCGGTCGGCCCACCTGGGCTTCGACTAGGGCGCGCTCTTCCTCCGTGTGCTCCAGCATCCCGACAGCATGCCCCAGGGACGGCCCATGGTGCGCGGACGATAGGTTCGGCATCCATGAGCGACTTCGTGTGGGAGCCGAACGCCGATTACATCCAGCGCGCCAACGTCGCCCGCCTGATGCGCGCTCATGGGATCGACGATTACTGGGAGCTGGTGCGCCGGTCTCAGGACGACATCGAGTGGTACTGGGACGCGGCAGTGCGGGACCTTGGTATCGACTTCTTCGAACCGTACGAGCAAGTGCTCGACGACTCGAAGGGTCCCCAGTGGCCGCGGTGGTTCGTGGGCGGCAAGGTCAACCTCGCCGAGAACTGCGTCTTCCGACACGCCCGCTCCGACCGCGCCGGGAAAGCGGCGATCCTGTGGGAGGGCGAGGACGGAGCCGTTCGCACGCTGACCTACGGAGACCTTGCGGCCGAGGTCGGCCGCGCCGCCAACGGCCTGCGCGCGCTGGGCATCTCGGCGGGTGACACCGTCGGTGTTTACATGCCGATGGTTCCGGAAGCGGTCATCGCCGCCTACGCGTGCGCCTCGATCGGCGCGATCTACCTACCGATCTTCTCCGGTTTCGGCGCGCCCTCGATCGCGACACGGCTCAACGACGCGCAGGCCAAGCTGCTGTTCACCGCCGACGGTTTCTTCCGTAGAGGCACCGTCGTCGACATGCTCGCGACCGCGCGCGAAGCGATCGCGTCGTGCCCCTCGGTTGAGCACGTCGTGGTCTTCGAACGAATGTCGGGCGGCCCCGGTGGCGCCGCAGGGGCCTGGGCCCCCCAGCATGCAGGGGATAGGGCGGACACCGGTGGTGCCCACACGACGACCTGGTCCGCCGCGTTCTCCGGACACGCGCCGGACCACGAGCCCGAGCGTCTCGATCCGGAAGCCCCGCTGATGATCGCGTACACCTCCGGCACGACCGGTACGCCCAAAGGAGCGGTGCACGTCCACGGTGGATTCCTCGTCAAGATCGCATCCGAGGCGGCGTATCAGACCGATGTGAAACCCGGTGATGTCCTCTATTGGGTTACGGACATGGGGTGGATCATGGGTCCGTGGGAAATGGTCGGCACCCACGCTGCCGGCGCGACGGTGTTCATGTACGAGGGCGCGCCTAACTACCCCACCGCAGAACGACTGTGGGCCATGTGCGAGCGCCACGGCGTCTCGATCCTCGGGATCTCACCGACGCTCGTGCGCGCGTTGATGCCCGCCGGTGACGCGCCGGTGCGCGCTCATGACCTCTCGCGCTTGCGCATCCTGGCGTCGACCGGTGAGCCGTGGAATCCCGATCCGTACCAGTGGTTCTCTGACACCGTCGGAGGAGGCCGCTGCCCCATCATCAACATCTCCGGCGGCACAGAGATCGGCGCGTGCTTCCTCGGACAAGCGCCCGTGATCCCGACCAAGTCGTGTTCGTTGGGCGCTCCGGCACTCGGCATGGCGATAGACGTCTTCGGGCCCGACGGGCATCCGATACGCGGCGAGGTCGGCGAGCTCGTGTGCACCAAGCCGTGGCCCGGGATGACGCGCGGTTTCTGGAACAACCCTCAGCGCTACCTCGACACGTATTGGTCGCGCTGGCCCGATGTCTGGGTGCACGGTGACTGGGCAACCATCGACGACGACGGCTACTGGTTCCTCCACGGTCGGTCCGACGACACGCTGAACATCGCCGGCAAGAGGATCGGTCCCGCGGAGTTCGAGTCCGCGGCCGTCGATCACCCCGCCGTGATCGAGTGCGCCGCGGTCGGGGTGCCCGACGACGTCAAGGGCGAGGCCGTGTGGTGTTTCTGCATCGTGCGCGCAAGCGCGGAGCAGAGCCCCGAGCTGGCGCAGGAGATCAAGGGGGTCATCGCCGCTCAGCTCGGTAAGGCGTTCACGCCGGCGGAGATCCGCTTCGTCGACGAGCTCCCCAAGACGCGTTCCGCCAAGATCCTCCGGCGCGCGATCCGCGCTCAGGTCGTAGGCGAGGATCCCGGCGACCTGTCGTCGCTCGAGAACCCCAGCGCGCTGAAGGCGATCGAGAAGTCGCTCGCGACGTGACGATCTTCTATCTGGTGCGCCACGCGGTCACCGCGCACACCGGGCACAAGCTGACCGGTTGGGCGCCCGGCGTGCATCTCACTGATGAGGGGCGCGCCCAGGCCGATGCGGTCGCCGAACGGCTGGCCCGCCTGCCGATCAAAGCCGTTTATTCGAGCCCGATAGATCGGACGCGCGAGACCGCCGCTCCGATCGCAGAGCGCCTGAACCTCGAAGTCGAACTGCGGGACGACCTCGGCGAGGTCCAGTACGGCAAGTGGACGAACCGTTCGATGAAGACCCTTGCGCGCACGAAGCTGTGGACGCAGGTGCAGCGGTGGCCCTCCGCCGCGCGCTTCCCCGACGGTGAGACGCTGCAAGAGACACAGGCGCGCGCAGTCGCCGACATCGCCGCGCTGAACGCGGAACATCCGCGCGGCGCCATCTGTTGCGTCACTCATGCAGAGATCATCCGTCTCGTGATGGCGCACTACCTCGGGGTCCACATCGATCTCTTCCAGAGGATCGTGATCTCGCCGGCATCGGTATCGATCCTGGGCATCGGAACCGACGGCCCGCGCATCCTTGCCCTCAACTGGGTCGCCGACGGAAAGCTCGACTAAGGAATGAGTTTCCATAAATGAACGGCCCGCCCGAAGTCTTTACCGCGGACTACGTCGGGGAGCCCGGACGCCGCGCGTTCTACTTGCAGGTCAGGTCGGGCACCGAGGTTCTGACCTACGCGCTCGAGAAACAACAGGTCTCGCTCCTCGCCGAGAAGCTCCAAGACCTTCTGCTAGCCACCGACCCCGAAGACACGATCCGCGCGACTCCTCCGGCGCGCGACCCGGCATTAGCTCTCACGGAGCCCGTCGAGGCGCGCTGGCGCGTGTCTGCGATCGGGCTCGGCTACGACGACGCGACCGGCTCGATGATCGTGCTGCTCCAGCCGCCGCCCGATCCCGCACTTGCCGATCTCGACGAAGACGAGCCGCAACTCGATCCCGACGCGGGGGACCGCTACCTGTTGCGACGCGACCAGGCCCGCGCCTTCGTGCTTCACGCGACCGCCGCGCTCGCCGAAGGCCGGCCCCTGTGCCAGCTGTGCGGACTCCCGATCGACCCAGAGGGACACCGCTGCCCGGCCTCGAACGGGCACCACCCTCTCGGGTGACGACGCGCGGAGGGTCCGTGGACGCAGCCTCGATCCTCCGCACGGGCGACGTCGACGTTCTTGGCAGACTCCCGTTCTCGTCGAACTACACGTTCCTCGCGCGTGTCAGGACGTCCGATGAAGAGATCCTCGCGGTCTACAAGCCGACGCGCGGCGAGCGGCCGTTGTGGGACTTCCCGCACGGAACACTCGCGGCGCGCGAGGTCGCGGCCTACCTCGTCAGCGAAGCCGCCGGCTGGCACATCGTCCCGCCGACGATCGTGCGCGACGACGCCCCCCTCGGCTCCGGTTCGCTCCAGCTGTTCGTCGAGCACGACCCCGACCGCCATTACTTCGTGCTGATGGACGAACGTTCGGACGACCTCCGCGCGTTCGCCGCGTTCGACGTGGTCGTCAACAACGCCGACCGCAAGGCAGGGCATGTGTTGGAGGACGCCACGAGACGGCTGTGGGGTGTCGACCACGGTCTGACGTTCCACGCCGATCCCAAGCTGCGCACGGTCATCTGGGCGTACGCCGGCGAGCCGCTTGGCGCGTCCCTCCGGAAGCGCCTCGAGGAGCTCGGAGCGGCTCTGGCCGACGACGGCGAGCTAACCACCGACCTGGCGGCTCTGCTGAGCCCCGAGGAGGCCGCGGCGACCCTGGGGCGCGTCGAGTCGCTGCTGGTCGAGGATCGTTTCCCCGCGCCGGGCACCGACCGCCCTCTGCCGTGGCCCCTGATCTAGCGTCGCGACCCGGCTGAAGAGCTTAACGATCACGGCGCGGGGCGGGCGTGCCCGGGGTGGGGGTCGAACCCACACGGCCGCAAGGCCAGAGGCTTTTAAGGCCCCCGCGTCTCCCGTTCCGCCACCCGGGCTCGGTTAGGGGAATGTTAGGTCCTGACTAGGTACCCCGCCCGCCCGTCGCCGGCTGGGTGCAGACGGGGGAAGGCCGGTCCGGCTGCGAGCTGCGCCTCTCTATAGCTTGACAAGCTATCAGGACTATTGACACAATCCGGACGCTCGACAGGGGCCGGGCCTCGGCAGCGCGCGACCCTTGCCGGTCAGCATAGAGAGACGGGTAGCACGGCGGCGCACGGAGGGGGCTCTAACCAGGGCAAAAAGGGCTTCGGTGGACAACTTTCCGGTGTGGTATTCGTTATCGGATAGGGGGGAGGGGCGGTTTCCGTTTACGCCACTCCCGATCTGACCCAAGTGCCCGACGACCGCCGAACGAGACGAGACCAGATCAGAGCCGAACAGGCCAGAGAGGGGGCTAGGGGC
>DATLNM010000050.1:0-85065 GCA_035536775.1 Actinomycetota bacterium | reverse complement strand
TTGCTAGGCCCGGATGAAAGAGTTCCTTCGACGAGCTTTCCGCCTCGGACTATCGGGAACGAGGTCCCTGAACTGATCTGCCCGGCGACGTCGTCGACCGCGCGCCCACTTGCCGACCAACCCGGCACGCCCCAGACATAGCGGGGCTTGTTGCCGTCTCCTTCGAACGCGTCCACGAGCCACGGCCGTCCAAAGAGGATCCTGACGACGACGGCGACCGCGACCACCAGGACCGTCACTACAAGTTCCACGATGAGCAGGACGATCGGCAGCACCAGGAAGATCACCAGGAGGGCACCCACTAGCAATAGCAGCAACGGCATCCCCAGAAGGTCGTCGAAAGACCCCGCCAGGTCTGCCCCGTCCAAGGCGTGGAATGCGTTGCCGCGCCCCCGCCATCTGACCGTCCACGGCAGCCACCTGCGCCGGATCGTCCAGCTCGTCCCACCGGGATCAGTGGTCGTCACCTGCTTCACTTGAAGTCGCCCTTCGGTTGGCTGTGCTCAGCTTGGGGCAGTATCCGCCACGACCATGGCGGTTTCCAAGAAAGCTTCGACGGAGCGCGACCCCACGAGTTGGGGGGTGATGGCGCGATACGACGATTACAAGGGTGATCCGGTGGAGGTCGCGCCCGAAGTCGTCGAGACGGTCCTGGATCTCCTAGAGGCCGATGCGCCCGGCCCTCCGGACGCGCCGGTCACGGTCATCACCAAGGGAGAGCCGGTCGATCTCGCGGGCGTCGTCGAGCTGATCACCGAGGACGGCGGGGGGGAGCAGCTCAACGGCGCACTGCCACCGGACACCCCCTACGGCTACCACCGCCTGAGGGAGGCCGACGGCACCGAGCGCGCCTTCATCGTCAGCCCGGGCACGTGCATCCTTCCGGACGCGCCGAGATGGGGATGGGCGGTCCAGCTCTATTCGGCGTGGTCGAAGACGAGTTGGGGCGTCGGCGACTTCGGAGATCTCGAGAAGCTCGCGCGCTGGGCCGCGCGCGACGGCGGGGGCTTCCTGCTCCTCAACCCGCTCAATCAGCGCGCCCCGGTGCCAGATGCCGATGCGAGCCCGTACTCACCGTCGACCCGTTGCCTCCTCGATCCGCTCTACCTGTCGATGTCGGAGCTCGGTGTGGATGTTCCGGCGCGTCCGGCAACCGCCGGCCCCCCGGAGCGGATCGACCGCGCACCGATCATGGAACGCAAGCTCGCCGCCCTGAGCGCGCTGTGGGACGAGTCGGCCGCTACCCGTGCCTCTACTGAGATCGAAGACGCGGTCATGAACGACCTAATCACCTACTTCGTCATCGCGGAGACCCATGGTCCCGACTGGCGCACCTGGCCCGCAGAGCTGGCGTCCCCGAATGCGAGCGGGGTAGACGCGGTCAAAGCTGCCCACACGAATGAGATCGGGTTCCGCGCATGGGTCGAGGACATCTTGCGTCAGCAGCTGACGCGAGCGTCGCACGCGCTCGACATCGTCCACGACCTCCCCATCGGCGTCGACGCGGCGGGAGCCGATTCTTGGTTGTGGCAGGGCGCATTCGCACTCGACGCGCGCATCGGAGCACCTCCCGATGAGTTCAATCGCGCGGGGCAGAACTGGGGCCTGCCGCCATTCGACCCATGGAAGCTCCGCGCGCAACGCTACGAACCTTTCATCCGGACGATCCGCGCCGCGATGAGCCGCGGCGGAGGTCTACGCATCGACCACGTCATGGGTCTCTTCAGATTGTGGTGGGTCCCCGAAGGCGCCGATCCAACCCAAGGGGCGTACGTCCGGTTCCGCCACGAAGACCTGCTCAACATCGTTGCGCTCGAGAGCCACAGAACGAACTCGTACGTCATCGGCGAGGACCTCGGCACGGTCGAGACCTTGGTGCGGGACGAGATGAGGGCGCGCAACATGCTGAGCTACCGCCTCATGTGGTTCGAGGATGCCGAGCCCGAGGATTATCCGGAGCTCGGGCTCGCAGCGGTGACCAACCACGACCTGCCGACGATCGCCGGCGCGTGGTCGGGAGCCGACCTCGACGAGCAGAGGTCCCTCGGTCTCGACGTAGACGATGACGCGGCCGACGGACTGATCGAGCGAATGAGCAAAGTGGCGGGAGTGACGAGGGATGCGCCCCCCAAAGATGCGATAGCCGCGGCCTACGCCGCCCTCGCCCGGACCCCGTCGCTGCTCAAGGTTGCCACGCTCGAGGACGCCCTCGAAGTAGAGCTCCGTCCCAACATCCCGGGTACGACGTCAGACGTTCGAGGGAACTGGTCCGGGCGGCTGCCGGTCTCACTCGAAGACCTCGATGAGCTCGAGCTCCCCCACACGATCGCAGGCGCCCTCAACGCGGACTAGAAAACGCGGCCGGGGCGCGCGGCTAGCCCTTAGACAGCTCAGGCAATAGCTCGCTCTCGAAGAACTTGAAGAAGCCCTCCTGGTCGGGACCGATCTGGTGGAGGCCCACGTGGTCATACCCGGCATCTGCGTAACTCTTGATCGCGTCGAGGTACTTCGACGCGTCGGGGCCGCACGGCATGCTCGAGCTGAGCTCCTCAGCCTTGACGTTCTCCGCCGCTTGCTCGAAGTGCGCGGGTGTCTTGAGCTCCTGGGTCAGCTCACCCTTGAGGCCCGCGTTCGGCCACCACTCGTGCACGATGTGCTCGGCCTCGTCCAACGTCGGCGCCCAACAGCAACCCAGCTCGCCATAGGTGGGCTTGCCACCCCCGCCGGCCGCACGGAACTTCTCGATGACCTTTTTCTCCGGTGAGGTCCCCACATACCCATCCCCGATGCGTCCGGCGAGCGTCGCGGCCTTCGGTCCAGCGGCAGCGACCAGGATCGGAGGCGGCGTGTCCGGGAGCGTGTAGATGCGCGCGTTCTCGACGGTGTAGTGCTTGCCGTAATGGCTGGTCTGCTTGCCCTTCCATAGCTCTCGGATGACCTCGACGGCCTCCTCGAGCATCTCGAGCCGGACATCGGTCTCGGGCCAGTGCGCGCCGATGATGTGTTCGTTCAGGTTCTCGCCGCTCCCAACGCCGAAGAAGAAGCGCCCGTCGAACATCTGTGCGGTCGTCGCCGCGGCCTGCGCGATCACCGCAGGATGCGTCCGCATCGTGGGGCAGGTGACGCTGGTCCCCACCTCGATCTTGTCGGTCGCCTCGGCGATCCCGCCGAGCACCGTCCACACGAATGGACTGTGTCCTTGCTTGTTGATCCACGGATGGAAGTGATCCGAGATCAGAGCGAACGAGAACCCGACGCGCTCGGCCTCCTGAGCCAACCGCACCAGCTTCTTCCCGTCATGCTCCTCACTAGCCAGCTTGTACCCGATCGCAACCAAGGTTCCCTCCCGGCGCATTCAGTATGTGTCAAGAAGGCCTTCCCTCGGCAGGGCTAGGGGAAACCGGACTGTTGGAAGTCAGTCGTTGCGGCGGGCTATCAGGTCGATGATCCAACCGAAGCCGAAGATGACGATGTTGACGATGGGGGAGACGACGAAGGCGAGCGCGCCGGTGGAGGAATCGCCTCCCAGCATGCTCACGTAGAGCGCGCCCGTCACGAGAACCAAGACGAGTCCCGTCAAGATGATTCCGACCTTTGACTTGACCAACATCATGTACAGCACGAACGGGATACACGAAAGCGCGGCGACGAGCGCGATGAATGGGATGTCGCCGTCCTCAGACGCGAGCCAAACCGATGCGGCGACGATCATGATGATCCCCACGACGCCGAAGACGGTTTTGAGTGGGCTGCGACGGTGGCCTTTCCTCGAACTTGCTGCCCGGATCGGATTCTGCATAGGAGTCCTTTCTACAGGACCTCTTCTATGAAGCGTTGGAGATGGCGCAGGTTGCGGACTTCGACCATCTCGTCCACGACTGCCTCGTATTCGCTCGCCGCCGAGTCGCCGGTGTCCCAATCGCGCCGGGGCTCTGGGTTCAGCCAGTACACGTGACGCGCCCTATGCCCGAGCTCCTTCAGCACCCACGCCTTGCGCGCCCGGTAGTTGTTGCGCGCGTCGCCGAGGATCAGCACCGTCGTCTTGGGCGTGACCTCGCTCCCGTAGACCTCGAGGAACTGCTCGAGCGAGCTCCCGTAATCGGAGTGACCGTCGATCCACACGACGTCTGCCTCGGCGTTCATCCGGTTGACCGCGACCTCGAAGTCCTCGTGCTCGAAGAAGCGCGTGACCTCGTCGATCTTGTCGACGAACGCGAACGAACGGACCTTCGAGAACTGCGACTTCAGCGCGTGCGTGAGCATCAACGAGAACCGAGCGAAGCGAGCGACCGAGCTCGAGACATCGCACAACACGAAAAGGTCGGGACGATGCGGAGACCGGTGACGCATGACCGTCTCGAGAGGAACGCCGCCGCTAGACAACGAGTGCCGGACGGTGCGTCGCATGTCGAGCTGCCCGCGCGTCGAGCGGCGCCGCTTCATGGCGATGCGCGCCGCCAGCTTCCGCGCCAGCGGGCGCACCGCTCGCCGGAGCTCGGCCAGGTCCGCGGTCGCGCTGAGGAAGTCGAGATTCTCGAGCGGGGGAGCAACTGCGTAGGACGCGACCGCTTCTGGGCCGCGGTACTCCGCCATGCGCCGGCGGATCTCCGACAGGACCGCGGCGCGGAACGCGTCTGCGTCGCGCCGGACCCGGTCACGAGCCGCGACCGCATCAAGGGGGTCGTCGTCATCAGCATCGGCGATCGCCTGCGCTACGACCCGGTTGAGATCCAGCGCACGCATAACCTCGTAGTTCGAGTACCAGACGCCCGACGGCGACCCCTCGACGCGCCCGAACAGCGCAACAGCACGCCGAGCAAGTTCACGCATCGCCCCTTCACCGGAGCCGAGCGCAGCTCCGAGCTCGGCAGCGAACGCATCGGCGTCGACCGGCACGCCAAGGTCGCGCTCATCAGACTCTACGAGAGCCTCGGGTCCACGCCCGGTCCCCCAATAGAGGTCGAACAACGTGTCGAACGCCGGCCGCTGAGAGTCGGTCTTGATCATCGTGGCGGCCATCGATTCGCGCACTGCGGCGCGATCGGTCAGATCGACGTGGTCCAGCGCGGCGAGCGCGTCCATGCCTTCGCTGACCGCGACCGGGATGCCGGCTGCCCGAAGCGCATGGGTGAAGTCGAGCAGGCGGGGGAGCACGCTAGGAAGAGGCGCGCCCCGAGGAGAGATGAGCCTCGGCCTTCTCGATATCGCTCTGGAACTTGAGCAGCACCGGCAGCGTCGAGTTGACCGTCGCGGGGTCGACCGCGGTCATCCCCAGATGCAGGAGAGTGCGGGCCCAGTCGAGCGTCTCCGAGATCGATGGCGACTTCTTGAGCTCGAGACTCCTGATGCTCTGCACGAGCCCAACGATCTGGTCGGCGAGCTTCTCCGGAAGCTCGGGCACGCGTGCAAGCACGATCTCCTTCTCGCGCTCGATGGTCGGATAGTCGATGTGGAGGTACAGACACCGGCGCTTGAGCGCTTCGCTCAGCTCGCGCTCGTTGTTGGAAGTGAGCACCACCATCGGTATCTGGCGCGCCGTGATCGTGCCCATCTCCGGGATCGTCACCTGCCAGTCGGCGAGCACCTCCAGCAACAGGGCCTCGGCTTCGAAGTCGAGCTTGTCGATCTCGTCGATCAACAGCACTACGGGGTCCTCGGAGCGGATCGCCTCGAGCACGGGGCGTTCGAGCAGGAACCCCTCGCTGAAGATGTCTTCGGAGAGCTCGTCCCATCCCGACCCGCCGCCCGCCTGGATGCGCAAGAGCTGCTTCTTGTAGTTCCACTCGTACAGGGCCTTGGTCTCGTCGACGCCCTCGTAGCACTGCAGACGGATCAACCGCCACTCGAGCGCCGACGCCAATGCCTTAGCGAGCTCGGTCTTCCCTACCCCAGCCGGCCCTTCGACGAGCAGCGGCTTGCCGAGGCGCTCGGCGAGCAGCACTACCGTCGCGATCGCCTCGTCGGTCAGGTAACCGGCCGCGGCGAGGCGCGCCGCGACATCCTCGGTTCCGGCGAACCGGTAGGTGGGAGTCTCCGATGATGGCGACAAGGTCCCGAAATCCTACTTATCCTGCGGGGATGGCAACGCTCGTTACATTCCACGCCCATCCGGACGACGAGGCCATCGCGTGCGGCGGCACGATCGTTAAGGCCGTCAGAGACGGCCACCGTGTCGTTCTGGTGGTCGCGACCAAAGGCGAGAACGGCGAGGTCGACGACGGCTTCCTCGATCCCGAGGAGACCTTGTGGGAGCGTCGCGTGCTCGAAACCGAGGCCGCCGCCAAGATCCTCGGCATCCACCGCGTCGAGTTCCTCGGCTATTTCGACTCCGGGATGATGGGAACCCCGCAGAACGACGAGCCAGGCTCGTTCTGGACCGCGGACGTCGAAGCTGCGGCGCAGAAGCTCGCCGAGATCCTGCGCGAGGAGAACGCAGACATCCTCACCGTCTACGACGACAACGGCTCGTATGGCCACCCCGACCACATCCAGGTCCACCGCGTCGGCATCCGCGCTGCCGAGCTGGCCGGCACACCCAAGGTCTTCGAGGTCGTCATCGACAAGGACGAGCTGACGCGCAGCATGGAGAAGATGGCCGAGATGGGCATGGGGCTCTCCGACGACATGGACATCTCGAACATGGGAGTTCCATCCGAGGTCATCACTACCCGCGTCGACGCGAAGCCGTTCCTCGATGTCAAGCGCGCCGCGATGGCCGCGCACGCGAGTCAGATCTCGGAGACTTCGTTCTTCCTGGCCATGCTTCCCAAGTACTTCGAGGAGGCATTCGGCACCGAGCCCTACGTGCTCAGAGGCGCGCCCGACGGCTTCACGAGCAACGACCTCTTCTCACCCTGACGAGCGGCTGCACCCAATCGTGACGCGCCCGCGCTCGCATCGCGTGCCCGTCGCCGTAACGATCCTGGGCGCGACCGGCGCGGCCTTTTTCATCGTCCCGTTCGCTGGGTTGGTCCTCCGCACGCCCTGGAGCGACATGTCCGAGAGGTTGCTCACGTCAAGCGTGGGGACGGCGGTCTACCTCTCGATCCTGTGCTCGCTCAGCGCGATGATGCTGTCGATCGTCTTGGGATTCCCGCTCGCGTGGACGCTGGCGCGGGGACATTGGCCGGGTCGTTCCTTCGTTCGAGCACTGACGACTCTTCCGCTCGTATTGCCGCCCGTCGTCGGAGGAGTCGCGCTGTTGTTGGCGCTGGGCCCCACGGGGCTGATCGGAGGATGGCTGAGAGAGACATTCGGCATCACGTTCTTCGGCACCACGACCGCCGTCATCATCGCCGAGACGTTCGTGGCTATGCCGTTCTTCGTCCTTACCGTCGAGGCCGCGCTCCACAATCTCGACCCCCGCTTCGAAGAAGAGGCCCTAGCGATGGGCGCGTCGCGCTGGCTGATATGGCGCCGGGTTATGTGGCCGTCCATCGCACCTGCCGTCGGTGCGGGAGCGGTGCTTTCCTGGGCACGCGCCCTCGGGGAGTTCGGGGCGACGATCACGTTTGCGGGCAACTTCCCCGGGATCACTCAGACGTTGCCGCTTGCGGTGTTCGTGCGGATCGAGGACGACCGTGCGGGAGCTATCGCGGTCAGCCTGATCGCGGTCGCGCTGTCGATCTCGATCCTGGTGGTTCTGCGCGATCGGTGGTTGAGACCTGCGCGGCGCTAGCTGCCCGAAGGGAACGCTTCGTCGAAATCCAGCGCGCAAGAGTTGATGCAGAAACGTTGCCCGGTCGGTCCCGGACCATCGTCGAACACATGGCCCAGATGCGAGCCGCACGCCGCGCATACGACCTCTGTTCGGCGCATGCCATGGGCGTTGTCCTCGCGCAGCTCGACGCCGCTCTCGTCGGCAGGCCCTGTGAAGCTCGGCCACCCGCTTCCCGAGTCGAACTTAGTGTCGGAGCTGAAGAGGTCGGCCCCGCAGGCGCCGCAGCGATACATGCCGTCGGCCTTGTTGTGGACATACGCGCCCGTGAAAGGAGGTTCGGTCGCGGCCTCACGCAGCACCGCGTAGCGCTCCGGAGGGAGCTCCTTACGCCATTCCTCTTCCGATTTCGTGATCTGTTCGGGCATCACGGAGACGCTACACCGATACCGGACGCGCCGATGTGCGTTCCCCTCCTCGATGGGTGTTTGTGTGCGGTTGCTTGCGGTCACCGTCGCCGTGGTCCTGATGGCGGGGCCTGCCGTGAGCGCGCCTTCGGCCGGCGGTCTTGCGTCATCGAACGTCGAGTACGTAGCCTCGTACCCGTTTGACGCCGGAGGCGCGCAGCTTGCCCGGGTCGTGGATGGATATCTCTACCTCGCTGGATGGAGAGGGTTCTCGATCTATGACATCGGCGACCCGATGTTCCCGAAGCTCGTGTCCACCCTGCCGCAGGGATTCTCGTTCCCGAACGAGAGCCTCGACACCGACGGAGAGATCCTGCTGCTCCAAGAGCAGACGCCACAGGGGATCCTTCGGGTGTACGACGTCGGCGACAAGGCCGCGCCCGCGCTCGTCGGCGAGCTTCCCGGTGTCAACGACCACACGATCGAGTGCGTCCTGCACTGCACGTGGGCGTACGGATCATCGGGCGCCATCGTCGACCTGCGCGACCCAACCGCGCCGGTGTTGGCGGGGGACTGGAGCGGAGGCGCGCTGACCTTCGGTCATACGGTCAACGAGGTCGCTCCGGGCATCGTTCTCACGACGGCGTTGCCACATCTTCAGGTCCTCGATGCACGCGGGGACCCCACTCGACCGCGCGAGCTTGCGCTTACCCCCGCGCCTTCGGATCTCGTTCAGGGCGTCAGCGCGTGGCCTCGGCTCGCACGCGACTCGTTCATCCTCAGCGCCGAAGAGTCGAGCTTCACCGGTCGCTGCGACGAGCAGTCGTCGGTCTTCCGCACGTACGACGCGACGAACTGGAAGAAGACGCACACCTTCAAAGCGATCGACGAGTTGAGGCTCACCAACGGCACGATCGTCGATGGGAGACCACCGGCGGGTGTGCTCGGTTGCTCGACCCACATCTTTGAAGAGCAGCCGGACTTCTACGACGGGGGCATCGTTGCGCTCGCTCACTACGAGCACGGCACCCGCTTCCTCGAGGTTGACGGGCGAGGCGACATCGCGGAGGTCGGCTGGTTCCTTCCGTGGGGCGGTCAGACCTCTGCGGTCGCCTGGGTGACCGACGACATCGTCTACGCGATCGACGTCGCGCGGGGGATCGACATCCTGCGGTTCAACGGATAGAGCGACTTCCCTACGTCGTCCTCACGATCAAGAGGTCGCACGGCGAGTGGTGCGACACCTTGTTCGGGACGCTTCCCAGAAGGAAGCGCGACACGCCCGTCATCCCCTTGTTCCCGACGACCAAGAGCTCGGTCGCAGGGTCTTCGATGGAGTCGATCAGCACTTCTGCTGGGTCGCCGGGGGACGACTTCGCCGTGAAACTCACATCGAGTCCTGTAACAGCTTCTTCGGCGCGGGTTATGACTTCGGAGGCTGCCTGAGCAACGGCAGCCTCGTCACTGATCCCGTGGGCGTAAACACCGACGATCTCGGCGCCTTCCACAGCGGCAAGACGTGCTGCGTATTCGAGCGCAGCGAGCGAGGTGTCAGAACCGTCGATACCGACCACGATCTTCTTGTACGGCATGTCAGTCCTCCACCGTGTGGACGATCAGGACGCTGCAGGGTGCGTGATGCGAGACGCGGTTCGGCACACTCCCGAGAGCGAAACGCTGGTGCATCCCCTTGTTGCCTACGACCAGGAGGTCGACGGCCTCGTCCTCGGCGACGTCGACCAAGACCTCGGCCGGCGCGCCTGAGCGTGCCAACGTGCGCATCTTGACGCCGCCCCCCGCGTAGTGTTTCTCGACGTCCGACAGGAGACCCTCAGCTGCGGTGATGCGCGACGCGATCGGACCTCCGCCGATGGGGTCACCCGCCTCTTCGGAATAGGCATGAACGACGATGACCTCGGCGCCCGAGCTCTTCCCCAGCTCGACCGCACGTTCCACCGCGCGTGACGCGGGGCCGAACCCGTCGGTTCCCACGAGGATCTTCTCGAACACTCTCGACCTCCGCGCTCTGAGGATGTTGCAGCCGGCTGCAAGATACCTCCTTGTCCGCCCCCCCTTTGGTTCTCTCCTGGTCTTAGGCTCTGTGCCGTGCCGACCCAGTATGAGTTTCTCGATCTAGCCGGGTGCGAGGTTCGTATCTCGAACCCAGAGAAGATCTTCTGGCCGAAGACCGGCCGGACAAAGCTCGACCTCGTTAAGTACTACGTAGCGGTCGCCGAGGGAGTGATGTCAGCGTGCCGCGAGCGTCCGACGACGATGTACCGCTGGCCCAACGGTGTCGAGGCCCCGGAGGACGCGTTCTATCAGAAGCGCGTCCCCGACAAAGGTCGTCCCGACTGGCTGCAGACCACCGTCGTCCATTTCCCCAGTGGACGCTCGGCCGAGATGCCGGTGGTCGCCGATGCTGCTCACGTTGCGTGGCTGAATAATCTGGGTTGCATAGACCTCAATCCATGGCCGGTGCTGCGTGCGGACGTCGACCACCCCGACGAGCTGCGCGTCGATCTCGACCCGACGCCGGATGTTCCGTTCTCCGACGTGTGCGATACCGCGCCGGTCGTCGCCGATGTCCTGCGCGAGCACGGTCTCGAGGGTTACCCGAAGTCGTCGGGCAAGCGCGGCATCCACATCTACGCTCGCATCGAGCCCCGCTGGCCGTTCACCGAAGTGAGGCGCGCCGCCCTGGCTCTCGCGCGTGAGGTCGAACGCAGGATGCCCGGGATTGCGACAACCGCGTGGTGGAAGGAAGAGCGCCAGGGCGTCTTCGTCGACTACAACCAGAACGCTCGCGATCGGACAATCGCATCCGCGTACTCGATCCGTCCTGTGTCCGATGCGCGCGTCTCGTGCCCGCTGGGTTGGGACGAGATCGAGGGCCTCGATCCCAGTGAGCACACGATCGAGACGGTGCCCGAGCGCCTAAAGGAGAAGGGCGATCTGTGGGCCGGCATCAATGAGAAGCCGGCATCACTCGAGGGGCTCCTCGCTCTCGCCGCGAAGGACGAAGCGGGGGGATTGGGCGACGCGCCATGGCCCCCGCATTTTCCGAAGGCCCAGGGGGAGCCTCGGCGCGTCCAGCCGTCCAAGGCGCGCAAGCCGAAGACGAAAGAGTCCTGAAGGAGCCCTACTGGGTACGCGTTCCCAACTGCTCGAAGCCGCACTCGCGCGCCGGTTTCTCCGGACGCCAACGAACGAACGTGGCGGCGTGGCGAAACCTGTCTCCTTGCATATGGTCGTAAGACACTTCGCACACAAGCTCCGGCCTCAACGCGACCCAAGTGGTGTCGCGGCCGCCCGTCCACCGGCTCGGCCCGCCGGGCGTGCGCCCCGAACCGAACCCGCCTTCGCCTTCGAGCTCCCTCAACTCACCGAGCAAGCGCCGTCGCTCGGGCGCCTTGAAGGAAGAGGTGTGTCCTACGTAGTGGAGCACGCCGGCACCGTCGAAGAGGCCGAGCAACAGCGATCCGATGCCGTCGTTCGTCTTGTTCATCCGGAAGCCCCCGACCACGCAGTCAGCCGTGCGACGGTGCTTGATCTTCACCATCGCTCGCTCGCCGGGGAGGTAGTGGATCGATTCCTCCTTGGCGATGATGCCGTCGAGCCCGACGTTCTCGAACTGGTCGAACCAGTTACGTGCGGTTACGGGATCGGCCGTTTGCGGAGTGAGGAACACGATCGAGCGCCCGCTCGCAGATTCCAGCGCTCTTCCTTCGGGATCCGGATCGGGCAGACCTCCTTCGAGGCGCGTCCGGCGCTCGGAGAAGGGTGTCTCCATCAATGAATCGGCCCCCTCGGCCAGAAGGTCGAACGCGACGAAGGACGCGGGCGTTTGCTGGGCGAGCATCTTTACGCGCGACTGCGCGGGGTGGATCCGCAGCAAGAGCGCGTCGAACTCCAGCCCCTCAGGTCCTGCAACGACGATCTCGCCGTCAACGACGCATCGATCGGGCAGCGCCGCGCACAACGGTTCGACGAGCTCGGGGAAGTAGCGATCGATGGGGCGCGTGTCGCGGCTCTGGATCGAGACTTCGGACCCGTCCCGCCACACGATCGCCCTGAAGCCGTCCCACTTCGGCTCGTAGAGCCATCCCTCGCCGGTCGGCATCTCCTCGCGCAGCTTGGCCAGCATCGGCGCGATGGGAGGGGCGATCGGAAGTTTCATCCGGGCCACGTTAGTTGTTTCGGCCACGGGTAGCGATGCCTGCGGGCGAGGAGCGCCCCTATGGGCGGCGAAACTACTCAGGTAGTGGAAACTGTTTGTTACTGAAGCGCGCCCGGAACCGTTCTCAAGGCTTGGTATGCCCACACAAGATCGACGATTGACCCGCCTCGCCGCCGTCGCGGTCAGCTTGCTCGTGGCCCTGACGCCTGTGGCCATCGCTGCCCCCCAGGGCCCGTGCCCCCGCGTCGAAAAAGGACCCTTCTGGACGTCGATCGGAGCTCCGGATTTCCCGGCCGGCGAGGCCGCGATCACCGCTTACGCGGTCGATCCGGTTCGGCCGAAGCGCCTTTTCGCAACGAACGGAACTGCAGTGATGCTGTCGGAGGACCGGGGCTGCTCGTGGAGGGAGTCGGTCGTCATCCCTGCCACGCCCGAGCGCTTCGGCTACACGGCTGCGACAGCGGTGATCCGCAGCATCGAGATGCCTGAGCAGAAGTCGTCGCAGACGGTCCTACTCATGGTGGAGGAAGTCACCCCTGAGGAACGACCGCATGTGCTGCGTTCCGAAGACGGCGGTTCGACGTGGGCGACGGCCGACGCGGGGCTTCCCCCCACGGGTTCTCCCGAATCTCTGCTCGTAGCCCCTTCGGACGCGTCGATCGCGTACCTCGCAATAGATGTGGGGGATGGCTCGGTGGACGTTGTCTACGGGAGCGCCGATGGGGGAGCGTCGTGGGAGACGAGGTCGAGCCCGCAGGGCGCCGCTCCCGGGGCGGCGATCCCAACCCCCGACCCGGCCAACCCTCAGCCGCCCGCGGTCGACCCCGGGGCTGGCGTTAGGGAGCTCATGGTCAACCCGAAGCTCTCCGAGCAGGTTTGGGCCTATGGAGCGGGTGGTCTCTACCGCTCGGACGACGGGGCCAGGACGTTCGCGGCGATCGACGAGTTCACCGCGACGGAGGTCGGACCTCTCGCGTTGTGGCACGCCGGGGACAACCCGCCGATAGTGGTGGCGTTCAGACCGGCGACCCAGGACTTCCTCGGGTCGCCCGACGGTGGCGAGAACTGGCTGCGGTTCCCCGCGCCGTTCGGAGTGCAGTCGGTCGCCTGGGGCCCGGATCCGATGTCGATGGCGGTTTCGGCGAACCGCACGATCTACATGTATCACGCAGCCAGCTTCACCTGGCTCGACGTCAATCCTCCGCGCGAAGACATCCTCGACTTCACTGCCGACGCGCGCCGAGACCCGTTCTTCTACGGACGCACGTCGTCGACGCTGGAGATCTACACGGGCCCGTCTGCCGGAGAGGTCGTCGCCGACCCACCTGAGAAAGAGGTCGGCATCCCCCTCATCGACGTGCCTCCCGGCCTATCTGGCGGGGGCGATCCCGAGCTGTTGCCCGCGCGACGTCGGGTCGAGCTGAGACTCGGGCAACGAAAGACCATCTCGTACTCGTTGCGCGTCCCAGAAGAGAGAACGCCGCTTGACGTCTATTTCCTCATCGATGTGTCCGGCAGCATGACACCGACGTTGAACGCGCTACGCGAGGGAATCGTCGAAATCATCAACGGGCTGCACGCTGCGAATATCGACGTGCAGTTCGGCGTCGGCTCCTATCGCGCGTATCCAGATTCACAGGTCCCGAGGGTGCCTGAACCAAACTTCGTCTACCGGCGCGTACGCGATATCGCGCCTTATTCCCCGACACTGCAGACCGCGCTCGCCAGTCTCGAGGCCGACGCCGGCGGGCGCTTCGAGTCGCACCTTTCTGCGATGTACGAGACGGCGACGGGCGTAGGAGAAGACGTCTACCCTCCGGGCCCCTCGTCCAGCGATGTGCCTCCAGGGCTCCAGGCGAATTTCCGAGGCGAGGCCCTGCGTGTGGTCGTCATGGTCGCCGACTCCGAGTTCGGCCGTGAGGAGGAGGATCGCGATTTCACCGTCCAAGATTTCGGCCGGCTGACGAGCCCCGACTTCCCCGAGTTCCAAGAGGTCGCCGACGTGCTCAACGAACGAGACATCATGCAGGTCGGCCTCGGCGTCGGCAGCCCGATGCAACCCCCGCGTAACAAGTACCTGACGGGTGACTACCCGACGACTATGAAAGATCTGCAGTGGTTCGCACAGGCGACGGGCGCCCTCGCCCCTCCGGGCGGCGTCGATTGCAACGACGACGGTTTCGCCGACATCGCTGCCGGGGCTCCTCTTGCCTGCCCCCTTCCCAAGAAACAGCTCAACGCCGGAGGCAACCTCGTGCCGCCGATCGTGAACCTCGTCAAGGCCGTCCGTGACTACACGAGCGTCACCGTCGCGGCGCGCCGCGGCGCGGCGGTCGTCGCCGACGTCGATCCCGAGGTCTATTCGTCGGTACCTCTGCAGTCCTCGGGTCTGCTCGAGTTCGAAGTCACTTACTCATGTCCGGTGCGCTTCGCGGGCCAGACGGTGCCGGTGACACTCGAGGCGACTGCAGGAGTCCTCGACCTCGATGCAGTAACGGCGACGGTCGTCTGTGGTGAGGACCCGCTGTTTCCACCGTTGAGGTTCGATCCACTCGTGGCCCTGGCGCTAGCCGTCGCGCCTCCTCCTCTGCCTCCGGTTGCTCAGGGCGCTCCTGCCGCCCAGGGGCAAGCCCAGGCTCAGTTCGGATTCGTCCAACAGAAGCAGGAACAGCCTCAGCTCGCGTACGTCCACGCAGGTGGCCTAGCCGCCCAACAGGAGGTCGCGGAAGAGTACGAGTTCTCGAGCCTCGCAAAAGACCGCGACGTCGCGCCCGAACGGACACTCGGGGCAGGAGCGGCCTTGTTGATCTTCATGTACGGGTGCACCGTGCTTGCCCGGGGAGCCGTCTTCCGCACACAACGCCAACGGCGTTAGCTCCTCTCTGTCGGCAGGAGTGCTCGCGGGCGAGGCGAACAAGCAAGCGACCCACATAACCAGACGACCACCAACAGCGAAAGGACCCATCGATGAGGAAGCTCCTGGCCGGCATCGCAGCGTCGGCCCTTCTGATGGCCCTCCCCGGCGGCACTCCTGCAGGTGCGGGTCCGAGTCAGGGCGGGCTGTCGACCGACAACATCCAGTATGTGACCTACGTCCCGTTCGAGGTCGGAACGGCGACTGGTATGTCCCTTTTCAACAAAGACAAGAACATGATCGTCACCGGGTGGAAGAGCTTCTCGATCTACGACGTCTCGAACGTCGAGGCGCCCGCGCTCATCACGACGGTCCCGTTCGGGTTCGAGTTCGAGAACGAGGACGTTGCGACCAACGGGAAGATCATGCTGTTCTCGGAGACGTTGCCGAACTCAGTCCTGCATGTCTGGGACATCGAGGATGTCTCGAACCCCGTCGAGATCGCGGCGCTCGACGGAGCCGGCGACCACACGATGTCATGCATCCTCAAGTGCAAGTGGGGCTACGGCTCGGACGGCAAGGTCGTCGACCTGCGCGACCCGGCCAACCCGGTGCTCCAGGAGGAGAACTGGCACGAGCTCACCGAGCTTCAGGGTGGCGGTCACGACATCGAGGAGTTCAAGAACGGTTTCATCCTCACCTCGCCGATCTCTGATCCCCTTCAGATCATCGACGTACGGAATCCCCTCAAGCCCAAGGTCCTCGCCCGCGGTGAGAACCCCAACCCGACCGGCTTCCTGTTCCACTCGGGTCGCTGGCCGAACGAGGGCAAGGATGACTTCGTGCTGATGCAGGGCGAGAAGAACGCTCGCACCCGTTGCACCGAGAACGACGGCCCCTTCATGACCTTCGACGCCACGGAGTACAAGAAGACCAAGACCCTCACGCTGATCGACACCTACAAGCTCCGCAACGGAACGGTGAGCGACGGCAATCCGCCGGCTAACGGCCTCGGTTGCTCGGCGCACTGGTTCGAGGAGCACCCGAAGTTCAAGAACGGCGGGCTCGTGGCCATGGGTGCTTACGAGCACGGGACGCGCTTCCTCGACATCGACAAGAAGGGCAAGATCACCGAGGTTGGCTGGTTCTTCCCCTTCGCTGGGTCGACATCGGCCGCCTACTGGGTCAACAAGGAGATCGTCTACTCGATCGACTACACCCGAGGGATCGACATCCTTCGCTGGACCGACAAGGTCTAGGCCACAACGATTCACGCTGCGAAGCTGGAGGGGGCCCTCGGGCCCCCTCCAGCGCGTCCAGGCAGGAAGGGTCTAAGGGGAGGCGAAACTTCCAGCGCACCCTCTCCCTGGGCATCGCGGATCCACCAACCCACAGGGCGAGACCGGATTTCCAGACAAGGAGGCCCGAGTTGCGGAGAATCGTCCTCGCAAGAAGCCTGATGCGCCGCTCTCTGGCGGCGGCCCTGGTCGGGGTGTGTGCCTTGGCGACGGGCGCGTTGCCGGCAGGCGCCGGCCCGGCCGAAGGATTCAACTCGGCGAACGTCGAGTACATCCGCCACATCCCGTTCGAGGTCGCAACGGCAACCGGTGCCAAGGTCATCGGGAACTACCTCTACGTGACGAGCTGGAAGAACTTCTCGATCTACGACGTCTCAGACCCGCTCAACCCGACGCTCGTCGGTACCCCCGTCCCGTTCGGGTTCAAGTTCGAGAACGAGGACGTCGCGACGAACGGCAAAATCATGCTGTTCTCCGAGAGCCTCCCGCAATCGATCCTCCATGTGTGGGACGTCGAAGACAAGTCGAACCCCGTGCAGATCGCGGCGCTGTCGGGCGCAGGGCAGCACACCACTGATTGCATCCTCGACTGCAAGTACTCGTATGGATCGGCCGGTGCCATCTCCGACCTGCGTGATCCATCGAACCCCGAGCTCGTAGGAAACTGGGGCGAAGGGATGCCGTCCACCGGCAGCCACGACGTCAACGAGGTCGCTCCCGGACTGGTCCTGACTTCCTCCCGGCCGATCATGTTGCTCGACGCTCGCAAGAACCCCACCAAACCGAAGCTGCTCGCGGTGGGAGACGACGAGGCCATCACAGGAGGCATCCACTCGAACAGCTGGCCGCGCAAGGCCAAGGACGACTTCGTGCTGTTCTCGAGCGAGTCGAACGCGACGGGGCGATGCTCGGGCACGAACGGTGCCTTCATGGTCTGGGACGCGACTCATTACAAGAAGGACAAGACGTTCTCGTTGGTGGACATCTACCAGTTGAGTAACGGCACTTTCTCCGACGGAAGCCCTCCCGTGAACGGCCTCGGCTGCTCGGCGCACTGGTTCCAGGAGCGCCCCGACTTCCGCAACGGCGGCATCGTTGCGCTCGGTTCCTACGAGCACGGCACCCGCTTCGTCGAGATCTCCAAGAAGGGCAAGATCAGCGAGGTCGGCTACTTCCTGCCCAACGGAGGTTCGACCTCTGCCGCCTACTGGCTCACCAATGAGATCGTCTACGCGGTCGATTACACGCGGGGGATAGACGTCCTCCGATTCACGGACTGATCACTATGCGCCGCCCCGTGGTTCTGCTGCTCGTGCTGTGCCTAGGGGTCCCGCTCGCAGCCGGCGCGCCTTCGGCCGGGGCCGAGCCCGGACCGGGCTACTTCGCGTCCGAGGATGTCGAATGGATCACTATCGTTCCGCTCGAGACCGATTCGCCCGGCGCCGCACTCCTCGACGACACCTTCTACATCACGACGAGCCGCGGCCTGAGCATCTACGACGTCTCCACCCCCGAAGCACCAGTTCGTCTCGGTGGCCTCACGTTGCTCGACACGCCGCAGCTGTCCGAGGAAGACGTCGACACGAACGGCAAGATCCTGTTGCTGGGGACGATGGGCAATCTCCACATCATCGACGTCGAGGACAAGTCCAACCCGACCGAGCTCGCGGCGCTCCCGGGAGCGGATCAACACACGATGACGTGCATCCTCGAATGCAAGTACGCGTACGGTTCGGATGGGATCATCGTGGACCTGCGCGATCCCGAGAATCCCGAGATCGTCGGGGACTGGGGCGAGGGGATGCCCGCAAGCGGAGGCCACGACGTCACCGAGGTCGCGCCGGGGCGGATCGTCACATCGACCAACCCCATCATGCTGTTGGATGCGCGCAAGGACCCGGTCCACCCCAAGCTGCTCGCGGTTGGCGCGCCCGGAGACGAGAGGTTCATGCACAGCAACCTGTGGCCGCGCTCGATGAAGGACAAGTTCCTCCTCGTCGGCGGGGAGACCTCGGGACCGTTCTGCGGCGAAGAGACATCGGGGTCCTTCATGACCTGGGATGCCACCAAGTGGCGCAAGGACAAGACGTTCACCATGATCGACGAGTACCGGGTCACCGACGGCTTGCCGACAGACGGCAATGCGATGGTGCACACCTTCTGCACGCACTGGTTCGAGCAGCATCCGAGCTTCAAGAACGGGGGACTGGTCGCCATGGCGTGGTACGAGCACGGCACCCGCTTCTTCGACATCTCGAAGAAGGGCCAGATCTCTGAGGTCGGCTATTTCCTCCCAGTCGGGGGGGCCACCTCCGCGGCCTACTGGATCACCGACGAGATCCTCTACGCCGTCGACTACCAGCGAGGCATCGACATCCTGAGGTTCACGGGCAAAAAGTAGTCCACCGACTACGTATCGTCCTGCGTGGGTAGGAGTGTGGGGACAGCCATCCGCGACGAGGGAGGCCCCATGACCGCTGACGCCAACATCGATCCAGCAGCAACCGACATCGACGGTGAGAGCGCGGCCGCGGGCGCGCCCGGCGCGCTTGACAAGGCCGAGGCCCAAGAGGCCGAGCGCGAAGAGAAGATCAGCGACCTCCCCGTGGACGCCACGCCGGACGAGATCGCCGACAAGCAGTCGAAGGATTCCTTCCCCGCCAGCGATCCACCCGCCTGGTAGGCGCGCTAGGGCTTCGCTATCGCCGCGAAGATGTCCGCGCCGGTGCCGAGCTCCGGGTCATTGCTGGACGCGCCGGACAAGATCGTGGTGAAGCGATCCGCTGGAACGGGCCCCCCCAGCTCTTCGAGCAGATCGAGCGTGCGCGCCGCGTAACGCAATACCTGGATCGTTTCGATCCCTCCGATGTCGTTGAAGAACCACCCGCAGCTCGTGAACATCGCCATCGAGTTGCGCTGAAGCTCGAGTAGGTCGGTGGCGCGTGCCAAGGTCTCTGACGTGACCGGCCCGAACGAGTGCTCTTTCACGAGGTCCTCGATCCCGGTGGCCCCGAGAAGCACGTGGATGTACTCATCGCGTGCGCTCCATGGGTCGTGGATCAGCTCGCGCCCGAGTCGTTCGAAGATCTCATCGGCGGCATCGCGCACGATCTCGAGTGCCTCCCGCAGCGGTGCGCGCCACTGCTGTTCCCAGCCGGGCTCACCACCGGTCGAGCACCCACAGTGCTCCTTCCATCGCCCGACGCCGTGCGCGCACGACCACGATGTACCCTCACCTTTCTTGAGGCGAGCTTCGTGCCGCGGCGGGCACATATCGAGGAACGCCGCGTAATTGACCACGTTCAGACCCGCTCGCTCGGCCTCGACGAACAGCGCGTAAGCGAGCCCGAGATCGCTGAAGCGATGGTGGTGGCCATAGGTCTCGCCGTCCGTCGCAGCATGCACGAGTGAGCAGCCGTCGAGGGACCGTTCTGCGAACAGCGAGAGGAACCCTTCGGCGGACGACCCGGCGTTCTCGAATGCGATCGCACGCGCGATGTCGCCCTCGTAGAACAGGAGGGACAACGCCCGACCCGACCCATCGGGATGTTCATAGCGATAGCCCACCCGGGGATCTATCGGTGCCTCTTCGACGTCGATCCATCCGCCATCGCCCTCGCGCCATGCTCCGGCTTGTCCAGGCGCGAGGATCGTGAACGTGACCCCCTCATCGATGAGGATCGCCAGGACCTCGTCATTAGCCGCGGTTTCGGGGAGCCACAGCCCCTGGGCGTCACGGCCGAATCGATGTCTGAAGTCGGCCAGCCCCCACCGCACCTGCGTGCGGCAATCCCTGACGTTCGACAGGGGCAGGATCGTGTGGTGATAGCTCTGCGCGATCGCGTTGCCCTTGCCCGACCGAGCCAGGCTTGTCCGATCGCCTTGGATGATGCGGTCGTACGTCTCGGGATCGGCCGTCTCCATCCACGACATCAAGGTCGGACCGACATTGAAAGACAGCTTCTCGAAGTTGTTTACGACGACATCCCCGTCAGGCCCGGGGATCGTCACGAATGCGTTGGGCCTGTAACACTCGGCATGCACGCGCTCGTTCCAGTCGTGGAACGGTGCCGCCCCGGGTTGCTCGTCTATAAGTCCAGTCCAGGGGTCCTCGCGAGGCGGTTGGTAGAAGTGGCCGTGGATCGTTACGTGCTGAGCCACAAAACCCCGAGCGGCGGAAGCGACAGCAAGGCTGAGTTAGGCAGACCGTGCCACGAGACGTCCTCTGCGATCACGGTCCCCATGTTTCCCATGTTAGTGCCGCCGTAGATACCGGCATCGGTATTCAGCACTTCGACCCACTCGCCGGGACCCGGCAGACCGATCCGGAACCCGCTGCGAGGAACCGGCGAGAAGTTCGCGATGCACACGAGTTGATGCTTCCCGTCGCGCGACAGCCGAATGAACGAGATGACGTTGTTGTCTGCGTCGTTCGCATCGATCCAGCGGAAGCCTTCGGGCGAGACATCGTTGTCCCACAGCGCCGGAGACGCCTTGTACACGCGGTTCAGATCGGCAACCATGCGCTGCACGCCATGATGAGAGGGGTCCTCGAGCATGAACCAGTCGAGCTCGTCATCGTGTGACCACTCGCGCTCTTGACCTATCTCGGCCCCCATGAACAGGAGCTTCTTCCCGGGATGGGCCCACATGTAGGCGAGCAGCGAGCGCAGGTTCGCGAATCTCCGCCACTTGTCACCGGCCATCTTGGCAAGCAGCGACCCTTTTCCATGCACGACCTCGTCGTGTGACAAAGGCAGGACGAAGTTCTCGCTCCACGCGTACATGAAGCTGAAAGTCAGGTTGTTGTGGTGGAAACGCCGATGGATCGGATCGCGCCCGAAGTACGACAGGGTGTCGTGCATCCATCCCATGTTCCACTTGAATCCGAACCCGAGTCCCCCGAGATGCACGGGCTGGCTCACGCCGGGCCAGGCGGTCGACTCCTCGGCGATCATCAACACGCCTGGATATTCGGAATAGACCGTCATGTTGAGCTGCTTGAGGAACTCGATCGCTTCGAGGTTCTCCCGCCCACCGAACTGGTTTGGGACCCAACCGCCCTCCGGCCTGCTGTAGTCCAGGTAGAGCATCGAGGCGACGGCATCCACACGCAGGCCGTCGACGTGGAACTCCTCTAGCCAATACGAGGCGTTGGAGATGAGGAAGTTTCGGACCTCGTTGCGGCCGTAGTTGAAGACGAGAGTTCCCCAGTCGGGATGTTCGCCCTTGCGCGGATCGACGTGCTCGTACAGCGCCGTGCCATCGAAACGCGCCAGGGCCCAGTCGTCTTTCGGGAAGTGCGCGGGGACCCAATCGACGATCACCCCGATGCCGGCCCCGTGGAGCGAGTCGATCAGGAACCGAAGGTCGTCGGGTGTGCCGTAGCGGGCGGTCGGCGCGAAGTAGTGGCTCACCTGATAGCCCCACGAGCCGCCGAATGGGTGCTCTGCGACGGGCATCAGCTCGACGTGTGTGAACCCGAGCTCCGCGCAATAGTCGGGGAGGACCGACGCGAGCTCCCGATAAGAGAGCGGAGTCCCGTCGGCCTTCCGGCGCCAGGAGCCGATGTGCATCTCGTAGACCGACATGGGCGAGGTGTACGGGTCCGTCGCAGTGCGCGCCTTCATGTAGTCGCCGTCTGACCACTCGTAGCGGGGGGAATGGACGACGCTGGCGGTTCCGGGGGGGATCTCGGTGGCGAACGCGAAGGGATCTGTCTTCATCCTAAGCAGCCCGTCCGAAGTGAAGATCTCGTACTTGTAATAGGCGCCTTCTTCAACGCCCGGCACGAACAACTCCCAGATCCCCGACGAGCCCATCGCGCGCATGGGGTAGACCCGACCGTCCCAGTTGTTGAATGGACCAACCACCCTCACGCTGCGCGCGTTGGGTGCCCACACAGCGAAGCTGGTTCCGCGGATCCCCTCTACCTCGCGTACGTGTGCCCCGAACACGTCCCATAAACGCCGGTGGGTGCCCTCCCCGAAGAGGTGGATGTCCATCTCGCCGAGTGTCGGTTCGAATGAGTACGGATCGTGAGCGACGAACGTATTGCCGTCGGGATATGTCGCTGAGACCTCGTAGAGGGGCAGCGGAGCGTCGATCTTCGCTTCGAAGATGCCCGCGTCGTGCACCTGCTCGAGCTTGGCCGCGATCTCCCCATCGACGAGACACTCAACGCTGGAGGCGTCGGGGCGCCACGCGCGCACGACCGTTGCTTTGCCCGCCGGGTGCTGGCCGAGGAAGCCGTGTGGGTCGTAAAGGTCCCCGGCGACGAGGCGCGTGGCGGCATCGCTCTTAGTCATGCCTGTTCCCTCGCGAGCGCGCGCTGGATGCCGCGCGCAGGGATCCGTGCCCAATCGGGCCGGTTCCCCATCTCGTAACCGAGTTCGTATAGCGCTTTGTCCAGCTCGAACACCGAGCCCATCACGGCGATGTCGTCTCTGTCGGCCGGCAGGAACGTTCCCTCGTGCGACTTGCTGAGGTACGCGTCCACGAACGCGGACCGCGCGAGGTCCTCCCACGCGATCGCCCATGGCTCGAGCTGCGACCATCCCTCGGATCCCGGATCAGCCCGCTCGAAGAGAGCCGCGCTCGCGGCGTAGCTGAAAGACCTCAACATGCCGGCGACGTCCTTGAGGGCCGAATGCTTGGCGCGCCGCTTCTCCATCGGTCGCGCCGGCTCGCCCTCGAAGTCCGTGATCATCCACCCCCTCGGGGTCCACATCACCTGACCGAGGTGGAAGTCGCCGTGTATGCGGATCTTCATCCCAGCGGCCGGGACATCGCGGAGTTGGCCGATCAGCATCTTCACGGTGGCGGCATCCACCTCGACGTCGGCCTTCGTGAGGACGTCGCAAGATGCTTCACATTCCGTCGCCCAACGTTCGAGATCTTCAGGCGTGATCGGCTCCGGCGCGATGTCGGGGACGAAACCCTCGCGCGCCAGCACCACATGCAGAGCGGCGGTCGCTTCACCGAGCTCTGCGATCTGCCTGAGGATCTCTTCGGAGCGCTCCTTTATCAGTGAGGAGATGTCTTCGCGCGCGTCGGCGGGGTCGATCTGGTCGTACAGCGCGCGGAGGTGCGCGAGGACATGGTCCCAACCGTCTGCCGCGTCTGGGATGAATCGCTGCGCCAACCCGAGATGGACGACGACGTCCTCTCCCTCGACCTCCCGGCGGTAACTGATGTCGCCCACCTGTGGTGGAACGTGGTCGAAGCCTTCGCTCGTCAACACCTGGTTGAGCTCGAGATCGGGATTCGGACCGATGTCGAGACGCCGGAACAGCTTGAGGATGGTCTTGTCGTCGAATACGAGGGAACTGTTGCTCTGCTCAGCGGTCATCACGCGGATCGACTCGTGGCCCGGGGGAGTGCTCGGATCGAGGCCCGCCCCACCGAACTCGAAAGATCCCTCGTCGCCCTTGAGTGTGTGGCCGTACGCCATGAGATCGCCGAAGACCGCAAGTCGATCGGGTTCTTCGAGCGCATCGCGAAGGGCTCCATCCACCTCGACGAGAACCGGCATCTGGTACAGAGAGCTGCTTCCGTCTGAGAACGATGTCTCCACCAGCGCTAGGACGAGCGCGGGCGGGCCATCCTCGATGATCGAGTGATCCCACACCGAGACACTCTCGACGACGCGGCCCTTGTGCCCGAACCAGCGCGCTCCGGGCAGGATCGCAGCAAGACACTGGGTGTCGATCATCCTTTTCTCCCTCCGGGCGACCCACTTTCAGGTGGTCGCCCTGCGCCGGCACCGCGCCGCGGTGCCTCTGCGACGCGATTGTCGAGACAATCGCTCATCCGTCCTCCGTGACGAGTTGGAACCAGTAGAAGTGGTGCGCCCCGAACGTAAGCAAGTAGGGGAGCTCGCCGATCCGAGGGAAGCGCTCGCGCCCGAGCATCTCGATCGGATACATACCCCCATAAGGCGAAAGGTCTAACTCTGCGGCTTGGGCGCGCCCGGAGAGGTTGTTGACACAGAGGACGACGTCGTCCTGGTAGCGGCGAGCATAGGCAAGGATCGCGGGATTCTCGGGGTGGAGGACCTCGAACGACCCAAGTCCGAACACGGGGTGCTGTTTCCTGACCGCGAGCAGACGCCGGTACCACTGCAGGAACGAGTGGGGGTTGCGCAACTCTGCTTCGACGTTCAGGGCTTGGTAGCCATAAACGGGGTCCAGCAAGATCGGTAGATACAGCTGCGCGAAGTCGGCGGTCGAGAAGCCGGCGTTACGGTCGCTGCTCCACTGCATCGGCGTCCGCACTCCATCGCGGTCTCCGAGGTAGATATTGTCGCCCATACCGATCTCGTCCCCGTAATAGACGATCGGTGTTCCGGGAAGCGAGAACAGCATGGCGTGGAAGAGCTCCGCCTGGCTCACCGAGTTCTCGAGTAACGGAGCGAGTCGCCGCCGGATCCCGAGGTTGAGCTTCATCCTGGGGTCCTTGGCATATTCGTTGTACATGTAATCGCGTTCTTCATCGGTCACCATCTCGAGCGTCAGCTCGTCGTGGTTGCGCAGGAAGATCCCCCACTGCGCCGATTCTGGGATCTGCGGTGTCTGCGCCAGGATCTCCACTATCGGATACCTCACCTGGCGCCGCGCCGCCATGAACATGCGCGGCATCAAGGGGAAGTGGAACGCCATGTGGCACTCGTCCCCGTCGCCGAAGTAGGGCACCACATCCGGCGGCCATTGATTCGCCTCCGCCAGTAGCACGACGTTGTCGTAGTGCTTATCGATCTCGGAACGAACCCTCTTCAGGAACTGGTGAGTCTCGGGGAGGTTCTCGCAGTTCGTGCCCTCGCGCTCGTAGAGGTACGGCACCGCGTCGAGCCTGTATCCGTCGAGCCCGAGATCGAGCCAGAACTTCAGCCCCGCCAACATCTGTTCCTGGACCTCTTCGTTGTCGTAGTTGAGGTCAGGCTGGTGGCTGAAGAAACGATGCCAGAAGTAGGCGCCCGCTTCCTCATCCCACGTCCAGTTCGACTTCTCGGTGTCGAGGAAGATGATCCGCGCTTCGGAATATGGCTTGTCCGTGTCCGACCACACGTACCAGTCGCGCTTGTCGGATCCAGGCTGGCGTGACTCCTGGAACCAAGGATGCTGATCCGACGTGTGGTTCATGACGAAATCGGCGATGACCTTGATCCCTCGTGTGTGCGCAGCATCGAGGAACTCGATGAAGTCGTTGAGGTTCCCGTACTCAGGCAGGATCGAATAGAAGTCAGAGATGTCATACCCGCCGTCGCGCAGCGGCGACTGGAAGAACGGCAGCAGCCAGATGCAGTCGATCCCCAACCATTCGAGGTAGTCGAGCTTGCCGATCAGTCCACGGAAGTCTCCGTATCCGTCCGCGTTGGAGTCATAGAAGCTCCGCACGTACAGCTCGTAGAAGACCGCGGTCTTGTACCACTGAGGCTCGCGCGTCGGCGCCATCAGACCTCTACGCGGAAGATGTGAGCTACCTGACTCTGCGGATCGAGTCGAACGTAGTTCGACGGCCCATGCCACATGAAGACGTCGTCCGAGAGCAGGTCGTGCACGCGGAAGGGTTGAGATGGGTCGACGCCGATCGCGTCGAGGTCCAGGTGGATCGTTGCCTCCTGCCAGCGGAAGGGGTCGAGGTTGACGATGACCAAGATCGACTCCGATTCGTGGGTCTTCGAGAACGCGATCATCTGCTCGTTGTCGGTGAATTGCCATGAGAGGTTCGTCAGGCGCCCGAGGGCGGGGCTCTTGCGGCGGATCTCGTTGATGCGTGTGATCATGGCGGTGAGGGACGGCTCTGCGTCCCAATCCCTGTGGCGGAGTTGGTACTTCTCGGAATCGAGGTATTCCTCACTGCCGGGTTCGCGTGGCGAGCGTTCGAAGAGCTCGAACCCGGAGTAGATCCCGTAGGTCGGCGACAACGTCGCGGCGAGCACGAGCCGGATCGCGAACGCCGGCGGCCCCCCCGACTGAAGGTATTCGTGAAGGATGTCGGGAGTGTTCGCGAAGAAGTTGGGTCTGAAGTAGTCCGCGACATCGGTCAGCGCCAGCTCGGTGAGGTACTCCTCGAGCTCCCACTTGGAGTTGCGCCACGTGAAGTACGTATAGGACTGCGAGAACCCGATCTTGGCGAGCGCATTCATCATGTGCGGCCGCGTGAATGCTTCGGCGAGGAAGAGGACATCGGGGTGCTCGTCGTGGACGGACCCGATCAGCCATTCCCAGAAGGGGAGCGGTTTGGTGTGTGGGTTGTCGACCCGGAAGATCCGGACACCGTGCTCGATCCAGTGGTCGACGACCTCTTTTAGCGCGCCCCACAGTCCCTCGCGGTCTTCGGTGTCGAAGTTGACCGGGTAGATGTCCTGGTACTTCTTGGGCGGGTTCTCGGCGTACTTGATCGTCCCGTCCGGGCGGTGGTGGAACCACTCGGGGTGTTCCGTCACCCACGGATGCTCGGGTGAGCACTGGATCGCGAAGTCGAGCGCGACCTCGATACCGAGCTTGTCGGCGGCCCGCACAAAACGATCGAAGTCCGTCAATGTGCCGAGATCGGGATGCACGTCGGTGTGCCCCCCCTCGGGGCCTCCTATCGCCCACGGGCTCCCGACATCGCCGGACCCTGCTTCGAGGGTGTTGTTGGGACCCTTCCGGAACGATCGACCGATCGGATGTATCGGCGGAAGGTAGACGACGTCGAAGCCCATCTCTGCGATGCGAGGAAGCGCATCGATCGCGGTCGCGAAGGTCCCGTGCTTCCCCGGCGAGCCGGTTGAGCGAGGAAAGAGCTCGTACCACGCGCCCGTCCGGGCGCGTTCCCTGTCGACGGTCAGACCGAGCAGAGGCTTGAGCGTGGTGGAACCATCCCGCGGCGCGTGCTTTTGCATCAATGCTGCGAGCTCTTCGTCGAACAGCGGTGCGATCCGGGTATGCGTCGGCGCGTTGCGGTCGGCCGAACGAGCTGCCACCGCCACTGCCGCCGCCTTCTTCCGTGCGGCCGGCGGCATCTTGGCGAGCGCGCCCTCGACGATGAGCGCGCCCTCTTCGATCTCGACGTCGAGGTCCTGGCCGGCTTCGAGCTTCTTCATCGCGTCGCGTCGCCACGTTCCGAAGTGGTCGGTCCAGGCTTCGATGGTGTACACCCAGCGCCCGACCGAGGACGGCGAGAAAGTGGCGGTCCAGACGTCGTTCGGCTCGGCCGACATGGGTGCTTCGGCCCAGCGCCCGCCATCCTCGGCACGGTAGCGAACCACCGCCCTGAGCAGGTCGTGCCCATCACGGAAGATGGCCGCCGACACGGCGACGTCGTCGCCCACGACGGTCTTGGCTGGGTAGGCGGCGCAATCGACCTGCGGCGACACCTCTTCGATCCGGATAGGACCCTGCTTAAGCTTGGTTTGCATATCCCCTCACGCTAACCCCGGGTGGCCTCGAACGTGAGAGCCTTTACCCAAAAGGAGAGAGATGAGAGCCCTACGTAGCTTCGCCGTGCGGGTCCCGCTCCCGGAGCCCCTGTCGGCGCTGTCCCCGATCGCGATGAACCTGCGGTGGTCATGGAACCAGCGGGCCGTCGACCTCTTCCGGTGGATCGACCCCGAGGCATGGGAAACGGCCGATCACGACCCGGTTCGCATGCTGGGCCTCGTCAGCCCCGGCCGGTTCGCCGAGCTCGTCGAGGACGGCCCGTTCATGACGTTTCTCCAGAACGTCGACGAAGACCTGACCACCTACCTCGACGAACCTCGATGGTGGCAGAAGCGGAAGGTCGAGGCCCCGCCTAAGTGCATCGCCTACTTCTCGCCGGAGTTCGGCGTCAGCGAGGCGCTTCCGATCTATTCGGGTGGCCTGGGTGTGCTCGCCGGCGATCACCTCAAGGCATCGAGCGATCTAGGGCTGCCCCTCGTGGGTGTCGGACTCCTGTACCGCGAGGGCTATTTCCGCCAGCACCTCGCAGCGGACGGGTGGCAACAGGAGCGCTATCCCAGTCTCGACCCGCACCAGATGCCCCTCACCTTGTTGCAGACCCCGGATGGACATCCCGTGAAGATCGACGTCGACCTCGCGGGAGCGCGCTGTGTCGCGCAGCTCTGGCAGGCCGCGATCGGGCGCGTTCCGCTGCTACTGCTCGACTGCGATGTCGAAGACAACGACCCCGAGGAAAGGGTCGTGACGAACCGGCTTTATGCGGGGGGTTCCGAACATCGGCTTCGTCAGGAGATCGTCCTCGGGATCGGCGGCGTCCGTGCTCTGGAGGCCGCCGGATGGGATCCCGACGTGTATCACTCGAACGAGGGCCACGCAGGCTTCCTCGGGCTCGAGCGCATCCGGAGGATCGTCACCACCACCGACCTCAGCTTCAACGAAGCCCTCGAGGCGGTCCGGGCCGCCACGATCTTCACAACACACACCCCCGTGCCCGCCGGGATCGATGTGTACGAGGTCGACATGATGCAGCGCTACTTCGCGAGCTTCGCGAAGGAGTGCGAGATCTCGTTCGACCACCTGCTTGGCGTTGGCCGCGCCGGCCCCCCTCCGCAACCCGAGGAGGACCCGCAGCCAGGATTCAACATGGCGGTGATGGGCCTGCGCCTGGCAGGTCGTGCCAACGCAGTTAGTGAGCTTCATGGCGATGTGTCGCGCGTGATCTTCTCGGACCTGTGGCCGGGAGTGCCGGCCGAAGAAGGCCCGATCATGTCGATCACGAACGGCGTCCACACGTCAACGTGGGTGGGGGAGGAGATCACTGAGATCCTCGACCGGCGACTAGCTCCGGGATGGCAGGAGTCGGGCGCCCGATGGGACAAGACCACCGACGTCCCAGATGCCGAGTTGTGGCGCGCCCGCGAGCGCGCCCGCGAGCGACTCGTGTACTTCGTGCGTGCTCGCCTGAAGGAGCAACTCATCGCACGCGGAGTGCCGGCCGCCGAGACCGCGTGGACCGACGAGGTCTTCGATCCGGGCGTTCTAACGGTTGGGTTCGCGCGTCGGTTCGCGCAGTACAAGCGAGGGACCCTCATCCTCAGCGACATCGACAGGCTGCGTGGACTTTTGCTGTCCCACGATCGTCCGATCCAGATCGTGCTCGCCGGAAAAGCGCATCCACACGATGACGGTGGCAAGGAGATGATCAAGGCCCTCGTTCACTTCGCTTCCGAGCCCGAAGTCCGTAACCGCTTCGCGTTCATCGAGGACTACGACATGGAAGTGGCGCGCTACCTCTGCCAGGGCTCGGACGTGTGGCTGAACAATCCGCGGCGTCCGCTCGAGGCGTGTGGCACGAGCGGGATGAAGGCCGCGCTGAACGGCGCCCTCAACTGCTCGGTGCTCGATGGCTGGTGGGACGAGTGCTACAACGGGACCAACGGATGGGTCATCGGGACGACCGATTTTTACGAGGACCACAGCGTGCAGGACCGTGTCGATTCGAGCAGCCTTTACGACCTTCTCGAACGCGAGGTCTCGCAGCGTTTCTACGACCGCCCGGAGGGCCCCGTTCCGCGTCGTTGGGTCGAACGCATGAAAAGCTCACTGGTGAGCCTCGGGAACTTCGTGACCGCCGATCGAATGGTTCGCGATTACGCCGAACGCCTCTACGACCCGGCGGCCGCCGACGGTCGTGCGCTGGCGGCCGACGGCTTCGCCAAGGCCCGCGCACTCGCCGCGTGGAAGGACCGGATCAACTCGACGTGGAGCGAGGTCCAGGTGTTCAGCGTGGAGGGCGAAGTCACCGCGGCGGACATGGGCGAGGCCCGAGACGTCGCCGCCACGGTGCGACTGGGATCGCTGCAGCCCGAGGACCTCACGGTTCAACTGGCGCATGGACGCGTAGGTGCGAACGGCGAGCTCCTCGATCCCGAGACGCTTCCGATGCAAGCCGATCACTGCGAGGAGGGCACCTGCACGTACCGGGGAACACTGACGGTCGGCTCGGCCGGCCTCTACGGCTTCGCGGTGAGGGTCGTCCCGTCGCACCCCGACCTCCCGCACCCGATGGACCTGGGATTGATCGCCTGGGCGTAACAGGGGTTACGCCGAGTAGTAGCGGAACGTCTCGACGTTACGCCGAGTAGAAGCGGAACGTCTCGACGTTACGCCGAGTAGATCGTGACGCTCTCGGGCGGAAGCTGCACGATGATCCCGGTGCGCCCGGGAGTCTCAGCCGACACGAGCAGAGTCTCAGCCGTGCGCGCCGCCGGAAGCGGCACTTTCGCCTTCGACTTCGAGAAGTTGCACGCGACGGTGATCGCACCGCGTTCGACCACGAGCCATTTCTCCTTCTCGTCGTAGCGTGTCGCGACCGCATCCATCCGGCCGTCGGCGAGGTCCGGTGTTGTTCGCCTCAGCGCGAGCAGGGACTTGTACCAATCGAGTAGTTCCGCGTGCTTGGGGTCCTCTTGCTCTTCCCACGACAAGATCGACCACTCGAACGTGTCCTGGTTCTGTGGGTCCGGGATCGTGTGCTCGGACCACCCGAACCCTTCGAACTCGGTGCGGCGTCCTTCGGTCACGGCGCGTCCGAGCGCCGGATCGCTGTGGTCGGTGAAGTAGAGGAACGGCGTGCCGGCTCCCCACTCCTCGCCCTGGAAAAGCATCGGGATGAACGGGGATGTGATGATGATCGCCGCCGCGATCTTGAGCAGATCGGGGGAAACGAGCGCGGCGGTGCGCTCGCCGAGAGCGCGGTTGCCGACCTGATCGTGGTTCTGGCTGTAGGCGAGGAAGCGATCGCCCGTAAGACCGGTCGTGGGACGCCCATGTTTGCGACCGCGGAACGTGGAGCGACGGCCGCTGTAGACGAACGCCTCGCGCAGCGACTTCGCGACCTGCGATACGTATCCGAAGTCGGCGTAGTACCCGCGGTCCTCTCCGGTTATGACGGAATGCAGCGAATGATGGAGGTCGTCGCTCCACTGAGCGTCGGCGCCGAATCCGCCGAGCTCCGGAGCGCGGACGACACGCGGGTCGTTGAGGTCGCTCTCGGCGATCACCCACAGCGTCCGCCCCGCCCGGGCCTCGAGCGCCCGAACCGAGTGCACGATCTCTTCGACGAGATGCATCGCCGACATGTCCGTGAGCGCGTGCACCGCGTCGATCCGTATGCCGTCGAAGTGATAATCCCCGAGCCACATGAGAGCGTTGTCGATGAAGAATCGACGCACCTCGTCGCTATCGGGTCCGTCGAGGTTTACGGCGTCTCCCCAAGGCGTCGAATAGCGATCGGTGAAATACGGTCCGTACTTCGAGAGATGGTTGCCTGCCGGGCCGAGATGGTTGTAAACGACGTCTTGGATGACGCTGATCCCGTGAGAGTGGCATAGGTCCACTAGACGTTTGAGATCGTCGGGCGCGCCGTAGGTGTTGTGCGGAGCGAACAAGCTCGCCCCGTCGTACCCCCACCCTCGTGATCCGGGGAACTGATTGACGGGCATGAGCTCGATCGCGTTGACCCCGAGCTCCTTGAGATAGGGGAGACGGGTGATCACGCCATTGAACGTGCCCTCGGGCGTAAAGGTCCCGACGTGCAGCTCGTAGATGACCGCCGACCGCAAGGGCCTCCCCGTCCACGCACCATCCGTCCACTTGTACGCAGCGTGATCGACGAGTCGGGAGGGACCGTCGATGCCCTCGGGCTGCCATGCAGAGCGTGGATCCGGATAGGGACCTTGGCCATCGAGGATGAATCCGTAATCGGTGTTCGGGCCCGCGTCGGCGATATGCCCCTCGAACCATCCGGAGCTCGACATGTCGAGAGCGGAGACGTTCCCGCCCGCGACGATCTCAGCTCTGCCGGCGTTCGGTGCCCACACCCGGAAGGTGTGACCCTTGCTTCGCCGTACCCGCTTCGTCCCGCCGCTGTCCGCCATCCCTACCCTTCGATCGTCGTCGTGCGATTTCGTTATCACATCACGGAGAGTGCGGCTGCGCGAGGAGCGCTGCCGGGAATCCTCGGAAGAGGTCGTGGACGGGCGTCGGACCCCCCTCGTGTTGGGCCCTCGTCAGCTCGTCGATCCACCCCCCGGGGGGCAGCACCACAGCCTGGTCTCCGTAGGAACCATCGGGTGACGGTCGCTGGACGACCACCGCGATGTCGTCGCCGCGGGTGAATGCGGCGATCCGCCCGGCAGGATCGTCGCGCACCCGAAGGGGGCGGTAAGGCGCGTTCGGGCGGACGCGCGCGTGCCGCAGGGATAGGGCCCTCTGGATCAGCCACAGCTTGGCAAGGCCCGAGGCACGGGCAGCCCAAGCGGTCCCGGCATCGGCGGTAGCAGACTGAGCAAGTAAGGCCCTCCGGGCCTCGTAGTCCACGGGCCGGCGGTTGTCGGGATCCACGAGGCTCAGATCCCAGGCCTCGGTCCCCTGGTAGAAGTCGGGGACGCCGGGCCACATCACCTTCAGCAAGGTCATCGTCATGGACGCGATGTACCCGGGCTCGATGAGCGGCCGGACGAAGCGCTCGACGTCCGCAGTGAATCCCGCATCCTCCAGGGCTCCGTTCACGTAGTCCTGCAATATCGACTCGTAGCGCTCGTTCGGCTGCGTCCAGGACGTCTCGACCTTGGCTTCCCGCGCCGCTTTGAGCATGTAGGGAACGGCGCGATCCGCGGGCAACGGCCACGCTCCGACGATGGTTTGAAAGAAGAGGTACTCCAGATTGCGCTCCGGCCATCCGTCGCGCTTGTGAGTTGCGGTCATCTCACCCCAGCGTCTAACTGCGTCGGCCCACTGGTCGGGCATCTGCGCCAGCAGCGAGAGCCGTGCGCGGACGTCCTCACTCCGCTTGGTGTCATGTGTCGAGGTCGCGCACATCGAGTGCGGGTACGCGCCCAGAGCGCGCTCCGCTCGCGCATGGAGCTCGTCGACCGTCATCCCGAACGAGCCCGGATCACAGCCGACGTCGTTCAGCGCGACGAACCGGTTATAGCGGTAGAAGACGGTGTCCTCGACACCCTTCGCCATGACGGGGCCGGTGCTCTGTTGCCAGCGTGCGACGAAACGTTCCTCCGCGTCGCCGGCATGTTCCAGCACGATGACCTCACCCGCGAACTCGAGAAGGCGCTCGTCTACCGAACGCTCCATCGATAGAGCGTGATGGATCGCGTGGGCAACGACGGCCTTGGCAGCCGGCAAGACCGAGCCGGAGCGGACATAGGTCCGATAGACGGGCCACGCCGCTGCGAGAACGGCGAGCATCGCCCTGACCTCCGAGCGCGTGTAGTCGCGGTAGTCGGGGTGACGTTCGCACACCGCCACGAACGCCTCCGTCAGACGTTCGAGGTCACTCGCGAGGACTTCCGCGACGATGAACCTCTTCGACTCGAAGGCCTGTTCGGCAAGACCTGAGGTCGCTCCCGTGAAGCTCTCATACGTTTGAGTTAGCGGGTTTTCTCCCGCGGGATCGACCAGGAACGAGGTCGACCAGCTCAGGAAGTCGTATCCGCTGGTGCCCTCGACCGGCCAGTCCTCGGGAAGTGATTCGTCACCTTCGAGGATCTTCTCGACGACGATGTATGCGTCGGCTGCCCGTTCACGCAGCGTTTCGAGATAGCCGCCGGGGTTACGTAGTCCGTCGATGTGATCGATCCGCAATCCCGCGATCTTTCCGGCGCGGGCCAGCTCGAGCACCACGCGATGCGACTCCTCGAATACAGCAGGGTCTTCGACGCGCACCCCTGCGAGCGTCTTGATGTCGAAGAAGCGCCGGTAGTTGAGGTCATGGTCACCTGCCCGCCAGTAGGCAAGCCGGTAATGCTGTCGTTGGAGCACTCCATGGAGGGCATCGTGATCCGCGTTGGCATCCTCGAACGGGATGTCCAACGAGCCTGGAGCGAGCGGAAGCTCGTGATCGAAATAGCGGACGACCACGCCTTCTGCCTCGTCGGGGGTCAGTTGTAGGTCGCCGTTCTTAACGACACGGCCGTAATGGTCTCCAAGGATCGGCACCAAGATCATCCGCTTGAGGACGGCTTCGGGCGGATCCCAGTCGATATCGAAACAGCGCGCGTATCTGCTCGTTGGTCCGTGCTTGAGCACGTCCCACCACCATGGGTTGCTTCGAACGCCGATCGCCATGTGGTTGGGGACGATGTCGACGATCAGGCCAATGCCATGGGCCGCGGCCTCGGCGGTGAGACGATCGAACCCCTCGCTCCCACCGAGCTCCTCGTTGAGGCGTGTCGGATCGACGACGTCGTAGCCGTGGCTGCTGCCGGGAGCGGCCTGGAGGACCGGCGAGCAGTACAGATGAGTGATACCGAGCCGCGCGAGGTACTCGACGATGCCGGCCGCGTCATCGAAGTTGAATCCAGGATGGAGTTGAACCCGGTAGGTCGCGCCCGGCGTCACGCGTCGATCACGCGTCATCCTGCCGGAGGACCACGATCGAGAATCCCTCCACCGGGACTTCGTCGCCGGCCGCGTATCCCGTGACGGGTTCCATGGCCGGGTCGTTAGTGTCGATCACTTCCTCCCAACGCGCCCCCCATCGGGCGGGGATCGTGAAGGGGATGGACTCGTGATGCGCATTGAAGAACAACAAGAAGCTGTCGTCGACGACCTGCTCACCTTGGGGCCCCGGTGTGCGGATGGCATCTCCGTTCAGCCACACGCCGAGCGATCGAGCGAATCCGGCGTCCCATTGCTCCGGAGTCATCTCGCCCCCGTCGGGGTTGAGCCACGCGATGTCCTCGGTCCCCCGCACATCACGTCCGCGGAACCACCCCCGTCTGCGGAAAACCGGATGCCCCTTGCGGTAGTCCATTACGCGCCGGACGAATCCGAGGAGTGCGAGGTTCTCGTCACGTCCCGCCCAGTCGTACCAGGAGATCTCGTTGTCCTGGCAGTAAGCGTTGTTGTTGCCGCCCTGAGTACGTCCCATCTCGTCGCCGCCGAGGATCATCGGCACGCCTTGAGAGAGGGCCAGGGTCAGAAAGAAGTTGCGCTTCTGACGCTCTCGCAGCGCATGGATCCCGGGCTCGTCCGTCGGGCCTTCGGCGCCGCAATTCCAGGAGCGATTGTGTGAGTCGCCGTCGGCGTTGTTCTCGCCGTTGTCCTCGTTGTGTTTCTCGTTGTAGGACACGAGATCGTTCAAAGTGAAACCGTCGTGCGCGGTGACGAAGTTGATGCTCGCGTAGGGGTTACGACCGTCGCCTTGATAGAGGTCCGAGCTTCCGGTGAAGCGTGCCGCGAATTCAGGCAAGCTCCCGCCCTCTCCCCGCCAATAGTCGCGCACTGTGTCTCGATACTGCCCGTTCCACTCCGACCACAGCGGAGGGAAGTTGCCGACCTGATAGCCGCCCTCCCCGACGTCCCATGGTTCCGCGATCAGCTTGACGTTCGAGATGACCGGGTCCTGATGGATGATGTCGAAGAACGCGGAGAGGCGGTCGACCTCGTGCAGCTCACGCGCTAGAGCCGCGGCGAGATCGAACCTGAAGCCGTCGACGTGCATCTCCACGACCCAGTACCGAAGGCTGTCCATGATGAGCTTGAGCACCTGCGGGTGGCGGGGATTGAGGCTGTTGCCCGTTCCCGTGACATCGAAGTAGTAGCGCTTGTCCTCTTCGACCAGACGGTAGTAGGACGCGTTGTCGAGACCCTTCATCGACAGCGTCGGCCCCAGATGGTTGCCCTCCGAGGTGTGGTTGTAGACGACGTCGAGGATCACCTCCAGGCCCGCCGCATGCAGAGCCCGAACCATCTCCTTGAACTCGCTCGCCGCTCCGCCGGGTTCGGTCGCGGACGCGTAGCCCGAGTACGGCGCGAAATACCCGATCGAGTCGTAGCCCCAGTAGTTGCGGAGGCCCTTGTCGATCAGATGCTGTGGGTGGATGAAGTGGTGGACGGGCATCAGTTCTATGGCTGTGACCCCGAGTAGCTGGAGATGTTCGATAGATGCCGCGTGGGCCATCCCGGCGTAGGTGCCGCGCAGATCCTCCGGGATCCCGGGATGCGTGATCGTCATCCCGCGTACGTGGGTCTCGTAGATCACCGATTCGTTCAGCGGCGTCGCCGGGGGAGCGTCGTCTCCCCAGTAGAAGCTGCCGTCGATCACAACCGAGGCGGGGACGAACGGGGCGCTGTCGGTGTCCGAGGCCCGGAGGTCATCACCGGAATCGAGTGGATAGCCGAAGACCGCGGGATCCCATCGCACGTCGCCGTCGATCGCCTTGGCGTAGGGATCGAGCAGCAGCTTCGAGGGATTGAAGCGATGCCCGGCGGAAGGATCGTAGGGGCCGTGGGCGCGGTATCCGTAACGCTGCCCCGGACCCACTCCCGGTACGAAACAGTGCCAGACGAAGGCCGTCCGTTCCGTCATCGGGACGCGCGTCTCATTCGCGTCGTCGTCGAATAGACACAGCTCCATGCCTTCGGCGTTCTCCGAGAAGACGGCGAAGTTTGTCCCCGCCCCATCCCAGGTCGCGCCGAGACGATCCGCGCTGCCCGGCCATATCTCCATATCTCAGATCACCTTACGAGGGGTTGCCCGCGGGCCCGGTGTTACGCTGCGCGCTCATGGACACGGAAGTTGCGGGCAAAGTCCTACCTCGTCTGCTCGAACTGCAAACCGAAGATACGGCCCTCCTGAGACTCACCGAACGGCGCGCCTCGTTGCCCGAGGCGCAGCGCCTGCGAGAGCTCACCGATCAGATACAGGAACTCGACGCCGACATCCAGATCGCGACGAAGCAGCACGACGAGATCGGACGCGAGACGAGCCGTCTCGAAGGTGAGGTCGAGCTACTCGAGACCAAGATCGTGCGCGAGGAGCAGCGACTGTTCTCGGGCGGAGTGTCCAATCCCAAGGAGCTCGCCTCGCTGCAGGCCGAGGTCGCGATGCTCAAGAACAAAAAGTCCACCCTGGAGGACGGCCTCCTCGAGGTCATGGAGCAACGGGAGATCGCGGCCGGCACGCTATCTTCGCTCGAGAGCGAACGTTCGGAAGCGGTCACCGAGGCGAGGGCACTCACGGGGACCGTCACCGAGCTCCTCGCTGCGATCGATGCGCAGACCGAGAGTCATACGGTGGCACGAACGGCGATCCTCGACGATATCCCCGCCGATCTCCTGGAGCTCTACGAGAAGCTGCGCGCTACCAAGCACGGCGTGGGGGTGGCCCCATTGGTGGGCGCCACGTGCCAGGGTTGCCACACCGCGCTCCCCGCCAAAGAGCTCGAACGCATGCGCTCCGAGGGTGGCTTGCAGAGGTGCGACAACTGTCGCCGCATCCTCGTCATCCCGTAGACGCGTCCGCTATGAGAGGAACGATCAACACCGACGGAGGCGCGCGCGGCAATCCGGGCCCTGCCGGGATCGGCGCGGTGGTCCGGGACGATTCCGGCGAGGTCATCGCGGAGCTCGCGGAGAGTATCGGCGTCGCCACTAACAACGTCGCCGAGTACAAGGCACTCATCGCCGGCCTCGAGCTCGCGCTCGAGAAGGGCCTCACCCATGTGGAGGTGAGGGTCGATTCCGAGCTTGTCGTGTCCCAGGTGAACGGGCTGTGGAGGATAAAGAAGGATCAGCTCCTCCTACTCGCGGCACGAGCTCGCGCCCTGCTCGGCCGCTTCGAGAGCGCGACGATCGTCCACGTCCGGCGCGAGCTGAATTCGGACGCGGATGCGCTCGCCAACCAGGCGATGGACGCCGCGCAGCTGTGACGTGATCTTGTGGCACCTCGGGGCGACCGCGGCCATCGTTTACGTATCGCTCGGCCGCCGCCGCATCGACTATCGCTGCATCCTCCTGGGAGCGATCGTCCCCGATGCGATAGACGCGGTGTTATCGGCCGTGACCGACCTCCCTCAACGATCGGTCGCGCACTCACTGCTCGCGCCGGTCGCGGTGTCGATCGCGATCATCCTGGGGCTGAGGGGCGAGCGCCGGCTCGCGTGGTTCGGAGTGGGCGTCGGGTGGTTGCTCCATCTGGCCCTCGACGGGATGTGGGGTGAACCCAGGATCTTCTTCTGGCCCGCGTTCGGATCCGCCTGGCCGCCGGGCGCGCTGGGCCCGTTCTCGCTCGACGTCCTCACGCATCCCCTCGATCACCTGGGTCTGTGGGGGCTCGAGATCGCAGGCGCCCTGCTGCTGCTGTGGTTCTGGGTGGCGTTCGAGTTCGGGGACGAGGACCGCCGCCGCGCCTGGTTAAAGGACGGCCACCTCCGAGCGTGACGCAGTAACATGTGGACCAATTACATACTGCACGTGGCATGGGGGAAGCCGGTCAAAGTCCGGCGCTGTCCCGCAACTGTAGGTCTCAGCGGTCGTTCACAGCTGGGACGAGCCAGAGCACCCGGCCATGTGCGGCTAGATGACCCTTCGAGGTAAAGGGCGCGGCCGGGCGAGCTCCCCCGACCCTTCCTGCTCGAGGGCCGGCGAAGGGAGAGCGCATGAGATCCACCGTCCTCCGATCGAGCGTTGCGGCGGCGACCGCATTGCTCCTCGTGACCGGCAGCGCAGCTTCGGCGCGCATCCGTCCCCCGGAGCGCGCGATCAACGCGACGAGATTCATCGCGGCCAACCAGACCTCCGATGGTTCCTTCGAAGGCTCCTTCAGCCCTATCGGGACCGCCGCGGACGCGGTAGTCGCGTTGTCGGCAGCGCGTCGCGCTCCGGGGACGATCGACGCCGCGCTCGATTATCTCGAAACCAATGTCGACGACGCGGACACGGTCGGGCTCAAGTCGAAGGTGGTTATGGCGGCTGTTGCCGGCGGGCGCGACCCGCGGGCGTTCGGTGGCCGTGACCTCGTCAAGGAGATCCGGGAGTCGGTCGGAGAGGACGGTCAGTACGGCGAGCACACGAACGCGCCCGGGGACCCTGAGGTCTTCGATCACGCGCTTGCGATCCTCGCGCTTGCAGGCGCCGGGGAGGGGATCGTTCCCGAGCAGGTCTTCACTTGGCTCATCTCCGCTCAATGCGATGACGGCGGGTGGCAGTTCGACGACCCTGCAGGTGAGAACGACGACAATCACTGCCACGACGGGACCGAGGGTGACTTCTCACGCTCGGACACAAATACGACCGCCATCGCGGTCCAGGCGCTCCAGGTCGCAGTCGACTCACGCCGCCCGCCCGTTAGCCCGTTCCGGTTCTTTGCCAAGACGCGCGACCCGGAAAAGCGAGGCTGGGGTTACGACCTGACCCTGAACCTGACCGACGCCAACTCGACCGCTCTGGTCATCCAGGCGCACGTGGCAGTAGGTCGCGACCTTCCTCGCGGAGCGATGCGCGCTCTCACGCGACTTCAGTACCCGAACTGCGGCGACAACGCGGGTGCGTTCGCGTTCACGTGGGAGCGAGATGCATCGGGCTCAGGCGAGCTTCGTCGGGGCGAGCCCAACGTCGCAGCGACCATCGGTGCGGTGCTGGGACTCCTCAGGCAGCCGCTGCCTCTTCCCCGTGTGGCAGCTACAAAGCCGCCCCCGAGGAGTCGTCCGTGCTGAGAAGGATGCTCCGGGTTCTCTGATGCGCGCCCTGCGCGCGGTGATGTGTGCCGCGCTTGCCCTTACAGGATCGTCATGGGTTGTGCCCCTGCACGCTGCGTGCGCGAGTGCCCCGGGTCACGTCGCGCTGGTGATCGATCTCGGTGATGAGGGGGGTGATCTCGAGTACTGCGTCGCGATATCGGAGCGGGAGGTCACCGGCATCGATGTCATCGAGCTTGCCGGTGATCAGTTCGGCTTGGAGTACAGACTCGGATTTGGCGGCGGCGCAGTCTGCATGCTCGCCGGCGTGGGGCCTGAGGGCGACGACTGCTTCGCGTCCCACCCGGACTTCTGGGGCTACTGGCGCGGCGACGGGAAGGGTGACTGGACATGGTCGAGTTCCGGACCGGGCACGTCTTCGGTGTCGGCCGGTGACACCGAAGGATGGTCGTGGGGCTCCGGGATGGACGGCAGCACCCACCCAGAGCCTCCCGCGCGGAGCTTCACCGATGTCTGCGGCCCGATCTCGCGTGACGAGCCCGAGAGCGAACAGGAGAGCGATGACCCCCAGCCCGAGGGCCAGCCCGAGGACCCTGACCCCGACGACCCCGCGGACGCTCCACCCGTAGGTGAGCCGGATGAGTCCGCGTGGGATGAGGAGCGCGCAGAGTCTCGAGTGCCGCCGGTGAAGGCGGCAAGGGGGCGCGCTCCCGGGCGTTCATCGAGCCATCGGGTCACCCCGTCACCCACCACCGATGTGCTCGAACCCGCGGCCGCGCTCTCGGGTCGGCCGAGCGTCGATGACACGCCACCGGTTGGCCCTGTAGCTGCGCTCGGTGCAACCGCTGCGCTGGGAGTCGGCGCGATCGTGATCAACCGTCGTCGCCGCGCTCATGGAGCGCGGGCGCGCGGAGGACAGTGATGCATCCCGCGGCGTGGCTCGTATGGGCCGTTGCCGCGGGCGGCATCGCGATGCTGACGACTAACCCGTTCTATCTGTTGCCGCTCGCGTCCATGGCGGCGTTCGTTCACGCCGCGTGCAGAGTGCCCGGGCCCGGCGCGCGTTCGTTCCGGATCTTCGCGCTGTTCGGTGTGTTCGCGCTCATCACTCGCACCGCACTCGTCGCGGTCACCCCCTACGCGATCGGCTTCGACAGTGTCGTGCTCGCGGCTGCCGAGGGGTTGCGCCTCGCGGTCCTGCTGATCGTGTTCGGCACCTTCAATTCGGTCTCGGACCCCTTCAAGCTCTTGAAGCTGGCTCCCCGCCGATGGCACGAGCCGGCGCTGGTCGTCGCGCTCGCGTTGTCGATCGCTCCAAGGACCATCGACGCGGTCGAGAAAGTCCGTGGGGCCCAGAAGATGCGGGGGATAGAGGTGTTGCGGTGGCGCTCGTTGCCTGCGCTCGCCGTCCCCGTCCTATCCACAGGGATGGAGAACGCCCTCACGCTCGCAGCGAGCATGGATGCACGGGGCCACGGCAGTGGCCCGCGGACGCGCTACCGGCCCGATGTGTGGGATCGGAAGTCGATCGCGGCGACGCTCGTCTGCGTCGTTGCGGTCGCGCTGTTCACGGCTGCGTTGGTCCGGGGCGAGGCCGGCCTCTTGGTGTCGATACCCGCCGAGTGGCCGCCGGTCGATCCCTTGCTTCTCCTGGCATGCGTTGCGTTGGCGCTTCCGGGCCTGCTCTCCCCAACGAGGACCTAATGACCGACGCGATCGTGTTCTCGGAGGTGTCGTTCGCATACGGGCCGGACGCGCCGGAGGTACTCCGCCGAACCTCGCTGTCCATCCCAGAAGGCGCGTTCGTGCTCGTTACGGGAGCAACGGGCGCGGGGAAGTCGACGTTCCTGCGGTGCATCAACGGCTTGGTCCCGCACTTCTCAGGCGGGGTCTGGTCCGGTGAGGTGGCCGTCGCGGGATCGAGCACGATCGAGCACGCGCCCCGGGGGCTCGCGGCGCAGGTCGCGTACGTCTCTCAGGACCCGGACGCGTCCTTCGTGCTCGACCGTGTCGAGGACGAGCTCGCGTATGCCATGGAGAACCTCGCCGTCCCTCCCCACGCGATGCGACGGCGGGTCGAGGAGACGCTCGACCTCCTCGCCCTCGCGCCGCTGCGCGACCGGAGCGTGCGTTCCCTCTCGGGGGGTGAACGCCAGCGCGTAGCGATCGCAAGCGCGTTGACCGCGGGCGCTCGGATACTCGTCCTCGACGAGCCCACGAGCCAGCTCGACCCTCAAGGTGCAGAAGATGTCCTGGCGGCCCTGAAGAGGCTGGTCGACGATCTCGCGTTCACGGTGATCGTCGCCGAGCACCGATTGGAGCGCGTGACCGCGTTCGCGGATCTTGCCGTCGGCGCGTTCTCGTCGGGTCGTTTCGAGATCGGCGATGTCGCCGGGATCGTCGAGCAGCTTGGCGGCGGCCCCCCGGTGACGCGGCTCGGCCGGAGGTTGGGCTGGACGCCCTTGCCTCTCACGGTTCGAGAGGCCCGGGCGCGCGTCGGGCGGGTGAACGGCGTCACCGGGTCTCGAGAGGTCGAGATCGCCCGCCACTTCGGTTCTCCCGTCGTAGCGATGACCGGGGTGTCGGCGCGTTACGCGCGCGACGAAGTGCTTCACGACGTGACGCTGACGATCGACGAGCGAGTCACCGCGCTGATAGGACGCAACGGTGCCGGCAAGACGACGTTGCTGCGCTGTCTTGCCGGGCTTCATGACCCCGCCTCGGGGCGGATCGCGATGGCGTCGTCCGGCGCCTCCCCGAGAACAGGCACGGACGTGGCGTTCTCTCCCCAGGACCCCGGGGACATCCTTTACGCGGAGACCGTGGCCGCGGAGGTGGCGGCGACATTGGATGCACGCGGGGCGTCTACGGAAGAGCTCGACAAGTGGTTGGACGCGGCCGGACTTGAATCGAAGCGCGACATCCACCCGAGGGATCTCTCCGCCGGCGAACGCTCGCTTCTCGCGATCGTGGCCATCGCGGCGACGGCTGCACGCATCCTCGCTCTCGACGAACCGACACGTGGGCTCGATCCCGAGTCGAAGGACCGCTTGTGTGAGTTGCTCGACACGATGGCGCGGGAAGGCCACGCGATCGTCGTCGCGACCCACGATGTCGAGCTCGTCGCCGAGATGGCAGATCACGTCGTGATGCTCGCCGCCGGTGAAGTCGTCGCCCAGGGTCCACCGCGCGCGATCCTCAGCGGGTCGCCCGTGTTCTCGCCGCAGATGGCGCGCATCTCGGACGGACGTTGGCTGACGTTGGACGAAGCAACGACCGCGCTCGGTTCCTCGTGAGCGCCACCCGCGCCATCAACGGTCGCTCGACGCTGCGTCTCGCGGCGTTATCCGGTGCCAACCTCCTCGGCGCCATCGCGTTCACGTGGCCCTTCGTGCTTCCGAGCCTGGTGGACCGAGGTGATGCTCACCGCGCGGATGCCCCCTGGATCGCGCTCCTGCTCGCCGGGCTCTTGGGCACGGTGCTGTTCGTCCAGATCGAACGCGGCGGCATGGGCCCAAAGGCGATCGCGTTGCTCGGAACCCTCGCCGCTGCGATGGTGGCGTTGCGCCTGCCCGGGTTCGTCGGAGGGTTCTCGGCGATGTTCATCGTGGTTCTGCTGGCGGGGAACTCGTTCGGCCCCGCGTTCGGGTTCTCGCTGGGCGCGCTCGGAACCGCGGCGTCGGCCTTCTTCGTTGGGGGACTAGGACCGTGGGTCCCGTTCCAGATGGTCGCGATCGGTTGGGTCGGGCTCGGCGCGGGGCTGATGCCGCGCGGTACATCGTGGCGCGCTCGCATCGCCGCGCTCTCTGTTTACGGCGTGCTGTCGGGATTCATGTTCGGCGCGTTGATGAACCTCTGGTTCTGGCCGTTCTCAGCAGGCTCCAGTGGGGTCGGGTGGGCGCCCGAGCTGGGGTTCGCCGAGAACGCGTCGCGCTACGGGTCCTTCTATCTCCTCAGGTCGTTCGGGTGGGACGCTCTGCGCGCCGCGGGCAACGCGATCCTCGTGATCGCGCTCGGCCGCGCCGTCCTCCCTGCGCTCGATCGCGCCGCGTCGAGGCTGACGGTGAAGGTGGAGAAAGTGGAGCCTCCGGCCGCTCTCGCAGCCGGAGGCCCGGTAGGAGGGAACCTGTAAGCCGGATTCTGTGCCCGGGAAGCAAGCTTCCCGGCGGTAGCCATCTATCTGGGACGAGCGTTGCCGCTCGCCTCGTGCGACCTACCCGGAGGCAGCGGGCGGGCCACCCAACCTCCTGCTTGGTCTTGCTCCGGACGGGGTTTGCCTAGCCGCACCGGTCACCCGGCACGCTGGTGAGCTCTTACCTCACCGTTTCACCCTTACCGGCGTTGCCGCCGGCGGTCTGCTCTCTGTTGCACTTTCCACGGGTCGCCCCGCCTGGGATTTTCCCCAGCGTCCTGCCCTACGGAGTCCGGACTTTCCTCAGCTCGCGAGAGCCGCGGCCACCCGGCCCCCTCCTGAAGAAGATTCTACTTGGCGTAGATTCCCTGGGATGGACAGAGAGGTTGTGGCGACCGAGGCGGCTCCGGCGGCGGTTGGGCCCTACTCCCAGGCGATAGTCGCCGGCGATCTCATCTTCTGCTCCGGTCAGATCCCGCTCGACCCGGACACGGGCGAGCTCGTATCTGGATCGATCGCCGACGAGACCAGCAGGTGCATGGACAACCTCGCCGCGGTTCTCGCCGCGGCCGGCTCCGACCTCGGCCGGGTGGTGAAGTTCACGGTCTTCCTCACCGACATAGCCGACTACGCGGAGTTCAACGAGGCGTTCGCGCGCTTCGTCGGGGGTGCCCCTCCGGCTCGGGCGGCGGTTGCGGTCGCCGGCCTTCCTAAGGGTGCGCGCGTCGAGGTCGAGTGCATTGCGCTCCGCCGGGTCTAGCCCCTCAGTCCGGCGCGCCGACGACCTGGTCGCCGAGGAAGATCCGGACCTCCCTGTCCGGTGTCTCACCCGATACCGGCTCGAGCCCGGCCTCCTGAGGCGTGTTGGCATCGAGACGAGCGACGTAGACCTCGAGCTTGCTCATGAGGAACAGCAGCCCCGTGATCATCACCGGCCACAGCACAAGCACGATCGCGAGGAACGTCTGATATCTCGTCATCGGCCACAGTTTGGCAGGCGCGTGGCCCGCGCATGACGGATTTGTCCCCCTCGATCGATCCGGGACGCCTCACCGAGCGTCTCGTAGACATCGTGAAGCTTCCCTCGGAGAACCCCCCGGGCGACGAGAAAGCGGCCGCGGACCTCGTCGCGGGGTGGCTCGACGACCTTGGCTTGCGTACACGCATGGTCGAGGTCGAGCCCGGTCGCCCCAGTGTCGTAGCGCGCTGGGAAGGAACCGAAGGCCCACGTTTGGCCTATTGCTCGCACCTCGACGTCGTGCCTGCCGGAGACCCGAGCTTGTGGGATCACGATCCGTACGGGGCACACATCGAAGGCGGACGGCTCCACGGACGAGGGGCATGTGATGCGAAGGGCCCCCTTGTGGCGGCCCTCGAAGCGGTCGCCGCGTTGCGCTCCTCGGGGTTCACACCTGCCGGCGTCCTCGAGCTCGCGCTGGTCGTCGACGAGGAGGCGATGGGGTTCAAGGGCGCGGCACATCTGGTCGAAGAGGGGATCGTCACCGCGGATGTTGCGATCGTCGGCGAGCCGACGAGTCTGCGCGTTGTGCGCGCCCAGCGCGGCGCAAGCTGGTTCCGCGTGATCACGCGCGGTGTAGCAGGTCACGGTTCGGCTCCTGAAAGAGGTGTCAATGCCGTGCAACACATGGCCGAGATCGTGACGCGCCTTCCGGCGACCATCCCCGACATCGCACATCCTTTGCTGGGCGGGCCGACGCTGAACGTTGGAACGATCCGCGGCGGGGAGAAGGTCAACATCATCCCGGCGTCCTGCATCGTCGAGGTCGACCGCCGCACGATCCCGGGTGAGTCGCCCGACGATGTCGTCGCGGGGCTCCAAAGCGCCATCGACGGGGCCAAGAGTGTGTTCCCCACGATCGACGCGTCGATCGAGCTCGCTTTCTATGCCGAGCCTTTCGAGATACTCCCCACTGCGCGCGTAGTCGAGGTCGCAAGCACAGCCGTGCAACAGCAAACGGGGAAGCCGGCATCCGTGATCGGGTTCCGCGGCGCGTCCGATGCGCGATTCTTCGCCCAGAAGGGCGCCGACGTCATCGTGTGGGGTCCAGGTGACATCTCACTGGCCCACACGGCTCACGAATCGATCGACCTATCGGAGCTCGAGGTGGGCGCCCGGGCTTACGCCGCAGCCTTCGCAACGATCCTGTCGTCATGAACGAGACCGCATCTTTCCCGTGGGGACAGCTCCTCACGAGGCTCCTCGCCGGGACCTCCCTCGACGAGACCGAGGCGGCCGGAGCCATGGGCGAGATCATGGACGGCGCCGCAACCTCGGCGCAGATCGCGGGGTTCGTGGTCGCACTGCGCGCCAAGGGCGAAACGGTCGATGAGATCGTCGGGCTCGTCCGAACGATGCGCTCGTACTCCCAACGCGTCGAAGGCGTCGGTGAGGTCCTCGATACCTGCGGCACCGGCGGCGACCGCACCGGCACGTTCAACGTCTCAACTGCCGCTGCTCTTGTGTGTGCGGGCGCGGGGATACGCGTCGCCAAACACGGCAATCGCGCGGCGTCGTCTCGGTGCGGTTCGGCCGATGTCCTCGAGGCTCTTGGCGTACGGATCGATCTGCCACCCGAGGGCGTGCGTGAGTGCATCGACGTGGCCGGCATCGGGTTCTGCTTCGCTCCGGTGTTCCATCCGGCGATGCGTCATGCGGGAGCGTCCCGCAGAGAGCTCGGCATCGCGACGATCTTCAACATCCTCGGACCGCTCACCAATCCGGCCGGAGCGACACGCCAAGCCCTTGGGGTCAGCGACCCCGCGCTCACCGAACGGATGGTTACCGCGTTGGAGCGCCTGGGAAGCACGAAGGTCGTCGCCTTCCACGGCCATGGGGGGATGGACGAGCTTTCGTTGACGGGCCCGAGCGACGTGGTCCAACTAGAGGGCGGATCGATCGCGACGCAGACGATCGATCCGGCGGACCTCGGTCTCGAGCGCGCGCCGATGGAGGCGATCAAGGGCGGGACCGCCGACGAGAACGCCGCGACCGTGCGCGCCGTACTGGGCGGCGAGAAGGGGCCCCGCAGGGACGTCGTTGTCCTCAATGCGGCCGCCGGTGTGGTCGCGGCCGGACGCGCCGAGACGTTCACGGATGCCGTACCTATCGCGGCGTCCGCCATCGATAGCGGTGCTGCGGAGCGCGCCCTCGACGCCCTCATCAAGACGTCCAGCGCCGTATAGCCATAGGCTGACGGCATGGATCCCAAGGTGCTGGCGCCCCCTACGACGGACGAGCAGATCCTCGCCCTGCAGGCCGATCTCGAGGCACTGCGGGAAGAGGCGGCCATCACCAACCTGCTCCTCGGCCTGGGCGCGGCACTATCTGAGGTGAAGTCCGTCGAGGACACGATCGGCATGGCCGTGAAGCTCGTCCCAGACGTCCTCGGAGGCGACCGCTGCTTTGCTGCGATCTGGAACAACGACGGCCCGGGTTTCCATATCCGGGCGCATTTCGGCTTCGACGAGGACGGCCTCCGGATCCTGCACGAGCTCGCGGGGACCGAGGGCGCTCTCCCGCTGTTGGAGCGTGCGGTGAAGGAGAAGCGCCCCCAGGTCATCGGCGACGTCGCGAACGACCGCCGCAACCTCGGGTATCCCCCCGACCGGACCCCCGGCGCGTTCGTCGCCATCCCCCTGGTGAGATGGGGACACGACCTCGGCGCTCTGGCCGTGGAGTTCGACGACCCGAGGAACTTCGGCAACAAGGATGAAGGCCTCGCCCGGGGCATCGCGCGTCAGATCTCGATCGCGCTGGCGAACGCCCGCCGCTTCACGGTCCTGGGTGACCTCCGTAACGTCGGGCTCCGCTTGGGGTCGAAGCTTCGCCTGCGAGAGGTCATCGATGAGATCTCCGGCGGCGTGATGGATCTCCTCGGCGCCGACGCCGCCGTCCTCTATTTCATGGACGCGTCGGAACGCGAGCTGGTCGCCGCCGAAGGCGCGAACAGTCTCGAGGAGGGAGGGCTGAGCCGCATCGACCTCAAGGCGGCCCCGTGGTCGGCGCTCCTGCGCGGGGAGACCGTGGGCGTATCAGACGCTGGCCCCCTGTCGGTCGCTGGGCGCAAGCTAAACGCGGTTGCCGTCCCGCTCACGCGGACCGCAGGTGCTCCTGTCGGAGCGGTCATCGCGTTCCTGACACGGCCGCTGCCGCTCGGGGCCGAGGAGGAGGAGGCCCTTACGGTCCTCGCGGCCCAGGCTGCGATGGCGATCGAAACCGCCAGCCGATTCGAGCAGCAGCGGAGGGTCGCCGAAAGCCTTCAAGCGGGCTTGCTGTCGACGCCGTTGCCGGCGCTCCCGGGTTGCCAGATAGCCGCGGTGTACGAGCCGGCTGGAGGCGAAGCCGAGATCGGCGGCGACTTCTTCGATGTCTTCGAGGTGACGACGGGGAGCTATTCGCTCGTGGTCGGAGACGTGTCCGGGAAAGGTGCGGAGGCTGCAGCTCACACGGCGATGGCGAAGTACATGCTGCGTGCATTCGCGATCCGTAATGCGTCGCCGACGTCGGTGCTCTTCCATCTGAATAATGCTCTCGTCGATGGATTCTCGGACGAGCGCTTCGCCACCTTGTTCTACGGTGTCTTCGAACCCGCGAACCGCCAATTGCAGCTCTCGAGCGGAGGACACCCTGAGTCACTCGTCTACCGTGCCGCGTCCGGTGACGTCGAAACGCTCACGTCTGCGGGGACCATCCTCGGCGCGTTCGCGGACCAGCAGTTCGAACAGCATGTCGTGACTCTTCAGCCAGGAGACGTCGTGCTCTCGTACACCGATGGCCTCATCGAGGCGCGCGACCACAGCGATCTGTTCGGAGCTAAGCGACTGGCCGATGCTTTGCGTGAACACGCGAGCGAGGGTCTTTCAGCTCAGAGCCTCGCACGGCGCATCTACGAGCACGCGCGCGAGTTCGGTGACATCACCGACGACACGATCGTGCTCGTGCTCGCGTGCGACCCCTGACGTGACGGAGGTCTACCGCTGCGATGCGTGCGGGAATCGCACGCGTTTCGATGTCTACGAGTCCAAGCGGGTGCGCGCGTTCCAACACTTCGATCTCGCCGGGACGGTGACGATCGAAGAGGAAGAGGTGCTCGAGCGATCCGTCGAGAAGATCGTTTGTCGCTGGTGCGGGTCGAGCGACTCGGTCCAGCCCGAGGGGGCTCCGTAAGTGGGCGGGGGTCCTCTCGCAGGGGTGACCGTCCTCGATCTGACGCGCCTGCTCCCGGGCGGTTACGCAACCTTGATCCTGGCCGACCTCGGCGCTGATGTGATCAAGATCGAAGAGCCGGGTCGTGGTGACTACATCCGGTGGACGCCTCCCCTGGTGGGAGAGACTTCGGCCGCCCACGCCGCGCTCAATCGCAACAAGCGTTCCGTGACGATCGACTTGAAGAAGCCCGAGGGCAAGACCGTCTTCAAAAGGATGGTCGACGGGTCAGATGTCGTCATCGAATCGTTCCGTCCGGGCGTGATGGATCGGCTGGGGCTCGGTTGGGACGCTCTTGCCGAAGTGAACAGGCGTCTCGTCTACTGCGCGATCTCAGGCTACGGACAAGACGGGCCGCGCGCCCTCGAGGCCGGCCATGACATCAACTACATCGGGTACGCGGGCGCACTGGGTATCAACGGGGAGGAAGGACGGGGTCCCGTGACCCCGGGGCTGCAGATCGGAGACCTCGGCGGCGGTGCGATGGCGGCGGTCATCGCGATCCTTGCCGCATTGCGGGCGCGCGACGTCACAGGCAGTGGCGACTTCTGTGACATCTCCATGATGGATGGTGTCGTTTCCTGGCTCACTATCCACGCGGGCGAGTTCGCCGCAACCAGAGTGCCCCCCGAGCGAGGGCTTATGCATCTCTCGGGCGCGCACCCGTGCTACCGCGTGTATCCCGCGGCCGACGGTTACCTGTCGGTAGGAGCTCTCGAGCCCCAGTTCTGGAGCGCGTTGTGCACCGCTATCGGGCGCGACGACCTCGCCGGCGACGCCTTCGCGACCGGGACGCGTCGCGAGGAGGTCATCGCCGAGCTCGAAAGTCTGTTCGCGCAGAAGACGCGCGCGGAATGGAGCAAGGAGCTCGAAGGTCTCGATGTGTGCGTCGGACCGGTGAACACCTTGGATGAGGCGTTCGCCGATCCGCAAGCGCGTCATCGTGAGATGTTCATCGAGGCCGACCTCGGGGGGACCCCGTGGACGTACACCGGTAACCCCATCAAGCTGAGGAACTCGGGCGCCATAGTGACCGCGAACCCACCTCCCGGGCTCGGCGAGCACACCTACGACGTTCTCGCAGAGACCGGCTTGGGGCCCGACGAGATCGAAGGGCTACGGGCCGCAGGCGCCATCTGATGGAGCTCCCTCAGGACGTGTCGGCCGCGCTCGTGAGGTGCATCGGTGCCTACATCCGAGGAGCTCCGGTCACGGTGCTCCCGGCGCACCTGCGGCGGCTCAAAGGTTTCCGCGACACCGCGCTGCTACGCGTGCGCGGCGAGGTGCTCTCCGCTCTCGATGACGATGCGCTGCGCGCCCTCATCGGAGAGTGGCTCGACGACGGTAAACACCGGTTAACGAAGGCGGACGGCGACCTGTTGCGGATCGCCGCCGAGCGCGCCGATGGATGGGAACAGAGATTGGACGGCGCCGGAAAGACACGAGCCAAGCCACCGGTCGCTCGCGAGCCGGCAGGCGGAGGAGAGCATGCTCACCGTCTCCGGGAAGCGCGCGACGAGGTGAAGCGCGTCAAAGCCGAGTCGAAGGCAGCCGCGGATGCCGAGCGCGCCCGATCTGCGGCATTGGTAGCCGAGGTCCGTGCGCTGACCGATAGGGCGACGGCGGCCGAGAGACGTGTGCGCACGCTAGAGAAGGAGCTTTCGGATCTCCGCTCCGCTTACGACAAAGAGCTCAAGCGAGCGGGACGCAAGACGGCTCAGGCGATCGCGGCCAAGGACGAGGTCGCCGCTCGGCTCAAGGAGATGCGAGCCGCTCGCGACGAGGCGAGGCGCGCCATGTCGGCGCTCGAGGAGCGCGTTCGCGAGCGCGGACCTAAGGACCGCGGCGCGCCTAGGTCGGCGCCGCGGCGCATGGGTCCGCGGCGCCCCCTGCCGGTACCGAAAGGCCGGCTCGCCGACGCCCCCGAGACCCTGGCCACGTGGTTGGAGACAGCGGACGTCGTGGTGCTGGTCGACGGCTACAACGTGAGCAAATCGGAGAGCGGGTTCGCGGCCGCGGACCTCGAGACCCAACGAAGGCTCGTGATCCAGGGAGGCAACGCTCTGGCACGTCGCTTCGGGATCGACCTCACGATCGTCTTCGACGGATCGCAGATCGCCCCCGGAGCATCGCGGCGCGCACGGGGCCCGGCCAAGGTCGAATATTCGACCGGCGAGATCGCCGACGACCATCTGGTTGCAGCGGTCGAGGCGCTCCCTCCTGTGCCGGTCGTGGTCGTCACCAACGATAGGGAGCTTCAGGACCGCGTCGCGGCCCTTGGGGCCACGATCGCGACCTCGGATCAACTCCTGGCTCTGATCCGCTGAGGGGTCCAGAAAAAACCTGTCGTACCCCCTCTCTAGCCTTGTACCAGGCGCACCGAGGACGCCTGCACACTCACCGGGAGGGATGGCCCAGATGAAGATCGACTGCACCGAGTGCCGGATGTACCAATCCGAGCATTGTTCCGACTGCCTCGTGACTGTGCTGTTGCATCCCGAGGACGCGCCGGTCGAGATCGAGCCCGAGCTAGACCGGTCACTACAGGCACTGTCGGGTGCGGGACTCATCCCGGTATTGCGATTCAGGCCGCGTTCTGCGGCGCCGCCACCCGACGTCGTCGCGCGGGACACCGCATAGCCTCGGGGGCCACGTCGCCGCCATATACGATGCGCTGGTGGCGGGTCGTGGACAAGACGATCCCAGCGAGGCTCACGCTAAGAAGAGCGTTAATGGGATCGTCACACTCAAACCGATAGGTGTCACAGAAGACGGCTTGTACGTCACTCTCGCGCGCCGTTCCAACGCGAAGAGCGGCGGCTGGCGTGTCGCAGTGGACCGCGAGCTGATCGACAAGCTCGAAGAGGCGCTGACGCGTGCTTCACCACCACCTCCTCCCGAGCCCGAACCGCCGCCCGAGCCCGTGCGCTCACCCCTCAGGGCTCCAGAGCTCCCCGCGCATCGCCCATCGCCGGCGGCTCCCGGCAGCAGGCTGTCACCTAAGGAGATCCAGGCGTTGTTGCGTCAGGGTCGTTCGGTGGCGGCGATCGCACGCAAAGCTGAGGTGAGCGAGGAGTGGGTCGAGCGCTTCGAGGGTCCCATCATCTGGGAGCGTGCCGGGATGTGCACCCGCGCGCGCAAGGCGACCCTGGTGCGCACTCGACGCGGCGAATCCGCCCTGCCGCTGGGCGAAGCCGTCGATGCCAAGCTCAAAGAGAAGAAGGTGAAGCTCAGCCCCAACGAGCGCGACGAGGCATGGGACGCCACGCGCCACCCCCGCACCGGCAACTGGGTGATCAAGTTCTCGTACCCCCACCGGAACCGGCAAGTCACCGCGCGCTGGGAGTTCGACCCAGAGAACGGGTCGATCCGCGCGCTCGACAGCCTGGCTAATGACCTCGGCTGGGTCGAATCAAGAGGTCGCCGTCGCGCCGAATAGGCGCGACCCGACCCCTGGACGCAGGCCAGGGCGGATGAGCTCACTCGCGGTGACGCTCGCTCTCACCGCCCTCGCGATCATCTCCGCCGCGGTTCTGGCCATCGTGACCCGCGCCCCTGCAGAGGTGCGCGACCCGGCGCGCAACCCCCCGCGGCTCGAACCCGGCCTCGGCGCGAGCTTCCCGGAGGAGACCGTCGAGCGTCACCGCGCGTATCGAGGTCCCGCATACCTCCACCTTCTTCTTTCCACGCTATTGGGGATCGCCGTTCTCGCGCTACTCGCGCGCGGACCGTTGACGGCGCTGGTCGATGCATTGGAGAGGGCGGGATGGCACTGGGCGCTCCAAGCACTCGCCGCCGCGACGTTGGTAACCCTGGTCTCCGCCATCGCCGCGACACCCCTCGCCTTCGTGCGTGGGTTCGTCATGGAGCATGCGTGGGGGCTGTCAACACAGGGTGCGGGGTCGTGGTTCGTCGATCGCGCCAAAGGACTCGGTGTCGCCGCGGTGACGGGCGGGATCGCGGCCCTGGTGTTCTACGCCCTCCTGCGATGGCAACCCCGGACGTGGTGGTTATGGGGATGGGGGGCGTTCACGCTTCTGACCCTGACGTTCGCGTTCCTCTGGCCGATCCTGATCGCACCTCTGTTCAATCGGTTCGTACCGCTGGAAGACCGCACCCTCGCGGCACAGATAGAAGACGTGGCGGCGCGCGCCGGAGTGGGAATCGACGAGGTTCTCGTTGCCGACGCGAGCCGGCGCTCCACGCTCGAGAACGCGTACGTCGCGGGCTTCGGATCGACCCGCCGCATCGTGGTCTACGACACGCTGCTCGAGGGACGCCCGCCCGAGGACACCCTGTTCGTGGTCGCGCACGAGCTCGGACACGAGCGCGACGGCCATGTCCTGAAGAACGTTGCCCTGGCATCCGCCGGGCTCCTTGTGGGGTTCGGGGCACTGGCGTTGTTGGCCAAGAACGGATCTCTGTGGAGCTGGGCCGGCGCGTCCGGCATCGGAGACGTGAGGGCGCTGCCCCTCCTGCTGCTCTTCACGACGACCGCGGGCATCCTGCTCGCTCCCGTGCAGAGCGCGGTGTCGCGCAGCTTCGAGCGCAGCGCGGATGCCGCCGCGGTCGAGCTGACCGGAGACCCGGTCGCCGGCATCCGAACGTTCCGGCGACTTGCCTATCTAAATCTTGCCGACCTCGATCCGCCGAAACCGCTCGTGTGGCTCCTTTTCTCCCACCCCCCGATCGTCGAGCGCATCGCCGACCTGGCCGAAAACGGCCGCCGGCCCTAGACTCGAAGGTTCGCGATGAAGCGGTACTTCGCGGACCGCCGAACGGAATGGGGGCTTTGATGGCTCAAACGATCGTCGAGCGTTTCTGGGAGAGGGTCCAGAGCACACCGGACAAGGTCGCGATGCGGCACAAGCGCGCAGGCGGGCTCGGCACGATCCCTGCCGAGGGCGGCGAATGGAAAGACATCACCTGGCGCCAGTACGGGCTCGAGGTGCGTCGTGTCGGCAAGGCTCTCCTCGCCCAGGGTGTGGGCCACTCCGACAAGATGAGCCTGTTGTCGGGCAACCGTCCCGAGTGGCACATCGCCGACATCGGTTGCCTGTCCATCGGCGCCGCGACGGCCCCGATCTACATCACGAACTCTCCCGATCAGGTCCGTCACGTCATCAGCGACTCGGACTCGAAGGTCGCGGTCGTCGAGAACAGCGACCAGCTCGACAAGGTGCTGAAGGTCAGGGGCGAGCTCAAGAAGCTGAAGAAGGTCGTCGTCATCGAGGGTTACGACGGCAGCGCCGACAAAGATTTCGTGATGTCCTGGGACGACTTCCTCGAGGCTGGCGACGCGATCACCGACGACGCTTACGACGACGCGGTCGCGGCGGTTGAGCCAAAGGACCTGGCGACCTTCGTGTACACGTCCGGGACCACAGGCAACCCGAAGGGTGTGATGCTCACCCACGCCAACGTCTGGTGGACGGCTACCCACTCCGACCAGCACATCCCCCTCGGCGACACCGCGAACGGGCGGGCTCTCTCGTACCTTCCGCTGTCGCACATCGCGGAGCGCATGATCAGTCACTTCCTGCAGATCTTCTACGGCACGACCACGTGGTTCGCGGGCGGCCTCGAGACGCTGATCCCCGACCTCCAGGCATGCAAGCCCACCTACTTCTTCGGCGTCCCGCGGGTATGGGAGAAGTTCTACGCCGGCGTCCAGGCGAAGATGGCGGCCGCAGACCCGAACGACCGCAAGGCGAAGCTCGCCAAGAAGGCGATCACGCTCGGGCGTCAGATCACCGAGGCCGAGCAGGCTGCGGTTGCTGCGGGCGGCAAGATGGCCGACGCGAAGGTGTCGCTGTCCGTTAAGGCACAGCACGCCGCGCTCGACAAGGTCGTCCTGCACAAGATCCGCGCCGCGTTCGGTCTCGAGGAGTGCGACCTCGCACTCTCCGCGGCGGCACCTCTTGCTCCCGACCTCATCTGGTTCTTCCACTCGATCGGCATCAAGATCGCAGAGGGTTACGGCCAGTCCGAGGACAACGGGCCAACGTCATGGAACCCCAAGGACGCGATCAAGATCGGAACCGTCGGCACCAAGTATCCCGACCTCGAGGTCAAGATCGCAGACGACGGCGAGATCCTCGTACGCGGCGGCAACGTTATGGCCGGCTATTACAAGGACGCACAGGCAACCAAAGAGACGATCGACGAGGACGGCTGGCTGCACTCCGGCGACGTCGGCGAGTTCGACGAGCACGGTTACCTCAAGATCACCGACCGCAAGAAGGACCTCATCATCACCGCGGGTGGGAAGAACATCGCTCCGCAGGAGATCGAGAACAAGATCAAAAGTAGCCACGCACTGATCTCGCAGGCCGTCGTTATCGGCGACCGGCGTCCTTTCCTCACCGCGATCATCACGCTGGATGAAGAGAAGGCTCCCGCGTGGGCTAAGGAGCAAGGCATCGAGGGCGGGATGGCGGAGATCGCCAACCACGAGCGCACGTTGAAAGAGATCGAAGGCGCGATCAACGAGGTCAACAGCAACCTCGCGAAGGTCGAGGGCGTCAAGAAGTTCCGGGTCCTCGAGCGCGACTTCCTTCAGGAGGAGAACGAGATCACGCCGACGATGAAGGTGAAGCGCAAGTCCATCAATGAGCTCTACGGCGACACCATCGAGGCGATGTACGACAAGTCCTCGCCCAGCAACGCAGGAGCACCGGCGCCGATCCGAAAGTAGAAAAGCCGCAATAGCCGCGTTTCGCCACAGATGTAGCGGGGCCGTCCTCTCTCGGGGGCGGCCTCGTCGCGTTTGTCCCGGTACCGACGGGCGCGGCAGGAGTTGCCGGGGTGGTGCCGAACCGTGATTCAACGAGGCCCCAAGGCCGGCCACGACGCCGGTCTTGGAGTCTCTGGGGTCAGAGGGCACCCCATCTGTTCGGGCGATCCAAAGGAGTGCGTCATGAGGAACCGTGTGTTTGCGGCGGTACTGGCGGCGAGTCTTTCTGTCGGTGTGATCGGAGCGGTTCCCGCTCTTGCGAAGAAGAAGAAGCCCAAGCCGCCCGCCCCGTGCGCGGCATATACACCGGGTGACCAAGGTTCCGGCGCCGAGACGACAGTCGTAACGTCGACCGCCACCGAAGAGACCCCCGTCGAGGTGACCGTCGCAGCGGAACCTGGGCTGATGCTCCTCGGGCCCGACGACGCCACGGGTGGGCACGCCTACCACAACATCCAGGTCGACTCGGCGACGCCGACGGCCGGGCTCTACGTGCGCATGGAGTTCGACAATGTGCCGCCGGTCCGGGACTACGACATCTGGCTCAACTATCCGGACGGAAGCAATGCATCGAACGCACACGGCTTCAATCCGGCGCACGACTCTCAATTCAGCCCCGAGTCGGACGGCGGCCACACCGAAGCGAATGCCGAGCAGATCGACGGGACCGCGTCCGCCGACTGCCAGGGCTACACGCTCGACATCGGAACGGCAACCGGTGAAGGCGGCGACGTCACCCTGAAGATGTGGCTCGGCGACATCCAATTCACGCCCGCCGCGCCTCCGAGCAGGTGATCTCCATCTCGCTACCTGTCGTGAAGCGCGCCGTCGTCGCGGCGGCCGCGGCCGTCATGCTCGCGTCCGTGCTCGCGGCGAGCTCCGGTGCCCAGGCGACGCAGATCCCCGCCGAGGTTCAGGTAACCGACCCCGTCGACGACGCCAACTATCTCAACGACCAGGACAACGCGTACGACACTCCGGCTCAGGGCGAGGGTGACCACGCAGGTCCCGCCGATGTCGGCAGCGCGACCGACTTCATGGCGATCTGGTTCAGCCACACCGCGGAGACGGTCTCTCTCCATTTCCAGACACAGGCCGCGCCGCTCAACATGGTCACCGACACCTACTGGCGCTTCGCATCGAATCCCGGGACGGGTCCGAAGGGCGCCGATGAAGTTAGGGGTTGCTTGTTCTACGTCCTCGTCATCAACAGCGGAGGCAACTCCGGCGGTAACGCGGGCGCATGGACGGGTCCCGACACGACCTACGTCGAGGATTCATGCAACGTTGGCGCGGATCAGTTTGTCGAGGGCACCTTCACCGTGGAAGAGCTCGCTGACGGGTCGGGCATCACAACGCTCACGTACCCGCGCAGCTTCAGCCCGTTGTTCGCCGACGGCTCCAAGCTCATCGGCATCTTCGGCGTAGCGCGGACGATGTCCATCGGACCCGGTTCACCCGGCCCGGGCGCCTACCTCACTTCCGACACGACGCAGCGCGGGACCGATTACACCATCACGCCGGTCGGCGGCCCGCCTTCGGGAGGTAAACCGGGATGCCCGCAGCCGAAGCCGAAGCCGAAGCCCACGGGCTCCGCGTCTCCGGCACCGACGGCAGCTCCGTCTCCGAGTCCATCGGCCACGAGCGACGACGACTCCTACCGGGCCTACGACGACCAAGACAAAGGCAAGAAGAAGGGCAAGAACAAGGGCAAGAACAAGGGCAAGAAGTGCCGGACCAACCAGCCACCAAAGGGCTCGCCGTCGCCATCGGCGCCACCCACGTCCACACCGCAGCCGACCGCAACCGCAACGGGGCGGCCCTGACATGAGGGGGAAGAACATGGTCAAGAAGGACAAGAGGGCGCGGATAGTCACCGCGCTGACCATTGCCGGCGTCATGCTCCTTGGCGTCGCTGTAGCTCCGGTCGCCGCGACCATCGGGACAGATATCGGCACGCAGCTCTCCTCGTTCGACGATCAGGACAAGGCGCAGCGCTGCAAGAAGAACAAGAAGAGCAAGAAGAAGAAGTGCAAGAAGCAGAGCCCCGCCCCCACGTCGACTGCCACGCCCACCGGCGCGCCGTCGTCACCCGCGCCGAGCGCGTCGGGTACCGCCGCTCCAACGCCCGCGCCTAGCGGTTCCGCTCCTGCGGGTGGAGGCGAGGGTCGTGTCGTCGAGTTCGAGTACGTCTGTCCCTGCACGGGACGTCTGCAGCTGGGTAGCCTCCTTCCCGTCAACTTCGGTGGTGGATCCCTCACGCCAGAGCCGGGCGAGACGAGCGTGACGGCTGTCGTGGAGGACGATTCCGGACAGGATGTCGGCGTGCGGCTCGCCCAGATCGACGACGCGGGGGCCAACTCCGTCGTTGGTCGTTTCTGCGGCGCGACGACCGAGCCGATCCCGATCAACCCGGCCGCCGACCTCAACATCTTCGCGGGCGACCTTGAAACCTGTGCGGCTGTTGGGGCAGGCGGCGTGATCACCTTCACCTTCATCAAGGGATAGATCGCAATGGACAGGAGGGTTATCGCGCTGGCGACCGTGGTTTTGGTCGCGCTCTACGCGATGATCCTCCTGCCTGCGCGCGCCGCGGGGACGGTGGTAGTGCCGGCTGATGTCAGCATCGAGGATCCTCCCGGCGACGCCAACGGCATCAACGACCAAGGTGTGTTGCCCCGCCAGGTGGGCGATCACCCGAGTGAGCTGTACATAACGAGCGCGGACATCCTGCGTGTGTGGTTCACGGATACACCTGACGACATCACCGCACACATCCAGACCGACCTGCCACCGCCGAACCCGAACTACGGCCTGACGTACCGGGTGATGCTCAACCCAACGGCAGAGGTCCCCGGCGGGTGCCTCTGGTTCGAGGCGACGATCCCATCGGTCACGTGGCGCGCTCCCGAGACGGCCGTCCTTCGTCGCCACTGCCTGGCCGCGCAAGACGTCTCTGGTGAGGTCGCCGTCACTGAGATGCCGGACGCAACCGGAGTCGTCTCGATCACCGTGCCGAGGTCGGCTGCACCGGAGGGTTTCGCGGCAGGCGCGGTCCTTAGGGTCGTAGGAGCCGCTTCTCGCTTCTCCGTAGGCACGATCGGCCCCGACGGCGTCATCGGCGTCAAAGCTCCGCAGCTCGACAACACGCTGCCGGGCGACGAGTACACCGTGGGTCCGTCGGAGCCAACATCGAGCGCTGCACCACCGCCACCCACGGACGGGCCAGAAAAGAAGTGCACGCGCAAAGGCAAACAGAAGCGCTGCAAGAAACGAGGCGACGGCTCCGAGCCGGTCGCATCGCCGTCACCCTCCGCGTCACCGACAGCCGCCGAACCCACTGCGGTGCCCACGCCGGCGCCGTCCGCTCCTCCCACCATGGAACCAACAGCTGCACCCATCCCGACCCCACGACCATAGAAAGGAAAGAGATGACTCTGCTAGCAAGATTCAAACGAGACGCCGTCGCGACTGCTGTCATCGCCGCCCTGGCGATCGGCGCGTTCGGCTTCGTAGCAATCACACCCAAGGACGGTGGCTATACACAGCTCGACCTTGCCGCCAAGAAGTGCAAGAAGAAGGGCAACAACCAGCAAAAGAAGAAGTGCAAGAAGAAGAAGAGCACCGCGAGCCCACGCCCGACAGGCACAACGGCGCCTAGTGGGACACCTTCGCCGACGACCTCCGGCGCGCCCACCCCTGCACCGACAGGAGGCGGAGGTGCACCCGCACCCGATGGTGGAGCTTCGAAGTGCGCCCCGTATACCCCAGGTGAGCTCGGCACTGGAGCAGAGACGGCCATCGTGACCGCGGCGCACACGGCCGAGGCCCCGCTCGAGGTTCCGATAACCATCCCACAGGCGGTTTTTCCCGCGGTAACCGGGGACACCTACCTAAACGTGCAGGTCGCTGCCGGAGCAGCGTCGGGACTTTACGTCCGATTCGTACTCGACGCCCCGGAAGACAACGACCTCTACATGTACAACGCAGATGGCACGACGGCGGCACAGGCCGCAGGGTTCAATCCAGTTGCAGTCGTTCCTGTGGCTGGGGATGCCTTTAACGCAGAAGCTGGATGCTGCGTTGGTGGCCACTCCGAGTTTGACGCCGAGCAGATCGATGGAGTCAACACTCCGTCCTGTGGCGGATACACGTTAGAGCTGCACTCGTTCATGACGATGGGTGGAGAGCGCACTGTTCAGCTGTGGCTCGGCGAGGTTCTCAATGAGCCAGGCACCGGCGCAGCGGTCATGAAGTAGCACCCGTCGTACACGCAACGCGCCTCATCAGAAGGGCTCCCTAACGGGGGCCCTTCTTCTTTTTGCCCGTATGCTTGGCGGGCCTGCGACTACCTAATCTAAGGAGGCGACAGTGCCGGTAACGATCAATGACGTGCGCGCGTTCAAAGAGCGCGGCGAACGTTTCCCGATGCTGACGGCGTACGACGCGCTGTCGGCGGGTCTGCTCGACGAGGCGGGCATCCCGCTGCTGCTGGTCGGAGATTCTCTGAGCATGGTCGTGCTCGGACACGACTCAACGGTGCCCGTCACCGTCGAAGAGATGATCCACCACACGCGCGCCGTGGCGCGCGGTGTGACGAACGCCATGGTGATCGGCGACATGCCGTTCATGAGCTACCAAGGTTCGAGCGACGAAGGCATGCGCAACGCCGGGCGCTTCCTGAAGGAGGGCGGCGCCAACGCCGTCAAGCTCGAGGGCGGGGACCGGATCGTCGACCTCGTCGGGAGGTTGACCGACGCGGGCATCCCCGTGATGGGGCACCTCGGGCTCACACCTCAGTCCGTGAACCAGTTCGGCGGTTACCGCGTGCAGGGCCGGACCGAAGAGGCCGCCCACCGGATCATCCGCGAAGCCAAGGACCTGCAAGCTGCGGGTGCCTTCGCGGTCGTGCTCGAGGCCGTTCCCGCCCCTGTGGCAGCTCAGGTGACATCGACGTTGTCGATCCCCACCATAGGCATCGGCGCCGGCCCGAGCTGTGACGGCCAGGTGCTTGTGTTCCACGATTTCCTCGGGATCACCCCCGGTCCGTTGCCGAGGTTCGTCAAGCGCTACGCGGAGCTCGGATCGGCCATCACCGAGGCGGCGCGAACGTTCGCCGATGAGGTCGCTAAAGGCGTCTATCCATCCGAGGAACATACGTACGGCTAAATAGACTGTCCCCGTGCAAGCAGAACCCGGGGGGACGACAGAGAAGATCAGGTGCCCCCGTTGCGGGGCGTCGAATCCGCCCAAGGCGGAATGGTGCGGGCAATGCCTGATGAGGTTCACGGCGCCCGCGCCTCCACCCCCCCCGCCAGGGGCAATGGTCGGGACGCCCGTTCCGATGGTGCCGGCCGTGGTGGGGGCTGGGGCCGTCGTGGACGGGGCCGCACCAGCTGAGAGCGATGGCACACCCGCCGTCATCAGCCAGCGCGGCGCGTTCAAGGCGACCGATCAAGGCATCTTCTGGACCTGCCCCTCGTGTGACTCGGAGAACCACATCGAGGAGATCGTCTGTCCGGTCTGTGGCACGAAGCTTGCCGAGTCGGTAAAGCCCGAGGTCGAGCGGCCGGAGCGAGACGCGAATGCGATGGCGCTGATGTCCCTGTTCTTCCCGGGGGCGGGCCACGCAATGATGGGTCTCTGGGGCGAAGCGATCTCTCGCGGCGTCATCAGCATCTTTGCGGTCGGCGCGACGCTTGTGTTCGGAATCCAAGGCGCGCCGGTGTGGATCACCGTTGCCTATGGCCTCGTGGCAACCGCTCTCTGGGCGGCGGCGGCTCATGATGCGTGGCAAGAGGCCAACGGACGGCACAACTCCGCGTTCCTGGTTGGACGGCGCTTCACGTTCGTCGTGCTGGGGATGATCATGCTGCTGATGCTGGGCTTCGTGATGTCCGCGCTCACCGGGGGCATCTCGGTCGATCCGGAAGACATCACCGAGGTTCCGGTAGAAACGCCCGGCATCTAGACCTAGATCTGCCTCGCGGTGATCGGCCCTTCGGGCCCTTCGACCGCCCATGCTCCGCCCCGATAGGCGGCGCCAACCCGACCGTCACCGCCTAGGGCCAGGATCGCCGCGGGGATGTCGCTCCCCGCCGTGATGGCAGTCACGACCTCCTCGCACGCTGCCTGGGGATGTGCTCCGCCCTCGATCAAAAGCCCGATGCGAGCGCACGCGAGGGTCTCGAGGAATGCCTCGCCTACGCCCGTTCCCACCGCGGCAGCCGAGCGCGATGCGTACAGACCCGCACCGAATATCGCCGCATCCCCGATTCGACCCGACATCTTTCCGAAAACGCCCCCCGTCGACGACCCTGCCGCGAGGTGACCGTCATCATCGATCGCGATCGCGCCGACCGTGTCGACATACTCGGGCGCGCCGAAGGTCTCGGAGGTGAATCCATCATGGGCCGCCACCTCCTCCCAGCGCGCATGTTGCTCGGGCGTCGTTGTGGTCATGGCCTCCGCGTCGCCGAGCGAGGCGGCGGCAGGGCCGCCCATCAACACGTGAGGACTTTCCGTCATCACGTAGCGGGCGAGTGAGATCGGATTCCGCACCGCGACGGTCACCACTCCGCCGTAGCGACCCGTGGAGCCGTCGGCGATCCCGGCGTCGAGCTCGACCATGCCGGCGCGCGAAAGCACCGAGCCCCAACCCGCATTGAGCCTCGGATCGTCTTCGAGGACCCTGATCGCGAGCTCCACAGCATCGACCGCCGCCCGGGCTCCCGACGCCGCATCGATAGAGGCGCGCAGCGAGGGAAGCGGGCCCTTGGCGACACCGGCGACGCCCCCGTGTACGTACAGTCGAAGTGCCATCGCGCGGTGACATTACGATGCCGGTCGTGTCCATCTACGTCGTCTCGGATCTCCACGGTGCATCGGCCGAACTCCCTCAAGCGGTCCCCGAAGGCTCGACCCTGCTGCTGCTAGGCGACCTGATCAACCTGCTCGACTACATCACCATGACCGGCATCCTCACGGAGGTGTTTTCCGTAGATGCCGTGGCCGAAGTCGTCAAGTTGCGCACTGCCGGACTGGTCGAGGATGCCCGTGCTGTGATGCGAAAGCGTTCCGAGGGCCGCGAGGATGAGATCAGGACTTCGATCGCCACCAAGGTGACGGCACAGTACGAAGAGGTCTTCGCGGCGTTGCCTGATCCGACGTACCTCATCCTCGGCAACGTCGACAACCCGGTGGTGGCACAGAGATTCGTTGCCGAGACCCCTTCAGTGCAGATGGCCGACGGCGCCGCCATCGATCTCGAGGGTGAACGTTTCGGGTTCGTGGGCGGCGCCCTCCCCACGCCGCTGGGCGTCCCAGGTGAGATCACAGAAGCCGAGATGCGTTCCAAGATCGAGTCCCTCGGAGAGGTTGACGTCCTCTGCTCTCACATCCCGCCGGCCATCCCCGAACTTTGCTTCGATACCCTCGCGGGAAAGTCCGAGCGCGGCAGTGAGGACCTCCTCCAATACATCCGTGATGTGCAACCTCGCCGTGCATATTTCGGCCACGTGCACCAGCCCCTCCTCTCGTGTGTTTCGGTGGGGCGCACGCTGTGCGTCAATGTCGGATACTTCCGCGGAACGAAGCGTGCATGGCGCCACGAAACCCAGTCGCAAGAGAGAGAAGGGACCCGTCATGGCTGACTCGGTCAAGGACTCCATCGATATCGAGGCGAGAGCGGACGAGCTGTTCCAGGCGGCCATCGATTTCGAGTCCTATCCCTCGTGGGCCGACGGGGTGAAGAAGGTCGAGGTCAAAGAGCGCGACGACGAAGGCCGGCCCCTCAAGGTGTGGTGGCAGGTCGACGCCAAGGTCAAGACGATCACGTACACCCTTCAATACGACTATTCCTCCGCGCCGGAGTCGTTCTCATGGAAGTTGGTCGAGGGTGACCTCAACTCGCTCGAGGGCTCATACACGTTCGACGAATTTGGTGACACAACCGATGTGACCTATGAGATGACGGCCGACCTCGGGTTCCCAGTGCCTGGGTTCATCAAGCGCCAAGGCGAGAAGCAGATCGTGCGAACCGCCTTGGAGGGCCTCAAGAAAAGGGTCGCGAGCCAGGGCTAGTACCCTGCCTGTATGGACGAAGAGCAGCTGCGTGCGGCCCGTTACAGCGACCTGTTCGACAGCGGGCACACGCATCGACCCAACTGCGCGTACTGCCCGATCTGTTCCGCGATCGGAATGGTGCGTGGCGCGAAGCCTGAGCTCACGGAGCACCTCATGAATGCAGCGCGCGAGCTGGTGCTCGCTTTCGGGATACTCGTGGAGGAAGCAGAAGCCTTCCTCACTCCGGTCGAGAAGGCCGAAACTGCAGCGAGATCTGCCACCCAGGCTGTGGACGACGACGACGGGACGGTTAGGCGTGTCGACTTCGGCTGACGCGTCCGCGTCCGTCCGCCGGTTGGTCATCGGCGTGGACACGGGCGGTACCGCGACCAAGGGCGCGCTCGTCACCTCAGATGGTGAGGTTCAGGAGCGCGTTGAATACCCCACCGATCATTCGGCAGGCACCAAGGGGATAGTCAGCGTCGTCGACGAGCTGCTCGATCGCGCGTCGGACCAGGGCCCACCCCTGGCGGTCGGAGTTGGAGTGGCAGGGTTCGTGGATCTCGACTCCGGAAGCGTCACGTTCTCACCCAACGTCATCTACGACGATCCCCACGTCACCCAGGCACTGGCGGCGCGCACGAAGCTGCCTATCGCCGTCGATAACGATGCCAACGCGGCCGTGTGGGGAGAGCGTCGGTTCGGTGTCGCCCAAGGCTTCGATGATGTTGCGATGGTGACGATCGGTACAGGGATCGGGAGCGGCTTCGTCGTCAGCGGCCGCGTGCTGCGAGGCGCGAACGGTGCCGCCGCGGAGGCTGGCCACACGGTGGTCGAACCCTCGGGTCCCGAATGTCCTTGTGGACTGAAAGGTTGTCTCGAGCAGCTCGCCTCTGGTAACGCGATCGCCCGCATAGCGCGGGCCGAGGCCTCAAAGGACGCGTCGACTTCGATGCTCTCGTTCGCTGGGTCGATAGATGACATCACGACTGAGCACGTTGCAAAGGCAGCCCGCCAGATGGACGAGGCGGCGCGCTCCATCCTGCGCACCGCCGGCCGCTATCTCGGCATCGGACTGTCCAACATCGTCAACATGTTCGACCCCGAGATCATCGTTCTCGCCGGCAGCGTCACGGGTGCAGGTGAGCCGTTCCTGGGTCCCGCGCGCGATCAGCTTGCACAGATGACGCTCGCGCAACGCCGTCGCCCGGTGCGTCTCGACGTTTCGAAGCTCGGCCCGGACGCAGGCATCGTCGGAGCTGCATGTCTGGCGTTCGATCTCCTCGAGTCGCAGGAGGCTGGCGGTGGATGACCGGCTGGACCTTCCGAACGGCGATCTCACTCCCGAGCAGACAAAGCTCAAGGAGTACGCACTCCTCGCGCCACGGCTGGTCCGCCTCGTGTGGCGACTCGCTCGTGACCCTCGCGTTCCAGCGCGGAGCAAGGCGATCCTGGTATTGCTCGGGGGCTATCTGTTCTCGCCGGTTGACATCATCCCGGACTTCATCCCAGGCGTGGGCCAGCTCGACGATCTCGCGATCGCGGCTTTCGCCCTCGATCACATCTTGAACCGCGTGCCCGACGACGTCGTTAAAGAGCACTGGGACGGCGACGAAGACGTGTTGGAGATCGTGCGGAACATCCTCGACATCTCGACGAGCTTCATCCCAGGGTGGATCAAGAAGAGGTTCTCCAGCCCCACGTGACCGGAGCAGGCGGTGTCGTCGCGCTCGTGATGCTCGAATGGACCGTCGGCTTGATCGGCCTGACGGCATGGACCCAGTCGTGGGCCGAGGTCAAGCGCGGGCACTTCCGGATCACCGCGTGGGTCATCCTCGCTCTCGCCGCCGCCGCGTTCGCCGCAGCGCGTTCGACCGGAGCTGACGGTCCGCAATCCCAGCTCGTGATCGCGTGCCTCGTCGGTTGCGCGCTCTATGTTCTCGTCCAATACTCACGCACCGACGTCCCCGGCGCGGTCATCGGCGGGATCACCGCGCTGGTTGGATGCGCCGCTCTTGCAGCATCAGGGGCGACGCTTGCAGGCTGGCCTGCGGTACTCGCGGCCCTCGAGCTCATCGCCGGCGCCGCGCTTCTCGGAGGCGTGACCAGCGGGATGCTGCTCGGTCACTGGTACCTCAATCAGCCCGGTCTGAAGACGTGGGCACTGGCGCGCCTCACGGTCGCCTCGCTCATCGCCACCGGCGCGACCGCGATCTTGGGGCTGATCGCGACCGGCCGCCTCGCCAACGCATCGACCGAAGGCGCGGTTCTGGGGATCCCGGGATTCGGCGACTCATTCGGAGCTGGATTCTTCGTCATCTGGCTCCTGTTAGTGGGCTTCACTGGTGTCGTCACGTGGATGGTGAGGCGCTGCATCAAGATCCGCTCGATCCAGTCGGCGACAGGTCTGTATTACGTCGCCCTGCTCACCGCCGGCGTATCTGAATTCCTCATCCGATATCTGATGGTGAATGTTGCCTGAGCTTCGGGTTGGCGTCACGCTTCCACAGTTCACCTCGGACCCGCGCGTTCTCACCGACGCGATCGTGCGCGCCGAGGACTTGGGGCTTGATTCGATCTGGGCGTTCGACCATCTGTGGCCGCTCTCAGGTGGCAAGAACCGGCCCTTCATGGAGTGCTGGACATCGCTGTGTTGGGCCGCGGCGCGCACCAAAAGGATCAGTGCTGGCACGCTCGTGACGCGCTCGACCTTGCGGCACCCGGCCGTCATCGGCAAGCTCGCTGCGACCGCCGCGTCGATCGCACCAGGTCGGATCACGATCGGGATAGGGAGCGGAGATGAGGCGAGCCGCGATGAGAACGAGGCCTTCGGCATCGACTACCACTCGGGCGACGATCGGATCGCCCAGTTCCGTGCCGCGGTCGAATCGGTAAGGCATTTCCTGTCCTCGTCGACGGTGGACCACGACAGTGGCTTCACGTCGCTCAGTTCGCTGCCGGCGACGCCCGAGATCCAACCCCGCCCCCAGGTGTGGGTTGCCGGCCGTTCCGACGATGCGCTCCAGCTCGCGGGGGAGCTCGGTGACGCATGGAACGGGTGGGGCGGGACGCCCGGCGGATTCGCGGCCGATGCGGCAAGGGTACGCGCCGCCGCCGGAGAGCGAGACATTGCGATCACGTGGGCGGGGGTGGTGAGCCCCGAAGTGTGCGCAGGGGGAGCCGAAGCGGTTGCCGCGAAGCTGTCCGGTTTCGTTGAGGCGGGCGCCTCCGAGGTCATCCTCACTATGAGGGGAGCGGGGGAGCCCCGAGCTTACGAGCTCGCCGCCGAGGTCCGGAGGCAACTGCGAGGGGGGTCTTGACCAGATACCCCCCGGGGGTATACTCACGCCCATGAAACCGCTACCGATGATCAGCGAGCCGGACGCGCCGACCGAGTCGGACGCTCCGGTAAAGGACGCCGTCCTCGAACCTCCGCCAGACGCAACGACAGTCAACTTCGACGTTCGTGGGATGACATGTGCCAGCTGCGCGCGCCGTGTCGAGAACGCGCTCCGTTCCGCTCCCGGCGTGGCCAATGCGGGTGTGAACCTCGCGACCGAGCGAGCGACGGTTCACCTCGAGCACGATGCATCGCCCGACCATCTCGTAGACGCGGTGGCGGCTGCAGGCTACGAGCTCGTTCCACGAGGTGACCACGGGATGCATGGATCCGGGGGACACGAGCACGAAGAGGCAACACCGCACGCCGTGCGCGATGCGGGCCGGCGAGCCTTGATCGCTGCCCTCCTCACCATGCCGGTCGTGGTGCTGGGGATGGCTCATGAGATCCTGCACGTGCCCGAATGGGTGCAGCTTGTCCTCATCACTCCCGTGCAGTTCTGGGCGGCGTGGCCGTTCTTGCGCATGGCCGCGAAGCAAGCGCGCCACCTCGCGGCCAACATGGACACGCTGATCGCTCTCGGGACCCTGTCGGCGTACAGCTATTCCCTCTACGCGCTGTTCGCTGGTGGTCATGTCTACTTCGAAACCGCCGGAGTGATTGTCACCTTCCTCTTGCTGGGGCGCTATCTAGAGCTGCGTTCACGCAGCCGCGCGTCCGCCGCGATCAAAGGCTTGCTCGAGCTAGCGGCCGTTGACGCCATCGTCATACGAGACGGCGTCGAGACGCGCGTGCCGGTCGAGGAGATCGTTGTCGGCGATGTCATGCGGATCCGTCCCGGGGACAAGGTCCCGACGGATGCGGTGATCGAGGAAGGCTCGAGCGCGTTCGACGAAGCGATGATGACCGGTGAGCCCGTTCCTGCCGAGAAGGGCCTGGGTGACGAGATCTTCGGCGCCACGATCAACACGACAGGCTCGGTCCTCGCGAGGGCAACGCGCGTGGGGTCCGAGACTGCTCTGTCACAGATCATCGCCCTTGTCGAAGAGGCTCAGACGCGCAAGGCACCTATCGAGCGCATGGCCGACCGGATATCGGCGATCTTCGTGCCCATCGTCATCGTCATCGCGATCGCGACGCTCGCCGGATGGATCGCGACGGGTCACTCCGTCGAGCAGGGCGTCATCGCAGCGGTCGCGGTCTTGATCATCGCCTGCCCGTGCGCGATGGGCCTTGCCACGCCGGCCGCCGTCATGGTGGGTTCGGGGCGAGGCGCGCAGCTCGGCATCCTCATCCGAGGGGGCGACGTCCTCGAACGCACGCATGGCGTTGACGTTGTGGTCCTCGATAAGACGGGAACGCTCACGAAAGGCGAGATGGGCGTGGTCGCGGTGCTTCCCGAGGCAGACGCCGGTCTCACTTCGGACGAGCTGCTTCGTCTGGCAGCATCGGCCGAGTCACCGTCGGAACACCCCATCGCCCGGGCGATAGTGCGCGCAGCGGGGGAGAAGGGCCTATCCATGTCACCGGCGCTCTCCTTCGCATCGCAAACCGGCGCGGGGGTCGATGCAACCGTCGATGGTCGCTTCCTGTCGATCGGGAGCCCGGCGCGCATGAGATCGCTCGGTGTCGTTCCCTCGCCCGAGACCCACTCGAAGATCACCCAGTTTCAGGAGAATGGACACACCCTGATCGGGATCGCCGAAGGTGCTCGGCCCTTGGGTGTCATAGCGGTGGCCGACGAGGTAAAGGCAACCGCGAAAGAAGCCGTGGCGACGTTGCGCTCGCTCGGCCTCGACGTGGTGCTCGTGACCGGTGACAACGCGGCTGCGGCTGCCGCCGTCGCGGAGCGCACGGGCATCGAGCGTGTTCTCGCCGAGGTGGCGCCCGACGGCAAGGTCGCCGAGGTGAAGCGCCTCCAAGCAGAAGGGCATCGGGTTGCTGTCGTTGGTGACGGCATCAACGATGCGCCCGCGCTCGCTCAGGCCGATCTCGGCATCGCGATCGGTACGGGTGCCGGCGTCGCGCTGGAGGCGGCCGACCTAACATTGGTCGGCGGCGACCCACTGCTCGCGCCGCGGGCGATCGCGCTAGCCCGCAGGACCTTGAGGATCATCAAGCAGAACCTCTTCTGGGCCTTCTTCTACAACACCGTCATGATCCCGGCGGCGATGCTTGGCCTCTTGGATCCGATGATCGCCGCGGGGGCGATGGCGTTTTCCTCGGTGAGCGTCGTACTGAACGCCCTGCGCTTGCGTCGATGACGTCCACGTACCTCGTGGACGCGCCGAGCCTCGTCTACCGCGCGTTCTTCTCGTATCCGGAGTCGGTCACCGACCCCCAGGGCCGGCCCGTGAACGCAGTGCGGGGTTTCATGGAGATGGTCACCCGACTGGTCGTGGATCGCCGTCCGCAGCAACTCGTCGCGGTGTTCGACGCGGACTGGCGACCAGCCTTCAGGGTCGCCGCGTATCCGGGATACAAAGCCGAGCGCCCCGAGGATCCGGCCTCATTGCCGCGCCAGTTCGGCGTCATTGCCGACGTTCTCGACGCAGCCGGAGTCTCGCGCGCGGAGTCCCCCGGGCTCGAGGCCGATGACGTCATCGCAACGCTCGTCGAGCGATCCGTGCCGGAGAGCATCGTCATCGTCACTGGCGATCGAGACCTTCTCTGTCTCATCAGGGACCCCGACGTCAAAGTGATGTTCCCGCTCAAGGGCACAAAGGACATGACCGAGTACGACGAGTCAGCGGTGCAAGCTAAGTACGGGATCCCCCCGAGGCTGTACGGGGAGTTCGCGACGCTGCGTGGTGACGCGTCCGATGGTCTGCCGGGCGTTGCGGGGATCGGTCCCAAGCGGGCCGCGGACCTGCTCACGAGGTTCGGCTCGATCGACGGCGTCATGGAGCACCTCGACGAGATTCCGGCGCGCCAGGCCGAGTCATTCTCGGGCGCGAGGGCATACCTTGAAGCCATGAAGACAGTCGTAAGCCTGGTCAAGGACGCGCCGGTGGATCAGACATCGCCGGGCGCGCCGGATGAGGACCGCCTGCGCGCCCTAGCGGACGAGCACAATCTCGGGAGCTCCGCGATGCGCTTGCTGCAAGCTTTGCGGGCGGAGAGGTAGGCGTGCCTCAGGTCTACCTGGTGCGCCACGGCGCGACCGAGTGGAACCAGCAGAAGCTCGCGCAGGGCCACGCCGACATCCCACTCGACGAGGAGGGCGTCGCGCAGGCTCATGCGGCGGCGCGCTCGTTCTTCGACATTCCACTGGGCGCGGTCTTCTCTAGCGACCTCATACGCGCGATCGATACCGCCACTGCGATCGCGGAACCTCACAACCTGACCGTTATCCAGGATCCCGCGTTCCGCGAGATCGACCAGGGTGAGTGGGAAGGTCTCCACGTCGAAGAGATCCGGCGGCGATGGCCTGACCTGTGGGGACCATCGCGTCACTTCAGCCCACGCCCTGGTGGTGAAACCCCCCAGCAGGTGCGCGCTCGGGGGCTCGAGGCCCTCGGCCGCGCCGTCGTGGCATGTCCGTCAGCGCCGTTCGTGGTGGTGAGCCATGGTGGGACCATTCGCTGGATCTGTGCCGAGGCGCTGGGTTATGACGATCGGCGGTCGGCGCGCCTCCGAGGTCTCGGCAACGGGGGCATCGTCTCCATCGAGGCTACGATGGACGGATCACGGCTCGTTCTCTCTAACCTGCACCGCCTCGACGGCAACACTCCCGACCTCGACGACCCGAACGACTAGCTCGCGGGGCAGGACGCGGGCCACGAAACCGGGGCCTGCTAGGTTCTGGTGATGGAGTTCAGACGCATAGAGCGCTTCCCGCCGTACGTCTTCTCGATCGTCAACGACCTGAAGGCGCAGGCGCGGCGCGCCGGCGAGGACATCATCGATCTCGGGATGGGCAACCCCGACATCCCCACGCCCGAGGCGGTCGTCGAGAAGCTCAAGGAGGCCGTCGACAACCCCAGGAACCACCGATACTCCGCATCCCGCGGTATCCCGAAGCTGCGGCGCGCGATCTGCGATCTCTACGAACGCGCATGGGATGTCTCGCTCGACCCCGAGTCTGAGGCGGTCGCGGTCATCGGAGCCAAGGAGGGACTCGCGCACCTCGCTTGGGTGCTGCTCGGTCCCGGGGACTCCGTCCTCGTACCCGAACCGACCTATCCGATCCACACCTATTCGATGCTGCTCGCCGGAGCGAACGTAACCACTGTGCCGCTGTCGTTCGACTCCGACTTCTTCGCCGACCTCGTGGAGGCGTACGAACGCTCCGAGCCCAAACCACGCGTAGTGCTGTGCTCGTTCCCGCACAATCCGACTACGGCCATGGTCGACCTCGAGTTCTTCGAGCGGCTGATCGAGTTCGCCAAGGCGCGCGAGATGGTCGTCGTGCACGACCTCGCATACGCCGACCTCGTGTTCGACGCCGAACGCGCCCCTTCGATGATGCAGGTGCCCGGGGCCAAGGATGTCGGCGTCGAGTTCTTCTCGATGTCGAAGTCGTACTCGATGCCCGGCTGGCGTCTCGCGTTCGCGGTCGGCAACGCCGAGATCATCGGCGCGCTCACGAAGCTCAAGAGTTATCTCGACTACGGCGTCTTCCAGCCCATCCAGATCGCCGGGATCATCGCCCTCAACGAATGCAACGAGGTCCCCAAACAGATCCGCGAGGTCTACCGGACGCGCCGGGACGTTCTCTGCGACGGGCTCGCTCGCATCGGATGGGACATGGTGCGCCCTCCGGCGACAATGTTCGTGTGGGCCCCGATCCCCGAAGCGTTCCGCCCGATGGGCTCCCTCGAGTTCGCCAAGTACCTCGTCGCCGAAGCGAAGGTCGCGGTGGCGCCCGGAGTTGGCTTCGGAGGCGCAGGCGACGCCTACGTCAGATTCGCGCTGGTAGAGAACGAGCAACGCATCCGCCAAGGCATCCGCGGCATCCGCCACGCGCTCGAAAAGGGCCCACCCGCCTAGTCCGGCCCCGCACGCGTCGATCTCGCCCCCGGCACTTCGAGCAAGCTCCCATCGGGACGGAACCACCTCGTCTCTCCCGTCCTGACGTTGAGCTCGACGTTCCATGCAAGCTCGTGCAGCAGCTTGTGATGGAAGGGGCACACCATGATGAGGTTGTCGGTCTGGGTCGGACCCGTCGGCCAGTGCACGATGTGGTGACAGTCCATGAAGCGGCAGCCGTGGCACCCGGGGAACGCGCACCGCCCGTCACGGTGATAGACCGCTCGGCGCACGTAGCCCGGCGGCGAGTACCGGGAGTGACCGACCCCGACCGGTTGCCCTTCGCCGTTCTCGAGCGCGAGCTGGATGCGGGCATCACAACTCAGGCGCCGCAACGTCTCGGGGTGGATGACGCCGCCGCCTTCGGTCTCGCCCCCGATCGTGTCTGACGAGAACGCCTCGAGCGGCGCGTGCACCACGATCTCGGTCCCGGAGCGCCGTGAGAGATCTGCTTCGGCGGCGCGCTTCAGGACCTTTCGCGCAGCGGCCCCCTGCGGGTCCTCACCATTGGTGTCGGATGCACCGAGAACAGCCGAGCTGAAACCGGACGACTCAGCCACCGAGTCGGGTTCTTCCAGAAGCATGGATCCTTGTGCGGGGGAACCGTGGTCGTGGCAGCAGCTTGCGGCTGGCTGCGCGCCCGAGTCCGGGTTTTGATGCGCATAGGAACCCGAGCCCGCTGTTGCGAAGCCGGAGAGACCACTCAGCGCCATGAGGTAGAGGGCGTCCGCGCGCCGGCGATCGAGACCGTCCCCGGGATCGAACCAGCCGGGCTCCTCTTCGCCGGGGAGCACCGGGATGACGTCGCGTGCGATGCGGTCGAGGGCGTTGGCGATGACCTGGCCTTGGTCGGCGGGCATGCGGCCGGCGAAGCCCATCTGTCCGTCGAGTTCATACCAATGGCGGAGGTAACGGTCGTGGATCGCCTCGGCAGCTTCTTCCTTGGGCGGCTGGTTCTCGCGGTCGGCGCGCTTCCGCACAGCCGAGACCGTCGAACCGTAAGCCCACCGCAGGAGCTTCTCCTCGTTGTCGGGCGTCGCGATGCGTACGAGGTCGAGCATCTTGTCGAAGCTCAGCTCACCTGAGGAGAACGCCTCGGAGGTGCAGGGCAGACGCTTGAGCGCATGGGCTGCGAACAGCCACCGCCCTGCGGCCCACTTGGTGATGCCGAACTGCGCCGCCACCCACCCGGGCATGTCGCGCGCCCCGTCGTACTCGTCGGGGTCGATGACCTCGGTGCCATCGACCGAGAGCTCGCCCCAGATGAAGGGATCGTCGCAGTCGGAAAGATCAGCCAGCATCTCGAACTGGGCGCGCCCTGCCGCCGCGCGCGATCCCTTGAGCTTCGCGATGCGCCGCTCGCGCTCGCGCAGCATGTCGGGGTCGGGCGCGCTGTGAAGGAAGTCCGAGGCGAGGCGTGACCGCGTGTGGGTTCGGGTGTGGGGATCGGTGTAAGCGTTGGTTGGGGCCAGGGCCTGGGACGCGAGTCCCCGCTCTTGTAGCTCAATGCCACCTTTGAGGTACATGCGCGCTCCATCTCTCAGTGAGGCATGACGACGCGATTCCGACGGTGGCCGGATGCTCCATCAGCCTCACGAGGGGGCGCGGACCCCTTCGCTGACTCTCACTACCATATAGAACATACGTTCGATAGTCAAGGCTTCTTCCGACTCAGTTTGATGAAGGAAGTCGCTGTACCGAGAAGTGTGGGCTGAGTGCTGCGGTGCGGGGCTCATTGGTGGCTACCTAGCAGCCTGATTGGGATACAACGGAGCTGATGAGTAACGATCGCCCGACTTCACACGACATCTCGGGAAGAGTCGGCGCCTCGACCATCGATCGGCGTCGAGCAGCACGCGGGGTCGTCGCCGCTATCACCGTTTGCTTGTGGGCGATCGAGCCCGCGATAGCCCAGCCGGCCGCCGCCGTCTGCGAGGGCGTGAACGCGACCATCGTGGGCACGGACGGCCCTGACGTGATCGACGGAACTGCGCAGCCCGACGTCATCGCCGGACTCGCAGGCGACGACGTCATCCGCGGACTCGAGGGCAACGACCGCATCTGCGGGGGATCGGGGAACGACGACCTCGAGGGCGGCGGGGGAGACGACTATCTGTTCGGTGAGGAGGACGACGATGCTCTCGACGCGGCTCCCGGCCAGGATCTCCTTTACGGCGGGCCGGGCAACGACAACCTGACGGGCACCCAGACGACTGAGGGCCTGTGGGGCGGACCAGACGACGACGAGATCGCGGGTGGCCCTGCGCGTTACAGCGACTCACCCACTCCCATCTCGGTCGATCTCGAAACAGGCACCGCCACCGGCTTCGGCAACGATCGCTTGATCAACGTCAACTCGGTCTCGGGCTCGACGCATGACGATGTCTTTCTCGGAGGACCTGCGGCCGACACCATCCACGGCAGTTTCGGCGCCGACCGGATCGAGGGACGCGGGCTGGGTGACACGCTCTTCGGCGGACCGGGCGACGACTTCATGGATGGGGGAGCGGGGCGCGACCGGATGTACGGGTGCGCGCCTGTGCGATGCGCCGAACCAGACGACGACCTCGTGGCCGGCGGCCCCGGAAAGGACCTCGTCGGGTTCTACTCCGACCAAGCTCAGATAGTCGTCGACCTGTCCAAGGGAATCTCGCTGGGCCAAGGCATCGACCAGATCTCCGGGATCGAGAACGTCAGAGGGTCACCCGCGTCCGCGAACCGGGTGATCGGAAACGTCAAACCGAACCGGCTCATCGGAGGTAACCGCAACGACCAGTTGAGCGGCCGCGGCGGCAACGACGAGCTGATCGGCGGGAAAGGCCGCGATGCTCTGACTGGAGGCAGGGGAACCGATCGATGTAAGGGCGGCGAGGACAACCGATCGTGCGAATGAGTTAGGCGAGCAAACCCCGCAGGCAGAACGCGACGGCTTCGTCTTCCAGTTGCGGACGGTCGGTCGAGTAGCCCGCGTCGTTGTCGAAGTAGACCTCGACGAAGTGGAAGATCGCGCCCAGGATCCCGTGCGCCATCAGCTCGGGATCGCCGTGGCGGATCTGACCCGACGCCATGCCTTCCTTGATGTGCATCGCGGTGTCCGCCACCACGATCTGACGCCCGTTCTCGACGAGGTTCAGAAACGCGTCGTAGCGCCCGGCTATCCGGATCAGATCGAGGAAGCCAGGGTTATCGCGGAAGAACTCGATCGACGCCCGGATGCCTCCTTCGATGCGGCCCACCGGCCCGTCGGCTTTGGCGATCGCAACCTGCTGGCCCCGCCGCATACGCAACAACGATTCGCCGAGCAGCTCAGAGAACAATGCCTCTTTGGAAGGGAAGTACCAGTAGAAAACACCCTTGCCGACTCCGAGCGCATCGCAGATGTCTCCGACGGCGGTCCCGTGGTAGCTGTGCTCGGCGAACAGGCGCGCCGCGGTCTCGAGGAGCTGCTCCCGGCGTTGCGCGCCGCGCTTGGTCAGCTTCCGTTCAGGCATCGCTCAACCCTAAAGGCCCGCGCGGCGTGTTGCCGTAGCTCCTCCGACGATCGGCAGGACCACGTGACTCTTGCCGATGTCCACGACGATCTCGGCCAGTGACGGATCCGGAACCGTGAAGTCCGCGTCGCTCCCGGCGATGACGAGGCCTATCTGGTGGCCTTTCTTAAAGACGTAGTCATCACCGAAGATGTCCCACCTGAACGCGTACCTTGTGCCCGGGACGAGCGGGCTGTTCGAACGCAAGCTTTCGTGGTGGCGGGCATCGAGCCATCCGCGCGAGACGATGTGCACAGGGTTGTTGCTTGCCGTCTCTTCGGTGAGGAAGTAGCACGGATCGTCGGCCGCGGTCCCGTCGCCGTGGCACGTTTCTTCCTCAGTCGTTCTCACTTCCGGATCGATGCGGCGAGTCGCTCCGTAGTCCACCAGTAGGGCGGTGAAGTTGGTGTCGGCGCGGTCCACGGTCGCTTGGATCGCCACCTTCATCCGTCCGCTGATCCGGACATCACGCTTCAGTGTGGGGCTCTTCCAGAGGAGGCGGTTCGGACCGGCACCGACCGCGCCGTCGGTCATCGTGTTCTCTCCTTGGCCGGGGTCGTCCGTGAAGGTCATCGTCGCGGTCTTAGCGGGAACCGCGCGCAGGCCCCCATTCCCCTGCATGAAGACCTTCACCCGGCGCGCTGCGGCCGCCGGCCATGTCGACCCCGTCGTCCAGTGGCCGGACTCGCGCTCGATGTCGAGCATCGGCTCGGACATGATCCCGTTGTTCACGCCCTGCAGCCAGTAGTCGAACCAGCGGTGCAGCGTGAGCACCCATTGCGGCCGCCGGAAGTCGAACGGATCGACGTGCGCGACCTGCGCCAGCCAGATCTTGCGGGGAAGGTTGCGCCGCGCGATCGCCTCCCACCAGGCGACGAAGTTGTTCGGCTTCACGTTGTAATCGTTCAGACCGTGGATGAGGAAGACGCTCGCGGTGACCTTGTCGATGTCCTTCAGGTAATCGCGCTCATCCCAGAACGCGTTGTAATCGCCTGCCGGGTTGCCAGCTTGCGCCACGATCTCCGCGCCGCGCGCACTGCACACCGAGCCCTCGGTGAACGTCGCTTCGGCCCATGCGGCTCCGCGCTCCTCGTCGTCGCCGGGGGTCTGGTCGATCACGAATGAGAAGTTCGCGGGAGTGAGGTATGCGTTCAGGTATTGCGTTCCGTTGTGGAGGTGATAGTCGTACCAGCGGCTGATGGCCGCGATCGGCACGATCGTCTCGAGCCCCTTTACGCCGGTCGACGCGGCTCCGTTGGCGACTGACCCGTCGTACGACTTGCCGATCATCCCGACCTTGCCGGTCGACCAGGTCGCCTCGACCGCATCGCCGGCAGCGGTGAACGCGGCCCCGCGCCCGTTCAGCCAGTCGACGGTCGCCTGCGCGTCGATCAGCTCGCCGATGCCGCCGAGCTCCATGCAGCCTTCTGAGTTGCGCGTCCCGCGCATGTCTTGCAGCACCACCGCGTAGCCACGCGGGACGAAGTAGTTGTCGTAGAAGAGAGGGAAGCGGTCGGGGATGTAGTCGCCGTCCTCTTCGTTCTTGATCTCGGACTCGTTGCCCCTCCCGAGCTCCTGGTAGTAGGGGCTCATCTCGTAGATGACGGGTACTTGGAGGTCGCCCTCGGTCGCGCGCGGCCGGATGATGTCGGTCGCCAAGAGGTCGAGATCGCCGTCGAGGTCATCGTCGATCGTGGACTGGACATAAACAGTCTCTCTGATCGCGTCCTCGTAGGAGAACACCGGTTGTGTGAGGTCGTCTTGGACGACGATTCGATCGGGCTCGGCTCCGCCGGGGGAGGAAGAACCGATTCGCTCGGCGCGCGCCGCCGCGCCCGACATCGACGCTGCCAAGGTCACTAGCGTTGCTGCGACGGCGATCACGACCCGTTTCATGGTGTCCCCTCCCCGGGGGTGAGCTTCACCGCGAGCTCCCTGATGAAGAGCCCGATGTCGGTGATGATCCCGGTCGATTGGAACGACCCACGGTCCATCAGCTTGGTGACGGTCGCCTGGTTGATGTCGACGCACACGAGGGGGACCGACGCCGGCAGGCAATTCCCGGTCGCGATGCCGTGCAGCATCGTTCCCGCGACGATGCACATCCCGACCAGATCGTCACCGTTCTCACCCCAGATCATCTTGCGAAGTCGCTTCTGCACCTCGGGCATGTCGGTAACAACCTCGGGCAACGGACCGTCGTCGCGCACGCTCCCGCCGAAGAGGTACTCGACGTCGTGCTTAACGAGGTGCCACACGATCCCGTCACTGAAGATCCCCGCGTCGATCGCAGCGGCGAACGAACCATGCCGGCGGATCTCATTGATCGCGCGGATGTGGTGCTCGTGGCCGTGCTCGGCGGGGTGGCCGGCGTCGAGGTAGACGCCGAGTGACGTCCCGAAGATGTTCGATTCGATATCGTGCGTTGCCACGCCGTTGCCCGCGAATAGCGCATTGACGAACCCGCCGCGGATCAACGCACAGATATCGGGAGCGGCTCCGGTGTGGATGACCGCCGGGCCTGCAACCCACATGATGCGTTCGCCGCGCTCGCGTACCTCTCTTATCTGCTCCGCGACGCGGTGGACGAGCAGCGCCTTGGGCTTCTCACTCGATATCTCCGACGCCATGAATTCGAACGCCTGGTGCCCGGGCTTGCGCGGTTTTTCCGGTGGGGTGACCCTGATGCCCATGCCACGCATCACGATGCTCATCCCGGTCCGCACCTGATCCATCGGGATCGTGTGGGCGATGCCGTCTTCGAGGACGACCCCACAGTCCATCTCGGGGTGCAACACAGGGACCCAGCGTCCGTCGATCCGGACGGCGGTCTCTAGGTTCGTCGTCGAGTAGAAGCCGGGTGGGAACGCGCCGTCGGTGTCGGCGATCTGTACGGGCGCGTCCTCGACGGTCTCCGGATTCGCGCCGTGCTTGCGGAGGCGCTCGATCAGCGCCGTCAGGGCGGTCTCGTCCTCGGCGGTGACCCGCACGCGCGCGAACGACGGGTCTTCGTGCTTGATGCCGATGTCGAGGTCGACCACCTCGTAGGTGCCGCCCAGCTCGACGATCTCGTCGAAGACCTTGGGGAGCGTTAGGGAATCGATGATGTGCCCCTCGAGGGTGACGGTCTCCGAGGTCACGTGCGGGTGGTCCTCACTCGGCGGCTGCGGACCGCGACCGGATGAACTCGAACGTCTTGGTGAAGACCTTTTCGCGATCGTGGTCGAGGGTGATGACGTGGTACGAGTCATCGAGCCACACCAGCTCTTTGTCCTCGGACGAGACGCCGTTGATGATCGCATCGGCGTTGCTCGGGTGGACGGTGTGGTCGTTGCGGCTGTGGATGACGAGGATAGGGCTGCGAACCGCGCCGAGGTTGGCCTTCACGTGCTTGAGGAACTTGAGCGTGTAGTAGGTCGACGAAGTCGGGAGCCTGTCGTAGACGATCTCTCTCTGGCTGGGGTCGGCGATGTCGTTCCCGGCGCCGGGGAGGGAGGCGGTGACCTTTCGGATGACGGGCGCGAGGAACCGGCGGGGGTCTTTCGTGTGGACCCAGCCTGCGAGCGTGACGATCCCGGCGATGCGGTCCGGGTAGTGGGCCGCTAGGTTCAGGGCAAGCGCGGCGCCGAACGACAGTGCAACCAAGAAGACCTGTTCGCGCTCGGCCGCCATACGGGTGAACGCCTCTTCGACGTGGTGGACCCACTCTTCAGGGCGGCGCGTGTTGAGGTCCTGCCAAGTCGTTCCATGGCCGGGCAGCCGGGGCGCCATGACCGCGACCCCACGGTCGGCGAGGTGCTCTCCGAGGCCCCGCAACCCCTGTGGGCTGCCCGTATAGCCGTGGATCAGCAGCGCTCCGATGGGGCCTTCGCCGAGTTCGAATTCCTCGGCCCCTGCGATGATGTCTATCTGAGTTTTTTCAGTCACAAATTCCGACCTCGCCCCCGTCTCGGACCCAGTTTCTGCGCGACTTGACTCAGTGGACTCACTCTTTAACATGGCTCGCGGGGGGCAGTGCAGGCCATGGGAGGGGGTGTCGGGCGCAGTGATGTATTGGGTCATCAAAGGCATCCTGAAACCCATCCTCCGCGGCTTGTATCGCATCAAAGCCCACGGGCTCGAGAACCTCCCGAAGAAGGGCCCGGCGATCATCGCCGCGAACCACCTCTCGTTCCTGGACTCGTTCTTCATCCCGCTGGTCGTGCCACGCCGCAAGGTCACTTATCTGGCGAAGGCCGACTACTTCAAGTCGTGGAAGACGTCATGGTTCTTCAAAGGATGTGGGCAGATCTCGTGTGAGCGGGAGGGCGGCAGCAAGTCGCAGCAGTCGCTCGAGATCGCGCTCGACGTCCTGAGGGAGGGAAACCTCCTCGGGATATACCCCGAGGGCACGCGGTCGCCGGACGGTTATCTGTATCGGGGACGGACGGGTGTTGCGAGGCTCGCACTCGCGGCGGGTGTCCCGGTGATCCCGGTCGGGCTTGTCGGGACCGAGGACGTCATGCCCAAAGATGCCAAGCTGCCGCGACTCACGGGCCGGATCAAGGTCGATGTCAAGTTTGGCAAGGCGCTCGACTTCTCACGCTACGCCGGTCGTGAGACCGATCGAGTAGCGCTCCGCAACATCGCCGACGAGATCATGTACGAGATCATGCAGCTCTCAGGCCAGGAGTATCGCGACCAGTACGCGTCGCGTGCCGCGACCGAGCCGATGCCCGAATCGGCGCGCTTCATAGAAGACGACATCGATCTTTCCGAAGAGGCGCTAGTCGGCTAGGCGGACGTCCAGCCCTTACTTAGTTCGACGGCTTTGAGCCAGCGGGAGTACGCAGCTTCGGCCTCGTCGACCGATTTCGTCGGCTCGAACTCGGCGTCGGCGCGCCAAGCACTGGCTATGTCATCCGTCGACGTCCACACAGTGCCCAGGCCGGCTAGGTAGGCCGCGCCAAGCGCGGTTGTCTCCAGCATCGCGGGGCGTCGCACGACGACTCCGAGCTGGTCGGCTTGGATCTGGCAGAGGAGGTCCATCGCGCTCGCACCTCCGTCGACGCGCAGCTCGGCGAGCTCGACCCCGGCATCGGCGGTCATCGCGGTCACCACGTCGCGCGTCTGGAACGCCATCGCATCGATCACCGCGCGCGCCAGGTGGGCCTTCGTGGTTCCTCGCGTGATGCCGGCGAAGATGCCCCGTGCATAGGGATCCCAATGCGGCGCGCCCAGGCCGGTGAACGCCGGTACGAGATATGTGTCTCCGGAATCGGGAACCGAAGCGGCCAGAGGTCCACACTCAGACGCTTCGGAGATGACCCCGAGGCCGTCACGCAGCCACTGCACGGCGGCGCCGGTGACGAAGATGCTCCCCTCGAGCGCGTATTGCACGCCCCCCCCGATGTCCCACGCCGCCGTGCCGAGCAATCCGTTGGCCGAGACGGGGACCCGTGGGCCGGTATTCATCAGCACGAACGAGCCGGTGCCGTAGGTGTTCTTGGCCATCCCGGGCTCGAAGCAGCCCTGGCCGAACAGGGCTGCTTGCTGGTCCCCGGCGATGCCCCGGATCTCCACGCCGCCGAGGGGCAAGCCCGTGCACTCGCCGAAGGACCCGCTCGAAGGGAGCACCTCCGGCAACAGGGAGCGGGGGATCCCGAGCCACCCGAGGATGTCGTCATCCCACGCCGCGTCGGCGAGGTTGTAGAGCATCGTGCGCGACGCGTTCGACGGCTCCGTCGCGTGTACCCGCCCGCCGGTGAGGTTCCACACGAGCCAGGAGTCGATCGTCCCGAAGGCGAGCTCGCCGGCCTCGGCGCGGGCGCGTACATCTTCTATGTTCTCGAGGTACCAGACGATCTTCGTCGCGGAGAAATAGGGGTCGAGGACGAGTCCCGTGCGCGCCCTGAGCTCCGCCTCCAAGCCTTCGCCGCGCAGCCGCTCGCAGATCGACGCCGAGCGCCGGCACTGCCACACGATCGCCGGCGCGACGGGCATGCCGGTCGATCGATCCCACAACACGGTCGTTTCGCGCTGGTTGGTGATGCCGATGCCGGCGAGGGCCTGGGTCCCGATCGCCGCATCCGCCAGAGCTGCGGTCGCGACGGCCGAGGTGATGCTCCATATCTCGGCGGCGTCGTGCTCCACCCATCCAGGCTGGGGGAAGTGCTGCGTGAACTCGGAGTAGGCCCGTCCCCGGACGCGTCCGGTCGCATCGACGACCAGCACTGTGATGCCGGTTGTGCCCGCATCGATCGCCAGGATCAGATCGTCCATCTCGATCCCATGTCCTTTCGGGTTTCTCGCCGTGTAAGAGTGGGTCCATGCAGTCTCGCCCTCTGACCGACAAGGCTAGTTTGTCGAGCATCAGAAAGCTCATCCGCTCGGACCTGCAAGGCGTCGACAGCGATGCATCGGCCGAGTTCGACTGCCTGGTCGCCGTCACCGAGGCGTGTACGAATGCGCTGCTTCACCTCGAAGACGACGGGGGATCCCCGCCCGAGATCGGGTGGACGATCGAGGCGGGTGTCGCGAAGTTCTTCGTGCGGGAGGAGTCCTCGCGCGGGTGGTCGCGCACCTCTCATCCATCGTGGCGCGCGGAGGATGACCTAGGCCTCGTCGAGGCGACCGGTGGGTGGGGGATCGACCTGATGAAGACACTCATGGACGAGGTCGTGATCGAATCGGACTCCGACGGCACCGTCATCACACTCACGAAGCGGCTCGCTACTCCTTGATCAGGATCTCGGCTTCTATCCAGCCGAGACCGCCGATGCCGATCGCTTCGGCGGCTGCCGCGCTCAGGTCGAGGATCCGTCCTTCGACGTAGGGCCCGCGATCGTTGACGAGCACGACCACGCCCTTGCCCTCGTGCACGACGTACAACCACGACCCCAGCGGCAATTCCTTGCTCGCCGCGGTGTAGAGGCTCGAGTCGAAGATCTGCCCGCTCGCGGTCGGGTTTCCTTCGAACCCGGGGCCGTACCAGGACGCGATCCCCTCGAAGCTGACGCCGGTCCCGACGAAACCGTCAGGGATACCCGGTGCCGGACCCGCAGGGCGAAGCAAGCGCAGGAGCTCGTCGGAAGGAACCGCCGCCGCTGCGGCGGCGGCGCGCGCTTGCTCCTCGAGATGCTCGATCCTCCGAGTTAGCTCCCGCAGCCGCTCGCGGCGTTCTTGCAGCGCGGCGGCGACGTGGCCGCGGATGTTCTCAACACGAGTGCGGGCGAGCAGAAGTTCTTGCTTGCGCTCGTCGACTTGGGCCTGGGTCGCTAGGGCCGACTTCCGTGCTTCGAGGAACCGGTCCAGGCTCTCCGCATCGGTCTCGGCCGACTCGCGCATCGCCTTCTCGAGCGTCATCAACTGCGTCATGTCCGTCGCGGAGAGAAGGAGCGAGATCTGGTCGGTGCTCGCGTTCTTGTATGCCTCGACGGCGCGTTCGATGAACAGAGACTCGGCGGCCGCGTGTGCGGCCTCGATGTCGTGGAGCTCGAGCTCGAGGAGACCGATCTCCTGACTCGCCTCGGCGATCTTGCGCTCGAGTTTGCCGGACTGAGAGTTCAGAGAGGCGAGCTCGTGCTCGAGTGCCGTCACGCGGTCGGCTATCTCCTGCGCACCGGCTTGGAGCGCGGCGAGATCCGCAGCTCCCGCGGGAAGGATGAGGGGGCCCAGCGCGAGGGCGACGGTTGCCGCGCAGAAGAAGACCCTTCTAAGCCGAGCCATGTGTTGATTATCGACGGCGCCGCCTCATGGATTGAGCCTCCCTCCGAGGTGAGGTATGAGAGAACACCAGCTTTGAGAGGGAGGTTGTGTGGCGAGGGTAGGGATCCTGACAGGGGGCGGTGACTGCCCCGGGCTGAACGCGGTCATCCGGGCGGTCGTCCGCAAGGGCGTCAACGACTATGGCCACGCGATAACGGGCTACAAGGACGGGTGGCGCGGGGTGCTCGAGAACAAGGTCGTTCACCTCAATCCCGACAACACCGCCGGTCTGCTGCACCGCGGCGGAACGATCCTCGGTTCGTCGAGAACGAACCCGTTCAAAGAGGAGCAAGGTGTCGAGCGCGTCAAAGAGTCGCTCGCCGCGGAGAAGATCGAAGCGCTGATCGCCGTCGGTGGCGAAGACACCCTTGGCGTGGCGGCGAAGCTGGGGTCCGAGGGCGTCAATGTCGTCGGCGTCCCCAAGACGATCGACAACGATCTGAACGCGACCGATTTCACGTTCGGGTTCAACACGGCGGTGCAGATCTGCACTGATGCGATCGACCGTCTCCACACGACAGCTGAGTCACACAACCGCGTCATCGTGCTCGAGGTGATGGGTCGTCACGCGGGATGGATCGCAACGTACGCGGGTATCGCAGGCGGCGCCGACGCGATCCTCGTTCCAGAGCGACCCTTTGACATCGATGACGTGTGCGAGCACATCCGCCATCGCCATCAGAAGGGCAGCACCTTCTCGATAGTCGTCGTAGCCGAGGGAGCCAAGCTGGCGCAAGGGACCGAAATTACACAGAAAGAGGAGCTGGACGCGTTCGGGCACGTACGCCTCGGCGGGATCGGAGTCATGTTGGAACGCGAGATCGAGGGGCGCACGGGCTACGAGACGCGCGTCACGATCCTCGGGCACATCCAGCGCGGGGGGACTCCCACCGCGTTCGACAGAGTGCTTGCGACGAGATTCGGTATCGCTGCGATCGACGCGGTCGATGCGAAGGACTACGGCAAGATGGTCGCGCTCCAAGGGACGCGGATCGTCCGGGTCCCCATAGAGGAAGGCGTCGGCACTTTGAAGACGCTCGACCCCGAGCTCTACGCGACCGCGGAGGTGTTCTTCGGATGAGCGATGAGAAGTGGATCGATCTGCGGTCGGACACCGTCACGCGTCCGACGCCGGAGATGCGCCGGGCGATGGCTGAGGCGGAGGTCGGAGACGACGTCCTCGGCGACGACCCAACCGTCATAGCGCTGCAGGAGCATGCTGCCGAGCTGCTCGGTAAAGAGGCTGGTCTGTTCGTTCCGACGGGCTCGATGGGCAATCAAGTGTCGCTTGCGGTGCTGGCGCGTCCGGGCGACGAGGTCATCTGCGAGACCGGTGCTCACTTCTTGCACTTCGAAGGGGGCTCGGTCGCCGCGCATCTGGGCCTGATGATGCGGCCCGTACCCGGTGTACGAGGCACGTTGCAGCCCGAGGATGTCG
>DATLNM010000049.1:0-52570 GCA_035536775.1 Actinomycetota bacterium | reverse complement strand
CGGCGGGGTCCGAAGGGGCCGATAGAACATCGAACCCCGACGAGTGCGGAGTAACGAGCTCATCGAACACCGCTTCGGTGGTCTCAGGAGGCAAGGGTTGGCGATCGCGCCCGAACAACCCGTCGATGATCGAGTGCTGCGGACGCATCTGAAGCGCAACCGCGACCTCGCCGAACTGCAGGTCAAGGTCCATGAGAAGGACGCCACCGTCCGTGCGCGCCGCGAGGTCCGCCGCAGCGTTGGTCGCAAAGAACGTCTTGCCGCATCCACCCGTCGCGGACGCGATGGTGATGAGTCTCGGATCCGTCATCGCGACCCCCCGGAGTTAGCCGACACGACGTCGTCGGGGGTCACTCCCTTGGGCGTGCGGTGGCTCTCACCCGAAGCCGACATGGCGAGGTAGATCTCGCCGAGTGTGACCGCGTTGACGATACGTTCGGCCTCCGCAGGCGGAACCTCCAGCACCACGGTGACGCCCTCGGTGGCGACGCCATTCTCTGCCGCCGTCGAACCATCCGTGGATCGAACCGCGGCGACGTTGACGGACAGCACCCGGATCCCTGTCGAGAACAGCTTCGTCCGGTTCATCGCCTCCGAAGACGCGCCTTGCTGGGAGCTCGTCTCTGTCGCGCCGGATGACGCCGGGGCCGAGACCTGCCGGTAGGTGACGAACACGTCGACCGTGTCGCCGGGCTCCAGGTAGCGGGCGACACCCGGAGAGAGGTCGACTCCGACGGCGAGCGCAAGCATCCCCTTCTCGGGCGCAAGCACCGCGAGCTCGCCGGGGACGGAGAACCCTGAGCGCGAGATCTGCGCACCTTCAGCCACAGGACCGCCCAGAACCATCGAGGACACGTCGTCGAGGTCCTCGAGCGCGCCATCCTCGACATAGGCCGCGGGAACCTTTCGCAGCTGGACCTTGTCGGCTAGATCCGCGACGGGCACGCCGGCGGGCAGAGCCTCCGTCGCGACGAGGACGTCGACCATCCTCTTGCCCTCGGCGATGCGATCGTCGATCCCTTTGCCGTAGGCGAACACGAGTCCGGCTCCGAGGATCGTCGTCAACAGTCCGATAACGATGGTCACGTTCAGCTTCTTCATCTGCGCATCACTCCTCTATCGCGACGGCGGTTGCCGACAGGGTTGGGCTGGCGTAGCTCTCGTCGATCCCGACGACGGACAACAACAGGCCGGTGAGCCCGAGATCGACCTGGTTCGAGACCGTCACACTCACTTGAGCCCCCGGTGCAAGACTCGAAGGAGCCGCCGAGACGGCAACCGAGAAGTCGGGAGAGGCGGGGTCAGTTCCGAAATGCGTGCAGCCCGCCTCCTCGACGACGTTCGCGACGGATGGACGGCGGGCGAGCCGGATACCGGAGCAGGTCCGGCGAACCGAGTCGGGAGTGCTGGTCGCGAAGCGGACCGTGCGACCCGCGGTGCGGCTCAGCTTCAGCTGCTCGCGGATGATCCCGGTGAGCGGACTCAGCAGGACCAGCAGGGCGAACAGCAGCATCATGAAGGCAACAAGCTCGAGCGCTGCCGCGCCGGACTCATGAGTTCCCCGGTGGCGCGTCATTCACGTCTCCCTGTTGCGGAACGCTCGATGTCGGAGGGGATGACCGAGCCCAGCATGCTCTCGAGAGCCTCGAAGAGCGGAACATCGCTGAGCGTCACGGTCACGGTCACGACCTGACCGGGGAGAGCCATGGCGCCTGCCGGAAGTTGCGAGATCTGGACATCGACCGAGCCTGCGGTGACGAACGAAGGCAGTCGGTCCTCGACACGGTCTGTCACCTCAACGAGGGATGGATAGCCGCTGTGCAAGGAGGCTTGCTCAGGGATCGAAGCGAATCGAGCCGCGTCGCGTGCGGCATCCTCCGTCGCACTGCCGACCAGAACATAGAAGCCTGCCAGCATGAGGCCCGCGATCAACAAGAGCGTGAGAGGAAGCACGAGCGCGGTTTCGAGAGCAACCGCTCCCACCTCGCGCCTCATCTGATAAGAGACGCCCGGAAGGCGCCCTCCGCTTGAGCGACGCATGAGGTGAACGTGACGATCGATCCCGATTGAGACGCCACGCAGAGAGGCACGAATTCGAGGACCGGGATCGAGAGCCCGCACGTCAAACACGGGATCGTTCCGGTTTGCATCACGAACGCCATGACGGCTGTCCCTTGGGAACGTGCGTCCGCGATCACTTCATCGACCGTCGGCGCATTACCGGTTGAGGGTTGGTAGAGATCGGCGATGTCATCCGCGAGCGCAGACCACATGCCACTGCACACGGGCACGATCCCGGACAGCACTGAGCCGACTTGGTTGATCGCACTGAGAAGAGTGGTACGTGATGCCTCGAGATTCGCGTTCAGGTCGAGCGTCATCTGACCGGTGAACGCGTTCCGAAGGACTGGGACGTTGATCGCGTTCTTGAACCTGCGTATCGCCCTGGCCTGCTTGGTCTCGGCCGACGGAGCGCTGCCCGGGACGAGGGTGTCGAGGGGGCCTTCGGATGTTCGTGACAACTCGACCTGAACCCCCGGGTGATGCAGAGCGGGTAGCAGATCGCGCGCGAGTTCGATCGAGGGGTTGAGAAGAGTGAGTCCCGTGAGGGAGGTCATGCACGACCCCAGGTTGGAAACGAAGCTCGGGTCGTAGATCCAGCTTGCCTCACAGGACACCGTTCCGGAGGCGTAGCCATCGCCGATGGCGTCATCTGAATCGAGTGCTGCAAGCGCCCTGGTACAAGCAACGTCAAGGGGGGCGGACGGAAGGGGCCCGGTCAGGGGCGGAAGCGCAGACGTGTTCCCGAGGGGGATGATCCGCGCACCGGCCAGGGCTCCGGTATCAGCGGAGCGTTGCAGCTCTGCCGCGGTTCCGGAACGAACGTAGGCCGAGAGACCCGCGGCCGACAGAGGCAGCAGCACGAACAGCACAACCACACTCAGGAGGATGGCTATCGCACCTTGCTCTGACTCCCGGCCGCGGATCATCTCGAATCTCCCTACTCACTTTGGGTCCGGTCTAGATGCCGGCAAGCTGGTCGACGACGGTCTGGAAGGCCGCGGTGATCTGCGTACCCAGCGTCTGAACGACGAGGATGATGACGGCAGCGATCAACGCCACCAACAGTCCGTACTCGACGGCGGTTGCACCGGACTCGTCGCGTTCCATCTGCGCGAGGTGCGACCTCAAGGTGCTGATGAAGTGCTGCATTTTGCGACTCCTTCCCTCTCGATACCAACTCTGACGGTTGCGGTATCGGCAGCTTGAAGAGGGCTTTGAGTCTTAACAACCCGTTTATGCAGAACTTGCCGCAACTACGTATCCGTTGCGTCCTACTTCGTCCATCTTCGGGCAACCACCCTGACGTGTGGTTGGCCTGCGTCGGCAGCGCGAGCGCTGCCTCTGCACGCGATCGTCGAGACGATCGCTTGTTAGGTTCTGGTTTGCGTCAACGGCGTCGCGCGCGCATGGCCATGCCGAAGCCGACGGCGAGTCCGATGTAACCGCAGATACCTACAAGGGTGCGGATCGACTTCGGTAGGCCGCCGTCGATCACAGCGTTCGCGACCGCCAGCCCGAGGAGGACCAGAGACGCGGACAACATGACGATGCGCCATGGGGGCCAGCCAACGGAGGCCCGCGGCGGCTTCTCTTCGTCAGATCTCTGTGAGGACATGGGCAGCCGCGTGAGCGATGCGATCGATGTGCTCGTCAGTTAGCGCGGCTGAGACGAAGAGAGCTTCGAAACGAGACGGCGGAAGGTACACGCCATGAGACAGCATGCCGGCGAAGAAACGCGCATAGGCGTCTCCGTCCGATGCTTGGGCCCCCCGGAAATCGTCGACCTCATCCTCGGAGAAGAAGAAGCCGGACAGCGCTCCGATGGAAGCCGCGACCATCGGATACACCTGCGCGTGCTCGGCTGCCTCCACGAACGCGCGCGCCAGTGAACGACCCGTTTCTTGAAGGCGTTGGTAGAGGCCGGGATCGCTACGGATCAACCCGAGGGTTGCTATCCCTGCGGCCATCGCGAGCGGGTTCCCCGACAATGTCCCCGCCTGATAGACGGGGCCATCAGGGGCTAGCTCGTCCATGATCGATGCGCGGCCCGCCACCGCTGCCGCGGGAAGTCCCCCGCCCAAGATCTTGCCGAGCATGACGAGGTCGGCTTCGATCGCGAAACGCTCCTGCGCGCCCCCGGGATCGAGCCTGAACCCAGTGATGACCTCGTCGAAGATCAGCAAGGCCCCGCATGACTTCGCTGCGAGCGCGACGTCTGCCAACCATCCCTCTCGGGGAAGTACGAGACCCATGTTGGCTGCGACCGGCTCGACGAGGATCGCGGCGACCTCGGCCCCATGCTTGGCTATGACCGCATCCAACGCGTCGGTGTCGTTGTACGGAACCACGATCGTGTCGGCGACCGCGGCGGGTGTGACGCCGGGAGTGCCGGGGATGCCGAGCGTGGCCATGCCGGAACCGGCGCTCGCGAGCAGAGCATCGGAGTGACCGTGGTAGCAGCCCTCGAACTTGACGATCTTGTTGCGCTTGGTGATGCCGCGCGCGAGCCGTACCGCCGTCATGCCCGCCTCGGTCCCAGAGGACACGAATCGGACACGTTCCGCCCCGGGGACCATGCTCGTCACCAGCCGGGCGAGCTCGACCTCGAGCTCGCTGGGGGTTCCGAAGGACGTTCCCTTCCGCGCCGCCTCGGTGACGGCATCGACCACGGCCGGGTGCGCATGTCCGAACAAGAGCGCGCCCCAGCTCTGGACGAGATCGATGTATCGATTGCCGTCGACATCGACGATCTCTGCACCCGAACCCGAAGCGGCGAAGAACGGAGCCGATCCGACTGCGTTGAACGACCTCACGGGGGATGACACACCACCTGGCATGAGCCCGAGCGCATCGGCGTAGAGCTTGTCGGAGCGCTCCCGATTCAACAGGCGAGGAGGCTGCTTGTGTCTGTCTACGCCAGCCATTCAGCCGCCTTCTTGGCGTGATAGGTGATCACGAGATCTGCTCCCGCTCGGCGGATCGACAACAGCACCTCGAGCGCCGCGCTCCGTTCGTCGATCCAGCCGCGCTCGGCCGCTGCCATCAGCATCGAGTACTCGCCGCTGACGTTGTACGCCACTGTTGGAACCTCGAACCTTTGCTTGACGGCTGCGACGATGTCCAGATAGCCGAGTGCGGGTTTCACCATCAACGCGTCGGCGCCTTCCTCGAGGTCGAGGGCGGCATCCCGGAGCGCCGCATCCGCGTTCGCGGAGTCGGCTTGGTAAGTCTTCCTGTCGCCGAACTGCGGCGCGCCCTCTGCGGCATCGCGGAACGGCCCGTAGAACGACGACGCGAACTTTGCGGCATACGCCAGGATCGGAGTGTTGCGATGTCCCCTGGCGTCGAGAGCGCTTCTGATCGCCGCGACCTGGCCATCCATCATCCCTGAAGGGGCCACGACGTCCGCGCCTGCTTTGGCTTGACTGGAAGCGATCCGGCCGTAGAGGTCGATCGTCTCGTCATTGTCTATCGACGACGACTCGTCAAGGATGCCGCAGTGACCGTGATCCGTGTAGCTACACATGCAGAGGTCGGCGATGCAGACGAAACCGTCACCAAGCTCGTCCTTCAGCGCGGAGAGGGCCCGCTGCGCGATCCCACTAGCGTCATACGCGCCTTTTCCTCTTGGGTCCTTGGCCTCCGGGACTCCGAACACGATCGCCGCCCCGATCCCGCGCTCGGCGAGCTCGCGACCTTCTTTGACGACGGACTCCAGCGTGTGCTGGAAATGGCCCGGCATGGATGCGATCGGAGTGCGCTCGGCGATCCCCCCCTTGACGAACAGAGGAGCCACCAGCGAGTCCGGGGTCAATCTCGTCTCAGCGAAGACACGCCGCAGCGCGGAGGTGCTCCTCAGACGTTGGCTTCTCTGCGTTGGGAAGGACATCGCCCTATCGTCCCATCCTTCGCTCATCCCAGAGACGGTCGAGGGCAGCGACAAGTCCCGAGATGGTGTGCTCGTCGGGGACGATGTCGACCGCCATGCCAGCCTCGCCAGCGGCCGCTGCCGTCTTTGGACCGATGCACGCGACGATACGCTCTGCCGTGTCCAGGCGGAGTCGGCGCGGCGAACCGATGAGGGTCACGAAGTTCCGGACCGTAGACGCGCTGGTGAAGGTGACGGCATCGAAGCCGGACCGCAGCTCTGCGGCAAGCGCCTTGGAGGGCTGGGGGATGACGTTGCGATATGCGTCGACGACCTCGGGGAACCATCCCTTCGATTCCAGCGCGGCCGCCATCTCGAGCGATCCCCCCACGACGGCTGGGATCAGGACGCGCCCGGTGCCGTGGATGAATGACTCGGCAAGAGCCGCGCCGGTGAAGCGCTCAGGGACGAGGTCGGCGCGGATGCCTCGCTTGTCGAGCTCTTCGGCAGTGGAGCGTCCCACCGCCGCGACCTTCGTGCGACCGAACGCGCGGGCGTCGAGACCGCCCTCACGGAGCCGGCCGAAGAATCGATCCACTGCATTAGTGGAAGTGAACGCGACCCATCTGTAATGGCCTTCATTGAAGAGCCTGATCGCACGATCCAGCGGCTCCCACGATGCCGGCTCGGTTATCTCGATGGTGGGGACGGCGATCACTTCGGCGTCCAGATCCTCGAGGGCAGCAACGAGGCGAGGCGCCTGGTCCCTCGCGCGAGTGACCACGACGCGGCAACCATCGAGTCCCTGGGTCGTATCCGCGCGGCTCATGGTTCGGCGGGGGGCACTGTCGCCGCCGCTCGTACATCGGCAAGGATCTCATCGCCCCCCGAGCCAAGGATCGCTTCGGCCAGCTCTCGTCCGAGTGATGCGGCCTCGGATATGTGGCCTGAGATCCGATCACGCAGGGCGAACGTCCCATCTGGAGCGCCGAGATAGCCAGTAACGATCAAGCTCGCACCTGTAGAGCGCGCGAGACATCCGAGCGGCACCGAGCACCCTCCCTCGAGTGTCGCCGCGAACGCGCGCTCGGCAGCCACTTCGGCCGTCGACGCCGGGTTTCCGAGTCCCTCGAAGAGGTCGTGAAGATCTGCTCTGTCCGAACGCGCCTCGACGAGCAGTGCGCCCTGGCCTGGCGCCGGGATCCACCATTCCGGGTCGAGCGCGCCCGCGGCAGGATCGGCAGCGCCGAGGCGTGCCAGTCCCGCTGCCGCGACCACGGCTGCGTCCACTTCTCCGGACGCGACCCTGCGCATGCGCGTGTCGAGGTTTCCTCTGAACTCGACGAGGTTCAGATCCGGCCGTTCGGCCGCGATCTGGGCGCGCCGGCGCATGCTCGAGGTTCCGACCGTAGCCCCATCACTCAGGGAGCCGAGGCGCTGCTCACCGGTGTCCCCAGTCCCACCGATCACAACATCGTGAGGTTCCGCGCGCGAGGGGATGCACACGATGGTGCAGCCCGGAGCGAGGACGGTGGTGACGTCTTTAGCAGAGTGCACCGCGATGTCCGCGCGGCCGTCGATTAGACGCTCCTCGACGGCGGCGGCGAACAAACTCGTCACACCGATCTCTGCGAACGACCGGTCGTCGGCATCTCCCCGAGTGGTCACCGTCGAGATCTCGATATCAATCTCGGGATAGGCCGAGCGCAGGAGGTCCGCGATGATCTCTGTTTGCCTGAGCGCAAGCGCCGAACCGCGGGTCGCGATCACTATGCCGGTCATCGCCGGGTTCGCCCTACAGCTCGGGCTTGTCGGCCTCGTCGAGGTCGAACAGCTCCCGAAGGGCACTCACATAGAGGTGCCGCTGCTTCGAGCTCGATAGGGCCTTCATCTTGGTGACGGGCTCGTGGAGGAGCTTCGCAACGATCCGCTTCGTAACCGCGTCGAGGGTCTCTGGATCCAACATCGGGTTCGATTTCGCTCGCCCGATCTCGGTCGCTCTTATCTTCTCGCCCAGATCGACGAGCGCGGCGATCGTCGGCCCCACATCGCTGCTGCGTTGCCATTCGGTGAAACGAGCCGTTTCCTCTTCGATCATCGATTCGACGGTGATGACCTCACTTAGTCGCACTTCGTAGCCGCGCTCAACTGAGGCTCGCAGGTCGTTGATGTCTTTGACGATGACGCCGGGCAGGTCAGCAGCGCCCTCCTCGACGTCGCGAGGGACGGCGATGTCGACTACAACGAGAGGATCATCGTCCCCACGTGCAGCCGTTGCACTCTCGAGCATCCCCACGGACACGACAGGATCCTCGGACGTGGTTGCCGTGATGAGGATGTCTGTGTCTTGAAGGATCGAAGCGAGATCCCTGAGCTCGGCAGCTTCGCCGAGGTCACCTGCGGCCGATTTTGCTTTCTCGAGAGACCGGCCCACGACTACGAACCGGTCGAGCTCCCCTTCGGCGAGCAGTCGGGCTGTAAGTCCGCCCATCTTGCCCGTTCCGACGACGGTGACCCTCTTGTGGGCAAGGGAGCCTGACGCGCACGCGCTCTTAGCGAGGTCGATCGCAGCCGACGACATCGAGACAGTGCCGTGTCCGATGCCGCTCTCGGCGCGCGCCCGCTTCCCCACGCGCAGCGCAGCTCGGAACGCAGCACCGAGCACACGTTGCGCAGCCCCATGCTCGGTCGCGTTCATCCACGCGCGCCGAACCTGCCCAAGGATCTCGGACTCTCCGACGATCATCGAATCGACGCCGGCCGCGACGCGGAACAGGTGCCGGACGGCACCATCGTCGTGGTACGTGTACAGATGGTCGGAGAACTCTTCTGGCGCGAGGTGACAGAACTCGCCTAGGAAATTGCGGATGTCCTGCGTCCCACCGTGGAACCGCGTCACCGCGGCGTAGACCTCGGTGCGGTTGCACGTCGAGAGGATGACGCCTTCGAGCAGGTGCTCGTAGTTGCCCAGCTGCGCGAGTGCCTTCTCGTGCCGTTCGGGCGAGATGGTGAGACGTTCGAGCAGCGGGAGCGGAGCGCTTCTGTAATTGAGGCCGACCGCGACGAGGGAAGTGGTCGTCACTGAGCCCGCACTCTAGAGGGACCCGAGGCGCCGGTTGGCCTCTCGCGCGGCAGCGATCGCCTGGGTGCGCTGTTGATAGAAGGACAGGATCTGAAGCTCGATGGAGAGATCCACCTTGCGGATGGTGACGTCCGGCGGGACGTTTACAACGGCGGGTGCGAAGTTGAGGATCGAGCGCACCCCGGCATCGACGAGCCTCTCGGCGACTTCCTGGGCCGCGGCCGGAGGAGTCGCGATGATGCCGATGGAGATGCCCTCATCGACGACGGCTTCCTTGAGGTCATCGAGGTGCCTAACCGGCAGACCTCCGACTTCGCTACCGATGACATCGTCGGAGACATCGAATAACGCGGCGATCCTGAAGCCGCGCTCGGAGAACCCTTTGTAGGACGCGAGGGCACGTCCGAGGTTTCCGACGCCGATGATCGCGGCCGGCCAGTCTTGAGTGAGTCCCAACTCGCGGGTGATCTGGTACAGGAGGTACTCGACGTCGTACCCGACACCGCGGGTCCCGTACGAGCCGAGGTAAGAGAGGTCCTTGCGCACCTTGGCGGCGTTGACTCCGGCCATTCGGGCCAGGTCCTCGGATGAGACCGTGACGTCGCGGCGGTCGCCGGCGATATCGAGCAGCGCCCTCAGGTAGATAGGGAGGCGTGCGACGGTCGCTTCGGGGATCGGCCGATGGCGCATAGGCTCGTCATCCTACGAGCTTGTGAGCGGAGTCACAAACTCAAAACCGGCCCGCTACCTGCGCATTTGAACTCTGTCCGGCGCGCCCAACCCCAACTACGTGAATTTGTGCCAGGCAGCCCAGCGGCGGTAACGACTGACTTGACTCCGCTAGGAATCAATATCCGAGCAAAGGTCTCCACTAAGAACGAATAGGCCCAAGGCGATGGTGATCCGGTTCGCGACCTTGTCAGCAAGGGTGATTCAGGCGGAATCACGTAGCCTCTAAAGGCCGTGAACAGGTCCGAGTTGAAAGCGATTGTGGCCCGAGAAGGGATTGTTGATGCCTCGTTCACCCTCAATGGACGCCCGCGGGACGAGACCTATGTGCTTGAGATCGGGGAGGGTGGCTGGGTTGTCTACTACTCAGAGCGAGGCCTGCGCTCAGGAGAGCAACGATTCGCCACCGAGGATGAGGCCTGTAGGCACCTCCTAGAACTGCTCCTTCAGGATGAGACCACGCGTCAGCCCCGGCCCAGTAGGTGAGCCGAGTATGTAGTTGCCCCAGCGGCGATGGCGCCGGGCGTGCCGGTCAGCCGGGCGTGCCGGTCAGCCGGGCGTGCCGGTCCGTGGTTACCACGGTAATGACTGCTTAACTCATCCTCGGATCCGGGGGCTTTCGGGGCGAGGGCTAAATGTGCGGATGCTGGGATGGCGGGGAACGACGCATCCATGAGGCGGCGGTCCCAATTCAGTGAGGTTCTCGTAAGGCTGCGCGTCGATGTAGATCTCGTTTCCGTCGGGCGAGGGAGTGCTCGCGTCAAACTCGGCCAGCACGCTCCGGAATCGGCCCTGCCACGCGGCGCAGGGGCCCCTTTGAAGGACCAGGACGGTCCCCGCCACCAAGGAGGCCGCTAAGAGGATTAGGCCGGCGATGATCCATGCCTGTCGGCTCGGTTTTGGGTTGCTCGGAACCGCGGCATCCACGACAACCCCTACAGGCGGGTGACTCCTGGACCTCTCTTGTATTCCTGTCTGGTGGGAATGAGGTCTGAACGCGTGGAAAACCGTCGTAACTCCCGCGCCCGCACCCAACTCGTTGAAGAGACGGCCGAGTTGAGGATCGTTCCTAATGCCCAGAAGACAACGGTCCGGGGCCATAATATGAAGCCGACGCGGGAACCTGTGATTGCTCCTACCGTCTCCACAACCGCCATGAAAGCAACCAAAAAGGTGGTGAGCGCAAGGCCGCGACGCAGGGGCCAGGACCTGGACTTGATGTCCGCCACAACCCACTCGCGGTACTGGGCTGGGACTCTGAGCCCAAAGACGAGATAAGCGAGTCTTGTCGCCAATGGCGGTCGTGGCTCGTTCATTCGTGCTCAGCGTAGAACGATGAAGACGCTGGGTCGAGCCGATGGAATTCGGCGGTAACGATCTTGACCTACCTGACCACGTCCACTAGGGGGGTGGAACAGAGCGGCGGCTTCTCGCCCTCCAGCTCGGCGAGCATGCGAATACCCGCTTCCTGAAAGCGCCGATCGGGCCCTGGATCCCCCATGGTGGTGTTGTATGCGGTCCTCACATCCTGCTGCCAACGGGCGCATGACCGCTGATTGAAGACCACCCACCCGAGGCCGAGAACGACCACGAGGGCGCCGACTGTGATCCAGACCACTTTGCGATCCGTGGTCGCGGGCACCTGAGCCTCAGACACATACAAAGCCTACGCCGAGCTCCTTTCAACTCGCTCCCGGTGCGGGGTCCGAGCCTTGCCGGGCGGGCGGTTGACCGGCGTGCCCGGCTGACCGGCGTGCCCGGTTGACCGGCGTGCCCGGCTGACCGGCGTGCCCGGTTGACCGGCGTGCCCGGCTGACCGGCATGCCCGGCTGACCGGCATGCCCGGCTGACCGGCATGCCCGGCTGACCGGCGTGCCCGGCTGTTCGCGGTGGGTTCACCTCTGGTTGCTAGGGTCGTCTTCCGCGCCCCGCGAACATCGGAGAAGCAGTGAGCGACGTCCTGGAAGTTCTCTTCGTGTGCGTTCATAACGCCGGGCGGTCGCAGATGGCTGCTGCGCTGCTGGATCACGAAGGGCAAGGGCGGGTGCGGGTGCGCTCGGCGGGGTCTGCTCCGGCGACCGAGATCCATGCCGGGGTCCGCGACGCGATGGCTGAGATCGGGCTCGACCTCTCGAAGGAGTTTCCCAAACCACTCACGGACGATGCGGTGCGCGCGGCGGACGTAGTCATCACGATGGGATGCGGCGACGCGTGCCCCGTCTATCCCGGCAAGCGGTATCTGGACTGGGAGCTGCCCGACCCGGCAGGCAAGCCGGTCGAGGAGGTGCGCGCGATCCGTGAGGAGATCGCCGGTCGGGTGCGCGCTCTTCTGGAAGAGCTCGGGTCAGAAGCTCCAGAAGTCGAGGTCTAGGCGCGTCAGGCCTCGTTGCATCCAGATCGACAGCTCGAACAGGCGGCCAGTCAGGAACAGCAGGCCGACGATGATCAGCATCACGCCGCTCGCCAAGTTGACCGTGCGGATGTGTTTGCGGAGCCAAGCAAGAGTCGAAGTCAGCCGCGCGACGCCCAAGCCCGCCAAGATGAATGGCAGACCAAGACCCAGCGAATAGACGGCGAGCAGGAACGCGCCCTCCCCGACGCCGCCGTTGACCCCCCCTCCGGCCGCCATCGTCAGCACGGCGCCCATCGTCGCTCCGATGCACGGACTCCAACCGAACGCGAACGTCGCTCCGAGGACGACGCTGCCCCACATCCCCGCCTTCGGCGTCGGGTGGAAGCGCGCCTCCCGGTACAGCCATGGGATCTTGATCACGTTCATGAAGATCAAACCCAAGACGATGATGAACACGCCTCCGATGCGCGACAGCAACGTCTGGTGGTCGCGCAACACAGCGCCGAGCAACGTCGCGGTCGCGCCCAGCGCAACGAACACGGCAGTGAATCCCGCAACGAACGCGGTCGCTGGTACCACCGCCTCGCGCGCGGACGGTGTCTCGCCCGTCGTCGCGAACCCAGACATGAACGAGAGATAACCCGGGACGAGCGGCAGGACGCACGGGGACAGGAACGAGACGAACCCTGCGGCGAACGCGATCGGGACCGTCGGGTCAGCCATCGCGCGCCACGAGGATGTCGAGCAGGCGTTGCAGTTGTGACTCGGTCAGTGGGCCGGCAACGTGCTCGACGATGACACCGTCGGCGTCTATGAAGAACGACTCCGGCTGGCCCGTCAAGCCATAGTCGTCGTAGATCTGCAGGGTCTCGTCACGCACATGGGCGAACTCCAAGCCGTGGCGGTCAACGAACGCCAGAGCCTCAGACCGTGCGTCTCGGATGTCTATCCCGACGAACTCGACCTCACCGGACCACTTCTCCGCGGCCTCGCGAAGCAAGGGCGCCTCGTCCTCGCACGGCACGCACCACGAGGCCCAGAAGTTGAGGACGACGGGTGTACCGGCCAGATCCTCGAGCGCGAGCTCACCGTCGCCGGACAGCAACGGCGCAGAGAACCCCGGCGCGGTGTCGCCGGGGCGCGGCGCGCCACCAGTAGTGAGCGTTGCGGCGACCAACACCGCGACGAAGATCACGCCCGGTACGACTATCGCCAGAATCTTCAGCCACGATCGACTCGGCGCACCTTCAAGAGAAAAGCCGTCGGTGTCCACGTAGGCATCTTGCCGCACGACTAGTCATGGGCAGGCCTATGCTGCGCTGACACCCTCATCCATCGGCGTAATCCTTGTGGAAGGACCCACCATGTTCGGCAGAGCGAAGCTCGCCAAGGCTCTCCTCGCAGCATCACTCGCATCCCTCGCGCTAACCGGTGTCGGCTTTCCCCAGGAGACGGCGCCCCCTCCCGAAACTCGGATCGTCTTTCAACTATCGCGGGGGAACTTCAACGAGCTCTTCATGGTCCCGGTCCACCTCGGCACGCGGGTGAGCATCGGCAAGCCCGATCAGCTCACCTCCACACGGGGCGACGAGGAGAACCACCCTGTGTGGTCGGCCGACGGGAACCGGATCGCGTTCGCGAGATACGCGGGCGGTAGTCGCTCGTGGTCGATATTCGTCATGAATGCAGATGGCACGGGCAGAAGGAACCTTTCGAGATGCCCTGAAGGCTTCTACGACGAAGTCCCGAGGTGGGCTCCTGATGACGAACACATCGTCTTCACTCGGACATCGGTCGAAGACGACTCGACGAACATCATGGTCGCCAAAACCGATGGATCGAGCGTTGTGCACTTGGTAGAGGGAAACGATCCTTCATGGTCACCCGATGGATCACAGATCCTGTACACAGATGCGCAAGGCCACATCGCCGTGACCTCGAGCGTATCGGGGGCGCCGACAACCACTCTTACGGACGGCGAAGCGTCCGATTTCCTCCCGTCTCTCTCGCCCGACGGCACGAAGATCTTCTTCACCCGCCGGCTATCCGGAGCCTTCGAGAAGGGCGATGTATACGTTATGAATGCCGACGGTTCCGGCATCCAAAGGCTCACAGACACGCCTGAGAGATTCGAGATCGCAAGGGCCTGGTCTCCGGACTCGAGCAAGATCGTTTACACGAGCTACAGAGAGACCAGCAGCAAGGTCTTGGCCATCGAAGCAGACGGGACGGACCCCCAACGACTCGGCCCGCGTGGGCCAAGCGACTACCCGGCGTGGGCTCCGGACGGATCCGGGGTCGCGCTCACGCATTACAGCCGCGATGGGAGTCACATCTACTTCGTGCCACTCGATGGATCCCAGGTGTCGGTGCTTGCTACCTTCCGTGAAGGAGAGCTGCTCGACTTGCAGTGGGCCGCGGTCCAGCCTGAGCCTCCGAGCCCGTCTCCAACCTCTACCTAGGTCAGGCCGGCGCGATCTCCACTTCACGGGCTTCGATCATCGCGATGTCGCCTGGGATGTAAGTCTCGGTCTAGACCTCGACGGGTACGTGTGCGTATCCTGTCGGCGGAGCCCGCGCCTCCAAAGCCCATGGCCAGACGGCCGATCCCAAGGGAGGCGCGTGATGGATACCCGAACCACCTACCTGCTCCGTTCCCCGATCCTCGCTGCCCTATCGCCTGGAGATGTCGCAGTACTCGCGGAGCGCGCGGTCTTGAAGAAACTGGTCCGCTCGGACGTGCTCTTGCTCAGCGGAGACATCCGTCCACGTACATATCTCGTCGCGCAGGGCGCGCTAAAGCTGATCGCACGCAACTTTGAGGGAACGGAGACGGTCCTAGGCCTCGTGCTGCCCGGCGATCTCGTCGGCGACCTCGGTGCTCTAGACGGTGAGCCTCAGCCACTCGATGCGGTCGCGACCTGCAGCAGCATCGTCGCGAGCCTCGATGCCGAGCACCTGATGGAACTGATAGCTCGAAACCGCGCGGCCTGTCTGGCATATGCGCGGGTACTCGCGGCAAGGTTCCGAGGCATGACGCGGCACGCGCTCGAGCGCTCCTCCTCGGAAGTGCCGGCCCGCCTCGCGGCGCAGCTGCTTGAGCTCGCGGCATCGATAGGGCGCGAATCTGGCGGAATCATCGAGATGGAGCTGCCGATCGCGCAAGGTGAGCTCGGCGCACTTGCCGGGATGTGCAGGGAGAGCGCGTGCAAGACGCTTCGTCAGTTCAAGCGACAAGGCGTGGTCGATTACAGAGGACGGCGGTTGCGGATCCTGCGGCGTGACGGATTGGAGCGGATCAGCTGCGCAGAGCGCGCTTGAGGACCTTCCCCGTAAGGAGATGAGGAAGCTCTGCCACGATCTCGATGGAGCGCGGGCATTTGAAACGGGCGAGCCGGTCGCCGACGTACGCGAGCAGCTCTTCCTCCGTAGCTTCCGTACCGGGCTGCAGAGCGACGTATGCCTTGACCGCCTCGCCGGTGTACTGATGAGGCACCCCGATCACGGCCGCCTCGAGAATCGCGGGGTGCTCGATCAACGCTTCCTCGACCTCGGAGGGATAGACGTTGAACCCCGAGACGATGATGAGATCGCGCTTGCGATCGACGAGGTAGAGGTAACCCTCCTCGTCGAGCACCGCGACGTCGCCCGTCCGGAACCAGTCACCGAAGAACGCGTTGGCGGTGTCCTCCTCGTGCCCCCAGTAACCCTTGAAGACGTTCGGCCCCCGAACCACTATCTCCCCGGGGTCACCGAGCTCGACATCGTCGCCGCCCTCATCCACGAGCCTGAGCTCGAGGCCGGGAACGGGACGTCCGATCGATCCCGGCCGCGCCTCGCCGGTGATCCGATTCGATGTCACCGTGGGGGCTGTCTCGGTGAGTCCATAGCCTTCGTAGATCTGCACTCCGAACAACTCCTTGAACGAACGCAGCACCCCGGGAGCCAGCGCCGCAGCGCCGGAGATCGCGAGACGAACCTTCGAGAGGTCGTACTGATCTGCTCCCGGCGTGTTGACGAGCGCGATGTAAAGGGTGGGAGCGCCGAAGATCACGGTGACGCCGACCTCTTGCATCGCAGTGAGAACATCAACCGGTTCGAACTGCTCGACGAGAAGTCCGGACGCGCCGGTCATCACGAGTAGCCCCAACGTCACGTTGAGCCCGAAGATGTGGAACAGCGGCAGCGCCAGAAGAAGGATGTCGTCTTCTCTGACATCCGCGTCAGGCACGGCCATCTGCTGCTCGAGGTTGGCGCGCAGGTTGCCGTGGCTCAACATCACACCCTTGGGCTCGCCTGTGGTTCCCGATGTGTACGCGAGGATGGCAAGGTCGTCGCCATCGACCTCGATGTCTTCGATGGGCCCCGCGCTCGGGAACGCGATATCCCAGTCATCGGTCGAAACGATCTCGATGCTCGAACCAAGCTCGGCAGCCGCGGGGGTCACGGCGCGCTCGGCGAACCCGGGGGTCGCAAGGACGACCTTTGCGCCGGAGTCCTCGAGGATCCTCTCGGTCTCGACCGCGGTCAGCGTGGGATTGAGCGGTACCACCGTCGCACCCGCTCGCAGCGCGCCGTAATACGCGTAGGCGAAGTGAGGCACGTTGGTCATCCCGAGCACGACGCGATCACCCGGAGCCACGCCCCTGCCGATCAGGCCCGCCGCGACCCGATCCGCGGCCTCATCGATGGCTCCGAAGGTGACCTCACTCGACCCACCGGCGGAACGGCAGAACAAGGCGGTCTTCTCGGCGTGGGCGCGGGCCGTCTCGCGCAGGAGCAGGGAGAGGTTCACGAGCGCCATTCTCCCCCGGAACGCCCCCAAGTGCAAACTATTGCAAGCGCTTTGGTAGCCACTGGCTAAAGCCGAAAGCCGCGAGGCATGGGACGATGGCCCCGATGACGACACGACCGAACATCCAGTGCTCGACGGGCCCTTTCTGGGCGTATTCCCTCGAGCGGGCCATGGATGCCCTGGCGGAGGCCGGCTTCACCGATATCGAGCTGATGGTCACGCGCGACCCGCGGACCCACTCCCCCGAGATCCCAGGCCGGCTCGCCGCCGAACGGGGCCTGCGGATCGCGTCGATCCACGGCCCGTTCCTCGTCATCACCAAGACCGTATGGGGGATCGACCCGCTCGAGAAGATCCGCCGAGGCGCCGAGATGTGCCGCGAGCTGGGCGCGCCGACGATGATCGTGCATCCCCCCTATATGTGGGAGCGCGCCTACGCCCGGTGGGTGACGCGTGAGTCTGAAGCGTTCGCCGAGGAGACCGGCGTCACGGTGGCGGTCGAAACGATGTACCCCGCCTGGGTCGCGGGGCGGCGCGTCCGGGCCTACCGATGGCTCGACCCCAAGGCACTGCTCGAGGCATGTCCGAAGGTCGCGCTCGACACGAGCCACGTCACCGTCGCGCGCGGTGACATCCTCGATGCGTACGAGATCCTCGCCCCGAAGCTGACCCACATCCATCTGTCGGATAACGCCCGCGATGGCAGGGATGGACACCTGGAGCTCGAACAAGGCAAGCTTCCCCTGGACAGATTCCTGAAGGAGCTCAAGAAGACGGGCTATACGGGAGCGGTATCGCTCGAGCTGTCGGTCGGGCGGTATATCGAGCGTCTCGACGAGCTGGTTACCATGCTTCGCCGAAGCAAGGATTATGTAGAACGACGCTTGGGCACGACAGAGCGCACCGCAAAGGGAATGCCGAGAAAGACGACGAGGAAGAAAGAGAAGACACCGTGAAGGTACTGATCGTCGACGACACCGAGCACGTACGCGAGATGCTCGCGGACATGCTGGAACTCGACGGCTTCGATGTCGTCGCGCAGACCGGATCTGGGCGCGAGGCGGTGCGCCTGATCACTTCCGACGAGGCCAGCGTCGATGTCATCGTGATGGACTACAAGATGCACGACCTCGACGGCCTGTCCGCTGCCAAACAGATCCGCAACGTGAAGCCGAGCCAGGCGATCATCCTCTATACGGCGTACCTCGACCGCGAGCTCGAGAACGAAGCCAAGGAGGCCGGAGTCGCGATCTGCGTCGGTAAGGGCGACGGTCTGACCGAGCTCGAACGGCGCATCACCCAGCTGTGCCGCGACTTCAGTAACTAGTCGCCGGCGATGAGACGCCAGACCCTCTACGCGCTCGGGCTTCTCCTCGCCGCGATCGCGATCGCAGGGACGCTAGGAGTGATGCGGGTCTATCAGTTTGGGCTCTAGAAGAAGGCTGGGCCGCGCGCCGCAACATTCTTGAACAACATCTGCTGGATGGTGTCGCGGATGCTGTCGGCGAGGTCGAACACGAGCATCGAGTCCTCTGCCGCGTCGTCGGGATAGTCATCCATCGGGATCGGCTCACCGAACTCGATCAGCCAGCGCGACGGAAGCGGCAACAGCCCAAGTGGGCCCAGAAGTGGGAACGTCGGCGTGACCGGGAAGTACGGGAAACCGAGAGTCTGCGCGAGGAACTTCGCGTTGGCGATCATCGGATACGCCTCCTCGGCACCGACGATCGCAACGGGGATGATCGGGGTCTTCGTTCGCAGCGCGACCTCGATGAATCCACCACGTCCGAACCGCTGCAAGCGATACCGCTCGCGCCAGCCCTTGCCCACGCCCTTGAACCCCTCGGGGAAAACACCTACGAGCTCACCTCGAGCGAGGAGCTCCGCGGCGTCCTCCTCACATGCGAGCGCATTACCCGCCTTGCGCGCGAGAGGACCGATCAGGGGCAGCTTGAGGGCGAGATCGGCGGCGATGTTACGAACGATGCGCCGGCTGGCATGCTCGCTTGCGACCGCGTACTGCACCATCACGGCGTCCAACGGGATCGTGCCCGAGTGGTTGCCAACGAGGAGCGCCGGACCTTCTGCCGGGATGCGCTCGATCCCGAGCGTTCGCACGCGGAAGTAGCGCTCGTAAAGGGGCTTCACCAGCGGTAGCAAGACTTCTCGAGAGAGCTCGGCGTCGTAGCCGAAATCGTCGATCGGGTAGTCCCCCGAGAGCCGCCGCTTCAGGAAATCGAGGATCCTCGTCAGGTCGTCGGTCGCCGGGGCAAGCGCCTCCGACGGTTTCGGGACGGAAGATCGCGCCTGCGAAGGATGGCGCGTTCGCGGATCCTCTCTCAAGTGGACACGGCAATAGTCCGACCCCGCAACTGCGGGATTCCTACACGGCCGTCCAGCGGCTGTTGTCCCGCGGCACGCCGCAAGGTCCCTCGGCGCAGCGCCGCGAGTGCGTTCGTCGATCCTTATGACTTCTGCGTCGGCCATCAGACGGCACTCCCACTCATGGACTTCCGATGGAGGTAGTCGAAGAGCTCGCGCTCCCACGACTCGTGGCGTGACGTGCGCCCAGCCTCATCGGGGGCGCGATTCCGGCGGAAGTCCTCCAGGCATGCACGAGTCGAGAACTCAGATGTGAACCCGAGGACCTTCGCCGCGCGCCGCGTGTCGACCACTCGTCCAAAGAGGACCAGCCGCAGCTGATCACGCGGGAAGTCCACGAGGTCGAAGCGCCGCAGGAGGTCTGATGTCAGTTGGGCGGTGGGCGCGAGGAGGGGCAATTCGACCTTGCCCAGCAAGCGGATCGCGCCGCCCAGGTACACGACACCTTCGCCCGCGATATTGAAGATCCCGCGCGCATCGCCCATCGCGGCCTCGCTCATCGCTCGCACCGCGTCGTCCTCATGCAGGAGCTGAAGCCGGGGGTCGTAACCGAGGGCGGTTGGCACGACGGGAAGAGAGAGATAACGCGACATGCTCGTCGATGCCCGCGGTCCGATGACGTTCTGGGTGCGCAGGATGACGAGCTCGACGTCCGGACGGCGGCGCCCGAAGTCACGCGCCGAGGTCTCGGCATCGGCGCAGTCCTTGCCGTAGCCGGAAAGCTCTGTGACTCGACCGGCGTGGTCCTCCGCGATGAGCGAGGGTTCGGCGGGCCCTGATCCGTAGACCGCGGTCGACGATTTCACGACCACCTTCTTCACGTGATCCGCTCGCTGGGCGGCCGCCAAGAGCTGCATGGTCCCGATGACATTGTTCTCTTTCATCTGAGACCGCCCGCCGAAACGAGAAGGCGATGAAGAGATGTTGGTGTGGACGATGGTGTCGACCTTGGTCGCGCCGAGGACCCGCGCGATCAGCGGCGATCGGATGTCGGCTCGGATGAACTCCATGCCTTTGATCGTGAAAGGGGGGTCGTCGAGGTCGACTCCTATCAGAGAGCCCACATCCGCGTGCGCCTTCAATCTCGCCGCGACGCGCACTCCCAGCCATCCTCCGACCCCTGTTACGAGGACACGTCGTTTCTCGTCGCCGGCCATGGTTCGACCCTATACGGAGGTCCGCGACCGCTAGGCCGGGGCAGGCCCCACTATGACGGTCGAACCGGACCGAGCTCGAAGGCGTGCTGCGGCATCGCCCTTGTTGATCGCGAGCGAAAGGTAGCGATAGGAATCCTCGACGAGGACGAACTCGCCCGGCGCGACATCGGCGAACGTTTGGCCGACCGGCACCTTGAGCCTGTGGCCCTCGAGACGAACCTCGAGCCTCGCGCCGTCGCCCGACAAGCCAAGCTCTTCCAAGCGGGGCGTCCCGCAGTTCAGCTGGAGGTTGCCGAAACGATCGACCTGCAGGATCTCCGCATGGAGATGGTCGTCGTGCACCCACGCATCGGGGATCTCGAGCGACACGAGCTCGTCCTCGGCGAGCGAAGGACCGAGCTCGGCGACATCGACGCCGGCCGCGATGTGCGCGGCGGCAGGTGCGAAAACGTCACGGCCTTGGAAAGTGCGCGACACCGGATTGAGGAGGAAACGGCGATCGGTGATCTCGACCGCACGCACTATGCCCCCGGTCCCTCTGGCAGCCGGGAGCAGGAGGCCGTTGTCGGGGCCGACGAAGGTCAGTCCCCACCCGCTCTCGACGGCGACCGCCTTGCGCCCCGACCCCACTCCGGGATCGACGACCGCGAGGTTGACGGATTCGGGCAAGAACCGAACCGATTGCTGCAAGACGACGGCGCCGTGTCGCACGTCCTGCCTGAGGATGTTGTGGTGGAGGTCGACGATCTTGAGAGCAGGGGCGATGCTCAGCATCACCGCGTGGCAGACGCCGACGAACTCATCCTCGAGCCCGTAGTCGGACAAAAACGTGACGATCTCGCGGCGCGGCACATGGGCATCCTATTTTTTTGCGCCCGGTGCCGGGTGGCCGCACGGGAACTACAACAATGCGGTTAATAAACTGTGGAAAACCCGTTGACGGCCTGCTCCCCCGTCCATACACTCCGGCATCTATCCCGGCCGGCGACACAGAGGAGCAACGTGGCTTCGAACCAAGAATGGCAAGATCAGGCTGCGTGCCGGACGATCCCGGTTGAGCTCTTCTTTCCCCCCGCCGAGCAGGAAGCCGACCTCGCGAAAACCGTCTGCGAGCACTGCACAGTCAAGGATCCGTGCCTCGAGTTTGCGATCGCGGCCGGCGAGCGCTTTGGGATCTGGGGCGGTCTGACGTCCCAGGAGCGTCGCTCACTGGCGGCCCGTCGCCGCAGCCGAGCAGCCGCGGCGACCAAACAAGCCGCCCTCGAAGCCTCACTTACTTAGACAACGGGCCCGGCTACGGCTCCGCCGAGGGCGGAATCGGGATTTTGTTTGCCGGGCCCGTTACTTTCTTTCGACTACTTGCCCTGTTGACGCCGCTGCCAGCGCGTCTTCTTCAGCATCTTGCGGTGCTTCTTCTTGCGCATCTTCTTGCGGCGCTTCTTGATCAGTGACGGCATCGCTGTTCCTCTCTAACTCTCTCGCTATTCAGACCCGAACAGATGGCGGAGGTCGACGGGGCCCTTCGAGCGACCGGATAGCTCCAAGCGCGTCGACCCCAAGCGGAGACCACGCACTCCCTCGGTGACCGGGGAGACCATCCTGAGAACATCCTCGGCTGCGACGTACTCGAGCAGCCCGATGCCAACGCAGGTCCCTTTGCCATCTTCCATACCGACGACGAGGCCATCGAGCTGGGCCAGGTCGAACTCGGGAGGAAGGGTGGGCATGAACACCGTGGGCTTCACCTTCCATCGAGAGCTTCCCGTCGCGAAGTACGCGGCGAACTGCTCCTCCCTGAACGCTACTCGCTCTTCGACCGATCGTGTTTCGACCTCGTCCGAGACCTCTAATTCCAGGACCTTGGCCGCCGTGAAGCGCTCGGCGATACCCACGAGGGGCTCGAGCTCACCGCCTCGTTCGAACGCGACCACGACGTCGGGGGCGATCAGATCCATCTTGAAGAACTTGAGCGCCTGACCGTAGATCCCGGCGATAAGACTCGTGGTGTCGACTACGACGAGCCGGGCCCCCTCGCGCCGGGCGCGGGCGACGAGCTTGGCCGTGCTGGTGACCAGAGGCAGGAGGTGACCTCGGGGGACGAGAGAACCCACGAAGCCGAGGGCATCGGCGTCCCGCAACACTTCTCTCGACAACGAATCGGCGGTCGCGCAGAGCTTGAGACCCACGGTTGTGGGAGGACCCACGGTCGACTGGACGATGTCGGCATCGACGATCGCGGAGCTGATACCGCGCTCGATCGCGGCACGGACGAGCGATGCGGCGAAAGTGGTCTTTCCGGTGTCCACCCCGCCCAAGAGATAGACGACACCGGGGTCCGCGAGGATCGACTCGATGGCGTCGCCGCCACCTACCCTGTCCGTCACGGTGCGCCGACCTCCAGGGGAGGTCTAGCCGGCGTCCATGTACCGCTGCTCCAGGTACTTGGCGACATCGTCCCGACGGATGCGGTAGCCGCGTCCGACCCTGACGGCTGCCAGCTGTCCCGAATTGACCAGGCGGTACACAGTCATGTTCGACACGCGCAGTTGGCGCGCGACCTCGGCCACGGTCATGAAGCCACCCAGCGCGAGACTCGCTCGCTCTTGATCCTTAAAGGGTTCGCCCATGACGGCCGGGAGTATACAAGCCGGCCAACTCGCGGCTCAGGGCTCACAGGTCGTGTCCGGCGATGATCGCTTCGAACAGCATCCACGAGGGCCGGTACAAGCGAGGCGTCCGGTTGTCGTCCATCGGGACGATGGTTACGTCTCTTCCCGTGGCGCACGCGACGGCTAAAGCCGGGTCGTTGATGTCCATGACTGCGATCGTCGGGATCGACCGTTCGATCGCGGCGCCGGCGAACCCATGGTCACCGAGCACTAGGTCGGGCCACGGCTCTCCTTTCAGCAAGGCCTCCATGGCGCGCGCTGAATGCGTGTGACGCAAGGTGCCCCAATCGGCCTCGCAGCCGACACCGCCGTTGTAGCGAACCTCGAGGTGCTTGCCGGCCTTCTCGGACAGGTTTTCGCCCTCACGGAGGTGAAGCACCTCGCCGCCAGCGCTGCGATACGCGTCAACGACACGCATGTGGTGCTCGAGGAGACCGGTCGGATGACCCGTCACGGTAAGGAGGCGCAACCCGGCCCGGGCCGCGTCGCGCAGCCGACGCGCCGCGGCGACGATCCCCGCGACTGTCTTGTCGGGATCGATCGTGTCGAACCCACTGTCATCGGTGATGTCGGCGGAACATCCCGTGATGCCCGCGAGACACTCGAGGACGGCCTTCGCATCGAGGTCATCGAAACCGGTCAGGCCGAACGCGCCGTCGGGGTCGCCTTCGAGGAGTGCTTTGATCTTCGAAAGGTTGTTCCGCCTCGAGTGAGATTGGTGGGGGCCGGTGATCCCCGCGCGGATCAGTGCGTCGCGCGCTTCGAGCAGGGTTATCGGAGGCATGCGAGCATCATCCCAAACCAATCACGGGAGGAAACCGCCATGAGCATCGAGCGCTTCTCGCTGTCGGGCAAGAGAGCCATCGTCACTGGAGCGTCGCGCGGCATCGGACGCGCCATCGCGCTTGGGTTTGCCGAGGCCGGCGCGGACGTGGCGGTGGCGGCCAGAAGCGCTGAGGATCTCAACACCCTGGCCAAGGAGATTGAGGCATTGGGACGAAAGGCGATCGCGATCCCCACCGACGTCACGCAACGCTCGCAGATCGAGAACATGGTTAACACGTGCGTCGGCGAGCTCGGTGGCTTGGACATCTTGGTCAACAACGCCGGGGGCACGCGCTTCATGTCGCCCATCGTGACCCTGCGCCCCGAGGGGTGGGAGAAAGTGCGGACGCTCAACCTCGATTCGGTATTCCACGCGACGCAACTCGGGGCCCAAGCGATGCTCGCGTCCGGAGGTGGCTCGATAATCCAAATCTCTTCGGTGGCGGGCATCGAGGGCGCCCAGGGGCTTTCGTTCTATTCGGCCGCCAAAGGTGGGGTACGACTCATGTCCCAGGCAGTTGCCAAGGAGTTGGCGACATCCGGCGTGAGGGTGAACTCCATCTCGCCCGGGTGGATAGCCACCGACCTCAACGCGGGCGTCCGGGGCGACGATGCATCCGAGGCGTTTATGACCTCCATGATCCCGATGGGGCGGATCGGCGAAGCGGACGAGATCGTCGGCGCGGCGATCTTCCTCGCCTCCGATGCGTCGTCGTTCGTCACGGGCACGACGCTGGTCGTCGATGGAGGCCAGACCGCCTAACGCGTGCAGTCGCCCGTTGACACGGCCTTTTCGCTCTGACTGCCGGACTCGATCTCGTTTGCGACCTCGGCTCCGGTGAGCGCGTAGCCGGTGTCCTTGTCGTTAGTGGCAGCGGCGAAGACAACGCCGGCGACCTCCCCCGATGGCAGCACGAAGGGTCCGCCCGAGTCGCCCTGGCGGATCGCGGCGCGGAGCTCGTAGACGTCACGGGTGACCTTCCTCTTGCCGTAGATGTCGCGCCCGACCGCGTCAAAGTGCGCTTGGACCGCCGCCCGATGGGTGACGAGGCGTCCTCCCTTATCGCCCGGATAACCGAGCGTCGCCCCGGGCGCGCCTCGGTCCAGCGGGTCGGTTTCGAGCTCGAGCGGGGGGCCGGACAGTCCCTCGACGTGTATGACGGCGATGTCGGGACCGGGGGCGAAGACGACGACGGTGCCCACGTGCCCCCCGGCCTCGTCCTCGACCGAGACGCTGCTGCCGCCGGCCACAACGTGGGCGTTGGTGACCACCGTGTCCTCCGCCGCGATCCAGCCGCTACCTAGAGAGGTCGTGTCGCAGGCTTGGACCACGATTCGCACGGTCGAATCGATCGCGGCCTCGACGGCGCGGCGCGCCTCTTCGTTGGAAGGAAGCTTGACCGGAGGGGACAACGGCCGGGGCAGCCCACTGAACACCTGGGGGAACCCCGACGTGTCGAGGTAGTGGCGGATCTGCGCGAGGACGTCGGGCGGGACCGCAGCGTCGTTCATCATCCTTAGGATCTTGGAACCCCGCAGTGCCTTGGATACCGCTTTCGCGGGGACCCCTGCGAGCGCCGAACCCAGGAGCCAGTACGACACCATCGTGATCAGGACCCCGAAGGCGATACCCACGGACTTGTCGACACCGCCGAGGCGCGCTTGGGCAGCCATCGTCCCGATCTTGTGACCGACGAGGTAGCCGATCGTCTGTCCGGCCGACAACACAACGAAGACGACGATCAACGAGATGACGAGCGCTTGGGCCCCGGGTTTCTCGGTGAATGCGTCGGCGACCTTCGGTCCGAGCGCCAGCCCTCCGATGAGCCCGATGAATCCCCCGCCGAGCTCGAGTAGCTGGCGCGCGAGGCCCAGGCGCCACCCGCGGTATGCCGCCACCGCGGCTATGGCAAGGATGATCCAGTCGGCGACGTTCACCGACGTTCGCTCAATCTCATTCCCTCCGGGCGACCCGCCTCCGGATGGTCGCCCTGCGCCGGCACCGCCTGCGGCGCTGCCTCTGCGACGCGATTGTCGAGACAATCGCTCACACGCCTACTCCCAGCCCGGTCATCAGGGCTCGGGACGTGAGGCCGAAGCAGAGGAACGCCGCGATCCCAAAGAGGATCACCGCGATCCCCTCTCTCTTTCTCGCCTGGACATGTGCCGCGACCAGGAGCCCAGCCGGGAACAGCCCGCCGTAGACGTAATGAAGCCAGGCATTGCTCTGCGGAGGCGGCCGAAGCCCGCCGAGGAACAGGGTTGCGCCGACGATCACCTGTATCCCGATGATGACTTGGAGGAATGCGAGCACCCCCCAGAAGCCCCCACCGGGGTCTCGGTTACGGATGATCGAGACGATGGCCCAAAGGAACAACAGCAGGAAGCCCGCCGGCACGATGTACCCGACATATCTGTGGAGCTGACCCACGACATCCATGTGATGAAGGCTAAGGCTTGGCGCTGCCGAGAAGCGGAAGGCACCGTTCAAGCGTTACTTCAACGGCGCGCTCCACCGAAGGCCGCACGCTGCGGGACACCGCCTCGGGACTTACGTCGTCGCTCCACTCAGCTGGTATCGACGCAGCGTCATCGCACATCTCCGCGAAGTGGATCGTCCACACCCGGGGCACAACGGTCGTGGCTTGATAGCCGCCGCCGCCAGTCGCTACCCAGCGACCGCCGGCGTGATCGTGCACGACATCGTGGATCAGCTTTGCCATGGGAGCGTAGGCACGCATCGTGAGGCTGAGGTTCGCAAGTGGGTCGCCGTGGTGGGTGTCCGCTCCGAGCTGCGTCACCAGGACGTCGGGCCGGAACGCGGCCGCCAGTTCGGGCAGGACGCGACCCAGGGCGTAGAGGTAGTCGTCCTCGCCCGTATAAGGCTCGAGTGGGATGTTGGCGGAGGTTCCCCGGCCGGGGCCCAGCCCGACCTCGTCCTCGAAGCCGGTGCCGGGATAGAGATAGCGCCCGGACTGATGGAGCGACAGGGTCAGCACCCTAGGGTCGTCGTAGAAGATCCACTGGACGCCGTCACCATGATGGACGTCGACATCGAGGTACATCACCCGCCACTCCGGTCGGACGGCAAGGATGTGGGCGATCGCGACGGCCGGGTCGTTGTAGATGCAGAAGCCCGAGGCCTCGCGTGCGCGGGCGTGATGAAGCCCCCCGGCGGGATTGAAGGCGTGGGTGAACCGGCCCGAGGCGACCGCATCGGCGGCCGCGACCGTCGCTCCGCAGACCGCAGCCGATGCGACGTGCATCGCCGGGAAGATCGGGTTGTCGGGGGTCCCGAGGCCGTACTCGTAACCGGCGCGCTCCGTGAGGTTGCCGGCATCGATGCCCTTGACGGTCGCGATGTAGTCGTCCCCGTGGACGGCGTTGATCTGCTCGTCGGTGGCGCTCCCGGCCGGCACCTCGGTCACGCGCCCCCGTCCTATCCCGAGATCACGGATGTGGTCGTAGGTCAGCAGGACGCGCTCGGGCCTTAGCGGGTGGGCGCGTCCGAAGTCGTAGAGTCGCGCGGCATCCTCGACCGTGATGAGGGCGACGCGGTGGTCTTCGCCGCCCAGAACTAAGACTCCATCGCAGGTTTAGGCGCGGCCCATTGGGCCCTAGACCTCGCCCATCTGGGCCCGCTGGAGCTTTCCGGAGTAGTCGATGCCGACTGTCTTCCACTCGGTGAACTCATCGAGCGATTGCGGCCCCGCCTCGCGATGGCCGTTGCCCGTGCTCTTCATCCCGCCGAACGGGACCTGGATCTCCGCCCCGATGGTCGGGGCGTTGACGTAGACGAGCCCGAATTCGAGGCGTTGGACAGCCTTGAAGACATTCGTTATGTCGTGCGTGTAGATCGAGCAGCTCAGCCCGTACTGGGTGCCGTTGGCGATCTCGATAGCCTCGTCGACCGAACCGATCCGCATGATCCCGGTGACCGGGCCGAAGATCTCCTCCTGGGCGATCCGCATGTCGGCAGTCATCTCATCGAACACGGTCGGGGCCAAAAAGAAGCCGTTCTCGTAATCCTTGCCGGTCAGCTCCTCGCCCCCGGTAAGGAGCTTCGCGCCCTCGGCCTGGCCGACCCCGACGTATTCGAGCACCCGGTTCTTCTGGGTCTCGTTGATGACCGGCGCCAGCTCGACATCGGGATCGAGGCCATTGCCGACCTTCATGGTTGCCACCCGGTCGAGGAGCTTGTCTGTGAACGCGGGGCGGATGTCGTCATGGACGATCAGGCGCGATGTCGCCGTGCACCGTTGGCCCGAGGTCGCGAAGGCGCCCCACGCCGCGGCCTCGACGACGAGGTCGATCTCGGCATCGGGCATGACTATCAGAGCGTTCTTGGACCCGAGCTCGAGAGAACACCTCTTCATGGAGCGGGCGCACTTCTCGTTGATCATCCGACCGACGTCGAGCGACCCCGTGAACGAGATGGCCCGGATGTCGGGGTGGTCGACGAGGGCGGCGCCGGCCTCCTCGCCGATGCCGTTGACGAGGTTGAGGACCCCCTTCGGGAGCCCGACCTCGTGGAAGATGTCGACCAGCAGAGCGGCGCACAGTGGGGTGTCCTCGGCGGGCTTGAATACAGTCGTGCATCCGGCCACCAGTGCCGGGGCGATCTTCCACAGCGGGATCGCGATCGGGAAGTTCCACGGGGTGATGAGGCCGACGACGCCGATGGGGTGGCGCATCGTCATATAGACCTTGTTGGGAAGCTCGGCCGGGATGGACTCGCCGATGCCCCGGCGCCCCTCGCCCGCCATGTAGTGGGCGAAGTCGATGCCCTCTTGCACGTCGGCTCGGGATTCCTTGAGGGTCTTGCCCATCTCGCGGGTCATGACCTCGGACAGCTCCTCCTTGCGCTCCTCGAGGATCAGCGCGACCCGCAGGAGGTAGTCCGACCGGACGGGAGCCGGCGTGGCCATCCACGCCGGGTAGGCGCGGCGGGCAGCCTGGACCGCGCGATCGACATCGGAGGCGGTGCCGCGGGCGAACGTGCCCAGGACCTCAGTGCGGTCGGCGGGGTTGAGCGACTCGAAGGTTGCTCCCCCGTCCGAATCCGCCCACTCGCCGTCGATGTAGTTACCGAAGTCCTTCTTCGCCATGTGAACCCTCCATTGGGTGTTGAGTCGACCGTCAGCGCATGCGGCGCGCCATCCTAGCGAGGAGCGCGCGGCACACACGCGGCAGCGAGAGACGCCGGTCAGCCGGGCACGCCGGTCAGCCGGGCACGCCGGTCAGCCGGGCACGCCGGTCAGCCGGGCACGCCGGTCAGCCGGGCACGCCGGTCAGCCGGGCACGCCGGTCAGGTGGCCCTACGATTGGCAGCGTGGAGTCGCAGATCCCGTACAAAGATCCCGGCTGGCGAGGCGCTTTCCAGGCGTCATCTAGGCGATCCGGGGGATCCACACCGTTCGACGCGGTGCTCCGGCTAAGGCTTCCTTTCGCCTGGTTGCTGGTGGCGCCATTCGTCGTGCTTGTAGCGCTGTTCTTCACAGTCGACGGAGTCCTGGGGAAGGTCGATGTAAGCCTGGCCGCGGGCGCGGCAGCGATCGCACTGGGGGGAGTGTTCGTAGGCCGTGCGGTGCGCGGCTGGCCCCTCGACAACTCGACGCCGCAGCGAGTGGGCGAGAGCTATCAATCACGCCTGTGGAATGCCTATGCAGCCATACAACTGCCGCTGCTTCTTTGCTTCATGGCGTCATTGCTGCGGGACGAGCTCTGGCCATACCTGACGGTGCTACCGATCCATCTCGTGGGGCTAGCTTCGATCGCGCCCGGCCTCGCGGATATCGCGCGCCGGCAGGAAGAACTGCGCCGGGCTGGGTCGACCGTCTCTTTGGCGGACGCACTCCAGTTTCCTCCGTGGCGATCTCCTTCGCCTTAAGGAAGTCGAAATGCACGCCGGGGCAGCCAGGCGGTGGGACGACCGGCTGACCGGGACGACCGGCTGACCGGGACGACCGGCTGACCGGGACGACCGGCTGACCGGGACGACCGGCTGACCGGGACGATCAGTCGGCGCGGTATCCGTCCGGCTCGTGGTGGCCTGTCGCGGCCCTCTCCTGCATCTCGTCGACCAGGTGCAGGATGAAGTCTCGGTCGTCTCTGTCCAAGGACAGGAGTCGTTCCGATACGAGAAGGCTGACCTCGACACCGGATCCAAGGACGATCGTGTAGCTGTCACCCGGCCTCTGGCCATCGTCCGTTTCCTCAGGACGCCTGCCGGCGGCCTTCCTGGGAGCCCCGCCGCTGGAAGAGCGTCGAGCCTTGAAGCGGGGGCTGACCGGGATATCTGCAAATTTGACGGCGTGGAGGAAGAACGTGATCGCCTTTCGCTTGGTGTCCCCCTGGAGGGGAGCGAAAGTCTCCTCGAGCATCTCGGGAGTCGCGTCCGGGCCAAGGGCAAGCTGCTCCTTGTAATGCTCCCTAAGTAGATCCCCCACGAATCCGGACCTTGCGTCCGGGTTGTGTGCCAGCCATTCCAGGGTGCCAGTCCGGTAGTTGTTCTCATCTATCAGTCCGAACCCCTTGAGCATCGCGAGGAGGTACGACTGCATGACCCCCGAGGTGTAGCTAAGGAAGTCCCGGTCCACACGCTCGGGGACGCCGCTCTGACGCATCCGATCCAAGACGTCGATGAATGTCGCGAACGGGAGGTACGGGTACTTGAAGCGTCGCCCGTCGCCTCCCTCGTCCATTGTGGGGATCCTCGCTTCCTGGATCGGGTCCTGTATCCGGAAGCATAAGCCTTCAAATGTGTCGTAAGCCAAAGCGGCAGGGAAAAAGCCAAGCAGAGTGAGTCATGAGCCTTGGGCTTGGCGGATTTCGTGCCAGTCCGGCTTAGGTGCTGGTCCTAGTCGGGGTGACCGTCCGCGAGCTCCTTGGAGCGCTCCATCGCGGCCTGGATGGCGTTGAGGAACGCGGCCCGGACGCCGGACTGCTCGAGAACCTGGATCGCGCGTGTCGTTGTCCCGCCCGGAGAGGTCACCATCTCCCGAAGCTCGACCGGGTGCATCCCTTCGTCGCGCAGCATCTTGGCCGAACCGAGCATCGTTTGGATCACGAGCTGGGTCGACACCTCCCGGGACAGGCCTAGGAGGATGCCGGCCTCGATCATGGCCTCGGCAAGCAGGGCGAAGTAGGCGGGACCCGACCCTGAGATCGCCGTGACGGCGTCGAGGTACTCCTCGGACACCGTGACCACCCGGCCGACGTGTCGCAGGACCTCCGATGCCTTGTCGAGGTCCTGAGTCGACGCGTGCGCCCCCGGGGCGATCCCGGCCATCCCCTCGTGGACGACGGAGGGCGCGTTGGGCATCGCCCGCACCACGGCGACCGAGCTGCCGAGTCTGGACTCGATGAAGCGGGTCGGTATCGCCGCCACGACCGACAGGATGGTCTGACCCTCCCGCACCGACGTTGATATATCAGCGAGCAGAGCGTCGATGTCCTGCGGCTTGACCGCGAGGACGACCACATCGGCGGTCGACGCCGCCTCTGCGTTGTTGGCCGATGTCGAGACCGAGTACCGCTCGCCGAGTTCCTCGAGGCGCCCCGGGCGCCGCGCGGTGACGACGATGTCCTCAGGCTTGCTCCAGCCCGAGGCCAGAAGCCCTGCAACGAGGGCCTCCCCCATCTTCCCCGCACCGAGAACGGCCAGCTTCGTCATCGTCTTCCCTCTGTTTTCATCCGGACGATCACTCGCGGTCTCTATCATGGCACTCCCGACCCTCGACGAGGAGTGAGTAAATGCTGGGGCGCGCATTGCTGTGGGCTGCCGAGAAGCAGCGGGTGAAGAGCTTCGTCACCGAAGGCGGCCTCACGAAACAGGTAGTTCACCGATTCGTGGCCGGGGACACGCTCGACGACGCCATCCGGGCCATCGCGGAGCTGAACTCCAAGGGCATCGGCGGCATCCTCGACCTGCTCGGTGAGGGCGTCGGCAATCCCGACGAGGCGGACCGGGCCGCGAACGAATACCTCGAGTCGATCAAGCGGATCGCCGAAGACGGCATCGATACGACCGTGACGGTCAAGCCAACCCAGCTCGGGCTCGCCTTCGACAAGGGTCGCTGTATCGACCACCTCCGCCGCCTTGCGGCCGAGGCCGAGACCATCGGTAGCTCTGTCGAGATCGACATGGAGCAGTCCGAGTACGTCGTCGACACGCTCGATGTCTACCGGGTGCTGAGCGCCGATTTCCCCTCCATCAGGGTCGCGATCCAGGCGTACCTCAGGCGGACCGCGATCGACTTGGAGACCCTCGCGGCGATCCCACCCAAGGTGCGCCTGGTCAAAGGGGCGTACGCCGAGCCAGAGAGCCTTGCCTTCCAGAAGAACACCGAGATCGACGCTCAGTACCGTTTCCTCACCGACTGGCTGTTCGAGCGGGGCCAGGACCCCGCGCTCGCCACGCACGACACCCGCCTGATACTGCACGCCCAGTCAGCTGCGGCCGCCGCTGGGGTGAGCGTCAAGGACTTCGAGATCCAGATGCTCTTTGGGATCCGGCGGGACTACCAGGAACAGCTGGCGAAGTCGGGGCATCGGGTGAGGGTCTACGTGCCCTACGGCTCGGACTGGTATCCGTACCTCATGCGGCGCATGGCCGAACGCCCGGCCAACCTACGGTTCTTCCTCCGCGCGCTGCTTGGCAATTAGGACCGAAGAAAAAAGCAGGCCCCAGGAACACTGACCGAAACCGCTCTCGTGCACTTCCCCACACACGAGTTCGACGCCGGACGAGGGCTTCTGGGGCCTGGCGTCCCAAGGAACCGCAGTCCTTGAGACGTGCGAGAAGATAGCGACGACGCAGCGAGGTCGTCAACAACGCGAAGGTCCTGATAGCGCAACAAACATGCAGGTCAGGACGGCGTAAAAAACTTTCGCGAGCTGACCAAGAGATCACCCGGCCTGCGGCCCGATCAGCAGGTACAGGCCTCCGGCAACCGCTCGCGGACGAGGCAGTCATACAGCTCGAGCAGGGACGATGCGCTCTTCTCCCACGAGAACCCGAGGGCGCGAGCGTGTGCGGCGCGGCCGAAGCTCCGCGCCAGATCAGGATCCGACAACAGGGTCTTCATGCGCCCAGCGAAGTCCGAGGGGTCGCGATCCGCTAGCAACCACCCAGTGACACCGTCGTCCACGATGTGGGAGAGCCCCCCCACGGCCGTCGCGACCACCGGCGTCCCACAGGCATGGGCCTCCAGAGCGGCAAGGCCGAACGATTCGGAGTGCGAGCACACCGCGAGGACGTCTGCGGCCCGGTAGTAGGTCGGGACGTCCCGGTGCGGCTGCGGGCCCACGAACGTCACGTGCTCTTCGACATCGAGCGTTCGGGCGAGGGTTTGGAGGCGCTCGAGCTCGGCAGTTCCTCCCGCGCCGCTCGCCCCCCCGACCACGACGAGCGAAAGCGGCCTGCCCAACGCCGGGACGAGCTGCTCGACGGCACGCACCGCCAGGTCCAGCCCCTTCAACGGCTGGATGCGTCCGACGTAGAGCATCACGGCGGCTTCGGGGTCTAACCCGAGGGCGGCACGGGCCTCGGCTCGGCCTCCGGGTGAGAACACCGTGTGATCGACGCCCGGGTGGAGCACTTTCAGCCGGTCAGGGGAGGCGCCGTAGAGGCCGGCGAGCTGGTCGAGCTCCTCGCCCGTGGACGCGATAAGGACGTCGGCGTTCGAGATGACCTCCGCTTCACCCTCGAGCCGGTACGCCGGTTCGGCGCTGTCGCCGGGGGCGAGGTTCGAGTTCTTGACCCGTCCGAGCGTATGCGCCGAATGCACGTGGGGGACGCCCCACGCCCGCGCCAGCTGCCAGCCGGCGACTCCGGACTGCCAGTAGTGCGAATGGAGGGCGTCATAACCGATCCGCTGCGACAGTGAGAACGCCCTGACCCCCTGCACGAACTCGTCCAGGTACCCGGGGAGGTCCTCCTTGGGCACAGCGCGCCGTGGCCCCGCGTCGATAGCGACGACCCGGACCCCGGGGCTCAGCTCGCCGATCCGTCCGACGTCCATTGTCGCCCTCGTGAAGATGTCGGTCCGGATGCCGAGAGCGGCGAGCTCGTGCGCGACCTCGCGGACGTACACCGTCATGCCGCCGGAGTCGCCTGCCCCTGGATCGGTGAGGGGCGACGAGTGGTAGGCGACGACGGCCAACCTCATCGGCCGGGGAGTTGGCATCACGCGTCGCCCCGGAGGATGCGGACGTTGTGCAGAGGGACCGACTCGGCGCCGAGCTGGTACTTGTAGCGCTCGGGCCCCCTCAGGAAGTCGAAACGCTCGAACCCACGATCGATGCACTCCCGCACGAGCTCGGACACGAGGGCTAAGCCGGGCGAAACGCGGGCCGCGGCCGGCTCGTAGGCGGAGTTGTAGAGGTAGAAGCGGCCGTCCAGCTCGAAACCGAACGTCGAGGCGATCGCATTCCCGTCCACCTCCAAGAGGTCGAGCCGGAGCGTCGCCGATTCCTCGGGGTGCGCCATGAAGTGGCGCGCGACCCTGCGGAAGAACGAGGCGATGTCCGGGCGCATGAAGTGGCCTTTGAGGCCCTCGGTACCCCGATGCATGTCCACGAACACGTCGAGATCGCGCTCCAAGGTCTCAGGGGTGGCGGTCCGGAAGGTCGCGTCGGGGTGCTCCCTGGCGAGCCTGCGGCGCTTGCGCCGTAGCTCGTGACGCTCCTTGGAATCCAGATCGGCGAGGTACTCCTCGAAATCCCCAGGCAGGAGTAAAACCGCGGCGGTTTCTTCCTGCTCGATGCGGAAATCGAAGCCCATCTGGTCGGCACGCTCGACAAGGAACTCGGCGAATCCGAACGGCACGGGCATGTTGTGGGCATCGAACTCGGCCCAGTCGTCTCGGGCTGCCAGCCACTCGAGCAGGGCTCCGGCGACGTCTGCGCGGTCGTCCGAAGAGCAGATCGGCCCGCAGTAGTCGGTGAGGTCGATGCCTCCGACGAAGCGGAACACGGGGATACCGCCATCGACCTTCCGGTAGAGGGGCGCGATGGCCGCGACCTCGTCGCCCCTGCGCAGCGAGAGGACGAAGAGCTGCTTATTGGCCGGGAACTCCTCCCACCAGACCCGGTTCCAGCCCGGGGTGCCGAAAACATTTCGGGGCCGGTCGCGCGCGAGCAGGTCCGCCCATTCGGGCAGGTCGAAGCAGCTTTGATCGCACTCGGTCGTGACCTCGAGCGTCGCGGTGGCGCCCACACGAATCCCAACACCACAAAGCCCCCAGGTGTTCCTGGGGGCTTTAGGCATCGTTCAGCGTGCATGCAAGAAGGGTCTATGAAGCCTGGGCGACCTTCTCGGTGGCGGACTTGGCGGCCGTGCCGTTGGCACGGACGGCCTTCGTCACGCTCGTGGCTGCGGCCTTGACCTGGCTGCGAGCGGTCTTGGTCTGGGCAACGGCCTTCTTCGTGGGGCTGGAGTTCTTGACCTTGGTGGTCAGGGTCCTGCCGCGCTTGACGAAGTCCTTGTACAGCTTGGTCGTGGCCTTGCGGTCGGTGATCTTGCTGACGCCGCGTACCTTCTCGGCGGCGAAGTCACCCACGCCTACGACGGCGTATACGAGCTCCTGAGCTTTATCCATGGTTGTCACCTCCTTCAGAGATATCGACTTCGGGACGGAGGCTCTCGGCCTCCGAAAAATGACGGGAAGACGGAGACTCGTCAGGGCCCGTCGGCGCATGCGCAGCCGGGACCTGACGCCGGGTGGGGGGTGAAGAGGGTCGCTCCGAATTCCCGTCAAGCTTGCGAACCTTGCTGGTCTTAGGCCGTGGAGGGGTCTTGCTAGCGGGGACCTCAGGCTCGTCCTCCTTGCCCTCCGAGAACGATCGGTAGACGTCGATGAGGACCTGCTTCTGGCGCTCGGTGAGCGAGGCGTCCTTGAGGATCCCCGCGACGAGGTCATGGTCGGGATCCTCCTCGAGGATGCCGGCCCGCACGTAAAGGGTCTCCGCAGAGATGCGGAGCGCCTTGGCGATCGCCTGGAGGATCTCGGCGGAGGGCTTGCGCAGGCCCCGCTCGATCTGCGAGAGGTAGGGGTTCGAGATCCCCGCGAGGTCAGAGAGCTTCCTCAGCGAGAGTCGTGCACCTCTTCGCTGCTCGCGGATGAAAGAGCCCAGCTCTCCGAGTTTCATCCGGCCTGTCGCCATCGATCGAACCTTCCGTAGGTTTCGTTCCGCTAGCAGATATAGCATCTTTGTTAAACAGTTGCAAGCAGTAGGGGACCGGCAAGCAGGTCCGCGCGTGGCCGATGCGCAACTTTCTTGGGCGATCTCTTCAGGCCCAGCCTCAGGATGCCGAAAATGGTTAATAATGGATTGTTACGCCTGGCCGAAGTAGGGAAAGACGGAACCGTGACTACGCAGCGCACACGCATGACTTCGCTGGTAACAACTAGCATCGCGATCTTGACCGCGTCCGCGGTCGTCGCATTCGTGCTCGTGGCCCGCTGGACGGGCCTCCCCGTTGGGATCGCGGGCGGTCCTCGCACCGCCGTCGGGCCCACCCCAGCAGCGCCTTTGATCCTGCCCACCCCCGACGCAGAGAGCGGGGCCGACCTCGGCGGTTTACTGACGACGACAGCCTTCGTAGGGCCGGCCGCCACGGTCGACGTCCTGGCAGCCCCGGCAGCAACAGGACCTGCGGACCGCGCGCCACGTGGACCGGCGGACGCTCCGGGGGAGGGGCGCCCAGGGACCGATGGAGCGCCTGAAGAGGGCGATGTCTCAGCTCGGACCGAAGCGTTGCCTGCCGGTACCGCCTCGCAGAGCGAACCGCTGCAGCCGGCCGCTCAGAGCGATGGGGACACCCCTACGGCCCTTCCCGACCGGGGCACCGCTCAGGACGCCGGGGCGACCCCCGAGAACGACGTCAACGGAAAGCCATCGCCTACGGGAACCAAGCCCGAGAAGGGCAAGGGCAAGGACACCCCGGGCAAGGGCAACGGCGGCAACCCGAATAACGGCAACCCGGGCCACGGGAACGACAACGATAAAGGCAACGCCGGCAACGACGATCCCGCCCCCTCCACTGACAACGGGCCTTCGGGTAAGACCCCCGGATCCGAAAAGGACCCAGGTCAGGGGCCCAAGGAGACTGGCAACGGCTCGGAGACTGGCAACGGCTCGGACACTGACTCCGGTTCGAAAGCCTCAGACAAGAAAGACAAGCCTGCGGACCCCGGATCGGCCTCGGAGCCTGCACCGTCTAACCCGGCTCAGGGCGACGCGAAGGGCGGCGGCAATCCTCCGGTCGAGCCGGCGCCCGCGGAAGGCGACGCGTCATCGGAGTCATCCTCGGCGCCTGAGCCTTCCGCCCCGCCCGCAGAGACCGAAGACAAGGCTCCTCAAGGCAACGCGAACGGCCAAGCCGGGGGCAGCGACGCCTCGGAGGCACCAGCAGAACCCCCTGCGGCAGCTCCTGGGCCGGGCGGCCCGGGGTCGTCTCAGGCAGGGGGCGGGCAGGGTTCGGGCGGAGAAGCACCCGGCGGCAACTCCGGTTCGGGCGGAGGCGCGTCGGGCGAGTAGCGGGCGACGAAGATCCCCTTCAAGAAATCCGGGATTGACGTCGAACTAACATTGATGAGCATGGCGGCACGGGCAGACAAAGGCAGCACGGGTAGAGACTCCGACGCTAGGCGTCGGACGTCATTCATCGCGATCCTGATCGCTCTCATCACCGCGCTCGCCGTCATCGCGTTCTCGGTCGTCGTGCGCTCGACGAACGTGCTTCCTGGGTCCGCCGGTGCACCGGCCGTCGGTCCTAGTGAGGGCGGAGAGGGCGAGGTCGTGCTCGACAACGTCAACTCCCGTGACTCGCTCCCTGGATCGACCCCCGGAGGCTTCCTCGACCGTCTACGCGCCGGCCAGATAGTGCTCGGGGCCGGCCCGATCGACCTCTCGCTGAGCTCACCCGACGGCTCCACCGAGCGGCGTGGCCCACGGGGCAACGAGCAGATCGTAGAGCGGCTTCCTGTCGGCGCCCCGGCACCGGCGCCCCCACCCGCTCCGGAGGCACCCCCCCGTGACACCCAGCCTCTTCCAAGTGTCCCGACCCAGGCACCCCCCGAGGAGCCCGAGCCGCCCCGGCGTGAGGAGCCCCTGCCGGACGAGGGCACGCAGCAGCCGCAACCGGCGCCCACGCCCTCGACGGTTCCCGGCACCGAGGGTGGCACCGACCCGGGGACCGATAACAGTGAGCCTCTTCCGACGACGCCGCTCACGCCGCCTGATCCAGGAGCCCCTACCGAGCCTCCCCCCGCAGAGCTAGGGGGGGGCCCGGTCGCGCCGCCTGGGGATGGCGGCCCCCCGCCCGACGCGGGACCCCCGCCCGACTCCAACGCCCCACCTGACGCCGGTCCGCCACCTGACGCCGGTCCGCCACCTGACTCCGGTCCGCCACCTGACGCGGGCAACGGCGGTGGGCCTCCTGTGGACCCAGGCAACGGCAACGGAGGAGGGCCTCCTCCGGACGCGGGGCCTGGCGATGGCACGGCCACGACGGACACGATCGGTACCGTCGCGCCCTAGAAGTAGGTCTTAGGCCCCCGCCGCTGAGGTGGGGTCGACCTCTCCGCTGACATAGCGGCGCACGATCTCGGCCTGGATCAGGTCCATGACATCGTGGATAAGCCGCCGCTGTGCCGAAAGCTTCTCCTCGTAAGCCGCAAGTGAAGCGAGTATGCCCTTGGCTTCGTCTGTGGGGATCTGGGGTAGACGTGCCAGTGTTTGCTCCCCAACCACCTCGTTGACCCGCCGACGCGGAACGTCGACGTTGCGGGGGATCGAGAAGTCGGGGGCCCGGGTCGGTAGGGGGCTGCCCGTTACTGGGGCTGCTTGAGCGGCAAGGATCTCGGGCAAGCGGGCGACGAGGTCGGAATCTCCTTTCCCAGAACGTCGATCGAGCTCCGCCTCGAGGATGTCGATGCGGGCCTGGCACAGCCGGCGTTCGAACGAGATCTCTGCTTCTCCGTCCCGGCATTCATCACGGAGGCCGCGAAGGTCCTCCATGGAGCGTCCGCCCAGGTCAGCGACGTAATCGGGCTCCACGATCCGCTCGACGAGACGGCGCTTGAGGTTGGCCATCAGCTCAGGCTATCCGAGGACGAGGGTTTCGGGAGCTAGCAGACCGATGCGACCAGCGGATAGGGATTCACGGGGCCCCCGCCACCGGGATGGAACTCGAAGTGGACGTGAGGAGACCCGGCGGCGTTGCCGGTATCGCCGACGGTCGCGATCTGCTGACCGACCGACACGTGACCCCCGGTGACAAGGTTCTGCTGGTTGTGCATGTACCAGTAGCCGTTGCCGTCGTCGCCGGACAGGATCTGCCAGTTGCCGGCGCTCGAGCCGTATCCGGAGTAAGTGATGGTCCCCGAGACGATCGCGACCACGGGGGTTCCGTAACCGGCCATCATGTCTACGCCCTGGTGGGTGTGGCCCACCCTTGGTGCGCCCCAGGAGTCGATGAACGAGACCGCACCGGCGACCGGGCACGTCATGTTGCCGTTCACCTTGTAATAGACGGGCCCCGAGGACGGAACGACCGCTGAGCTCGGGGGCGCTAGCTGCTGACGAAGGTCCTTGTACTCCTCGGACACCGCCTGGAAACGGGCCTGGAGCTCGTTCGCCTCGGCCTCGAAGGCCTCCTGGGCCTCGACCCGGTCCGCCCTGTCTTCGGCGAGATCCTCGTTCAGCTTCTCGAGCTCGGCGGTCGATCGGGCGAGGGCCACGAAGGCGGTGGAGTCGTCAAGGGAGACCTGGGACAGGATCTCGGCGCGATCGCTGAGCTCAGAGAAATCGGTGGCCGAGAACAGCATCTCCACCACGCCGCTGCCACCGGAGCGATAGAGGGCATCGGCCCTCTGAACGACCTCATCGAGGAGCTTGGCCCGCTTGGCTTGGAGCTCCTTGACCCGAGCCTCGGTCGCCACCATCCGAGCGCTGATCTCGGCCTGCTCCTCCTCGAGCTCATGGATCCGGTGCGCGGCAGAATCCAGCTCGCTCTGGAGCTGATCCATCCTGTCTTGAAGCTCGCCGATGGTCTCGCCGGACGCGCTGGGTGCCAAGAAGGGCACCGCAGAGAGCATCAACGCGAGGGCGACCGCCGTTAGCCGTCGGATAAACACGTGCGCTCGACGCTAGCACACCCCCCGTTGGGCGCTCCAGGGATGGGCGACCTAGAATCGCCCCATGAGGGGCGTCGAGGATTACCTCGAGGAGATCAAGCGGCTCGAGGAAGATGGGGATCGCATCACTGCGACCGTGCTCGCCCGCACCCTGGAAGTCTCGCTCCCGTCGGCGTCGGAGATGCTCAAGCGTCTCGGTAATGAGGGCTACCTCACCCGCGAGAAGGACGGCGCGATCCTGCTCACCCCCGACGGCAGACGTCTCGCTCACACGATGCTCCGACGGCACCGCCTCGTCGAGTGTCTGCTCGTCGACAAGGTGGGGATGTCGTGGCACGAGGTCCACGGCGAAGCCCACAAGATCGAGCATGCGATCTCGGCCCGAGTGGAAGAGGCCATGGCCAAGGCCCTCGATTACCCCGACTACTGCCCCCACGGGCATCCGATCTGCCCCATCGACCTCCGGAACATGGTCCGGCTCACCGAATTGGGGCCCGGTGATGGAGGGACGATCACCCAGATATCCGAGGTCAAGGAGGACGTCCTGCCCTATCTGGATCAGATCGGCATCAGGCCCGGCGTCGACCTCTCGGTCAAGGACATCGCTCCGCTCGCGGGCCCCATGACGGTAGAGACCCCACACGGCGTGACGTCCATAGGCCTCGAGCTCGCCGCCCTTATAAGGATCGGCCGATAGCTCTACATTCCGAGGGTCTTGCCGATGATCTCCTTCATGATCTCGGACGTGCCGCCCCCGATCGGCCCGAGGCGGGAGTCCCGCCACGCCCGCTGGGCGGGGAACTCCATCATGTAGCCGTAGCCGCCGTGGATCTGGACGCACTCGTCCGCGACCTTGCACGCGACCTCACTCGTGTAGAGCTTGGCCATCGCAACCTCCTTGATCGCATCCTCGCCCGCGACGTAACGCCGGAGGGCGTGATAGGTCAGGGCGCGTCCGGCCGCGATCTTCGTGGCCATGTCCGCGAAGCGATGGCGCCATACCTGGAAGGACCCCACGGGCCGCCCGAACGCCGAGCGCTCTAGGGCGTAGGCCTTAGCTACCGAGTAGGTCATCTCAGCGCCCACAACTTGCCCGAGGGCCATGATGAGGCGCTCCCACGCGAAGTTCTGCATGATCGCGTAGAACCCGGTCCCCTCCGCCCCGAGGCGTTGCTCGTCGGGAACGCGGACGCCCTCGAAAGCGAGCTCTCCGGTCTGGCCCGTCCGCCAACCGAGCATGCGGAGGCGGCGGGCACTGAAACCCGGCGTCTTGGTGTCAACGACGAACAAGGTGATCCCGGAGTGCCCCGCGTCGGGGTCAGTCTTGGCCGCAACGACGACGAAGTCCGCCCACGCCCCGTTGGTGATGAATGTCTTGGACCCGTCGATGACCCAATCCGCACCGTCGCGCCGGGCGGCCGTCCGGATGCCGGCGACGTCAGAGCCCGCATCGGGTTCGGTGACCGCGAACGCCCCGACAGCCGCGCCCTCGACGGCCGGCCGTAGCCAGCGCTCGTGCTGCTCGTGGGTTCCAAAGTTGTAGAGGTACAGCATGGCGAGGTCCTTGTGGGCTCCGAGGCAGGCCGAAACTCCTGCCGACCCGCACCGGGCGAACTCCTCGGTGACCACGGCATCCGCCAAGAGGTCGGGCCCGGACCCACCGATGTCTGGCGGGAGTTTCATGCCGAACAGCCCGAGCTCGCCCACCCGTCGGAAAAGATCCTTGGGGAACGACTCCGCGGCCTCCCACTCGGCAGCGTTGGTGAGGATCTCCTTGGCCACGAACGAGCGGACGGTGGCCCGAAGCTCGTCGTGCTCGGGCGTGAACAGCGAGGCGCCCTTCACGGCCCCTCCGAGCCGCTCGTGGAGAGCCTCATAGGCCCTCCATCTTGCCGATGACCTCGCGCATGATCTCGTCGGTGCCTCCACCGATGCGGATGAGCCTCGTGTCGCGCCACGCCCGCTGGATCGGAATCTCCATCGAGTAGCCATAGCCACCGAAGATCTGCACGGCCTTGTCCGCGACGCGGCACGCAACCTCGCCGGTGATGAGCTTCGCCATCGAGATCTCCTTGACGGGGTACTCCCCGATACTGAGGAGCCAGGCCGCTTCGTAGACCAAGCGCTGGGCGGCCTCGACCTCGGTCGCCATGTCCGCCAGGTAGTGGCGGATGACCTGGTGCTTGGAGAGTGGACGGCCGAATGTGTGCCGCTGGGCGGCGTAAGCAAGCGCGGCCTCGAGGGTCCGCCGGGCGCCCTCGATGGCCCCGGCCGCGCCGATCAAGCGCTCGCCCTGAAGCTCCCACGAGATGTTGTAGAAACCCGCGCCCTCATCGCCCAGCAGGGCGTCGTGGGGCAGGAGCATGTCGGTGAAGGTGATCTCGGCGGTGTCCGAGGAGCGCATCCCTACCTTGTCGAGCACCCGCGAAACCTCGAATCCGGGGAGGTCCGTATCGACAAGGAACAGCGACAGGCCCTGATGCCCACCATCAGATGACGTCTTCGCAACAAGCACCATGACGTCGGCGCGGGCCCCGTTGGTGATGAAGATCTTGCGGCCGTTGACGAGCCAGCCGTCCTCGTTCTTGATCGCCGTGGTGGCGATCGAGGCGACGTCTGAGCCCGCGTCCGGCTCGGTGATGCCGAGGCAGAAGATCTTCTCCCCGCTGATGGCGGGGACCAGGTACCTCTGCTTCTGGTCCTCGGTCCCGAACTTGAACACGGGCGGGACCGCCATGTCGGTCTGCACGGCGACGCCCATCGCGAGCCCGCCCGAGCGACACCGCGTCATCTCCTCCGCAAGGACGATATTGCAGAGGTAATCGCCGCCGCCGCCCCCGTAGACCTCCGGGTAGGCCAAGCCGAGCAAGCCGAGCTCGCCCATCCGAGTGAACACGGAATCGGAGAAGTAGCCGGCTTCCTCCCATTCGTCTGCTTGGGGCGCGAGTTCCGACTCGACGAATGAACGGATCGATCGTCGGAGCTCATCGTGTTCTGGAGAGAACGGCCAGTCAGCCATCGGGCGAAGCGTACCGGGCGGTATAGTCCCGCATCATTTTCAGCAAGGGAGGCGAGCTGATGAAGCTGGGCGGAAGAAGGTTCGGGGGAGCGAGTCTCTCGTTGGCAGTGGCGTTCTCGGGTATCGCGCTTGTCGGCGCAGCTCAGGCAGTAGCAAGTCGCCAGGGGTGCGCGGTCCCACCGTCGCCGAGCGCGTCCGCGACGCCAGCGCCATCTCCGACACCATCCGCGGCACCGACCCCGGGGGCATGCCCCCTCCCACCCACGCCCAGCGCGTCGCCCTCTCGGACCCCGACGAGTCATCCAGACTGCGTCACCGGCACCCCACCGCAATTCACTGCTTGCCCGACACAAACGACGACCGTGACCCCTAGCCCGTCGAGGACGACTTCCCCGACGGCAACCGTCGCGCCCACTCCGATCTCGAGCCATCAGTCGCCCACGCCCACACCGACGCCCGCACCGTCAGTCGAGGGGAAGTGCAGTGATGGACTCGACAACGACGGAGATGGTGCGGTCGATGGAGCCGACGGTGGCTGCAAGTCGCCATCGGACAACGACGAGCGCAACGTCATCAGGGTCGGAACCCGGACGAGCGCGAGCCACCAGGCGTCGCCCCATCGCTTCCGGGGAGTCGTCAAGGCTGCCCGCAAGGTGTGCATCAAGGGCCGGAAGGTGCGGGTCGAGGAGTTCAACGGCTTCGGCTTCGGTGGGGCCGACCGCACGGACCGGCGAGGGCGCTGGTCGATCCCTCACACCCGGACCGACCCCTCGTGGACCTACCTCGTGGCTGTCGACGAGAAGACCATCAAGACCTCAAAGTTGATCATCGTCTGCAAGTCGAGGGTTCGGGGAGTGAACTCCCCCGACTAGGGCTCAGCCGTCCAGGAGCTCCCGGGCGATGATCATCTTCTGGATCTCGGAGGTCCCGCCGCCGATCGAGATGAGCTTTGCGTCGCGCATTGCGCGCTCCACCGGGTACTCCTTGATGTAGCCGTAGCCGCCGAAGATCTGAGTCGCCTCGATGGCGTTGCGCATGGCGGCCTCGGCGACGAAGAGCTTGGCGACGCTCGCCTCGAGCTGGTGGGGATGGCCCTCCTGCTTGAGCCACGCAGCTTTGTAGAGGACGAGGCGCGCCGCATCGAGGTAGGCCTTCATCTCGGCAATCTTGTGCTGGATCGCCTGGTGACGGGCGATCGGCCGCCCGAACGCGACGCGCTCCTTGGCGTAGGCGATCGAATCCGTAAGCGACGCCTTCATGCCGCCGATGGACGAGGCGATCATGACGGTGCGCTCCCAGTCGAAGCACTCGAACGCGATCTGCCAGAGCGCCGCGCCTTCGGCCCCGAGCACCGCATCCCCGGGGACCCGGCAATCGTCGAAGTGGAGCAGCGAGAGAGGTGAGGAGCGGGTCCCCATCTTGTCGAGGTCTCGCCCCACCGAAAACCCTGGATTGTCGGTGTCGACGATGAACGCCGTGACGCCGGCTCCGGCCCCCGCGTCGGGGTCCGACACGGCGATGACTATGACCGAATCGGCGATGGACCCATTGGTGATGAAGATCTTCTGCCCGTTCAGGACCCACGAGTCGCCGTCGCGCACCGCCCTGCACTTGATGGCTGCAGCGTCGGATCCAGCCTCCGGTTCGGTGATCGCCATCGCCCCGATCGCCTCCCCGGAGCACAGCTTGGGCAGGTATCTGCGCTTCTGCTCCTCGGTCCCACGGAGCCAGATGGGCACGGTGCCGATCGTGATGTGCGCTCCGAGGGAGAGCCCAAGGCCGGCGTCGTGACCACCCTCGGCAAGAGCCTCGAGTGCCAGGCAAGTCGTGACGATATCGGCGCCTGACCCCCCGTACTCCTCAGGGATCGGAAGGCCGAGCAAGCCGAACTCGCCCAACTTCGCCCAGATGTCGCGATCGAACCGACCCTCGACGTCCCGGTCGTGCGCCCCCGGCTCAACCACGTCGGCGGCGAAGGCCTTGACCGACTCGTAGAACTCGATCTGCTCATCGGAGTGCAGGAAGTCCATCTAGACCATCACCCCGGGAAGGCTCATGTACAGACCTCAGTCGACCCGTTCGGAGACCATCAGCCCCCACCACGCGAACGCGCCCGTTGCCCCCGCCGAGATAAGCCGGCGTAGGAGCGGCATCTCACCATCGACGAGGACGTTCCAGCTGTCGGCCGCGTCAACTAACGCTCCGGCTTGGAGCCAAGGGCGCGCCTGCTTCCCGCCGTCTTCGAGCGCCAGCAACAGCCCCGTTCCGATGGCTGCGTCCCTTACGCCCACTCCCCGCAGCGCAACCCGCGCGACCGACGAGTCGGCACGATCTCCCAGCCACAGCTTCGCGACCGTGCGAGGCATGAGGAAAGTTGCAAGCCCCGCGACCAGTCGGACAAGGCCGAGGATCTGTGCCTGCTCGCGATCGTCCATACCGCTCTCCTCCCTATCCGCCGGTCAGCACCATACGTACCAGCTCGCGGTCGTGCTCCCACGCGAAATCGACATCCTCGAGCTCGCCCCGGCCGATCCACCGGATCGCCTCGACGTCGTCGGACGGCTGAGGGTCTCCCGCCACGAGCCGCGCGCGGAAACCGAGCGCCAGGACGAAGTCCCCGCGCTCGCCATATTCGTGAGGTGTCATCGTGAGGCAATCCGACACGGTCGCCTCCACGTCCACACCGAGCTCCTCGCGGAGCTCGCGCTTGAGGCCGGCGATCGGATCCTCCCCAGGCTCGAGGAATCCCCCCGGGATGTCGACCTTGCCCTTCTCGGGCTCCCTGGCTCTGACAGTAAGGAGGGCCCGATCGTCCTGGACGATCACGCACCCGACCGTGGGGGCCGGATTCCAATGCCACAACCGGTCGCACTCATCGCACCGGGCGCCGCCCTCTCCCGTCGGCTCCCCCAGCTTCGAGCCACACGTGGGGCAGTGCTTGAAAGCTCTCAACGATCCCGCGACGGCATCGCCCGCCGGCCTTGCTCGGCCTCCTGGTAACGAGCGAGAGCGAACAGAAGGTCCGACACCCGGTTCAGGTAGCGGAGGACTTCAGGGTCGGCGACCGCTCCCGCGGCATCCATCGTTACGGCGAGACGCTCGGCTCGGCGGACCGTGCTGCGGGCGAGATCGAGGCCCGCTGAGCCCATCGTCTCGCCGGGCAGGACGAACTCCTGAGGAAGAGGATGCTCCTCGAGCAACGCGTCGATGTCGGCTTCGGCCTGCAGGGCCATCTCCGGTGTCACCCGTGACACCCCCGGTTCAAGGCGATCGCGGTTCTCCGCGGCCGTGGCCAGCTCGGCGCCGGCGATGAACATCTCGCGTTGGATGCGGATGACGATGTCCTCGACCCTGGGGGTCAAGCCACCGGCGCGTGCGATACCTAGAGCCGAGACGGCCTCGTCGAGCGTCCCGTAGACGTCGGTCCTGTGGTCGTCCTTTCGGACGCGACCTCCGTAGAGAAGTCCTGTGGTGCCGTCGTCCCCACGCTTGGTATAGATCTTCACGCGGAAGCGGCTAGTGCTGGTGTCCGTGATGTCCGTGGGCATGGCCCTCGTGACCATGCCCCGAGCCCCCCACCATCGCGAGGGGCAAGGAGATCCGGCGCGCCGAACGCTCCTTCGGGGGGAGCAGGTTGACGAGCTCCTTGGCACTTGCCTCGAGCGCCTGCGCGACCTCGCTGTCGGGGTTCTCGAGGACGATCGGGATGCCTCGATCGGCGAGCTCGCGAAGCTGCGGGTCGATCGGGATCTCACCGAGCAGCGGCACTCCAAGCTTTTCAGCGAGTGTGCTGCCGCCCCCCTCTCCGAAGATCCGGTAGTCGACGCCGTCATTGCCCCGGAAGTAGGACATGTTCTCGATGACACCGGTGACCTCGAGGCCGGTCTTCTCGGCCATGAAACCGGCGCGCTGCGCGACCTTCTCGGCAACCGCTTGAGGGGTGGTGACGATGACCATCCCGGCTCCGGGAAGGAATTGGGCGATCGAGATCGAGACATCCCCGGTGCCCGGTGGAAGGTCGACCAGGAGGTAGTCGGGCTCGTCCCAGTGGACGTCGGAGAGGAACTGCTGCAGCGCCTTGTGCAGCATCGGGCCCCTCCAAACCACGGGGTTGTCCTCGGTCGTGAAGAGGCCGATCGATACGACCTTCACGCCGAAGACCTCGGGCGGCATGATCATGTCTTCTACGATCGTTGGGCGCTCGGTGATGCCGAGCATCCTCGGGATCGAGAAACCCCACACGTCGGCGTCGAGCAACCCGACCTTGTGGCCCAGCTTCGCCAGCGCCACGGCGACGTTGACGGTCGTCGTCGACTTCCCTACGCCGCCCTTGCCCGATCCGACCGCGATGACCTGCGTCGGGGAGTCGCTGCGGGCGAACGGCGCCGGCGTGACGCCGCGCAGCCCACCGATCAGCGCTTGGCGCTCTTCGTCGGTCATCGATGTGAGCTGAACGTCCACATCGCGGATCGACGGGTACTTCTCTTTGAGCTTGGCGGGGATGACCTCGAGGAAGAACGACTTGAGAGGGCACCCTGGGATCGTCAGCGCGATGAGCACGGCGACGTCGGGACCATCGATCCGGATATCGCGCACCATGTTCAGCTCATTCAGTCCCCGGTGCAGCTCGGGGTCTTGGATCTCGCCGAGGACGGCCGAGATCTCTTCTCTCGAAGGAACAGTCATGAGGTCTCCTAGGTCGCCACGCAGCCCGGAGCCGAGCTGCGCACCTAGGTTAAGCGATAGGAGGGTCCGCCCCCGTCGCGTTCTCGGTTCAGACGAGGAGGTCGAGGGCTGCGGGCACGAGCGCGATCGCCGCGCCGGCCAAGTCACCGATGTAATCGCCGTCGACCTGCACTGGGGTCGGGGCGTCAGGCGTCAGGGATGCCCCGTCGATGTCGTGCCAGTACCGGCTCTTCTTCCACCGCGGGTGTGAGCGCGTGACGAACACCGACCACGCGATGCGGGGGATCGTCGAGGTCCTGACCCGATCGAGCGTGAGTAGGTCGAGACCCTTGTCGAGTGCCGCGCCCGGACAAGCGTCGACCGGCCACCGCTTGAAATAGGTGAACGGCCGCGCATTGCAGCAGATGGCGAACAGCGCGCGGGTCGACGGCTCCCCGGGGACCTCGACGGTGATCCCCGGAGCGGCTCCGCGGAACTTCGAGAAGCCTGCGCCGACTGCGTTCCTCATAAACGTCCATTCGGCGGACCGGCGCTTGCCCTCGGGGTCGGCCTCGACCCGCTTCACGACCTCGGCGTCCAGGCCCATCCCCGCCGAGAAGAGGAAGTAGCGGTCGTTCAGCCGTCCGACGTTGATGCGACGCCGGGCTCCGCTCCGGAGGTGGGCGGCGACGAACGCAGTTGCCTCAACGGGGTCCCTCGGGACACCGGTCGATCGGGCAAGCACGTTGGTCGAGCCTCCGGGCAGGACCCCGAGCGCGACATCCGACCCCACCAACGCCTGCGCGGCTTCGTTGACCGTCCCATCCCCCCCGAACGCAAGGACCGCGTCGAAGCCTCGATCCACGGCGTCTCGACCGAGCTCGATCGCATGGTTACGGTGGGTTGTGTCTGCCACCTCGAGCTTGAAATCGGCCGCGAGAGCCTTTGCGATGACCTCTCGCGTACGGTTGGATACCGATCCGGCTCGAGCATTGACAATCAAGAGCACCTGTTCCACGTTCAGCGATGCTATAGAGAGTCGGGAAACCAAGCGACAGCGATGACAGGAGAAGCTGTGATCAAGACGTTCCGCGGTTCATCGATCGCCGTCCTTACGGCGTGCCTGGCGGTCGGCTTCCTGGCGGCGCCGGCGAACGCCCAGCAAACGGTCATCAAGGCCAAGGGGAAATTCACGAACGGACGGGGGGCTTGTGGCTACGGCCCCTTCTTTACCGATGACTACATCTTCACGTTCGACATCAACGCGGGTGAAGGAACGTTGACCATCGATCAGCCGTCGACGGGCGACGTCGTAAGCGGTCCGATCTTCCCCGACGGGACGATCGACCTCGATAGCAAGAAGGAGAGTTACGACGGGACGTTCTCCGGCGAGACACTTACCGCCGATTACGACTACGTCACCCCTGAAACGGGTTGTGTGCACGAGTGGGACGCGGTCTTTACGTTAGAGCGCCCTGCTCCGCTGCCGGTGGAGGTGGTCGAACCCGATCCGACGCCGACGATCGAACCGACCCCCACCCCCACACCCGAACCAGTAGAAACGACGGAGGCACCTGATGAGGACACCGTCGCGACCGGAGACGAGGAGGACGAGACTGACGCCTCGCTCGGAGTGATCATCGTCGGCCTCGCGCTCCTCGGCATCATCGTGTTCATGCTCTTGCGGCGCTCGGGGTCGACACCCGCGCCCGCCGGGACGACACCGCCAGGCAAGGGCGGCGGCGGCCGAGGAGACAAGGGCGCGCGCCCGGAGCGTCCTGGCCGCGAGCGGGGAGGAAGAGACAAGGAGCTCGCGGCCCGTAACGCAGGGCGCGAAACCGCTCCTGGACGAGACACCGCCCGTCGTCCTGCACCGACGCCGTCACATTCAGCGCGGGACAAGGGCGTGGACTATCTGAAGGATCAGGCGAAGGGCGCGCCTGCCAAGGCGCCGGACGCGCCCGCCAAGGCGCCGGACGCGCCTGCCAAGGCGCCCGACGCGCCGGAACGACCGCAGCCGCCCGCAGTGGGTGGAGCAGCCGCGGCAGCCAAGACCGGGTCGCGCGCAACCGCTCCCGTACCGTCACCCGCGCGCGGCCGTGTGGCCCCTGGGGCGACACGCCCCGCCGGTGCAGCCGCGAAGCCGGCCCGCACCGGGCCGCGTCCGAGCGAGATCCTCGGCCCGTCAAAGCCGGCCGCCCCGCGCGCTCCAAAGCCCACGGCGGCGCCCAAGGCCGAAACGCCCGTTGCCGCTGCGGCCGCCGGCGCCAAGCCCGAACCCGAGACCAAGCCGGCGAGCGGTTCGGCAGCCAAGCCGTCGACGTCTGCAACGAAAGGAACCGCGAAGAAATCGACGCGCAAGAGCCCGACCAGTCGAGCGAAGAAAACGACCACGCGGTCGTCCTCGACCGCGAAGCCGGCCACCGGAACCGCGTCCGAAACTTCCAAGACGGACACCTCGAAGACGGACACAGCAGCAACGGGTGCGAAGACACAAGCGCCGACTTCGGGTCGCAAGGGAGCTGCGACCGGTGCCACCTCGCCCGCCAAGACCACCGGGGCGAAGACGCCCTCCACAACCACGCCGTCAACACCGGCGCCGAAGGCCGCGGAACCCAGCAACCCAGCTGGCGGCGCGTCCGATGCAGAGGGAGCGCCCCGCCCGGAACCGCGCCGACCAAGGCGCGCGGGCGGCGGTTCCGGCATGTGGAAGGCGCCGCCGTCGCCGCCTCAGAGCAAGGAGCCTGAAGGCGACGCCTGATGGATTTCAGCTTCGAGCATCACTTCGACCGCCCGCTAGAGGAGGTCGCGAAAGGGATGCTCGATCTGGAGTATCAAGGCACGCTCAGTGACCTCGATGCACTTGCAGGTCGCGAGGTCTTGTCTCAAGAGGAAGCTCCGAGCGGCGTAACCGTTCGGCGCGTGCGATGCGTGCTCGGGATCGATCTCGGCGCAGCCCGGAAGTTCATCGGCGACGGCCCACCCGCGTGGGTCGAAGAGGCAACTTGGGATCCGGAGGTCTCCGCGTGGGGTTGGGTTATCCATCCCGAGGTCGTGCGCGAGCTGCTCGAAGCACACGGCACCATTGAACTATCGCCCGACGGTGGCGGGACGAAGCGGTCGACGTCGGGCGTGGTCAAGGTGAAGGTTCCGCTTTATGGCGGCAAGGTAGAACGCGTCATCGTCGATGGGCTCAGGAAGGCCTACGACGAAGAAGCGGAACGCCTCGATTCATGGCTCGGAGCCCGGGCGTAACCCGCTCGTAACACTGAGGAAATAGAAGAGAAACCGCAAGCAACTATCGTGCAAGAGCACCGGGCGCGTGCGCCCTAAGTTCAGCACTCGAGGAGGGGATCGAATGGCAGTTAGCGCGTCCGACGTTCTAAAGCTCGGACAGCAGAACAACGCACAGTTCGTCGACATCAGGTTCTCGGACCTTCCGGGTCTGATGCAGCACTTCTCGATGCCGTTCGAGGAGGTCACCGAGGAAGGCTTCGAAGAGGGCTTCGGCTTCGACGGTTCTTCGATCCGAGGGTTCCAGGAGATCCAGGAATCCGACATGATCCTGATGCCGGATCCGGACACCGCGGTGATGGACCCGTTCCGCCAGCACCCCACGCTGATCATCAACGCGTTCGTCAAGGACCCCGTAACCGGTGAGTTCTACACACGCGACCCCCGCTACATCGCGCGTAAAGCGCAGGACTACCTCGTGGGAACCGGCATCGCCGACACCGCGTACTTCGGACCCGAGGCCGAGTTCTACATCTTCGACTCGATTCGTTTCGATCAGAACCAGCATTCCGGCTACTACCACGTCGATGCGGTCGAGGGAGTATGGAACTCGGGGGCGAAAGAGGGCGGGCACAACCTCGGATACAAACCCAGGTACAAAGAAGGCTATTTCCCGGTCCCCCCGATGGACCATTACCAAGACATGCGCTCGGAGATGACACTTCGCCTTCGCGAACTCGGCATCCCGGTCGAGGTCCACCACCACGAGGTTGGGACCGCCGGACAGGCGGAGATCGACATGGGCTTCGCCCCCCTGCTCTCGGTTGCCGACCGCTTGCTGCTCTACAAATACGTGGTGAAGAACGTCGCCCTGCAGCACGGCAAGACCGTGACCTTTATGCCCAAGCCGATCTTTCAGGACAACGGCTCCGGGATGCATGTGCATCAGTCGTTGTGGAAGGACGACGAACCACTGTTCTTCGATGAGCTCGGTTATGCCGGCCTCGCGGATGTTGCTCGCTATTACATCGGGGGCCTGTTGGCCCATGCACCGGCGCTGTTGGCCATATGCGCACCCACGACAAACTCCTACAAACGGCTGGTCCCGGGTTACGAGGCGCCCGTCAACCTCGTCTATTCACAAAGAAACCGATCGGCGGCCGTGCGCATCCCCGTCTATTCGAAGTCACCAAAAGCTAAGCGTCTGGAGTTCCGCTGTCCCGACGCGTCGTGCAACCCCTACCTCGCCTTCTCCGCGATGCTTCTGGCCGGACTCGACGGCGTCCAGAACCGGATTGATCCGGGCGAGCCGCTCGACAAAGACATCTACGACCTCTCGCCCGAGGAGCTGAAGGACGTGCCCAGCCTTCCGGGCTCGCTCGACGCCTCGCTCTCGGCGCTCGAAGCCGACCACGACTTCCTGCTCAAGGGCGACGTCTTCACGCCGACACTCATCGAGCGCTGGATCACCTACAAGCGCGAGAAGGAGATTCAGCCGCTGCGGATGCGCCCGCACCCGCTGGAGTTCGCGATGTACTACGACATCTAAGAAGAAATAGGGATGAGGGATGAAGGATGAGGGA
>DATLNM010000048.1:0-64588 GCA_035536775.1 Actinomycetota bacterium | reverse complement strand
CCGCGACGTGCGGCCTTCCGACGCCACGTCCCGGCGTCGACGGTGATGCGTTCCCGGCGCCCTTCCTCCTCGAGGGAGAGGCCGAGGTCGTAAGGGTCCAGAAGCGCAACGGCGGGATCGTCGCGGCCATCAACATCCCCTATTCCGTGGCGGAGGGTTTCGCTCTCTACAAGGAAGCCTCGGAGGAGGCCGGCTTCACGATCGCCGGGGAGGACAACGAGGGCTTCGAGGCCGAGCTCTATCTCCGCAGCAAAGACGAGCTTGCATCGGTGCAGGTCCGGCGATCGATCTGCGAGACCGCCAGCATCGTCTTCCTCAATATCGTCTCCAAGGAAGCGCTCGGCGCGCCGTCCCCCGTGCCCGTGCCCACCAAGACGAAAAAGGGACGCTCGCGCCGCTGATTCTCAAGCTCGCAATCCAGCTTGAAACGGGCGCGCCGTAGGTATCATGGCGCCCTACGCCCCTACGACCTACCGGTTAAAGGAGAAAGCGTCATGACCTACGTCATCGCTGAGCCGTGCATCGGCGTCAAAGACCGGGCCTGCGTTGACGAATGCCCGGTCGATTGCATCTACGAGGGCGAGGACCAGCTCTACATCCACCCTGAGGAGTGCGTCGACTGCGATGCTTGTCTGCCGGCGTGTCCCGTCGATGCGATCTTCCCCGGTGACAACGTCCCGGGCGAATGGGCGAATTTCACGGCAATAAATGCCCAATGGTTCCAGGAGAACCCAGAGGCGTCGGGTGGCGCGATGGAGAGTCCTTATGCCCCCTCGGAGGAACGAAGCGAGTAGCGCCAAGTTTTCCCTCGAGGAATGGCGAGGTCACCTCGGCCGCAAGGTCTCGCTCAGGTACAAGCTGAGGGACGACCCCAAATACCCGTTCACCGAGCTCGTCGGCGTCGTGCAATCAGTAGGCCACGAGGATGACGGACGCGTGACGATCATCGACCGCAATGGACGCTCGCACCAGGTCAAGGTTGACGACGTCGTCGGTGCCAAACTTTTCCCGGGGGCCGAGCGTTGAAGTCTTATAGTGGCGGCGCGCTCATACATCACGTCTAGAAGTTAGAAGGGGAGATCCGATGGCCCAGGTCGCCCCGCCGGAGGCCGGTGGGGATCGCAGGGAGCTCGACCGGGTCGTCATCCGATTCGCGGGTGATTCCGGCGACGGGATGCAGCTGACGGGGGAGCGTTTCACCAGCGTCAGTGCATTCTTCGGCAACGACCTCGCGACGATGCCGGACTACCCAGCCGAGATCAGAGCCCCGGCCGGCACGATCGCAGGTGTCTCTGCGTTCCAGATCCACTTCTCTGACCACGACATCTTGACGCCCGGTGACCAGCCTGGGGTGCTCGTCGCGATGAACCCGGCCGCGCTTAAGGCAAACATCAAAGACCTCATGCCTGGCGGCTTGTTGATCGTGAACATCGACTCCTTCGACGACCGCAACCTCGAGAAGGTGGGCTATTCCAACGATCCGCTGACCGACGGATCGCTCGAGGGCTACCAGATGTACAAGATCCCGATGACCTCGATGACCGTGGACGCGGTCAAGGACACCGGCGTCAACAAGAAAGAGGCCGAACGCGCCAAGAACATGTTCGCGCTGGGTGTGTTGTCGTGGATGTACTCCCGGCCTCTCGAGCCCACGATCGCCTGGCTCGAGAAGAAGTTCGCGAAGAAGCCGGCGATCGCCCAGGCGAACATCTCTGCCCTGAAGGCGGGACACGCTTTCGGCGAGACCGCAGAGCTCATGGCGTTCGAGGTAAAGCCGGCGACACTGGCGCCCGGCCGCTACCGTCGCATCACGGGCAACCAGGCGATCGCGTTCGGGCTGATCGCGGCGAGCGTGCAGGCGAAGCTCCCGCTGTTCCTTGGCTCCTATCCGATTACCCCGGCGTCCGACATCCTGCACGAGCTGTCCCGGCACAAGAACTTCGGTGTGCGTACCGTTCAGGCGGAAGACGAGATCGCGGCAGCCGGGATGGCGTTGGGCGCTGCGTTCGCAGGGCACATCGGCGTCACGACAACGTCGGGTCCTGGGCTCGACCTGAAGTCCGAGACGATCGGGCTCGCGATCTCGCTCGAGCTGCCGATGATCATCATCGACATCCAGCGCGGTGGTCCCTCGACGGGGCTGCCGACCAAGACGGAACAGTCGGACCTGCTCCATGCGATGTACGGACGGCACGGCGAGGCTCCGCTCCCGATAGTCGCGTCGTACTCGCCCGCATCGTGCTTCTGGGCCGCGATCGAGGCGACCAGGATCGCAGTCAAGTACATGACCCCTGTCATCATCCTGTCCGACGGTTATCTCGCGAACGGTGCCGAACCGTGGCGTCTCCCGAGTGTCGAGAAGCTGCCGGACATCTCGACACGGTTCGCCTCGCAACCGAACGCGGGCGAGGATTTCTGGCCGTTCCTGCGCGATGACACGACGCTCGCCCGACCGTGGGCCATCCCGGGAACGCCGGGCCTCGAGCACCGAATCGGAGGCCTCGAGAAGGCCGACGGAACCGGCAACATCTCTTACGACCCTGAGAATCATCAGCTCATGACGTTCCTGCGCGCGGCAAAGATCAAAGCGATCGAGGAGGACATCGAGCCGCTCGAGTGGGACGAGGATGAAGGCGCGACGGTCCTCGTTCTTGGATGGGGTTCGACCTACGGGGCGATCGGCGCCGCGTGCCGGCGCGTCCGGGCGCGCGGCAAAAAGGTCGCACGCGCCCACCTGAAACATCTCAACCCGTTCCCGAAGAACCTCCGAGAGGTCCTCGAACGCTTCGACAAGATCGTCGTCCCGGAGATGAACATGGGGCAGCTGTCGCGGATCATCCGCGGCGAGTACCTCATCGACGTCATCCCGGTGAACAAGATGAAGGGATTGCCCTTCCGAGCGCAAGAGCTCGAAGATGAGCTGCTGAAATACATCTAGATAGAGGTAGGAGAGACGATGGCGGATCACGGCGACGACAGAGGCGTTGACACCTCGCTGGAGCGCGGGATCACCGAGGCATCCGGGGGAGTCGGCACGCTCGCGCGTGAAGACTTCGTCTCGGACCAAGAGGTCAGATGGTGTCCCGGCTGTGGGGACTACGCGATCCTCGCCGCGGTGCAGAGCGTCATGCCGGAGCTCGGCATCCCACGCGAGAAGATCGTGTTCGTCTCGGGCATCGGCTGTTCCAGCCGATTCCCGTACTACATGAACACCTACGGCCTGCATGGGATCCACGGGCGCGCCCCGGCGCTCGCGACGGGGGTTGCCACGGCGCGTCCGGATCTTCAGGTCTGGGTGGTCACCGGCGACGGCGACGGCCTCTCTATCGGTGGGAACCATCTGATCCACGCGCTGCGTCGCAACGTCAACCTGAAGATCCTGCTGTTCAACAACCAGATCTACGGCCTCACCAAAGGCCAGTACTCGCCGACATCGGAGCAAGGAAAAGTCACGAAGTCGACGCCGTTCGGATCACTCGAACACCCGTTCAACCCAATCTCACTCGCGCTCGGCTCTGAAGCGACCTTTGTCGCGCGCACCATCGATGTCGAACGTAAGCACCTCCCTCAGATACTGCGGCGAGTGGCAGCGCATAAGGGATCGGCGTTCGTCGAGATCTACCAAAACTGCAACATCTTCAACGACGGCGCGTTCCTCGCATTGACCTCCAAGGAAGGACGTTCGCAGAACCGGATCTACCTCGAGCACGACAAGCCGATCCGATTTGGCACGAACGGGGAGAAGGGTGTCCGGATGACGAGCGCAGGCAACCTCGAGATCGTGGATGTTGCGTCGGTCGGTGAGGGGGCCCTGCTCGTTCACGATGAGCATCGCGATGACCCCACCCTCGCGTTCGCGCTTTCACGGATCGCGGAACGACCGACGGGACCGACACCTCTCGGAGTGTTCAGGGATGTCCGCCGCCCGGTTTACGGCGAAGGCATGGAGCACCAGTTGCGAACCGCGTCCGAGCAGCAGGGACCTGGAGACCTCTCTCGCTTGCTGTCATCCGGCGACACGTGGACGGTCGACTGATGCGCAGGGCCGCTCTGGACAAAGACGCTACTTACGGGACGGAGCACTGATGGCCGAGAACCAGGATCTCGAGGCCAAGATAGAGAGCCTCGCGGCCAAGATGCTGAGGAGCGGGGAGCACGAGCTTCCCGACATGGACGCCGCGCGCCGAGCCGCGCGCAGGATGCTCGAGGAGTCCGAGGCGAGGACGTTCGATCCCGCCGTCACCGATCACGAATCCGACGACGTCATCAGGCGCAGCTCAGGTGAGACCGCGGCGACCGGGGAAACCGGTGGGACGCGCTGGGTTTCGGACGGCGAATAGGACGCCGGGCCGACCTAGAGGTCGTAACTCAGGAAGAACGCCTGCGACCCCACGCGGTCGATGGGTCCCGGCGAGATGAGCCACGCGCCGACACCCCTGCGCCCGTCGAGAGTTCGCAGCGGATCGTTCTTCGAGTAGGTCCCGATGATCGTGACGCGGAAGCCGCGATGTAATGGGCCGCCGGTGAAGTAACCGAACGCATCCCCTCCATCCGCCTGAGCACCACTGCAGTGCGGCCCATACCCGACGTCCTCGGGCGGCGCCAGATCTCGGTAGCTGCATAGGCCCCACAGCGCCCCATCGAAGCGACGGCCCAGGGCGTGGATCGTCGATACATAGAAGCCCCGGTAGCCACCGCGGTACGTGCTGCCCGCGGAGTACACGACGCGGCCGTCATGCTGGTTGGTGTGGATCTTCGGACTCCGCACATCGACCGGGGCGCGCCTCGCGCTGTGCAGCTTCGTCCGCCCGCGGAGACCCTCGAGCGTGAAGCGGACCCTTACTCGTGACCCGTCGGCGATCAGGTAGAGCCTGTAGACGCCCGGGCGCAACGTCCGCGGATGAACACCTTCCCCGAATTCGAAGGGGTACATGAAGTTGTTGAGCTTCCGTCCCGGGTCGCAACCAGGGGTCGTGCAGTCCCCGAGACGGACCGCCAGCTGGAAGCCCTTTGGCAATGAGTCCGAGGGAGCGTCGCGCGTCAGTGCGAAGCCGACCGCTCGGCCGGCGCCCTGGATCTCGATCGAAGCGTTCGGGCCCGACCTGCGACCCGGCATCAGGTGCATGTCGATGCTCGTGCGACGTGGGATGCGGACCAGCATCACCGACGGGTGTTTCCCAGTGATGACATTGACCCGCCCCAGGGTCGCCGGGCCCGGAAGGTAGTGGGGCCGGTCCCCGACAGACACCGGCTTCCCGTGTAGCGGCGGGGACCATGCCGGCAGCGTTGCGGAGCAGAGCGTGAGCACGACCGCGGCGCGTCGTACGCGCAGGTTTAAGCTACGCCGCATGTCGGACGAAGGGCACGGTGGGCAGCTCATAGCGCGCGCCCTGAAGGCGCTGGGCATCAACCATCTCTTCACCCTCACGGGCGGTCACATCTTTCCGATCATCGACGGCTGTCACCTCGAAGATATAGCTCTCGTGGATGTTCGACACGAGCAGACCGCTGCCTTCGCCGCTGAGGCCATGGCCCGATTGTCCCGCTCCGTCGCCGCCGCCGCTGTGACCGCCGGCCCCGGCGTCACCAACACCATGAGCGCGCTGGCTCAGGCTGGGTTCAACTGCGCCCCCCTGCTGTGCCTGGGCGGAAGGGCACCGATCTTCAGATGGGGCCAAGGTTCGCTCCAGGAGATAGAGCACGGCCCGTTCGTCGATCCACTCGCGCCGGCGCGCACCGTGATGGATCCGTCCGAGCTCGCGTCGGCGGTGTTCGCGGCAGCGCTTGCGGCGATGACGCCTCCGCGGGGGCCTCGCTTCCTCGATTTCCCGGTCGATGTGATGTTCAATCCAACATCCCTCGACCCCGGTACACCCGGCACGCCTGACCACGCCGCGCCTGACCCGGATGCGGTCGATGTCGTCGCGCGACTCCTCTCGGATGCTCGCAAACCCGTCTTGGTCGCCGGCTCGAACGTGTGGCTGGACGGAGCAGAAGGGGCCCTACGCCGGCTCGCCGAAACGGCGGGGCTTCCCGTCTTCATGAGCGGACAGGGGCGTGGCTGCCTCCCCGCCGATCACCGGCTGTCGTTCTCGCGTGCTCGCTCTGCGGCGTTCAAAGGCGCCGACCTCGTCATCGTTGCCGGCACTCCGATGGACTTCCGGCTCGGCTTCGGGCAGTTCGGTCCCGACGCGAAGGTCGTTCACTTCGATTCACATCCCGACCTCATCGCGACCCATGTTGAGGTTGCGGCGTCGATCGGAGCACGGCTCGACCTCACGCTCGCTGCGCTGGCCGACTCCGGCGCAACTCCCGAAACGACGGAGTGGATCGAGGTGCTGAGCGCGGAAGAGAAGGCGCGCTCCGACAAGGTTCAAGAGGAGCTCCACTCTGATGCGAACCCCATCCACCCGATGCGTATCTACGGTGAGTTGTCGCCTTTGCTGGATCGCGACGCGATCGTTATCGGCGACGGGGGGGATTTCGTGTCATACGCGGGTCGCGAGATCGCGTCATATGAGCCGGGGTGCTGGCTGGATCCCGGACCCTTCGGTTGTCTTGGAGTCGGAGCGGGTTACTCGATCGCCGCTAAGACGCTCTATCCCGACCGCCAGGTGGTCGTTCTTTACGGAGACGGCGCGATCGGGTTCTCCGGCATGGAGCTCGAGACTCTCGTGAGACTCGGTCTTCCCGTCGTCTGCGTCATCGGTAACAACGGGATCTGGGGACTCGAGAAGCACCCGATGCGCGCCCTCTACGGATACGACGTCGTGACCGACCTGCGGCCGGGGATCCGTTACGACAAGGTGATGGAGGCCTTCGGCGGCCGAGGCTACTTCGTGACCGAACCTGATGAGATCGGAGGCGCGCTGAAGGAGGCACTTGCGAGCGGCGAGCCTGCTGTCGTCAACGTCGTCACCGATCCGGACATCGCTTATCCCCGGAGCTCGAACCTTCTTTGAGGGAGTTCCGGGATGGATGACCTCGTTCGGCATGCGCTCGATCACGCGGCCGCGTCGGGCGCGACATACGCGGATGTACGCGCCATCGACCTGACATCAGAATCGATATCGGTGCGCGGAGCGGTGGTCGAATCGCTCGAGCGCACAGAATCGGTGGGCTACGGCATAAGGGTTCTGGTTGACGGCGCATGGGGCTACGCGGCCTCCCGACGCATGGAGAAGGGGGAGGCAGCCCGTATCGCGCAACGCGCCGTGGAGGTCGCCCGCGCGAGTGCCCCGCTCGCTGAAGTCACGGAGCTGGTGCCCGAACCCGCGCATCAAGCAAAGTGGGAATCGCCCGTCGCGGTGGACCCCATGAGCGTTCCCCTCGAGACCAAACTCGGGATCCTCGTCCAGGCGGCCGAAGAGATCGAGCGGACCCCAGGTGTCCGGATCGGTCGCGCCACCATGGACATCCTCAAGCAGCGGTCGTGGTTCGCCTCGAGTGAAGGGAGCTTCATCGAGCAGGTCATTGTGCACACCGGCGCGGGGATCGAGGCGTCCGCGGTGGGGGACGGCGAGGTCCAGACGCGCTCGTACCCCGGCTCCTTCAGAGGCCACTTCGGGTCGGGGGGTTTCGAGATCGTCGAGGCGATGGACCTCCCGGGCAACGCACTCGAAACCGCGGAGACCGCCGTCGCTCTCCTGTCTGCCCCGGAGTGCCCGGCGGTTACGACGACCCTCGTTCTCGATGGGCACCAGATGATGCTGCAGGTCCACGAGTCGGTGGGTCACCCAACCGAGCTCGACCGCGTCCTCGGGATGGAGGCTGCATTCGCCGGCACATCGTTCGTGGGTATCCCGGAGCTCGGCAGCTTCCGTTACGCGTCCGATCACATAAACATCGTTTCGGACGCGACGACCCCGGGCGCGCTAGGTACGTATGCCTTCGACGACGAAGGCGTGGCCGCTCAGCGTGTCGATCTCATCCGAGATGGGGTCCTGGTCGGATTCCAGTCGTCACGAGAGACGGCAGCTGCGATGGGCGCCGACCGATCGAACGGAACCATGAGGGCCGATGGGTGGGAGAACTTCCCTCTCATCAGGATGGCCAATATCAATCTGCTTCCCGGTTCGGGATCGCTCGAAGATCTTTTGGCGGACGTCGGTGACGGCATCTACATGGCGACAAACAAGTCGTGGTCGATAGACGACAAACGAAAGAACTTCCAATTCGGATGCGAGATCGCGTGGGAGATCAAGAACGGCAAACTTGGCCGGATGCTCAAGAACCCGCGTTACACAGGGATCACCGATGAGTTCTGGCGCTCGTGTGACGCGATCGCAGGGCCCGAGGAGTGGCGCGTGTGGGGCACCCCTAACTGCGGCAAAGGCCAACCCGGCCAGACCGCGCGGGTGGGTCATGGAACCTCGCCCGCTCGCTTCCGTGGGGTCAGCACCGGCACCGACGCATGAGGGGGTTGCCGGTTACGCACGACGAGGCGCGAGACGCCGCGCGTTCCGTCCTCGCGTTCCCCGGCGCGGACGGTGTAGAGGTCGTCGTGGCGGGATCGACGACGGGCCTCACTCGATACGCAAGCTCACGGATCATCCAGAACACTTCGCGCGACGAGCTGCGGGCGTACGTACGTGTGATCGTAGGGTCCCGCGTCGCGTCGGCGGGAACTAACCAGCTGGACGCGGAGCATATGAAGCGGGCCGCTCAACGGGCACTCGACGCCGCACGATCGTCGATGCGAGACGACGCGTTCCCGGGACTGGCCGACCCGGGCGTCGTCGGCCGGCCGGAACCCACGTGGCGGTGGGACGAGACCACTGCCGGCTGCTCGCCCGCGGCCCGCGCCGATTCCGTCGGACGCATCTTCTCGGCTATCGACGGCCTTTCCGCGGCGGGCGTCTACGAGACGAGCGCCCATGCGTTCGGGATCTTCACGTCGTCGGGGATCGACTGCTTCGACGGCTACACGCGCTGTATCGCAACGTGTCTCGCAGACGGTGGGGGCTCGACCGGCTGGGGCGAGGACTCATCCCACGCGCTCGATGATGTCGACGTCGAGGCCGTAGCCGCTCGGGCAGTCACCAAAGCGCAGCCGCAAGGAGAACCATCGTCGGCAGAACCGGGCGACTACGAGGTCATCCTCGAGCCGCCCGCCGCAGCAACACTGATCGAGTACCTGTCGTACATGGGCTTCGGGGCGAAGCAAGTCATCGAGGGGGACAGTTTCCTCGTCGAGTGTGGAGATCAACAAGTCGCCGTCGATGGCGTCACGATCGCCGATGACGTTGCTCACCCCAGGTCGGTCGGCATCGCCTTCGATTTCGAGGGCGTTCCGCGCCGCCGCGTCGCGGTGATCGACGAGGGCCGGGCGACCCGGCCGGTGACCGACCTCCGAACCTCGAAACGTCTGGGGCTGGATCTGACAGGTCATTCGTCTGGCTCCGACGAGGTGGGCCCATTCGCCTCGAACGTCGTTCTCGATGCCGGAACGAGTTCAGCCGGGGAGCTCATCGGGGCCGTGTCCGACGGTCTGCTCGTGACCAGGTTCCATTACGTGAATATCCTCGATCGGCCGGCGACCCTGCTCACGGGCATGACGCGCGATGGCACCTTCCGGATCCGAAACGGAGAAGTGGCGGAGCCGGTCCACAACCTCCGCTTCGCCCAGAGCGTGCTCGAGGCGCTCGGGGCCGTCCGGGGGATCGGACGAGATCTGCACTCCTTTGCCCCGGATTACGGATCGTTCGGCTCCACGGTCGTGCCCGCCCTCCATATCGGCGCGTTCCACTTCGGCTCCACGACCTCGCACTGACGTGCACCAGCTATGGCACATCACGGTCCTCGCTGCGGCTGTTCTAGGAGGAGGGGCCGCTCTGCTCTTGGTTTTCATGCCCCTTGCGTTCGACGAGCCGCCGCAAGGCTTCGCCCGCTACAGGCCGTGGCTAGTCGCCGTTGCAGCGCTGGCGGCTGCGCTCGTAGTAGTGGAATGGACGGTCGTTCACTGACGTTCTCATATACTGGAACCACCTCAGATAAGAGCGCGACCGAAAGCCCGAAGTACCGACAGCCAGGAGGGCCGCCAAGTGTCCATCACCGAAAAGGAAATGGTCACCACGACCACAGACGTCTCGATCACCCCCATGGCCGCTGCCAAGGTCAAGGAGCTTCTGGAGCGCGAGGTCGCAGCTGCGCCTGAGGAGCACGGCGGCAAGGAATACGCCCTGCGTATCGCCGTCCAGCCGGGTGGCTGTGCCGGCCTCCGTTACTCGCTCTACTTCGACGACCGCAAGCTCGAGGACGACGTTGTAGCGCTCGCGGACGGCGTCGAGATGCGTATCGACAAGATGAGCGCCCCCTACTTGAAGGGCGCCGAGGTCGACTACCTGGACAGCCTCCAGCAGTCCGGCTTCACCATCAACAACCCGAACGCCAAGGGCACCTGCGCCTGTGGGGATAGCGCTCAATTCTGATCCTCTGAGACCTCTCTTTCGAAGGCCCTCCCGGACTGGGAGGGTCTTCTTTTTTCAGAGGGTCGGGGTGCCCGCGTCGGCGGAGGCCAGAGAGTCGCTCTTGCTCTATCATCAGGTCAGCTCATCTAGAGCGGGGGAGGGGCCGGCCCGTCGATCCCGCCGCAACCATCGCTAGTCGGTAGGTGCGAACCCCGGACGGATGAGCCGGCTTGTACGACGCCTCTTTCCGGGAGAAAGAGGCGTTTTTCATTCCGAAAGCGGACGGACGGGCTCGACCGGACGCCGAAACAGAGTGGAGGAGAAGCGCATGGCGGTTCAGACAACGGTGGTTGGGTCCTATCCGAAGCCTCCCGCGGAGGGCGAGAAGTTCACCCTTCGCAAGGCGTTGCATGCATCGGAGTCCGGTGGAGCAGGTGATGCTGACGTCGCTGCCGCACGCGACGAGCTGGTACGCGCTGTCATCGTCGAGCACGAGGCGGCAGGCATCGACATCATCACGGACGGTCAGGCGCGGTGGGACGACATCCTGACGCCGTTCGCGCGCAACATCGCGGGGTTCGAGATCGGTGGCCTCCTGCGTTGGTTCGACAACAACGTCTACTACCGTCGACCGGTGTGCACCGGCCCCATCGAATGGCGCGGCCCTTCGTCGGTGGACTCCTACAAGTTCGCCGCGGCTGTAGCGACCAAGCCCGTCAAGGCCGTCGTCCCCGGCCCCATCACGTTCGCTCGTCTCTCGGTGGACGAGCACTACGGCACTCACGAGACGTTCGTCGAGGCGATCGCCGGCGTCCTCGCACAGGAGGTCTTCGAGCTCGAGGCCGCCGGAGCGACACACATACAGATCGACGAGCCGGCATTGCTGGACGCGCCGGAGGATCTCGAGCTCGCCAAGCGGGCTCTGGCAACCGTTACGTCCGAGCTGAACTCGGCCGAGGTGACGCTGGCGACCTACTTCGCCGACGCCAAGCGCCTCGGCGGGGCGTTCTTCGAGCTCCCCGCACAGGTTTTTGCTCTCGACCTCGTCTCGGGTCCCGAGAACCGCAACCTCCTCGCCGACGTACCGGCCGACAAGAAGATCCAGGCAGGGATCCTCGACTCTCGTAACACCCGGCTCGAAGACCTCGACGAGCTGAAGAGGTCGATCGCCGAACTGGTCGATCAGTTCGGCGAGGACCGTGTGCGGGTGGCGCCCTCGGCGGGCCTTGAGTTCCTGCCGCGTGAGAAAGCCAACGCCAAGCTGCGCCGGCTGGGAGAAGCCGCCGGCGCCGAAACAGAAAGCGGGCGGCCTCGGCCGGACGCCAACGAAGAAGGGACGGTGTGAAGATGGGTGTCGATCTGCCGGGACCCGGGCTGTGGACGACATCGGTCGGCAGCATGCCCAAGCCGAGCTACATCACGCAGGCCCGCAGCCAGTACGCGCGGGGAGAGATAACCCGTGAGGCTCTGACCGAGCTGGAACGCAAGGCAACCAAGGAGTGGATCGAGTTCCAGGACTCGCTCGGGATGGACCTCATCGTCGACGGCGAGCAGTACCGGGGTGACATGGTCGCGTTCTTCGCTGAGGAGCTGCCAGGCCTCGACATCGGTGGCCTCGTCCGCTCGTACGGCAACCGTTACTACCGCAAGCCGATCGCCACCGGGCCCATCGGGCGCGACAAGCCGATCACCGTCGACTGGTGGAAGTACGCGCAGTCACTGACCGAGAAGCCCGTCAAAGGGATGCTCACCGGGCCCTACACGATCTGCGACTGGTCGTTCAACGAGCATTACGCCACGCGCCGGGACTTCGTCCTCGACCTCGCCAAGGTCATCCGCGACGAGGCCATGGACCTCGAAGCCGCAGGCGCCAAGTACATCCAGATCGACGAACCCGCTGCGTCGACGCGGATGGACGAGCTCGACCTAGTTATCGAGGCGATGGACATCGTCACCAAGCCGCTGAGCGCGCACACCATCACGCACATCTGCTACGGCGACTTCCACCGGGCGTACCCAAAGATGCTCGAGATCCCCGTCGACCAGATCGATCTCGAGTTCGCCAACTCGGACTACTCCCTGCTGGACGAGTTCTCGACCGACCCGTTCACCAAATTCGTCGGCCTAGGGATCTCCGACGTACACACTCACGTCGTAGAGCCCGTCGAGGAGCTCGCCGAAGGGATCCGTCGCTCGCTCAAGCACATCCCGCCCGAGCGCATGTTCGTCGACCCCGACTGCGGCCTGAAGACGCGCAACGAAGAAGAGGCTAAAGCGAAGCTGACCAACATCCAAAAAGCAGTCGACGAGGTGCGCTCCGAGCTATAGCTAGGGGCGTTGTTCGGGCTCGTTCGGGACGTTGTTGGGGTCGTACTCGACCGCGCGGCCTACGCTCTTCGTCTTTAGGTCGGATATCACCCACCGCACCGAGGCGGTGAAACGCGCCGCTTCGACACCGATGTCGTATCGGTAGATCGAGTTGCGCTCGATGAAGATCTCACCAGTGTCGAGGTCGCGCAGCTGGATCCCGACGGTCGGTGACTCGAACATCCGTCCGGCGCTCGCGAGCATGCTGTCGTCCTCAGGCGGCCCGGTGATCTCGTTGTCGGCGATGTTCACGGTCATATCGACAGCCTTCTGAACCACGATCCCCTGGAACTGCGGGGGGAACAGCGGGAACGATCCTTCCCGGCCTACAGAGATGGTGTTGTTGCGTACATCGACCAGCCCTCGGGTGGTTCCTTGGTGCTTCTGCTTGTCGACGGCGTTGAAGACGTCGATCCACAGTCCGGAGCCGATCAGGTCGTTGTTCTCGATGAAGACACGCGTGTAGTGGATGTGCGGGTCGTTGAGCTTTGGGTTCTGCTCCGAGGCCGCCGTGCGGTCGTTGGCGGCGTGGTTGGTGTCCGTGTAACGAAGCGCGTAGGTCGTGGTGCTGTGGATGTCGTTGTCGTGGATGAAGACGCGGTGGTAGCGCTGCGAATGGTCCATCCCGTCCTCCATCGGAGCGGGTGGCTCACCGGATTCAGGCGGGTGATGGCCCGCGGGTCCGTGGTAGTGGCTGACCTCGTCGTCCTCGAAGCTCGAGCTGTGGTGGTGTCCGTGGAGCCGAGCCTCGAGGTAGCCGTAGAGGGTGTTGTAGCGGAAGTAGGCGCCGTTGAAGCCGTCGAAGTTCACGGCCCGCTGCGACTCAGTTCCCGGGGCTCCGACCCTGTTCATCTCGAAGAACCCGTCGAAATGACGCAGTTGGCCGACGATTCCGAAGATGTTGTTGGAGATGATGCCGCTAGTCATATCGCCCGTGCGTCTAACGTTCTGGTTCACGCGCAGGTCGTTGACCGTGTTCCGCTGCATCACCAGGCCCGGTCCCGTCCAGTTGAGGATCACTTGGCCCCGCACGTGGTTGTCGACGAAGGAGTACACCGCGCTCGTGTCTTTGATCTCGACACGGTTCAGGTCCCACCCCGAGATGACATAGGGGTCGGCAACGGTTCCGGACCCCGATCGAACGCCGTTCTCGGCGGTGAACTCCTCGTTCTTGGTGATACGGATGTTGTCGCGCTTCTCGAACGGAGCGTGGCTTGGAGCTCCTGGCTTCGCTGCGGCGGGCGCCGCGGGGAGAAGCAGGGCTCCCGCTAGTGCCACGACGATGGTGAGAACCATCCCAGCGCGTACTGGCTTCGTCATCCTGCTCTCCTCCGTCATGCAGCGCCACCGCTGCTCCGGGGTGGGATATGTGAGCTTTCTACCCAGATAAGCCGATTCCTTCCATGCCGGTCGCCCAACACCTCCCGAAATCGAGAAGCGGCCGCCCGGGCAAGGGCGACCGCTTCTCTTGGGGGTGCAGCTCCCGCTCGTGGACTAGGGCTGTTCCTCGGGCGGGTTCGGTACGTTGTTGCCGTCGTAGTAGATGGGTTGGTCTACGGCGCTGGTCTTGAGACCTTTGATCACCCAATCAACGGACTTCGTGAAGAACGACGCTTCGACACCGACCCCATGCTGAGTCAGCGTGTTGTTGATCAGACTTAGGTTCGCCTTGTCTATCTGCTGCAGCTGGATGCCGACTGACGGCTGCTCGAGCCATTCCTGGCCCGGCATCGCCTCGTCGTTGCGGACGCCGGTGACCTTGTTGCCGACGATGTCGACCATGACGTCCTCAGCGGCGAAGACCCCGATGCCAACGAGGCGGCTGAAAAACTGGAAGGTGTCTCGCGCCAGGGTGATGTTGTTGTCCTTGATCAGGACGGCGCCGGTGGCGGTCCCGAGGTGGACCTCTTTGTCCTTGGCATTGAACACGTCGACCATCAGGCCCGATCCGACGAGCTTGTTGCCGGTCATGAAAACCTTCGTGTAGTGCATGTGGGGCTTGTTGAGCTCCTTATTGGTCTCGGAGGCCGCGGTGCGGTCGTTGGCCTGGTGGCCGATGTCGTTGTAGCGCAGCGCGAAGTAGTTGGTGCTGTGGATCGTGTTGTTGCGGATGTACACACGGTGGTAGCGCTGCGAGTGATCGACCATCATCCCGGCCATGTCGTGATGAGCCTCTTCCTTACCGTGATAGTGGCTGATCACTTCCTCGTCGAAGCTCGAGCTGTGGTGATGGCCATGCAGGGTCGAGTCCACGTAGCCGTAGAAGGTGTTGTTCTGGACGCGCCCGCCGTTGAAGCCATCGAAATTCATGGCTTGGAACCCCGGGAACTGCAACATGTTCTCTTGCGTCCCGACAACGTTGTTCTCGAACACGCCGTCCCAGTGGCGAAGCTGGCCGACCACACCGATCTCGTTGTCGGAGATGAGACCGCTCGTCATGTCACCCTTGCGCGGCACGTTCTGGTTCACGCGGAGGTCACCGATGTGGTTGTTCCGAACGGTGACTCCATCACCGATCCAGTCGAGGACGAGCTCACCGGCGATGTTGTTGTTCACGATCTTGACGTGCTTGCTGGTGTCCTTGATGTAGACGGTTCGCAGATTCCACCCGGAGATCACGTAGGGGTCGGACGCGGTCCCGGAACCCGAGACAACCCCGTGCGCGGGGTCGAACTCCCGGTTCTTGTCGATGAAGATGTCTTCTCGCTGTTGAGGGCCGGCGGCACCTAGAGGCTCATCTGCCCCCGCTGGGATCGCCGGCGCTAGCATGGCTACCGCCAGCGCGAGAACCGCAAAGAAGCCCAGACGTACACGCCGCTTGCGACGTTGGAACATCGTGCCCTCCTCTTCCGAACCGCAGCCTGCTTCGCTCTGCCACTACTTTCTACGGCTGATGAGGGGGCCGGTAACGGGAAGAGGGCGATCGCTCGTTTATTCGCTTCGCGCAACCCACCTAGCGGGTGGTTGCGCTGCGACGGCAGCCCTGTGGGCTGCCTCTGCACGCGATCGTCAAATGAAACGGCTCTGCACCCGGCGGAGCCGAGCCGATCGCTCGCTCCGGCCTATATATATTGAGTGGACTACATCAAGGAGGAGACATGAACATCGAGGCCACGTGCGACACCTGCAGCCGTAACTTCCTGCTCACGCAGATCGGCGCGGATTCCGATGCGCCGGGCCGCTGCCCTTTCTGTGGCGCCCATTTCGCGCGGCACTATTCGACGGTTCTCGTACCAACGGTGGGGGAGGCAGAAGAGGCGGGGGCGCGTTTCGTCCAATCTCTGGGACGTCTGCAGTCGATGGAGACAGGATTTGACATCGATATCGAAGGGCTGCTGAGGACGCTGGCTGAAGAGGTTCGCTCTCACGAGATGCAGAAGGTGAAGGGATAGACGGCGTCCCTTCCGGCATCATCCTCGCCGTGACGGATGAGCCGGCGCTCGCTATCGAAGCCGAGTACGCCCTTTCATCAGGCCTCGCAACGATTGTCGCCGAAGATGCTCGCGCGGCTTGGGCGAAGCTGCGCGACATCGTTCCGATCGCGATGATCGTCGATCTCCAGACCGGCAGCGCGGGAGGGTTCGCTCTCTGTAGGGATCTGCGTGCGGATGACCGGTTGCGCGATGTCCCGGTGCTGATGTTGATCGATCGGATACAAGACGGCTGGCTTGCCCGGCAAGCCGGTGCAAGCGCGGTGTGCACGAAGCCGATCGGCACCGCGGACCTCGCGCGGACCATCACCGAGCTCATCTCGCGCACTGCGGTTTCCTAGGCGCGCGGCGCGCCCGCGCGCAAAGTGCCAGGTCAGGCCTATTGCGCGCTTGGAATTACATCTTTAGAATCACAAAGATGTGATTTGCCGGAACAGGGGCCGGAACAAAGAGTCGAGGCCAGTTTCGGGGGGCGATTTCTGAGTTCATCCAGAGATCCTTTTGGAGTGGTGACGCCTCGCATCGGCGGTGACGGGGAGCGGCAAGAGAAAGGCCGGGGGCTCATGCAACGCATCACTACGAAACTTCTTCAGCCTGTCGAATGGCAGACCCACGCGCGCTGCGCGGAGGTCGAGCCCGAGATCTTCTTTCCCGAACGCGGCGGCTCTTCGAAGGCTGCGCGTTCGGTGTGCAACAACTGCGCGGTAAGCGCGCAGTGTCTCGAGTACGCGTTGAACAACAAGGAACAGTTCGGTATCTGGGGAGGAACGTCCGAGCGCGAGCGTCGTCGTCTGCGCAAGGAGCGCACTGTTCGCACACTGCGCGCCGCGTCATAGCGATCATCGTTGTCGATCGCGATCGTTTCCACGTGTCGGGATTAATGCCGACAATGCTTGCACCTCGCGAATAAATATTGCCTAATTACTTGTTGAATGCGCGTTTGTGTGCATTCAAGAGAAGTCTCGGTGTCGCGGAACGCGTTTCACTTCGCACGACGCGCATCATCGAGAGGGGCAGACGAGGTCCATCCGATCTCGTCGAAGAGAGGGATGGGAGGTGCCGCAGTTGGCAGTAAAGAAGACCACTGGTCGCAAGAAGAGCGCGGCGCGTAAGACGACTGCACGGAAGAGCACAGCTCGCAAGCCTGCCGCGAGGAAGACAGCGGCGCGCAAGAGCACCGCTCGCAAGACAGCGGCGCGCAAGACGACCGCCCGGAAGAAGCCGGCGGCACGCAAGACGACCGCTCGCAAGAAGCCGGCGGCACGCAAGAAGGCAACGGCGCGGAAGACCACCGCCCGCAAGTCGACCGCCCGGAAGACTACGGGTCGGAAGACGGCTGCACGCAAGACGACTGGCCGGAAGAAGGCCACGGGTCGGAAGAAGACTTCGGCCAGAGGTTCGGGCGTCGCTCGTAAGACGACCGGCCGGAAGAAGGCCACGGGTCGGAAGACCACCGGCCGCAAGACCACGGGTCGCAAGAAGACTTCGGCCAGAGGGTCCGGCGTGGCTCGTAAGTCGACCGGTCGGAAGACCGCGGCTCGCAAGCCTGCAGCACGCAAGACCACGCGTCGTAAGACGACTGCGAAGCGCTAGCTCTTCAGAACGGCGTCAAGTGAGCGGCCCGGGCTGATCAAGGCCCGGGCCGCTGCGCGTTCCGGATCGGGGAGGAAACGCGCTTCGAGGAGACCGACGATCTCACTTCCTCGGATCGTGATGCCGGCCGTCGCGGCAAGCTCCGCGACTCGCTCGAAGACGGCGTCTATCCCGGTGACCTCGGGGGTCACGAGGTTCATGGACACCTGACTCAACGAGTCCGCTGCGATCGCGAACCCGAGCGCGCGGACTCCGGGAAGGTCTTCAGCTCCGCGAATCTCCGACGCGATTGCGGCAGCTTCCTGGGCCGAGCAATTCAGCCAGACGTTGAACGCGATCAGCGGGCCCCGAGCGCCCACGCACACCACCCCACGCGTGGCGTCGGGAACCGAGGCACCGCGATCGGGCCCTGATCCCTCAGCCGCGCGTTTGATCACACCGGCCAGGCCACCTCGGCGGATGTCGGGGAGCTCTTTGCTCTCGGACCGGGTCGCCGCCTCACCGTAGAGGTAGACGGGCAAGCCGACCTCGGTCCCGATCCTCGTGCCGATGGCTCGAGCCACCATGACGGCTTCGGACATCTCCTCGTGAAGCGGGACTATCGGACAGACGTCCAGACCGCCGAGCCGCGGGTGGACCCCGTCATGCTCGGTCAGGTCTATCGACGATGCCTCCCGCGCGAGCTCGACCATCGCATCCACCAAGGCCATGGCCTCACCGGTGATGGTGAACACGGACCTGTTGTGCGCCCGGTCCGAGTGGATGTCGAGGATGCGCGCTCCATGCTCCACGACGGCATGCGCGTATCCGTCGATAGCTTCCTGGCTTCGACCTTCGGACACGTTCGGTATCGCGAGCAACGGCATGGGGGGGTACCGTAGTCCAGCAATCGTCTGGACGATTGCGCCGCAGAGGCAGGGTCGCGCCCTGCCGGCGCAGGGCAACCACCCGCCAGGTTGGTGCCCAGAGGAAAAGGCTTGTATGCAAAGTGAGGGGTACAGCGTGGGCGTGCCGGAGGGGTACGACGAAGCGGTCATCCGGACGCGCCTCGCACTGAAGGGTGAGGGCTTCTCGATCTTGTCCGAGATGCATGTCGGCGGGATGCTGGGGCCGGAGGCCGGAGACCAGCGCCAGTACCTGTTCATGGGCGTCTGGAACTCGGCGCTCAAAGAAGAGCGGCTCGACTCCGAGTTACAGATGGCCCTGCACCTTCCCTGCAACGTCGTCGTCCAAGAGGTCGGCACGGAAGCACTGGTCGCCGCGTTGGATCCAGAAGACACGGTCGGCAACGCCAGCGGGTCGTCGAAGATCGTGGCTTCCGAGGCGCGCTCGGCTATCACGCGTGTCCTCGAGCGCGTAGCGGGGGCGGCGGATGGCTAGATCGAAGGACCTGAAGTCGATCGTCGACCGCTTCCTCGGTCGCCTGGATGAGGTCGTCGTCCGGTGCACGGAGGGGATCTGGGAGGCGGTACCGTCCTACGGCCGTGCCGGCGAAGTCCTCAAAGATGATGTGAACGACGCGGTGCGTGAGAACGTCGCGGCGTTGTCCAAGGTGCTTAGCGAGGGCCGCGATGTCCGTCGCGACGAGCTCGAGCCTATCGAGAGAGTGGGCGCTCGGCGCGCCGAAGCTGGGATCCCCCTCGATGACGTACTTCATGCGTATCGCACGGTGTCGCGCGTTTGTTGGGACATCCTTGCGGAGGAGTGCCGTGCCTACCCAGGTGACGCGCTGGAGGCGACGATCGGTCTTGCGGAAGCCGTGCTTCGGTACACCGATCAGATCTCGACCGCCGTCGCGGAGGCTTACGCCCAGGCGCAACGCGCCATCGTGCGCGAGCAGGAGGGCGCGCGCCGCGAGTTCCTCGCCGACCTCCTCCACGGAGGTGACACCGCCCCCGAAGAGGTGCTCTCACGCGCGCACACGTTCGGCTATGACCTCTCGATCAGCTATGTGGCTCTCGTGGGTATGGGGCCGGCGTCCGATGTCCGTAAAGAAGCCACCGTCGCGGCTGCGGCGGCGGCCGCAACCAGCGAGGCGACCACAGATCCGATCGTGCTCCAGAAGGCCGATCACACGATCGCGCTGCTGCCATCAGATGCGTTTGCAGATCCGATCATCGTTCCCGAGAAGCTCGTCGCAGAGCTCGGTGGTGAGTGGCGATTCGGCCTGGGGGGCCCCGGCCACGGCCTGGAGGGGATCCGCCGTGCCTACCTCGAGGCGCGCGAGGCGCTCGAGATCGGGATCGGCCTCGGTCTCCCAGGAGGGATCTTTAATTTCGAAGACCTCCTTCTATATAGGTTCCTCCGTATCGAGCCGGCGCTTGTGTCGAGGTTCGTCGACCAGATGCTCGGGCCGCTCATCTCTTACGACGAACGCCGCAAAGGTGAGCTCATCAGAACCATCGAGGCCTACTTCGAGAGCGACGGCAGTGTGAAGGTCGCTGGGGCCGCGCTGTTCGCCCATCCCCACACCGTGACCTACCGGTTGAAACAGATCGAGCGTTTGACGGGATGGTCGCTTCGGGATCCCGAGCACAAGCTGCGACTTCAGTTGGCCCTGCGGGCCTATCGCCTGTATCGCTGCTAACCTCCCCGCCGTGCCACAGCGCGTCCTGATAATCGGTTGGGACGGGGTCGATTGGAAGATCCTGCACCCCCTCCTCGCGTCCGGTGAGTTGCCTAATCTCGCCGGGCTGATCGACCGCGGGGCGTACGGGGATTGCCTCTCCACGGTGCCATCTCATTCGTGGTGCGCCTGGCCGTCGTTCATGACCGGCGTCAACCCTGCCGGGCACGGGGTGTTCGACATCCTCGAGCACAAGCCGGGGGCCTCCAAGCGGCTCCCGATCACCTATCACTCGATCAAAGCGCGCACGATCTTCGCCGACATGTCCGATGCCGGTAAGACTTCGCTCGCGGTCAACATCCCCCTGACGTTCCCCACGCCTGCGATGAAGGGCAAGGTCGTCGCCGGCGGGGTGCTGCCCGCGGCGCGCTCGTACACGTATCCCACCGAGCTCCAGGGCGAGCTCGATTCCAAGGCTCCATTCCCCGTAAACGGGATGAGTTGGACGACGTTCCGTAACCGGCCCGAGCCGTTCCTCGAGCAGTGTGCGGAGATCACCGCGGCGCGCCAGAAGTCCTTCGAGTACCTGCTCGACACGACCGACTGGGACTTCGGAGTCCTGGTTTACGTCTCCACGGATCGCATACAGCACTGCCTCATGGAGTACATCCATCCCGAGCACCCGGCGTATCCCACCGCAAAGGACACCGCCGTGGGCGAACAGGTGCGCGCGATCTACAGACAGCTCGATGATGGCCTGGCCGAGCTCCTGAAGCGGACCACCGATGACGATCTCGTCATCTTCATGTCCGATCATGGGCACCAGGCGTGCACTCGTACCTGCACCATGGACCGGATCCTTCATCACCTCGGTTACCTCGAGTTCGGCAAAGGGTCGTTCGCGTTCAACCTCATCAGATGGGGACCCGGTCGGCGCATCGCGCGGCGTCTCTACGACATCTTCAAGCTCCACGGTCGGATCTCGATCCCTGCGTCGCCGATCGAGTGGTCCAAGACGCGCGCCTATACAAGTGTCGTGTCGACGGGCGAGGGCGTGTCGGTCAATCTCAAAGGGAGAGAGCCCGGGGGCATCGTCGATCCGAAGGACTACGAGAAGGTCCGAGAGGACGTCGCGGCGCAACTCAGCGCGTTCCGGGACCCCGATACAGGCGACGCGCCGATACAGAAGATCTACCGCAAGGAAGAGGTGCTTTCGGGGGTCTTCCTCGATACGGCACCCGACCTGCTGCTCGTTCCGGCTCCGTTCTATTCCCTGACCCACGCGAAGGGGATGGTCGAGGCGGCCGACTGGCTTTCGGGCGACCACCGCATCGAGGGCGTCATCGTGGCGACCGGTCCCGAGGTGACGCCCGGCCCCCTCAGAGAAGAGGTCAAGCTGATCGACCTCGGCCCGACATCTCTCGCCGCACTGGGCGTCCCGAGTGCCGTCGACCGCGACGGGCGCGTCATCCCGACCCTAGTCGGGCCGGATGTCTCGCTCACCGTGACATCGCCGGGCACGGCCGCCGCGACGGCGGTCGACACCGAGACCGGATTGACGACCGACGAAGAAGGCGAGATCGAGGAACAGCTCCGCGGTCTTGGCTATGTTGAATAACCACTAGCGATTGTCTCGACAATCGCGCCGCAAAGGCAGCGCCGCAAGGCGATGCCCCGCAGGACAACCATCCGGCAGGATGGTTGCCCGGAGCGAGCAGAAGGAGGACGAAAGTGCGAGCGCGTAGGTCTTGTCTATCGGTCCCGGGGTCGAGCCCAAAGATGTTGTCGAAGGGGCCCACGCTTCCGGCCGACATGGTCTTCATGGACCTCGAGGATTCCGTCGCGCCCCTTGCCAAGGAAGAGGCGCGCGGGAATGTCGTCGATGCCCTGAAGAACAATGACTGGACGGGCAAGACCGTCGTCGTTCGCATCAACTCCATCGACACGCAATGGGCCGCCGATGATCTCAAGACGATCGTCGAGAACGCGGGGACATACCTCGACTGCGTGATGGTGCCCAAGGTCCAGCACGCCCACGAGGTCCAGTTCGTCGACCACATGCTGCGGATGATCGAGACCAACACCGGTCTCGACAAGCGCATCGGCATCGAGGCTCAGATCGAGACCGCGACGGGCCTTCGCAACGTCCACGACATCGCCCACGCGTCCGACAGGCTCGAGACCTTGATCTTCGGTCCGGCCGACATGAGTGCATCGCTCGGGCTGCCGACGGTGACCGCGGGGCTGCCGATACCCGGCTATCCGGGCGACCACTGGCACTGGGTGCTGGAGACGATCCTCGTGGCTGCCCGCGACGCCGGTCTTCAGGCGATCGATGGTCCTTACCTGTTGATCAAAGATCTCGATGGCTTCCGGGACATGGCCATGCGAGCACGAGCCCTCGGCTACGACGGGAAGTGGGCCCTTCACCCCGGCCAGATCGACGTCCTGAACGAGGTCTTCACTCCGACCCAAGATGAGTACGACAAAGCCGAGGCGCTACTCGAGGCGTACAAGCACGCCACCGAGGTCGAGCTGCGCGGCGCGGTCATGTTCGGCAACGAGATGATCGACGAGGCGTCGCGCAAGATGGCGGTCCAGTTCGCCGAACGCGGCAGGGCAGCGGGCATGACCCGCGCCAAGAGCCTCGGGGACTTCGAGAAGGAATGGAAGACGAAGTGATTCAGCTCAACGACGACCAGAAAGCCATCATCGAAACTGTTCGCGAGTTCGTCGAGAAAGACGTCATCCCGATCGCGGACGAGCTCGAGCACCGCGACGAGTATCCCGAGGCGATCGTCGAGCAGATGAAGGAGATGGGCCTCTTTGGGATCACGGTCCCTGAGGAGTACGGCGGGATCGGCGAGTCGCTCATCACTTATGCGCTTACGGTGGTCGAGCTGGCGCGCGGCTGGATGAGCCTTTCGGGCGTTCTGAACACTCATTTCATGGGCTGTTACCTCATCAACAAGTTCGGTACCGACGAGCAGCGCCAGAACTTCCTGCCGCGTCTCGCCACGGGCGAGATCCGTGCTGCTCTCGCGATGAGTGAACCGGAGGCTGGCTCCGACGTTCAAGCGATCCGCACTAAGGCGATCCGCGATGGCGATGACTATGTCGTTAACGGCCAGAAGATGTGGCTCACGAACGGGTTGCGCTCCGGCGTGGTCATGACCCTCGTGAAGACGCAACCGGACGCCGACCCTCGCTTCAAAGGCATGAGCATGCTCATCGTCGAGAAGGAACCCGGCAACCCGACACCGGCCTCCGGGCTCGACGTCGGCAAGAACATCGAGAAGCTCGGGTACAAGGGCGTCGAGACGACCGAGATGAACTTCAGCGACTACAGGATCTCGACCTCTTCATTGCTCGGCACCGAAGAAGGGCAGGGTTTCAAGCAGGTCCTCGACGGCATCGAGGTCGGGCGCGTCAACGTCGCGGCGCGTGCCGTGGGCGTCGCGACTCGAGCGTTCGAAGAGGCGATCCGTTATGCGCAGCAGCGAAAGGCGTTCGGCAAGGCGATCAGCGACCACCAGGCGGTACAGATCCATCTTGCCGAGATGGGCACGACCCTCGAGGCCGCACGGCTGATGCTCCTACACGCTGCCGAGAAGAAGGTGGCGGGTGAACGCTCGGACCTCGAGGCGGGGATGGCGAAGCTGTTCGCGTCGGAGGCGTGCCACGAGATCGTTCTGAAGTCGATGCGAGTTCACGGTGGCTACGGCTACTCGAAGGAGTTCACCGTCGAACGCCTCTACCGCGACGCGCCGTTCCTTCTGATAGGCGAAGGCACGTCCGAGATCCAGAAGACGGTCATTGCCCGCCGGCTCCTAGAGAAATACAAGATCTAGTCGAGGTCTCCGGCTTCTACGCGTTCTAGGCGAACGTCGCGCGCCAGTTTGTGGCCGGTCAGCTCTTGCAGAGTGGTGGGTTCGTCCATCCCTTGCGCAACGAGACTGAGCAGGTCGCGCAAGGAGATGATGCCGACGACCGATCCATCGTTGGAGACGACGGGCAGGTGCCGGAACCACTTGTCGAACATGGTTTGCGCGGCGTCTCGGATCTGAGTGTCTTGGATGACCGTCACGACGTCTTTGGTCATGACGTCGCGCAACGCTGTCCCGTGGGGGTCCTTGCCTTCGGCGACGGCGCGCAGGACATCGCGCTCGGTCACGATCCCAACGAGGTCGTCGCCCTCCATCACGAGCAGCGATCCGGTCTGCTGCTGCCACATCTTGGCGGAGGCTTCCGCGAGGGTGTCGTCGGCCGCATCGGTCACCGCGGCTGCAGTCATGATGTCGGCGACCTTCATCGGACGCCCTCCTGGAAGAAAGTGATCGGGTCGAGAGTCATGGGCGGCAGTCTATTCGTCCGCGAGAGACAATGGCCCCATGAGATTCGGTCTTGCGCTGCCGCATTACGACACGAGCTACGCAGGTCGGCCTGCGTCATGGGCTTCTGTCGTAGACGTAGCTCGCGCCGCCGAGGCGTCGAGTTTCGACTCGGTGTGGGTGTCAGACCACCTCTTCCTCGACTGGTCGAAGTACGGAGGGCCACCCGACGTTGTCGGATCGCTCGAATGTTGGGCGACGTTGTCGGGCTTGGCGGCGAAGACCTCGACCATCAAGCTTGGTTCGCTGACGCTCTGTAATGACTTCCGTAACCCGGGTCTCGTCGCCAAGATGGCCGCGACGCTCGATCAGCTTTCGGGCGGACGGGTCGAACTAGGAATGGGAGCCGGTTGGTACGAGCCTGAGTACGAGGCGGCCGGGATCCCCTTCGACCCGCCGGGGACGCGCATCGCTCGGCTTCGGGAGTCCGTCGAGATCCTGACCCGTCTGCTCGATGGAGAGGAGCTCTTCTACTCCGGTGAGTATTACGTGTTGAAGGGAGCGATCTGCCGCCCAGGGCCCTTCGGGGAACGCCCGCCCATATGGGTCGGCGGGAAGGGCGACTACCTGTTGAGCGCCGCGGCCGCCGTCGCCGATGGGTGGAACTTCTCGTGGCTGGGGTCCTTCGACGCCTACAAGGAGCGAAGTGAAGCCGCATCCGCTGCGTGCGAGAAGGTCGGACGCGACCCGAAGACCCTGCGACGCTCGGTCGGCGCCTACGTCTTCACGGGCCGCGATGACACAGATCTCAGGCGGCGGTTCGAGCGCCTGATGGAGGTGACCCCCGCCGGGATCCTGGGAGATACCGGGGACCCGGGAGTATCCTGGGAGCGGTTCCGAGAGACGCGCGTCGCCGGAACGGTCGCGGAGGTCACCGACCGCCTCGGGCGCCTCGCAGATCTCGGGGTCGAGGAGGTCATCGTTTCGTTGGGGGCCCTGCCGTTCCAGGTCGCCGATATCGAAGACGTCGAGCTGGTAGGCGCCGAGATCGCCTCGAGCTTGAAGACTTAACTGCGAGAAACGGAGAGAGATATGAGTCTGCCAGGCGGTAGTGAGCTGCTGATCGTGCTCGCGGTCCTGTTGCTCCTCTTCGGCGCATCCAGGCTCCCCAAGCTCGCTCGCTCTATGGGCCAGGCGGGCAAGGAGTTCAAAGCGGGCCTCAAGGAGGGCTACGTCGCCCAGCCGGTCGAGGGGCCATGCCCGTTCTGTGATGTCGCCGTGCCTCCCGACTCGAAGTTCTGCCCGGGCTGTGCGAAAAGCGCCGACGAGATAATCGCGGCCCGTGATGAAGCGGCGGCGAAGTCGGCGAAGTCGGCAAGATCCACCAAGTCCGCGAAGTCCGCGTAGGAGTGATGCGCCCTCGCCCTAGTGGGTGAGGACCACCTTCATCGCATCGCGCGCGGCGAAGAGCTCGTAACCCTTCTCGGCTTCCTCGAGCGGCATCCGATGCGTGATCAACGCGGTCGGATCGAACCCTCCCTTGGCGACGCTCAATAGCGCGTCTTCCCAATGGCGGTGGATGTTCGCCATGCCGGCGAAGCGGATGTCGATCCCGCGCAGCCAGACCTTGCCGAGCGGCAGGTCGTATCGCTCGGTGCCGTATACGCCGACAACCGTGACCCGACCGCCTTCCCGCACGCAGCGAAGGGCGGTCTTGAATGCAGCGACGGAACCCACCGCATCGATAACGACGTCGGCCATCTCGCCGTTGGTGCGCTCGGCGACGGCGTTGCCGGCCTGCGCCTCGTCTTCGATCAGAAGGACGTCGATCCCCGCAGCGGAACCGAGGAAGTCGACGCGTTTGGGGTCCGTATCGAGGAGAAGGACCTTGCCCGGACGAGCGCTCATCGCCGCGACGAACGAGAACATGCCCACCGGGCCGGCGCCGACGACCACAACGGTCTGATCCTTCTTGATCTGAGACAGGGCTGCGGCGTAGAACCCCGTGGTCAGGATGTCCCCGCCGAAGAGCGCCTGCTCGTCGCTGAGAGCCGAGAAGACCCCCGTCAGAGGCTTGAGGTTCATGTCGGCGTTAGGGACCCTTACGTATTCGGCCTGGGCGCCGTCGAGGTCGCCGGTCAAGGGGCCCAGCCCAAGGGCGCGCCGGTCCTTGCAGTGGTTGAAGCGCTCCAGGGCGCACTGGCTGCAGCGACCGCAGGCGATGAGGAAGGAGCCCAAGACCCGGCCGTCCTGGTGGAGATTGCGGACGCCTTCCCCGAATTCGAAGACGTTCCCGACGAACTCGTGCCCGATGATGCCGCCCTCGCGCATGCCCGGCGTCTTGCCGTTGAGCAGGTGGAGGTCGGAGCCGCAGATCGAGCTGCGGGACACCTTGACGATCGCATCGCGGGGGTCCTGCAGCGTGGGGCGGGGAACCTCGTCGACCCTGACGGCGCCCTCTCCCGCGTAGACAACGGCCCTCATGGGGCGACCTTGGGCATCGGCTGGAGGTGCCTGGCTGCGCTCATAGGGTCGCTATCCTGGCCTAGAGGCGGGAGAAATGAAAGCGGGGCCTGCTCACCACGCATTAACACTTATTGTAAGGTATTAATATGGCAAACTTCCGGGACCTCCTCCGCGATGCGCGGGCCAACGTCCATCAGGTCACGCCCGAAGAGGTCGCGGCGCGTCTGGGCGCGGGTGAGGACCTCAAGGTCGTCGACGTCCGGGAGGACGAGGAGGTCGAGCTCGGAGCCGTCCCAGGCTCGATCCATCTCAGCCGGGCTCACTTCGAGAGCCGCATCGAGGATCTCGTCCCCGACAAGCAACGGCCCGTCGTCGTGTATTGCGCGACCGCTGTGAGGTCGTCGTTCGCGGCCAAGACGATGCGGGAGCTCGGTTACACAGATGTAGCGGTGATGATGGGCGGGATCGTGCGGTGGGGAGAGCTCGGTCTCGACCTCGCGGTCCCGAAGGTCATGGATAACGCACAGCGCGATCGCTATTCGCGCCACATCCTGCTGCCCGAGGTGGGAACAGCGGGCCAGCTCAAGCTGCTCGAGTCTAAGGTTCTGTGCATCGGCGCGGGCGGGCTGGGATCACCGGCCCTGCTCTACCTCGCAGCAGCAGGCGTCGGCACCATCGGCATCGTGGACTCCGACGTCGTCGAGAGCAGCAACCTTCAACGTCAGGTCATCCACAACACGGAAGGCATCGGCGTGTTGAAGGCCGAATCCGCGAGCCAAGCGATCACGAAGCTCAATCCTGATGTCACCGTGAACGTGCACGCGTTCCGTATCGACGAGTCCAACGCCGCCGACTTGATCGGGCAGTACGACGTCGTGGTCGATGGGTGCGACAACTTCGACACCCGTTACGTCGTCAATGACGCGGCGGTTGCACTTGGAGTCCCGGTGGTACACGGGTCGATCTTCCGCTTTGAGGGCATGGCGTCGACGTTCATCCCTTACAAGGGCCCTTGCTATCGGTGTCTGTTCCCCGAGGCTCCGCCCCCCGAGCTGGCCCCTACCTGAAGCGAAGCAGGGGTCCTGGGCGTGCTCCCAGGCATCGTCGGGTGTCTCCAAGCGAACGAGGCACTCAAGCTCATAGTGGGATACGGCGAACCGCTGGTCGGCCGGCTCCTCACGTTCGACGCTCAGGGGACGCGCTTCTCCGAGGTCAAGGTCAGACAGGACCCGTCATGCCCCGTGTGCGGAGGCCGTGGAGAGAGCGAACCGGCACAATAGGGACATGAAGGTCCTGGTGATGGCGGACACGCATACCTCCGGTCTCTCTCGCACGCTGCCGATGGGCGCGTGGCCCTACATCGAGACCGCCGATCACATCCTGCACGCCGGCGACGTCTGCGACCCGGGCTTGCTCGAAGAGCTGAAGACATTCGCGCCCCTCACGGTTGTAGCGGGCAACTGCGATGCCGTCGATATCAAAGAGTGGGGCGCCCCCGAGGAGGCCTCCGTAGATATAGACGGGGTCCGCATCCACATGCTCCACGACTCGGGGCCCAAGATCGGCCGGTGGGAACGGATGCGGACGCGCTTTCCAGAGGCGAGGGTCGTGGTCTTCGGGCACTCGCACCTGCCGCACAACGAGGACCGCGACGGCTTGCTCCTGTTCAATCCTGGGAGCCCTACGTGGAAGCGCCAAGCGCCGTTCCCCTCGATGGGGATCCTGTGGATCGACGACGGCAACATCGAGAGCGAGATCTTCCCGGTTTGAACGGTGTCTCTGATAAGCTGAGCCGCCTCTCCTGAGGCTTGTCTTGCTGGTAACGGCCTGTAAAGAAGCTCCCCCCGACGCCGATAAACAACTCGTGGGCTGCGCGCGTCGTTGGTTCTTGCAGACCGCTAGGTAAAGACGCGCTCAGGCGGGGCGGTACTCAAGTCAAGTTATGGGTCGATAAATCATCGTGGGGGGTCCTCAATGTCATCTCGGATCGGTCGTCTGAATGCGCGCGGAGTAGAGGCGCGCCTGCTCGCGGTTCTCTGTTGTCTGGGGATCTTGTTTTCCGGGCACCTCTTCTACGCGGCGGACGCTCTCAGCGCGCCTGTCGAATGTGATGGGCGCCGCGCCACGATCGTGGGGTCGTCAAGTGGCGAGACGCTCACCGGGACCTCCGGGAGAGACATCATCGCGGCTCGCGGTGGTAGAGACATCGTCAAGGGCTTGGGCGGCAACGACCTCCTTTGCGGAGGCGGCGGAAACGACACCCTGCGTGGCGGCCCCGGAGACGATCGACTCCTCGGTGGAAGCGGCACCGACACCCTTATCGGTAACGATGGTTTCGATACCTGTCTCGAATCGTCCCGGATAGCGCCTCGATGCGAGCGCACGCCGGGCCGAGGCGGAGGCGGAGGCGGATCGGGGGGCGACAACGATTCGGATAACGACGGAACGCCCAACGGAAGTGACAACTGCCCCGATCTGAGCAACAGCGATCAGAGAGACACCAACGGCGACGGTCAAGGCAACGCCTGCGACCCCGACGACGACGGTGATGGGGTCGCGGACGGATCGGACGCATGTCCAACTACTGCGGGCAGCGGATCCAACGGATGCCCCCCCGGCCAGAGCGGTGGTGACTCCGATGGTGATGGGGTCAGCGACTCGAGCGACAACTGCCTCAATGTCCAGAACACCGATCAGAAGAACACAGACGGCGATGTTCTCGGCGATGCGTGTGACGCAGACGACGACGAGGACACCGTTCTCGACAGCTCGGACAATTGCCCGCTTACCCCCGGTGCGGCGGCCAATCAAGGATGCCCGGCCCCGGGTGCTACGGATGCTGACGGCGATGGCAAGTTCGACGCCGCAGACAACTGCCCGGCAGTCTCTAACGCTGACCAGAAGGACACCGATTCCGATTCCCAGGGCGACGCCTGCGACACCGACGATGACAACGACAATGTCGCCGACACGACAGATAACTGCCCGACAGCGGCGAACCAGAACCAGCTCAACTCAGACAGCGACTCGCAGGGCAACGCCTGCGACCCTGATGACGACAATGACGCCGTTGTAGACGCGAGCGACAACTGCTCGACGGCTTCCAACTCGAACCAGGCCAATCTCGACAACGACTCTCAGGGCGACGCGTGCGATCCCGATGACGACAACGACTCCGTGGCCGATGCGACGGACAACTGTCCGACGATTCCGAACCAGAACCAGGCCAACGCGGATAGCGATACACAAGGCGACGCCTGCGACAGCGACCGCGACAACGACACGATCGCGGACGCGTCAGATAACTGCCCCTCGGTGTCCAACCAGAATCAAGCCAACCTCGACTCAGACGCGCAGGGCGATGCCTGCGACACCGACGATGACAACGACACCGTCAGTGACACCAGCGATAACTGTCCGACGGTGTCGAACACCCAGCAGACGAACTCCGACTCGGACGCCCAGGGCAATGCCTGCGATCCCGACGACGACAACGACACCGTGCTCGACGCCTCCGACAACTGCCCGCTCGTTGCCGGCCCCGCGTCGAGCCAGGGTTGCCCGGCGCCCACACCGAACGACTCGGACGGAGATGGTGTTCCCAACACCACGGACAACTGCCCGAACAACCCCAACGCCGACCAGGCGAACACCGACAACGACGCTCAAGGCAATGAGTGCGACACCGACGACGACAACGATGGTGATCTCGACGGCGCAGACAACTGCCCGACGGTGGCGAACCCGAACCAGGAGAACCTCGACGGCGACTCCCAGGGCAATGCCTGCGACCCCGACGATGACAACGACACGGTCGCCGACGCGAGCGACAACTGCCCAACCGTTGCAAACACCAATCAAGCCAATAACGACAACGACTCCGCCGGAGACGCCTGCGATCTCGACGACGACAACGACACGGTCAATGACACCGGAGACAACTGTCCGACGATCGCAAACCAGAACCAGGCGAACGCCGACGGGGACGGCCTAGGCGACGCTTGTGACAACGACAACGACAACGACACGATCCCGGACGCGAGCGATAACTGCCCGACCGTCGCCAACCAGAATCAAACGAACACCGACGGCGACGCCCAGGGCGACGCGTGCGATTCCGACGACGACAACGACACGATCGGTGACGCGTCCGACAACTGCCCCATAACGGCCAACACAAATCAGGCGAACGCTGATGGGGACGCGCAAGGTGACGCCTGTGATCCCGACGACGACAACGACACCGTCGCCGACACCAGTGACAACTGTCCGACGGCCGCAAACACGAACCAAATCAATAGCGACAACGATCCCCAGGGTGACGCTTGCGATCCCGACGATGACAATGATGGTGACCTCGACGGTGCCGACAACTGCCCGACCGTTGCCAACCCTGGGCAGGAGGACAGCGATAACAACGGCGTGGGGGATGCCTGCGGTGACTCCGACGGCGACACGGTGCCCGATGCCACTGACAACTGCCCGAGCACGGCGAACACGAATCAAGCCAACAACGATGGCGACGCGCGCGGCGACGCGTGCGACACCGACGACGACAACGACGGGGATCCTGACACCAACGACAATTGCCAGTTCGTTGCAAACAGCGATCAGGTCAACACCGACGGTGACACCCAAGGCGATGCCTGCGATACCGACGACGACAACGACACCGTCGCGGACGCAACCGACAACTGCCGGACCCTAGCCAACCAGAGCCAAGCGAACCTCGACAACGACGCGCAAGGCGACGCTTGCGACCCGGATGACGACAATGATGGGGACCTCGATGGGGCAGACAACTGCCCGACCGTGGCGAACCCGGGCCAAGAGAACACCAACGGAACAGCGCCAGGGGATGCCTGTGAGGATCGGGATAGCGACGGCACCAATGATGCCACCGACAACTGTCCGAACGACCCCAACCCCGGCCAGACCAACAGTGACAACGACGCACCAGGCGATGCCTGCGATACAGACGACGACAACGACGGCGATCTCGATGCCGCGGACAACTGTCCCCTCGTCGCGAATCCGAATCAGGAGAACAACGACGGCGACACTCAGGGCGACGCCTGCGACCCCGACGATGACAATGACACCGTCACCGACGCCGCCGACAATTGTCAGTTCGTCGCAAACACCGATCAGGCGAACGCGGATAACGACGCTCAGGGGAATGCGTGTGACACCGACGACGACAACGACACTGTCCTCGATGGTCCCGACAACTGCGATGTGACGCCGAACACGAACCAGCGCGATTTCGATGGCGATGGCCAAGGTGACGCCTGCGATGCCGACGACGACAACGACGGCATCAACGACCCGGAGGATCCTGACGACGACAACGATGGGTTGACTGACTTCGAGGAGACGCGAGACGGCACGGACCCGAAGGACGACGACACCGACAATGACGGGCTCACCGACGGGGAAGAGGTCGATACCTACAACACGGACCCAACCGATGCCGACAGCGACAACGACGGGTTGAATGATGGGCCCGAGGTCGAGACGCACAACACGAACCCGAACGACGCGGACACCGACGACGACGGGCTCACCGACGGACAAGAGGTGCAGGCGGGGAGCAATCCGACCAACTGCGCCAGCCCGGTTCCTGCGGGTTGTAACTAGCTAAGCCAGCCAACGATGTGAGGAGGCCCCGCACGGGATCGTGCGGGGCCTCTTTCTTTACGAGTGCGCCACGCTCACTTAGTGGGGCAGTCCCGCCCGTGCGGCGATCAGCGCGAACAGGGCGGCGCGCTCCGGCATCGCGTCGATCATTACGTACTCGTCATCTGAATGCGCCCCCCCACCAACGGGTCCGAGGCCGTCGAGCGTGGGGATACCCAGTGCCGCCGTCAGGTTTCCGTCCGACGCCCCTCCCACCTCGGCCGCGCCGATGGAGCCGAGTCCGAGTTCCGCCGCGGCGGCGTGGGCAAGCTGGAATAGTGCTTCCGACATAGGACGTTCGAGCGCGGGACGATCGATCCCGCCGGTGATGGAGAGGAGCGCGCCGGGTATCTGGGCCTCGAGGCCCCTGATCGCGTCGTCGACCCGCTGCTGCTCCGCCCGAGTCCAGGCGCGCGCGTCGACCTGCAGGGTCGCGTTCGCAGGCACGGTGTTCATCGTGGTTCCCGCGCGCATCACCGTAGGAGTCACGGTCGTCCCCTCGTAGCTGTCGGATAGGGCCGCGACCGCAAGGACATGATGCGCGGCTTCGATAGTGGCGTTCACGCCCTTCTCTGGGTCGAGGCCGGCGTGCGCGGCGCGTCCGGTGATATCGATCGAATACGCCGAAACACCCTTGCGTGCGACCTTGAGGGCGCCACCTTCTGCACTCGGCTCCACGACGAGCACGTAGCGCGCCGATCGCCCCGCGTTCTCGATAAGAGCGCGCGACGAGGGGGAGCCGATCTCCTCGTCGGAGTTGAAGAGGACTGCGATGTCGCTGATGTCCGGAAGGCTCGCCAAACCAAACAGCGCTTGGACGATGCCCGCTTTCATGTCGAATGCCCCCGGACCCGAGAAGCGGTCCGGTCCACCGGGGTCCCGCCACGTTCCCACGGTCCCGCGCTGCCAGACCGTGTCGAAGTGACCGAGGACCAGGACGCGACACCCCTCCGGCGGGCCCCACTGGAGATGTAAGCGCCCGGCGACATCGTGAATAGTGGCGGGTGACCCCAGAAGCCGTTCGCCGAGGTCGCCCACCACCGACGCACAGTCATTCGTTGCGGACGTGTCGGAGCTTGGAGATTCGGCTGCTACCAATGCTTTGAGCGCGGTGACCATCTCGCTGCGACGACTCTTCAATTCCTCGAGGAGGAGCAACGGCGAGGGGGTCATGCGTCGAGCACTCGATCCATCCATACGAAGGGATCGACGATCTCCTCCAGCGTAGGAACGTTGTCGGGAGCCGCCCAGACCTGATTCAGGGAGTCGATCCCTTTGAGTTGCGCAACGGCCGCGCAGAAAGTCGCCCCCGAGATCTGCGCGCTTCGGTCGAGCACGAGGCCCAGGAGCTGCGACAGCATCGATTCCGCTTCATCACCCGTTGCTCGGTAACGTGTCATCGCTTCGGCGAACCTCGGCGCGTCCTCGCCAACGAGTGTCGGTGATACCGCGATCGATGCGTGCGCTGCATACCCAGCGACCAGTGTCTCGAACGCGCGCAGGTTGTTCTGGGCGCGCCGATGACGATCGGTCGAAGCGAATGGGAGTGCTTCGCCGGGCTGCGCGAGGCTGTTGGGGTCGAGCCCGCCGGACTGGAGCTCCATTAGTCGGCGCTCGAGGTCCGAGACGTCGAGCTCTATCGAATCGACAACTTCGATGATGAGGTTCCTCCAGTACCGCTCCATCCACGGGACGGCGGCGACGATCAGGTGAGGTGTCACCTCTCTCGCCGCCAGCCATCGGATGAACCCGTCTCCGAGGTTGTAGTCGCGCATCACCTCGGTGATGTTCGGAACCACGAATAGCAGCCGGCCGTCGTCGTCTCGGGGGATCGGGATGTCGTAACGCCCCAGCATCCGGTTCGCGAGATTCCCGAGCAGCTGGCCGGTCTGTATCCCCACGAGCAATGGAGCCATCTGCTTGATCGCGGCGCCGAGCGGTGCTTCGGGACCCGACTCTTCGGGAGCGTCGGCGAGCTCACCTCCCAAACGGCGGGCGAGATGTTCGAGTACCCACGCCCACGCGGTCATGGTCGAATCGATCCAGGTTCGGCGGCTCAATAACACCGTCTGGGCAGGTTCCGCGGCGCGCAGACGCGTGAATCCGGCGACCAGAACTTCGGCTTCCCGAACCGCGTCCTCGAACGCGCGCGCGTCCTTCTGGTCTGGCGCCCAGCCGGACTCATCGACTACGACCGATATGGCGACCTGTCGAGCGATCTCATAGTTGATCGGCCCTTCGTTCGCAGAGAGCAGTCGCTGAAGTTCGCGGAACAGGGGGATATCGCCGAAAGGGCTTTGGGCCATACACCGATTGTGACCCACATCGCGAGGCCTTACGCTCGCCCGATGACCACCGTCGCGATTACCGGTTCGTCGGGCTACCTCGGTACGAGGTTGGTCCAGGCGCTGTGCTCTTCCCCCGGGATCGACCGGGTCCTCGGCTTCGATGCGGTCGAGCCTCGCTACACGCACGAGCGCTTCGTCCCCGATCGCTTCGATATCCGCGATCCCGCGCTCGCCGCTCGCCTGAAGGGTGTCGATGTCGTGGTCCACCTGGCGTTCGTTATGGATCCCATCAAGGACGAATCTCGTATGCGGTCGATCAATGTCGACGGGAGCCATAACGTTCTGCGCGCAGCGGGTGCGGCGGGCGTGCGCAAGATCGTCTACACGTCATCGGCCGTCGTGTACGGCGCGCATCCCGATAACCCCATCCCCCTGACAGAGTCGGCTCCGCTGCGGGCTAATCTCGACCTCTCGTACGCCGCGCACAAGCTCGAGGTCGAGTACGTCATAAAAGAGTTCCGTGATGAGTTTCCCGATCGGGTCGTTACCGTCTTCCGCCCTGCGATCGTTCTGGGTCCTCACGTGGATAACGCGTGGTCTCACGTACTCGAGCTCCCGTTGCTGCTTGGGGTCAAGGGATACTCGCCTCCGTTGCAGTTCGTGCACGAAGATGATGTCGCGGCTGCTCTGGAGTGGGCGGTCTTCAACGACGCCGACGGACCGTTCAACCTATCCGCCGAGGGATGCCTCGAACTGGAGCACATCCTCGATCTCGTGAGTCGCAAGAGGGTGGAGCTTCCCGAACCGGCAGCGTTCCTTGTCGCTGCCAGGATGTGGGCGATGGGATTGTCGGAGGCTCCGGCCGGGATGCTGCACTACCTGATGCATCCCTGGGTTGTGTCGTCTGATGAGCTCGCCGCGCGCGGCTTCTCTGCGCAGAGATCGAACCTCGACGCGTTGACCGCTGCCCTTGCTAATTCTGGAAGCCATATCCGGATCGGGGGGCGCAGAGTGCACAGATCGTCGTTATGGGCCGCCGGCGGATTAGGTGTTGCCGGCGTCGCCGCCGTCGCATGGGGCCGCCGCAGGCGAGCGGCATAAGGAATGCATGCCATACTCCCTGGTAGAGGGCGATCTTTTAGTCCCCCGGCAAGCGGCGGGGGCCTTTTGATAGCCTGACGAGCGGGCAGTCCGGCCCCGTGTTCACACCGGGGCGCAGAGACAACTTAGGAGATGCGAAACGTGGCATACCTCTTGATCATGGCTTTCGCCGCGGCGGCAGGGTTGACGATCCTCTGGGTCCAGCAACGCCGGCAGAAAGCACACTTGCAGACGGTTGATGAGTTCCGTTCCTGTCTGCGATCTCTCGGGCGGCACACCCGCCCATCGGGCCCGATGCAGAACCGCCGCCCCCGCAGTGGCCCCCTTCACCAGCCGAGCCTCACCCCTCTCGATCCGAAGCGCCGAGCCGCCGCCAAGCGGCGCCTCGAGGCGCGCCGGAGCTTTCCCGGCGACCGCGTCGCCAGCTAAGGAGCCCGGCTTGCAGCCCGGGTCAGGCGTCGCTTAACAGGTGGCTCGCGATCTAGCGATAGATCTCGGGACCGCGAACACCCTCGTCTACCAGCGTCAGCGGGGGATCCTGTTCGCGTCGCCGACCGTTCTCGCGCTCAACAAGGAAACCGGCGCCGTTCTCGCCATGGGCGAAGAGGCATGGCGCATGATCGGACGGACACCCGGTTACATCGTCGCGGTCCGTCCGCTCCGTTCCGGAGCGATCTCGGACTTCGACATCACCGAGAAGCTGATCCGGCTGATCCTCCAACGTTCCGGCGTGAGCAAGTTCTCACGACCCAAGGTCCTGGTATGCGTTCCGAGCGCGCTGACCGAGGTTGAGAGGCGCGCTGTCGAGGAGGCAACGCTCTCAGCGGGCGCGCGCTCCTGTTATCTCATCGAGGAACCGATGGCGGCTGCGATCGGTGCAGGGTTGCCTATCCACGAGCCGATGGGAAACCTCGTCGTCGACGTCGGTGGTGGCACGAGCGAGGTCGCGCTGATATCGCTGGGCGGGATGGTCACGAACACCGCGGTGCGCGTCGGTGGGTTCGATCTCGATGCTGCGATCCAGAACTACGTCCGGCGTGAGTACACGATCGCGATCGGAGAGCGCACGGCCGAGAGGATCAAGATCGCGATCGCATCAGCGTTCCCCTTGGCGCAGGAAGAGAAGGCCGAGTTGCGGGGACGTGACCTTGCGACCGGGCTCCCGAAGAACATCCTCATCACCTCCGAAGAGATCCGTGAAGCCATCAAAGAGCCCGTCCGCACGATCGTGGCATCGGTTCTCGAGTGCATCGGATCGTCACCTCCCGACCTCGTTCAAGACGTGTTGACGAACGGCATCACGCTGACCGGCGGAGGAGGCATGCTCTCGGGCCTGGACATGCTCCTCTCGCAGGAGGCAGAGGTCCCCGTGCATGTCACCGAGCAACCGCTAGAAGCTGTGGTCATGGGAGCGGGCAAGTGCCTCGAGGGGTTCCAGGACTTGAAGTCGGTGTTCCTCGGCGCCGAACGCTGACGAACGGACTTAGATTCAGGACATGTACCAAAGTCCTTGGGACCTTCCCGAGCCACCCTCAGAGGACCCGCGCCGGGCGAGCGTGCTCCGGATCGTCGTAACCGCCGCGGTCCTGCTTGGTCTCATGGTCGCGACGGTCAAGGTCCCTATCCCCATCTATTACGCCTACCTGCCTGGTCCGACGCGGAACATCAGCAAGTTGGTCGATGTGCAAGAGGGAAAGGTGTACACGTCTGCGGGCAAGCTCCTGATGACCACCGTGAGCGTCGACACAGAGGTGACCGCTATCGAGCTCATCGCCGCGGCTATCGACAAGAACAAGGACATCGTCCGCTCGGAAGAGGTCACCGGAGGTGCTCCCCTCGATCAGATCCGTGACCAGCAGGTGGCCGAGATGCAGGCCTCCAAGCAAGCAGCCCGAGAGGTGGCGCTTGCCGCGCTCGGCTTCGGCCAGCCCGAAGGCGACGGCGCGGTCGTCGAAGGGACCCTCGAAGGCTTCGATGCTCACGAAACTTTGTTGAGGGGCGATCTCATCGTCGCGATCGACGGCGAAGAGATCGAGACGACCTGCGATGTCGGCCGCCTGATCGACCTGCACGAGCCGGGGGACTCTGTGGAGGTGACCATCGTGCGCGACGGGGTCCGCCAGAGCTTCGAGCTCGAGGCCGGTGTCAATCCCGAGGACGGTGTGTCCGCGTTGATCGGGGTCTCGATGAGCGACGTTAACTACCGGTTCGCTCCCAGCGTGCGGGTACGATTCACGACCGGTGACATCGCCGGTCCTTCAGCGGGTCTGATGTTCTCGCTCGCCCTGTATGACCAGCTCACGCCCGACGATCTGACGGGCGGGAAGGTCGTCGCCGGGACTGGGACGATCGCTTGTGATGGGGGCGTGGGACCCATCGGAGGCATCGAGGAGAAGGTCGCCGGCGCCGAGCGCGACGGGGCCGAGATCTTCCTCGCCCCCCGTGCCAACGCGGAGGCCGCGAAGGGTGCAGCAGGCGACATCGAGGTGGTCCCGATAGGCACTTTCAGCGAGGCGGTGGAGTACCTCGAGGGCTTGTCCCAGTCTCCGTAGGGACACACGGATGAACAAAAGCCGTATGGGACACTGATTTTCATGTTCCAGAGCTTCATGGCTGTTCCGCTGCATTTCACGGTCGAGTTTCTCGGCTTCCTTCTGACATCCGGCGGGGCGCTGCTTGTCTTGTCCAAGCCGCAGCTCGTTCCCGGAGGGCGGTGGAACCGCGTGCTGGTGGCCATGGGATTCACGGCGCTGGCCACGGTTCAGGTGTTACACGGTGGCTCATTCCTGGCGTCCGACGATGCAACGCTGCTGGTGACGTTGAGGACCGCGGGGTACCTCATGCTCGGCATCGGCCTCCTCGGTCCCACGAGCATGAGGCGGCCCGCCGCTCCGGCCGGTGTCGCATCGGTTACCGCGATCTCGGCATCGCTCGGTGCGGCCTTCCTCACGCTCGTGAGCGTTCTTGCCGCGATCCGATCGGGAAACCGAAGCTTGTTCCGACTGGCGGGTGCGGCCGCACTTCTTTCGGTCGCCGAGGGTCTCGCCGTTCGAGGCGACTCAGGCGCGTTCGGGGCGGGTGTGCCGGACGCCTACTCCTATACCTCGCACGGCATCAAGCTCCTCGCGTTCCTATTGATGTCGACGTGGTTGTGGGTGGGGGTTCGATCGAGCATCAGGGCGCGCTTCGTGGCTTCCTTCGTCGCCCTGCTAGTGGTTGTCGTCCTTGCGTTGTCGACCGCACTTACAGGCGTCATCTCAAACAGTGTCGAGGAAGCCGAGCTCGGCCGTGTCAAGGACCAAGCGGAGAACATCGTTCAGAGCATCGAAGAGACGGAATCGCGCGAGCTTCTCGCTCAGGTCCGGCTGCTCGCGCAGAGTCCTGCTTTCCAGCGTGAGCTCGCGGGCCGCGACATCGAGAGCACAGCCGACGACATCATCGAAACAGAGCTGCTGGACATCAGTTTCGTCCTATTGCGCAAGAACAACGGGCTCGTCGAGGTATCGGGCCGCGGAGCGGCCGTGAACTCGGCCGCAGGTATCGAGACCCGTGCGATCAAACAGGCCGACATCGTCCAGCTCCTCGGATCGGACATCTTCACAGAGGCATTAGGCCCAGCACGCGAAGCCGTTGGTCTCGAGCGCATCAGGGAGTCCGTCGTCCTCCTAGTCGTCAGCGATGTGGGCGATCTCGGAACGATCGTCGTCGGCCGCTACATCGACGCCCTGGAGACCGAGGAGATCTCGAACGCGCTGGCCCCCGCCAAGGCCTCCATCGTTGTCGGCGAGAGGGTCACCGCCACAGAGATCCCCGGCGCCGAAGACGCCGATCTCGTTCCTCGAGCGGTGGCGAACGAGCTCGAATCTCAGAGCGGTGCGGTCGTTAGACAGCAGCAGATCGGCGGCGCGTCTTACTACAGCGCGTTCGCGGCTCTGAAGCGAGGAGATGGATTCACCGTGGGGTATTTCGCGCTGTCCTCGCCGGCGCGCATCGTCGCTCGCACGCGTAGTGGGGTGACGCGCACGTTGTTCCTCGTCGCGATGGGTGTAGGTGCGATCTCGCTCGGACTCGCGTGGCTGTCGGGTCGCGTGATCACGCGACCCATTCAGCAACTGACGCGCACGGCGATCAAGGTCAGGGAGGGTGACCTGCAAGCGCAGGCACCTGTGGGCGGTGATGACGAGGTCGGCCAGCTTGGCGAGACGTTCAACGAGATGACGGCGTCGTTGTTCACGATGACGAACGACCTTCGCGAGGCTGCAAGTGAGGAATACAGGCTGCGCGCCCGTATCGAGACGATCATCCAATCGATGGCAGACGGCCTCGTCGCGGTTGACCCCGAGGGTCGGATCCTGGCATTCAATCGTTCCGCAGAGCTCCTTACAGGGATGAAGTCGAAGACGGTGATGGGCCGGCACGCCGAAGAGATACTCGATGTGCGCGACACGCAGGGGGAGGTTGTGCCTCTCCCGATCTTCAGCCTCGCGTCGGGGTCCGTCGGCGGCGTGATGCTGACACGCAAGAACGGCAAGACGGTTCCGGTCGCGATCACGGCCGCCGTGCTCCGCGGCGAGGGTGATGATGTGGCCGGTGGAGTGGCCGTTATCCGCGACATGACACGCGAGCGAGAGGTCGAGCGGATGAAGTCCGAGTTCCTCTCGAACATCTCCCACGAGCTGCGCACGCCCCTGACGCCGATCAAGGGTTATGCCGAGATCCTCAACAAGAAGGATCTGCCTCCCGAGAAGACCAAGCAATTCGTCAAAGGCATCCTCGAGTCGACGGATCGTCTCGAGCGGATCGTCGAGTTGCTGGTCGATTTCTCTGCGATGGAGGCAGGCCGGTTGTCGCCGCGTGTCTCGACGATCGATGTTGCGTCGATGCTCGGCGAGCTCGCGGGGGAGTGGGAGAAGAGGACTCCGCGGCACAGAGTGGTCGCAGACGTGAAGTCTCGGCTGCCTCGGGTGGTTGGGGACGAGCGCTTGCTGCGCCGGTCGATCGAGGAGGTTATCGACAACGCAGTGAAGTTTTCGCCCGATGGCGGGACCATCACGCTGGAGGCGCGGGCCTCTACCAGTACAACCAACGGCCGTCGCAAGGTCGTGGCCGTCACGGTCGCGGATGAGGGCATCGGCATCACTCCGGCCGACCTCGACGAGATCTTCTCCGATTTCCATCAATTGGATGGCTCTGAGACGAGGTCTTACGGAGGTCTGGGCCTGGGGTTGGCCTTCGTCCGGCGCATCGTCGAGGCGCACGAGGGCACGATCGACGTGGAGAGCGAGCTCGACCAGGGAACACGCCTCACGATCGCCCTGCCGGCACTCGTCAAGCCGAAGGCCTCTCCCAAGGCCTCTGCCAAGGCCACTAAGGCCCCTGCCAAGGCCCCTGCCAGGGCCAAGAGGGGATAGGCCTAGCCCGATCTAGTCCTAAAGGGCTATTCATGGGCCAGGGGCCCTGACCGACAATACGTAGGACAAGTCGGTGGCGAATAGGACGGATCGGGAAAATGAGGAAGCTGTGCATCGGGCTGGCGCTTACCCTGCTTATGGGGACCGCCTGCTGGCCTCTCGACCGGACCGAGCCCCTCTCAGAGATGGAGTTGGAGGCCGTGGCCGGTGATGTCGTCGTGCTCCGTGACGGCGAGCGCATCGAGGTCGGCGACTCCCTGCCCATCGAGGTCGGGGACGTTATCGAGACGGCCGCACGCTCTGAGGCCCGACTCCGACTCGAAGGCGACCGCATCGTCTCGCTGTCCCAGCGGAGCCGCCTCGAGGTCCGAGACACCGACGCAGTCGAGGGCCTCGCCGGGCATCTGCTCGCCCAGACGAAGCAACCCCTCACCGTCTATTACGACAAGGTCGAGATGACGACCAAGAGCGGGACCTTCAGGCTCGATCGAGGCGTTGCAACGGCACGCGCAGGGGTCTACCGGGGGACGATCACAGCCAGCAGCCCCGGCGAGCCCAGGCTCTCTATCGGGCCGCTGTACGAGGCGTCGATGACGGCCAACGACATCCCGCCGTCGGCCCGCCCCTATAACCTTGACGTCACAGACCCGTGGGACGTTCGGCTGCTTCCGAGAGTGGTCGCCCTCGAGGAAGAGCTCGAGCGTCTAGGGGCCGGTCTCTCGAACCAGCTCGGTGAGCGTCGCCCCACCGTCCGATACTTCGCCTCGCTGTCCGACAAGCGAGATGTTGGGTTCATCAAGCCCTATCTCCGTGAGAAGGACGCCGACGACCTCGTTCTCGGCTTTGCGGTTGCAAAGAACGCCGGCGGCCCACTCGAAAAGTCGTTCTCGGAGGCTTTCTCGATCCACGACGACGGCGGCAGCTGGGGCATCGTGGCTGGGATCATGGATGTGCGTTCGCGCGTCCTCCTGGCCGATCTCGAGACCATGATCGTCGACACCGGGATCGTGGCGAGCGCCGCCAGCGAAGGTGCCGCCCCTCGTGCCCTAGCGGCAGCAGGCTTCACGCGCACCGACCCCTCCGGTTCTTCGTCGAACGACCAGCCGCCGCCCCCGCCCGACTCCGACCCCCCGCCGCCGGAGCCCGCACCCTCCGACCAGCCGTGTGCCCAGGACGATGTCGAGTGCCAGGTCGGCGAGGTCGGCGAGCAGCTGCCCGACCCGACCGCAACGCCGACTCCGACGCCCCCTCCGTCGCAGAACAACCAGGGCAAGCAGCCGAAACCGGGCCCCAGCCCCACCCCCACGGCAGGGGAGTACGACGTGATCGGATCGATCTTCGACCAGCTCGACCCCCAATAAGGACCGCAACCGCTTAACCTGCGGGGGATGGCTACCCAGCGCAGGCGCATCCCCGCTCGCAGGCTCGTCGGAGCTGCCGTAGTGGTCGTCCTCATCGCAGCGCTGTCCTCGGCGCGCTTCTACACAGACCTCTTGTGGTTCGAGGAGGTCGGGCTGACGTCGGTCCTGTGGAAGAGCCTGAGCACCCAGTTCATCCTTGGAGCTGTCGTCGCGGTTACGGCCGCGCTCATCGTCTGGGGCAATGTCTTGATCGCCGCCCGGCTCGCTCCGACGTATCGCGTCGGGATCGTGGATCCGAGGTTCCAGCAGATCGAGCGTTATCGGGAGCTGCTCGCACCTCTGATGCGCTGGCTGAGGCTCGGCATCGCTGCGGTCGTCGGCTTGATGGCAGGGCTCGCGGCAGCCCCGTCGTGGGAGACCTTGCTGCTGTGGATGAACCGCGTGGCGTTCGGCGTCAAAGACCCGCAGTTCGGCCGCGACGTCGGGTTCTACGTCTTCGAGCTCCCGCTGTACGAGGCCGTCATCGGTTGGGTGATGTTCGCGATCTTTGCGGCGCTCGTGCTGTCGATCGCCTCCCACGTCTTGAACGGCTCGATCGGGATCCAGAGCGGTGTTCCACGGATCCAGCCAGGCGCGCTGGCGCACATCTCGGTCCTTTTGGGGGTCATTGCCCTGGTTCGAGCCGTGGGCTACTGGCTCGGGCAGTACTCGCTCAACTTCTCGGCACGCGGTGTGGTGGATGGTGCGAGCTACACGGACGTACACGCGCAGCTACCCGCGCTAAAGCTCCTCGCGGTGATTTCGATCATCTCGGCGATCCTGTTCTTAGTGAATATCGCGGCCCGGCGGATCACCCTCCCCGTGGCAGCGGTTGCGATCTGGATACTCACGGCCTTCGTGGCGGGTGGTGTGTGGCCGTGGTGGGTCCAGCGTTTCTCGGTCAATCCACAGGAGCTGCAAAGGGAGGAGCCGTTCATCGGGCGGAACATCATCGCGACGCGCGAGGGGTTCGGCCTCACTGACGTCGAGACGCAGACGTACGCCGCCACCACGACGCTCTCGGCGGCCCAGATCGAGACGAACGACGCCATCCTCCAGAACGTCAGGGTGTGGGACCCCGACGTGCTCCAGCGAGCCAACGAGCAGCTCCAAGCGATCAGGACCTATTACCGCTTCGAGGACGTCGATATCGATCGCTATGAGATCGGCGGTGAGAAGCGCCAGGTGCTCCTGTCGGCCCGGGAGCTCTCGATCGACGATCTCGAGGAGCGCTCCAAGACGTGGTCCAACGAGCATCTGCAGTTCACGCACGGGTTCGGCATCGTCGCGAGTTTCGCCAACGCCGCGACCGCCTCCGGACAGCCGCAGTACATCGTGAGGGATGTACCCGGCACGGTGTCATCGGGGGCGGAGACGCTCGAGGTCGAGCAACCGGCCATCTATTACGGAGAGAGCTTCTCCGCGGACGAATACTCGATCGTCAATTCCGAACAGGAGGAGGTCGACTACCCGACCGACCAAGGCGTCCAGCGCAGCCAGTACGAAGGCGCCGGCGGCGTCGAGCTGTCGGGGCCCCTGCGCCGCGTCGCGTTCGCGCTGAGGGAGGGTGAGTCCAACCTGCTGCTCTCGGGTCTGATCACCGACGAATCGAGGATCCTCATCTATCGGGACATCCGCGACCGTGTCCTGCGCGCAGCGCCGTTCTTGTCGCTCGACCACGACCCGTATGTGGCTGTCGTCGACGGCCGGCTGACGTGGATCCTGGACGGGTACACCTCGAGTAACGACTACCCCTATTCGCAGGCATTCGACCTATCGGCGATCGTGCCGCAGGAGTACGAGGGCGTTCTACGCGGTACCGCGAACTACGTGCGCAACTCAGTCAAGATCGCGGTCGACGCGTACGACGGAACGATGAAGTTCTACGTCATCGACGAGAGCGACCCCTTGATCCGTGCATGGCGCAATGCGTTCCCGGCGCTGTTCACTACCGAGGAGCCGTCGGAGGACCTCGTTGCACACTTCCGGTACCCGGAGGACCTCTTCGATGTGCAATCCGAGGTCTACCTGACGTATCACATGACCGATCCTGAGGACTTCTACGCGAAGGAAGACGCGTGGTCGTTGCCGGTCGATCCCCAAGCGGCCTCCACCGATCCGCGAGGTCTTCCGGGCCGTTACCTGTTGACGCAGCTGCCCGGTGAGACCGAGCAGGAATTCGTGCTGTCGCGCCCTGCCACCCCTCGAAGCAAGAACAACATGGTGGCGCTCATGATCGCGCGCTCCGATCCCGGTAACTACGGGCAGTTCCTCGCGCTTCAGTTCCCCCGGCAGAAGCAGGTGCCGGGGCCCATCCAGGTCGACAACGTGATCAACCAGGATGTCGAGATCTCGCAAGCGATCACACTTCTCAGTCAGCGGGGGTCGAATGTCGAGTTTGGATCGCAGGTGGTGTTGCCCCTCGAGGACTCGATCCTTTACATCCAACCCATCTTCGTGACCGCGGAGAACGTCGGCATCCCCGAGCTGAAGAAGGTCGCGATCGTGCTCGGAGACGAAGCGGTGATGGAAGACACGCTCGAGGAGGCCCTGCTCGAGATGTTCGGCGCGTCCGAGCCGGTCGAGCCGGAGCCCACGCCGACCGAGGAGCCAGAGGACGGCGAGGAGCCGGCGGAGCGCACGCTCGAGGACATCGTGCGCGCTGCTGCCTCGGTATACGCGCAGGCGCAGGACGCGCTGGCGGACGGGGACTTCGAGGAGTACGGGCGGCTTATCGAGAGACTCGGACGTCTGCTCGATGAGGCCGCGGCGCGTTCGGGCTCAGGTCGCTGAAAACCCCGTCCCCGCTTAGTTGTTAAGCTGCTTGGGCAGGGTGGAGCAGTCTGGTAGCTCGCCGGGCTCATAACCCGGAGGTCGCAGGTTCAAATCCTGCCCCTGCAACCAGCGAAAGCGCAGGTGAAGCGGCTGAACAGGTGTTCGTGTTCGGTCGCTTTCTGCGTTTCTAACGGCCGATTGTGGCCGGAATGTGGCTGCCGGACATTCGGGGTGCTCGTTTCGATACCGCCCGTTTAGAGTTGAGCGACGCTGAAATCGAGCCCGGGGGCGTGATGCAGCAAGAGCATCAAGGGGTTCTGTGGTTTCGGGACGCCTTAGGTGGAGTCCTTTTTCATGCCCCCGACGACACCTGGATGCCGTGGTCACCAGGAATGGCTGGAGCGGAGCCTCCGCCCGAATGGCCGCGTTTGGGACCAGGACATGCAGGTCGAGCAGCTTCTCTACGACCCTCCGATGATCCTGCGATCGTAGAAGGGCTGCAGAACGCCCGAAAGATGCGGAGCCGTCATTCGCTCGCCAGTGCTCTGGAGGACCTAAGCGCGCGGCATCGTGCGCTCGGCCCCGATGTCTTGGCGGTTGCCGATTGAGCGCCTCACGTGCATGACTACTGGCGGAAGGTCCAGGAGATCGGGAAGGGCATCCGGAGCCGTGTCGAGGCGGGTGAGCTGCCACTGCCTTCACTGAAAGAAAACGACATCCATGGGAGAGTTTCGACGGAATGATGGGGACCCGCTTCGGCGGGTCTTTCCTTTTGCGGTTGCCCATTGTCGCGGGGGGTAGGCCCTTCGTCGGTCGCGATCGTTCAGCGAAGCGACCGCGGCTCAAAGACATTACAGTCGCGGCATGAGCGAACCCGCTCTGAGGCCTTCCTCAAGAGTCACGGTGTTCCGCAGCCGCACCAGGAACCTCCACATCGTTTACGGGATTATCACGTTGATCGCGGTGACGATCCTTGCGGTCGGGAATCTGGTCGATGATCCCCAAATGGACGACCGGACTCAGGTGGGTCTGACCGTTGTGTGGGGATCGATCGCCGTCATTCTCGTCGCGGCTTGGATCTACGAGGTGCGTCATCCGCTGCGCCTCGAGATCTCGCCCGAGTCGATCGTCCAGCAGCGTCGGGGACGCCGCAAGCAGCAGATCGTCCGCGGCACTACGGATGAGCTGCACGTCCTGATCCCCCAGACCCCCGGGGCGGGGCTCGTGCTCACCACCCCGGGCGGAAGCGAAAGGATCCGACTCCTTCGCTGGGGCTTAGACGACATAAAGCCCGCATGCGAGGCCGCAGGGTGGCGCCTGATCGAGAAGTGACCCCAGCGCGACTTTGACCTGCGGTTTCCCTTAGCTGGTGCTCGCCTCTGTGCACGCGGCGCGGTGAGCATTGGGAGCGCCTCAGGGGCCGGTTCCGGAACTGTCATACCCGAGGCATAGCCTCTAGGAGAGTGCCCCAGGGGTAGCGATGACGCTCGACACCTACCTGTGCCGAAGTCATCCGCAAACTGGATGGGGCGACGGTATGAGCGATGAATGCTGGAGTGTCCCGACGGGGTAGGCCATGTTTCTTTCTTCTTCCGGCGTCGGCGACATAAGAAAGAGGGGCGAAGGTCTCTCGACCTTCGCCCCTCGTTGCTTGCTTCGTTATGAAACTGTGGTCTAGCTCGTCACACTGATCGTGCGTGAGCGGTCGGCCCGGCAGACGACCCTGCGGCCACCGGCGGTGAACGCCTTGCGGCGCACCTTGGCGTAGTAAGAGCCTGCGCTGTGAGCCGCCGTTACGCTCCAACGTCCGCGACGGTTAGTCCGGTCTCGACCGATGAAGTCGTCGGTCCCCGGCGTTACCTTGCGCACCACGACCCGACGTCCACGCTCGCAACGGCTGAGCGGGGAACGAACACGGCCGAAGAAGCGGTGAGGCGAGAAGTCGTGGTTGATGCTGACCCTCGATCGGACGAACTTGGTTCCGCCGCCGCCGCCACCACCACCACCACGGTTGTCGGCCTCGAAGTCGTCCTGGGGCGAGTCGCAACCCGGGTCGGCGGGGTGGTCGATCTTGCCGTCACCGTCGTTGTCCAAGGCATCCGAGCACTTCGGGGTGCCCTGCGGGGGAATCGTGTCGAGCTCGCTCGGGTCCTGGGCACTGACGCAGCCCTTGTCTGACGGGAAGTCCCTCTGGCCGTCGTTGTCGTTGTCGAGCCCGTCCGAGCACTGCGGTGCCGCAGGCGTAGGCGTCACGGTTGCCGTCGCGGTCGTTGTGGGTCCGGGCGATTGCGTGCCGGCGGTCCCAGTCGGTCCAGGCGAGACAGTGACTGTCGATGTCGGTCCAGGTGACCCCGTAGTGGTAGTGGTCACGGTCGGCGCCGCGCTAACGGTCCCGGTCGCGGTCGCCGTACCGGTCGCGGCAGCCGTCCCCGTCGCGGTTCCGCTCGCGGTCGCGCTTGCCGACACGGTCGGGCACGGCGACGTCGAGGGGGAGGCACTCGGAGACGGGGGGGTGAAGGTCACGGTCTGACCGCTGGGACACTGGAGGGCCTGGCGCGGACCAGATGCCGTTCCTGCGGCGACGATCCCGACTCCGGAGATCGACAGCCCTAGCGCCAGAGCAAGGCTGAAGGCACGCTTCATGGTTGAGCCTTGGCCCGACCGCGAGTCTTCCCCGGTGACGGCTCGATGCCACCAGGCGAGTGCGGAGCTGGTCTTCGAAGTCCCTCTGCTCATGTTGCCCCCTCTTCTTGGTTGTCTTGACTAGGTTCGTGCTGTCATCTCTTCTTAGCTTGGCGCTGTCAACGGACGCGTTCAGGTCCGGAGTACCGCTACTTGCCCAGGGAAGCTGCCCGACAAACACCCCCACCAGGCCATCGGGGTGATCTGGAGCAGGCAGGGAGCTTCTGAGGTGGGATATTCCGCGGGTCGCGTCTCGCCCCGCCGACCGAGGCGCCGATCAGCGCATCGGTGCGCGCCCGCCGCTAACCCTTCAGGTCCGCCCGCCCGCCCCGTGATTGGGCGGGCGGGCGCGACCCTTGCACCTTCTGCGCCGTTTCTCTTTTGATGCCCTGGCGTGAGCAGTCCCGGGGCTTTAGCCTTGCCCGGCGCGCGTCATTGAGGCTCCGGGCGCAACTGGTCATCTACTAGGGGGGGCGGATGCGTCACAGCGGGAGATCGTTCATCGCACGGGTCTTGGTATGCGTCTTGGCGGCAGGTGTTTTGGCGTCGATCCCGTCGAGTGCCGGGGCGGCCCCGGGGCTGCCCGAGCTCGTTAATCCCAAGCCCGGCCAGGCAGTGAAGGGCAACCCGATCTTTCGATGGAAGCGCGTGCCCGGTGCATCGATCTACAGGGTGCAGGTGTCGCGCAACCAGTCCTTCACCGAGATCGTGTACACCGTCGACACGTTCAACACGCGGGCTACGCCGCCCGAACCGCTCCCGTTGGGCCAACTGGTCTGGCGCGTCGCGGCCATCGACGCAGCCGGGGTCGCGGGGAAGTTCGCCCGCGCGAGCTTCCAGAAGGTTTCGTCTAACGCCCCCGTCCTGATAACCCCGGAGAACGGGGCGACACTGACCCATCCCACAGATCCGCCGCTGTTCTCGTGGGAGCCGGTCACGGGTGTAAAGACATACAAGCTCGAGATCGATGACGCACCGAACTTCATCAATGCGACCGAGGTGCTCACCGAGAGCACTTACTTCGCCCTGACCTCACCGCAAACCGTCGGCCAGACTTTCTATTGGAGAGTGCAGGGCGCGTTCGACAACGAGGTCAACACGGCGCGGTCGGAGGTTCGGACGTATCGCGTCGAGTGGGACTCGGCGCCGCAGCTCGTCTCTCCCGCGGACACGACGCTCTCGCCCATCGAGGATGTGGTCTTCGAATGGGAACCTGTCGTTGGCGCCTCGAGCTACGAGCTCCAGGTCAGCCCCAACGGCGATTGGGCTAACAACGTCACGCTCCAGGCAACCGTGCGCTCGACGCGCTTCTCGCCGGCGGTGACCCTTGACAACGCGTCGTACTACTGGCGCGTGCGGGCTCTCGACCAGGCATCGCCTCCGAACCTCGGCGAGTGGTCGCAGGAACGGCAGTTCCGGCGAGGGTGGGTTGACAAGCCCATAATCCTTGGCCCTCCGCCGGGAACGACACTGACCGACCCCGACATGTCGTGGACTCCGGTTGACCACGCCGCGAGCTACGAGGTGGACTTCTACAAAGACCCCAACTTCTCGCCCGGACAGAAGATCATTACTTGCACCACCAACCACACGCGCTTCACTCTGTCGGAGCCGTGCGACATCAAAGGTGGCACGGTGTACTGGCGCGTGCGCGGCGTCGACGCGCCCTCCGGAGTTGTGAGCCCCTACTCTGAGCCATCGACATTCACGGCTGTCGGCCGCACGGCGTCGGAGACCACTGACGTCCCCGATGTGACCTATGTGGCGCCGGCGTCGTGCACGGGAGCCGCGCAATGCGTTCCGCTCACAGAGACGCCCACGCTGCGCTGGAACCATCTCCCTCAGGCGGTTCGTTACGAGGTCGCCATCGCGTTGGATCCCAACTTTACGAACGTGGTTCAGGACATAAGCACTCCGTTCAACAGCTACACACCGCCGGAGTCGCTGCTCGACAACCAAGCGGGAGAGTCCTATTACTGGTTCGTCCGTGCATGCAACGACCATGCGCTCACGCGTTGCGGCAAGTACGACAACACCGTGTTCCACAAGGCTCAGTCGTTCCGGAAGCGCTCGCCGGCGGTGGAGCTCGTATCGCCTGCCGACGCGGCGACCGTGGAGAATCAGGTGACGTTCACGTGGCGCGACTACCTCGCCACGAACCAGAGCGCGAATCCTCCAGGGACGGACGAGGCCGCGACCTACAAGATCGAGGTCTCGACCGTTGCCGACTTCGCGACGATCCTGGACTCCGCTATCGTCGATCAGACGACCTACACCGCGTCGGGGACCACCTATCCCGAGGGCCCGCTGTACTGGCGCGTCCAGGCCATCGATGCAAGCGGCAACTCCCTTACGTTCAGTGAGACGCGACGCTTGACGAAATCGTCCCCGCGCGTCGTCTTGGCGTTCCCAGCCGATAAGGCGACCGTCTCCGGTCTGCCGTACTTCGCATGGAGCCCACAGCCGTATGCCAACACGTACGAGGTCGAGATCTACAAGAAGGGCGACCTTCAGTTCTCGGCGATCAACCTCGTTGCGAGCCAGATCACGAGCACGACCGCGTTCGCGCCGTTGCAGTCCCTCCCGCCCGGGGACTATGCGTGGCGTGTCCGCAGGCAGGATGCGAGCGGGAAGCCCGGGCCGTGGTCGCTGGGACGCCTCGTCACCCTGAAGCCCGGGGCACCAGCGCTGTTGACGCCGAAGCCGGGGGTCGAGCTTTCAGAGTTCCCGTTGTTCCAGTGGAAGGGAACCGAGAGAGCGGTGTCCTACGTGTGGGCGGTCAGTACCGATCCCGACTTCGAGAGCATCGTTGACACTCAGACGACGACCATGACTTCTTGGGCGCCATTCGTCAGGTTGCCCCGAGGGGTCTATTACTGGTCGGTCCTCGCCCTCGACGCGGACGGGTCCCCAAGCGCCCTATCTTCGATCAGGTCGTTCGGCGTTGGTCAGCCTGGCGTTGGAAATCGGTCCGTCACCCTGAAGCTGGAGCGGCACCTCTCGGTGTCGGGACGCATATCGACCTTGGGCTCGGGGGGATGTCTTACCGACCGTGTGCTTATCCAGCTTTTCGACGATGCGGTGTGGCAGACGATCAAGACGGTCCGCACGTCGGATTCCGGTACTTATCGCGCCTCGATCCCAGACACGCCGGGCACCTACCGAGCACGCATAAAGCGCTCCAAAGTCGGTTCGGAGATCTGCTCTATCGCGACCTCGCGAGCTCGACGCCACTTCCACTAAGCAGCTAGGTCCTGCGAGCGGCCCGCCCATCGAGGCGGGCCGCGGCGCGTTCGATCCCGCTACAGGCCCCTCCCTCAGGGCGTTCTAGTTAACTCAGGGTGGCGAACTGAGTTACATCTAGAGTAAAGTCACCTCTCTGTCGCACTGCGCCGGGACCGGGGAGGGCTCGATGAACGCTTGTACGCAACCGTCGACCAAGGGCCGGGCGTTCACGCTCGCCATCGTGCTGGGGCTATCGTTGTCCGGGCTGGGGGCGGTTGCTTCGGGGGCCGCCTCAGGGCCACGCCAGCCTGACCCGTGCCCCGCCGGCAGCTTCTTCACGATCACCCCCTCGGGCACCCAGACGCCAACTGCCACCCCATGTCCCTCTTCGGCGACCACGTCGGCGGCCCCGACGACTACCGTGACGGTTACGACAACCGCTTCGATCGGGCCTTCAGAGACGCCCACTCCCGGTGCAACAACGACATCTACGGTCACCACGACCGCCACCAGTACGGCCACTGCGACCACGACCTCCACCACCGGCACCGCAACCGTCACTGCGACCACGACTTCGACGTCCACGGCGACCGCAACCACGACTGTGGTCTCGTCGGCCGGATCCGCCTCGACTGCGACATCGGCCACGACCTTCGCGCGCGTACTCACCCTCGAGGCGTCCGACGTGAAACGCACCTTCGGCGCCCCCTTCACGCTCACCGGGGGCATCAGCTCGGCCGAGGGTTCCTGTGCTGCGGGCCAGACCGTCGAGATCCTCCGCACCGTGCTCGGCGAGGACAGCACTCAGCCGTTCGACGTCTTGACCTCGGGTGCGGATGGGACATTCAGCGGCTCCTACGACGCCGATCGGGGGGCGAACTACGTCGCGCACGTAGACGGGTCGCCGAAGTGCGCGGAGGCCAACTCCGATACCGAACCCGTGCTCGTCAGGGTGAAGGTCAGCCTTCGCCTATCGGACAACAAGGTGCGGCGGGGACAGCGGATCGCCTTGCGCACCAAGGTTGCGCCCTGCAGCGGCCACGACGGCACCATCGTGACGCTGCTGAAGGCAGTGAGAGGGAGGCTGACGAAGGTTGCCTCCGCGCGGTTGTCGGGCTCGTGCACGGCGCGCTGGACTCAGAGGGTGAAGAAGCCCACGACCTTCGAAGTTCGGTGGGACCAGCAGCACCCCGACCACCTCGCCGGGCGCTCCCAGAGGAAACCGGTCCGGGTTATCTAGCTCTCGAAGTCGGCTGCGATCCGGTCCAAGCGCTCTTGGATCGATCCGGTGACCGTTTCGTACTTGATCGCATGAGATCGCAGCAGGCCCGTGATCCGCTCGTCGATCTCCTTCTGAAAGACCGGATCGTCGGGCCTCAGGCCGTCGAGCACGATGGGGAATTCGATCGGCAGGTAGTAGACGTGGGAGTAATTCGTGCGGAGCTTGCGCTCTGCGATCTTCTCGCACTCGTCCCACAGCGCCCGCTCCTTGGTCGGAGCTTGGTTCTCGAGCACCCACCGGGCATAGGCCATGACATCGATCAAGGAGCGGTCTCCGACGAACTCCTCGTTGGCCAGCTCGTTGTTGAACTGCTTCAGGAAGATGAGGGTCTCGGTCTCGGGGGTGGCGTCTTTATCGAGCTTGAAGCCCAGTTCCACCACCTCGCGCGCGGTCTCTGGGAGCAGCGGGAGGTCGAGCCGGCGGGCAAGAAGCTCGGCAAGCGTCGTCTTACCGGTCGAGAAGCTTCCGACGATGACTATCCGGCGGTCCATGGTGTCGCACCCTACTGCGCCCGCTACGGCACGTAGTCGTCCGAAATATCCGTCCATTTACGTATTTCCCCAGGCACGCCCAACCCCCAAGCTGTCGATACAGGCAGATGAAGTCACGAAGAGAGGGACGGCAATGAGGCAGACCCAAGTGCTCGCAACGACCAGCAAGAGGAGCAACCGTGACGAGCAGCTGCGCCGAGCCCACCAGGAAGTCTGGAAGAAGCTCGATGAGAACTTCGCCCTCGGGGTCTCCCGCAGAGCGAGCATGACCGCCGCTATCGAGGAGCTGATCGACGCCTGCGAGGACTTCATCAACGCCGACAACTGATCTCCCCCCGCACCACCTCCCCACGACCGCCCCTCACCGCCCCCCTGAGGGGCGGTCGTTTTGTGTATAAGGAACGCCGTGGATAACGAGGACGGCGCTTCGGTCGAAGCAATAGGGGGCACTGATGAAGTCGTGTCAGATCAGCTAGTGCCAGATGAGGTCGTAGCGGAGGTCGCCCCACCCGATCGGAGCGACCGCTTGCGCCTGATCCTCCTGAGCGCGCTGATGTTGTTCGTCGAGATCGCGCTCATCCGGTGGACGGGGTCCAACGTCGTCTATCTGAGCTACTTCTCCAACTTCGTCCTGCTCGGGAGCTTCCTCGGGATCGGCCTGGGGTTCCTGCGCGCTCGATCGAAGGTCAACCTGTGGCCGTGGGCGCCGGTCGCGTTATCGCTCCTCGTGGCGTTCGTGCTGGTCTTCCCGGTCAAGATCAATCGCTCCGGCAGCGACGTCATCTATTTCGGTGAGTTCTCGTCCACGGGCCTTCCTACATGGCTGACGCTGCCGATCATCTTCATCTTCGTTGCTGCAACGCTCGCGATGCTCGCGGAGGGTGTGGCGCGCACATTCGCCCGCTTCGAGCCGCTCGAGGCTTATCGCCTCGACATCATGGGAAGCATCATCGGGATCGTCGCGTACTCGGCTCTGGCGTTCATGAGCGCGCCACCGGTCTTCTGGGGGCTCATCGCGGCCGCGTTGTTCACCTATCTCTACGGACGCGACATGAACTGGATCCAGGTCGCAGCCGTCGTCATCTTGCTGTTGATGCTCACTGGTGAGTCACGTGAAGAGTTGGATAGGTGGTCTCCTTACTACAAAATCACCCTCGAGCCGGGTGACCAAGGGAGCTACGGAATCGCGGTCAATGGGATCCCTCACCAGGCGATCCAATCGACGGAGCTCAGGAGACAGCTCGAGCCGATCTACTTCCTGCCTTATCAACGTGCGGTTGGTAATCCACTCCAAGACGTGCTCGTGGTCGGTGCCGGCAACGGTACCGACGTCGCGATCGCCCTGAACGCCGGTGCTCAGCATGTCGACGCGGTTGAGATCGACCCGCGCCTGTTCGGTCTGGGTGAGGAGTTCCACCCCGATCAGCCGTACGCCGACGAACGGGTCGACGGTTATATCGACGACGGGCGCGCGTTCCTCGAACGCAACGACAAGAAATACGACCTCATCTTGTTCGCGCTACCCGACTCGCTGACGTTGGTGTCGGGGCAAGCCGCGCTTCGCCTCGAGAGTTATCTATTCACGAAAGAAGCGATGGTCGAAGCGCGCCGTCACCTCAAACCCGGTGGCGTGTTCGCCATGTACAACTTCTATCGCGAGCAGTGGCTGATCGACCGGCTAGTTAGAACCCTCGACGAGGTCTACGGGCATCCGCCGTGCATCGATACGCTCGGGGTTGGTGGAGGGCTCGCGCTGATGATGGTCAGCGACGAGTCGGGCGCGCTGCAATGCGAGACGATCGCGCAGGTCGCAGCTGAGGCTCCGCCCCCCGCCACAGATGACTACCCCTTCCTCTATCTGAAGGAGCGCGGGATCCCCTCGCTCTATCTGCAGACGGTACTGCTCATCCTCCTCGCGTCCCTGGCGATGGTGCGGGTCGCCGCGGGGCCACTCAGGGGGATGCGCAGATATACGGACCTTTTCTTCATGGGGGTTGCGTTCCTACTTCTCGAGACTAAGAACGTCGTCCAGTTCGCCCTGCTGTTCGGAACCACATGGTTCGTCAATGCCGTCGTTTTCACCGGGATCCTTTTATCGGTACTCGGCGCTATCGAGGTCGCGCGGCACGTCAGGTTCAAACATCCCGTTCGGCTCTACTACTTCTTGCTGGCATCCCTTGTGGTGGCGTACTTGATACCGGGCAGCGCGCTGCTAAGCCTGTCGATTGTGCCGCGCTTCGTCGCCGCGATCGTCGTGGCGTTCACACCGATCTTCCTCGCGAATCTCGTCTTCGCCGAGCGTTTCAAGGATGTCGGTTCTTCCACGACGGCCTTCGGCGCGAACCTGCTGGGCGCAATGGTCGGTGGGGTGCTCGAATACTCGGCTCTAGTGGTTGGGTATCGCGCGCTCCTGATCGCCGCAGCCATCCTGTACGGGCTCGCGTTCTTGACGGGTCGCGAGCATCTGCAAGGCCATTCTTCAGCAGCTTCGCCCGCGTTCACCTCAGACTGATAGTCGGGGATGCCGTTCCGCGACATCGTGAAGACGGTGGAGGTCGGTGGCCAGAAGGCACGCGTCCTCGACTCCGGCCCCGCCGGCCCGGTCGTGGTGATGCTCCACGGGTGGGGGGGGCGGATCGAGTCGATGGCGCCGGTCATCATCGCCTTGCGCTCCGACTTTCGAGTGGTGGCATTCGATCTACCGGGGTTCGGCGAATCACCGGCGCCGGATGGTGTTTGGGGCACCGCCGACTACGCCGAGTTCGTGCGGGATTGTCTCATTGACATCGAGATCACGAGCGCCATGTTCCTCGGCCATTCTTTCGGGGGTAAGACGGCGCTGTATCTCGCGGCGACTCACACGGGGAGCGTGGACAAGCTTCTCGTAACCGGCGCGTCCGGCATCCGTACTCCGCCCAACCTGAAGGCGCGCGCGAAGAGAGCGATGTCGCGCACGGCCCGCGCCGCGGGCAAGGCGGGGCCACCCGGACGCGTCCTGCGCGACGTCATCTACGGCCGGATCGCATCGGAGGACTACAAGAACGCAGGTCCCCTACAGCCGACATTCGTGCGGGTCGTCAATGAGGACATCTCAGCGATCCTGCCGAGGGTGTCCTGCCCCACGTTGCTGATCTGGGGGACCGAAGACGATGCTTCACCCCTGTCACACGCGCGGCGGATGGAGGAGCTGATCCCCGATGCCGGGCTGGTGCTGTTCGACGGCGCGGGGCACTTCGCGTACCTCGACGAGCAGGAGCGCTTCGCCCGCGTCGCCGCGCACTTCTTCGGAGCGAAGTGAACCGAGCCGACCCCTTCACCGGCTACTCGTTCATCCTGAGGGTCATCATTTACGGGCTGGTACCCGCGTTCACGTTGTTCCAGTTCGTTCGCTTGAAGCGCGCCTTACATGTCTTCCAACTCGAGGGTTACAAGCGCGGTCGATTCCTGCGATGGTGCGCCTCGAGCCGCCGCAGAGCCCTCTTCTTGCAGCCTGCCGGAGGAAAGAAGCCGCTGGTGATGACGAGCCGAGCGCGCCGCATCCTTGTTACCGCGACGATCCTGACCCCGTTGCTCGTCCTTGTTCCCTCTGGTGCCGCTCACCTGTTGCTAGGAGGTGCACCGGCCGACCTCGTGACGTGGGCAGTCGCCACCGTGCTCGTCTTCATAGCCGCACCTCATGTCCTCGTAGCGGCCGATGTTGTTCTGTCGCCTCTCCAAGCTGTGATCAACGGCCGCTATCGATCGGCCGCGCTACGCACGCTGCGGACGGTCGCTCCCACGGTCGTCGGCGTTACGGGTTCCTTCGGCAAGACCTCGACCAAGTTCGCGATCGCCGGCTTGGCCGGCGCGCCGGATGAGGTTCTGGCCACGCCGGGCTCCTTCAACACTCCGCTCGGTGTCTGCAGGACGGTCAACGAGCTCCTCGGCTCGGACCACAAGGTGTTCGTCGTAGAGATGGGGGCGTACCACGAGGGCGAGATCGCAGAGCTTTGTCGGTTCGTGCAACCCACGATCGGTGTGCTGACCGCGATAGGTCCGGCGCACCTCGAGCGCTTCGGTTCCATCGAGGCCATCGTGCGCGCGAAATCGGAGTTGATCGAATCGTTGCCTCCAGCGGGGACAGCCGTCCTCAACGTCGATGACGAAAGGGTGCGGAAGGTTGCAGATGGACTCAGCGGCGTGGGGATAGTTCGCTACGGTCTCGATCGAGATTCGGCGCCCGATATCACCGCCGAGGAGGTTGTCGTCGGCCCCAAAGGGACAACCATGTTGATCAAAGACATACGTTCGGGGAGCTCGTTGCGCGCCACGGCTCCTCTTCTGGGTCGACACGCGGCGGGCCACGTCCTCGCGGGGGTCTCGGTTGCCCTCACCCTCGGCCGCGACCTCGGCGACCTTGCGGGCCCAATCGCAGGGTTGTCTCCCGTGGAGCACAGACTTCAGTTGATCGAGGGCGCAGGCGGCGTCACCGTCATCGACGACGCGTTCAACTCGAACCCCGAAGGAGCACGGGCCGCGCTGGAAGTGCTCGAGGCGATGCCCGGCGAGAAGAAGATCCTCGTGACACCGGGGATCGTCGAGCTGGGTGAGATACAGGACGAGGCGAACGAGGCATTCGGACGCGCCGCGGCCGATGTGGCCGACGTCGTGATCGTCGTGGCTCCGCTGAATCGCGACGCGCTGTGCCGGGGGCTCGATTCCTCCGGACGCGCCGTGCGCGTGATCACGGTGGACTCGCTCCAGGAGGCGACCGCGCAGATGAAGGGGGTCCTATCTGCCGGCGATGTGGTGCTGTTCGAGAACGACCTCCCGGACCAATACGAGCTCCCTTAGATAGTCAGCCCCCCCGGCTAAACTCGCCCGCATGGCGAAGGTGGGAGTGATCTTCGGTGGACGCTCGGTCGAGCACGACGTTTCGGTCGTGACGGCCCATCAGGTGATGGCGGTCCTGTCGGACCGGCATGACGTCGTCCCCGTCTATGTCACCAAGGACGGCAGATGGCGCGCTGGAGACGAGCTGAACGACCTCGCGCTGTACCGAGACGGCGACCCTTCGGGCGCCGGGGCCGAGGCGTTCATCGTGCCCGATCCCGCGATCGGCGGTCTTGTCACCTTGGGGGGGCGTCTCAAGGCATCGAGCCGCATCCCGGTCGACGTCGTCGTGCCCGCGATCCACGGGACCTATGGAGAAGATGGGACCCTCCAGGGCCTGCTCGAGCTGGCGGGGTTGCCCTACGTCGGCTCGGGGGTGGGTGGTTCGGCGGCGGGTATGGACAAGGCCATGATGAAAGCGTTGTTCCGCCACGAGGGGCTACCGGTCGTCGACCACACCGAGGTCTCGGCGCTCGAGATGAAAGCCGACCCCGGCTCTGCGGCCGATCAGGTGGAAGCCACGATCGGCTATCCGGCCTTCGTTAAACCCGCCCGGCTCGGATCGAGCGTGGGTATCGCCAAGGCCACGGATCGCACCGCGCTTCTCGATGCGCTCGACGTCGCCATCCGTTACGACGACAAGGTCCTCGTCGAGAAGGCCCTCGAGGGCTGTGTCGAGGTCAATTGCTCCGTGCTCGGCGGGGGATCCCGCGCGGCGCGCGCCTCCGTTTGCGAGCAACCGGTCGCGTGGCAGGAGTTCCTCACCTTCTCCGACAAGTACATGCGCGGCGGAAAAGGCGCCACGTCGAAGGCGTCTGGGCCCAAGGAGGGGATGGCCGGCGCGGACCGTCAGATCCCCGCCCCGATCTCCGAGCAGCTCACCAAACAGGTCCAGGACAACGCGCTGCGCGCGTTCAAGGCTGTCGGCGCGTCCGGCGTAGCGCGCGTCGATTCCTTCGTCAACACAGACACTGGTGAGACCTGGGTGATGGAGATCAACACGGTCCCCGGTTCTTTCTCCTTCTATCTGTGGGAGGCGAGCGGGTTGCCGTTCGCCGACCTCATGGACGAGCTGATCGATATCGCAAAGGAGCGCGCACAAGCCCGCGCCGACCTCATGTTCACGTTCGATTCCGAGTTGCTGAAACAGACCCCGAAAGGCAAAGCGCGTGGCTAAGAGCAATGCACCGTTGACGCCCGGCGAAGCCGTGGGGGGCCCCACGTCGGCGTCTGATGGAGCCGATCGCTCGCTTTCCGCCGCCGACAAGGAGCGCTTCCGAGCGGACGCACTGCCGCTGTTGGACCCGCTTTACGCGGCCGCGTTGCGGATGACTCGGAACCCCCAAGACGCCGAGGACCTCGTCCAGGAAGCGATGTTGCGGGCGTACCGGTCGTGGGATCGCTTCGAGGCCGGCACGAATCTCAAAGCATGGCTGTTCAGGATCCTCACCAATGCCTACATCAACACTTATCGGAAGAAACAACGCGAGCCGCGCAAGGTGTCGCAGGACGAGGTCGAGGAGTTCGATCTCTATCGTGAGCTGAAGGACCACGAACCGGCGTACGGCCAAACGCCCGAGACGATCGTGCTCGACTCGCTCGTCGACAGCGACATCACGGACGCGATCGAGGACCTTCCGGAGCAGTTCAGGCTCGCGGTCTTGCTATCCGATGTCGAGGACTTCTCGTATGCGGAGATGGCCGACATCATGGACGTTCCCATAGGGACCGTCATGTCGCGGCTCCACCGGGGAAGAAAGGCGCTCCAGAAGCGGTTATGGGAGATAGCTCGCGACCGAGGGATCGTGAAGGGTCCGCCAGAGGCCCCTCAGACCTCGGGCAACGGGCGCGGCGAAGCTTGAGAGTCGTGCAAGGAAGCAAGGCAGTATCGTCGGCCGCCTAGGGCGAACGTCCTGAGGTGGATGGTGCAGCATCGACGTGGCACGAGGCGGGGTTACGGGGGATGAAGCCACATCTATTCGTTTTGGTATTCGCGGGCCAGCCCGTATGAAGGACCGATGTAGGGAGGTCCTCACCGAGGTCTACCTCTACCTCGACGGCGAAGGACTCTCGGCCGAGAAGCGCCAGGAGATCGTCGGGCACCTCGAGGAGTGTCGCCCCTGCCTCGAACGCTACGGGCTAGAGGAGGAAGTCGTGAAGCTCCTCGCCCGCCTCCGCGGCACTTGTGTTTGTCCCGACGGCCTCAAGCACAAGATCGCCGAGCTCATCCACAACGCCTAGCGCGTTATCGCTCACTTCAGCGGGGGACCGCCCTTCAGGCGTCCGATTATCGCTTCGCCCAAGCCCCCGCCACACGACTCGTCGGTACAGAGATCGACGGCGACCGCCCAGGGATCGCCCTCGACCCCGACGACCACGTCGAAGAAATCGCCCCACTCACACCGCGCCGGATCGGGCCCGCACGGACCCACGCGCAGGGGCTCCGCGGGAGCGTTGATCGTGCCTGAGTAGAACAAGGGGTCGTCTTTCAGGGCTTGGACGGTCATCGTGATGTAGGCGTTCCACGTCATGTCCGCCGGGTCACTGGCCATCTCGGTTCCGTTCCAAGGAGAGTTCGTGGAGCCCATGTAGTGCACCGCGACGCGTCCGGCGCGTCCGATCGTGATGCCGGGGAGCAGCGCTTCCTTGAGTCCCGGCGGACCGATCATCATCGGTTCGTCCCACGTCGTGCCCCCATCGCGCGAGATGGCGAGGTAGGGAAGTCGGTCGTTCGCGACCCACGCGTAATAGACGTTGCCGAGCGCGTCGGCGACGACGCCCGCCTCGTGTGAGTAGAGGGTCTCGTCGACACCGATGACTTCCCCGCAGCACGGCATCCCGAGATCCGCGACCTGGACACGCGTCCACGTCAGGCCCTCGTCGTGACTGATCGCGACGTAGGGCTGACCGCACCAGCCGCGCGGGAGGTAAACGGCGCCGTCGGGGCCCACGAAGCCATGGCCGTGCGACCCGCTGCACAGGCCCGGGACTCCGAGGTCTCCGGTTTTCGTGGGGTCGTCGACGAAGGGCTGGGTGCCGGTCGGTGTGAACGTGACCCCGCCGTCGAGCGATCTCGAGCACACAGAGCCCGCTGCCGCGATCGATATGCCGTCGCCGATCGAGCAGATGTACACGACGTTCTGGTACTCGGTCGGTTCCATGCTGCCCTCGGGTGGGGGACCACCGAAGATCGTCTGATGGTCACTGTTGTATCCGCACGCCGTAGGACGATTTGTTGTCCACGTTTCCCCCTCGTCGTCGCTGATCGAGATGAGGTGACAAGGCGGGACGTAGTCGTTGGCGAAGATGCGCGACGTATCGGGGTCGACCCACAGATACGGATCAGCGGTTATGGGGTGCCCGTCAAACGCGACGTCCCATGACTTGCCGCCGTCGCGCGACGACATCACTGAGGGCACGCTCCCGTCAGACTCCGCATTGACGACGATCGTTCCTTGCTGCGTGATGCCCATGGTCGGTTCCCACGTCGTCACGCCGGTCCTGTAGAGGCGCGCGTCGGGCGCCCTGCGCGTCACCCGTTTCGCCCGCACGCGGATGCCTCCCGCGCTATGGGCCACGGCGCGCCCTCCCGATCCCGCTTGGCCTGAGGGATCATGCGGACCGGGCTGTATCGCAGCCTCGCCCAGCCGGAAGTCGACCGCGTGCTGGTGAAGAGTGGAAGGATGAGGGATAGGGCTATCGGCTGCGACGTGCGGCCACATGAGCGCAGTGGCAAGCGCAAGAACCAGGACCCCCGAACGGCCAACCCCCATCACACGACTGTAGCGCGACTCACGAGCGCCTCTCTCATCTGTCGTGGGAAGGGCTAGCGGGCCTTTCCATCTGCTCGTGAGAAGGCCTAGCGGCCTTTCCATCTGCTCGTGAAAAGGCCTAGCGGCCTTTCCATTGGGGGTCGCGTTTCTGGACGAAGGCGGTGACGCCTTCGATCGTGTCTTCCGACTGGAGCGCCAGCGTGAGCATCCCCGCTAGGTGATCGAGTGCGCTGTCGAACGGCTGGTTCTCGGAACGGTAGAAGGAGCCTTTCCCCAACGCGACGATCAAGGGGCTCTTGGTTGCGATTGCTTCAACCATCTCTGCGACTGCTCCGTCCAGCTCGGCGCGCGGGACAACGCGGTTGACGAAGCCCCACCGTGCTCCTTCGGAGGCCGGGATGCGCGCGCCCGTGAGCATCAGCTCGAGCGCGACCTTCCTCGGGACGTCCTTCTGGATGATCGCGGAGATCATGAACGGCCAGAGGCCGATGTTGACTTCCGGCGTCCCTAGCTCCGCCTCTTCGGCCGCGACGACGAGGTCACACGCGAGCATCAGCCCGAAACCTCCGGCCAGCGCATGTCCGTTGACGCGCGCGACGACCGGAAGCCTCGACGCGCGTAGAGCGCGGAAGAGATCGGCGATCTCCGCTCGCTTGTAGTGCTCGGCGACCTTGCCGTCGCCCCCCGACATCCCACCAAGGTCGCCGCCGGCACAGAAGGCCTTGTCTCCCGCCCCCGTCAGGACTAGAGCGCGTATCGCGTCGTCTGCTTCGGCGGCGGCGAGGGCGGCTCTCAGGCCCGCGACGACTTCAGGATTCACCGCATTGCGCTGCTCGGGACGGTCGATCGTGATGGTCCCGGTCGCGCCCTCTCGCCGCAGCGTGACTGGGCCCTCGAACGTCTCTTCGGCACTCACGGGCGAGAGGTTACCTGCGTAGACTCCCCGACAGCGAGGCCCGGGACTATCTTCGGCGCGCGGCGCCGGCGAAGGGCCCCAAATAGGCAAGGGTGGTGGTGAGCCATGGCGGACCAGACGACCGAGGCGCCGGCCCCGGTCACGTACACCTACGAAGGGCCCGACCTCCGCGGTCACGCCGCGGCCCTCGCGGAGAAGAAAGAGCAGTACGCCGGGATGGGCGGTCCCGAGCGCATCAAGCGCCAGCACGATGCCGGGAAGATGACCGTGCGCGAGCGCATCGACGTGCTCTTCGACGAGGGCACGTTCGTAGAAGCCAGCATGCTCGCGCATCATCAATCCCAGTCGCCGGCGATGCAGGGCAAGTTCACCCCGGCCGACGGGGTGATTACCGGTGTCGGCGAGATCGAGGGACGCAAGGTCGCGGTCATCGCGTATGACTTCACGGTCATGGCCGGGTCGCTCGGCATGGTCACTGAGCTCAAGGCAACGCGGTTGCGCGAGCTGGCGCTGCGAGAGCGCATCCCGATCGTGTGGCTGATCGACTCGGCCGGCGCCCGCATCCAAGAAGCGACCGGGTCGATGTTCGCGCGTACCGGCGACCTCTTCCGAGAGCAGGTCCTCATGAGCGGAGTCGTCCCGCAGGTCGCTGCGATGATGGGCCCGGGTGCCGCGGGAACGGCCTACATCCCGGGCCTCGCAGATTTCGTGCCGATGGTGAAGGGCACCTCGAACATGGCGCTAGCCGGGCCTCACCTCGTGAAGGCGGCCGTCGGCGAGGACGTCACTGCAGAGGAGATGGGCGGCTCGAAGGTCCATTGCAAGATCTCAGGTGTCGCCGACCGCGAGGTCGAAGACGACGCAGCGTGTCTCGCTGCGGTGCGCAAGTACCTGTCGTACTTCCCGTCGTCGAATCTCGAGCCGCCCCCACGGATCGACATACAGGATGCCATCGACCGCCGGTGCGAGGACCTCTACGACATCGTCCCTGCCAACCCGAGGCAGGCCTACGACATGCACAAGGTCATCAAGGCGATCGTGGACGACGGCGATTTCTTCCCGATGAAGCCGGACTGGGCGCGCAACGTCATCACGGGCTTCGCGCGCTTCGGTGGACGTGCCGTGGGCATCGTCGCGAACCAACCGAAGTTCCTGGGCGGCGCTCTCGACGTCAATTCCGCCGACAAGGCGGCGCGCTTCGTGTGGCTCTGTGACGCGTTTGGGATCCCACTCGTGTTCCTGATGGACTGCCCGGGCTTCCTCGTGGGAAGCGCGGTCGAGAAGCAGGGCATCATCCGCCACGGCGCAAAGATGCTGTTCGCGGTGTCGGAGGCGACCGTCCCGAAGATCACCGTGGTACTGAGGAAGGGCTACGGCGCGGGCTACTACGTCATGAACGGTCGGGCTTTCGAGCCGGACCTGATCGTGGGATGGCCGACCGCCGAGATATCGGTCATGGGTCCCGAGGGCGCGGTCAACATCATCTTCCGTAAGCAGATCGAAGCGATGCCCGAAGAACAGCAGGTTGAA
>DATLNM010000047.1:0-31277 GCA_035536775.1 Actinomycetota bacterium | reverse complement strand
CTCGAGGACACCTGCCTCGACCGCCCGTTTCAGGTAATCCTCGCCGGTTTCCGAGCGGACGAGGATCATCGTCCACCCGTCCATGCCGAGCCCGCCGCAAGACAGATCGGCGTGCTCCGCAGAGAAATCGGGGCAGTGATGACACCATTCGTTGGCGAACGGACGCGCCTCCTTGAGCGGGATGTCGATGTCGCGTCCGTCGTTCAAAGTCACGATCACCTTGCCCTTCACGTTGACTTTGCCGACGTCCGCAAGATCGATGCCGAGTTCCTCTTGGACCTTGCCGATCATGAACGCGTCGTAGTCGAACGTCTCGCAGCACATGAGACCGATGACCAGCTTGACGGGGCGCGTCCATCGCTTGATCCCCTCGGCCGCCAGCTGGCGTACGGCGGTCGACTCGCACGAGACCCCGACCAGCGCGATGTTCTTGCAGCGGGCCTGCACGGCCTGCTTTAGAGCGAGCGGAGTCGCGCAGTACGTGTAACGCGAACCTGCGGTCGCTAGGAGTTCCTCTGACGTTCGTACCAGACGGGGCTCGTCGAGCCACGCGACCTTGTCGGATGGCGCCGATACTGCCGCTCCGTCGAGCTCTCCGGTGTCCAGACCCCACGAGAGCAGAGCGGTGACCGCTCCCCCGTCCTGGCCCTTGGAGAGGATCGGCGCGTACGTGGCCCGCGCCAGCGTCTTGTACCGGTAGGTGCCCTCAGGTCGATCCTGGTCGCGACGTTTGCCGTGAACGGCGGGCTCGATGATGTCGAGGGCCGGGCCGAGTCGCAGACATGCCATCGCGCACAACGAACACCCTTCGACCCCATGCACGCAGTTGTCGAAGGGTGAGGCACCGTCGGTCTGGACGGGTGAGAAATCCTGGAGCTCGAGCACCTTGTGAGGGCACGCAACGATGCACGCCGAACAACCACAGCAGATGTCCGTCTGAACGATCTCGGCGTGGAGATGGAGCCAGTGCTTGCGCTCGCCGGGTGCCGCGATCTGAGGCTCCATGACCATCGGGCAATTATGAGGGGTCGGGTGCCCCGGTGCCCCGGCCCGCAAGTAACCGCCATTCCAGAGCGCGCTACCTGCGGGCCGGAGCACTAGCACTAGAGTCCCGTCATGGACGTGGGGCTGCTTCCGGTCAAGAGTTTGAGCGCGGCGAAGAGCAGGCTTGCGCCGGACTTCGATGCTCCCGCACGACGCGCGATCGCGGAGGCCCTGTTCGAGGATGCGCTGGAGCTCTGTACCCACGCAGACGCAGTGACATCGTGGTGGATCGTCACGGACGACGACGATGTCGCTGCGCGCGCCGCGGAACGCGGACTCGACATTGTGCGCGACTCGGGTTCGGGTCTCAACGAGGCCCTACGGGCCGCCGTCCCCGTCCTCGAGCGTGCGGGGGCTACCGGGATTGCGATCATCTCGGCCGATGTGCCGCTCGCGCGTCCTTCAGATGTCGTCGATCTCGTGGACACCGGGGCCACTTCCGACGTCGTCGTGGTTCCGTCTGGCGATGACGCCGGGACTAACGCCTTGTATCTGTCTACGCCAGACGCGATCGATCCCCGCTTCGGTCCGTCGAGCCTCACCGCTCACCTTGCGATCGCTCAGGAGCGTGGGCTGCGTTGCGCGATCCTGGCGCTGCCTCGCCTTGCGCTCGACATCGACAGCGCCAAGGACATCGAAGCATTCCTCGAGCGCCCAGAGGCAGCGGAGACACACACGGGGCGCGCTCTCGCTGCGCTAGGCGTCTGAGTCGGCCCCGGCCTTCTCGATCGCGACCGCCTCGGCGCGTCCGGCAAGCTCATCCAACCGGGCCGGGACTGGCATACGCATCCCGCTCGGGCCTTGCAGCGAGAAAGCGCCTGCCAACGAGCCGAGTCCGAACGCGGCGAGGACGATCGTCTGCACTATCGACGGACGCGTGGGAGGCGCGAGAGGATCGGCTCCTTCGGCCGACTCGAAGCCCTCGGCGCGACCAAGTGAGTATCCGGCGAACACCAGAAAGCCCGCTGCCATAAGCACGAGCAACCCCTGGACGAACCTCAGCGTGCGTCGCTGACGTCCGGCGCCAACGGGTCCCCGATGGGCACCACCCACCATTGCGCGTTTCATGGCTTCAACATAAATGAAAGGGGCTGCGCGACGCTCGGCCGCGCAGCCCCCTAGATCGTTCTCTACTTCTTGCCGGAGACGAACTCCTTGAACCCAGCGCCCGCCTTGAACGCGGGAACCTTTGCCGCCTTGACTTTGATCTCTTCGCCGGTACGAGGATTACGAGCCGTACGCGCGGCGCGCGCCCTGCGCTCGAAAGTGCCGAACCCGGGCAGCGTGACTTTCTCGCCCTTCTTCACCGTGCGCTGGATCTGGTTGATCGTCTCGTCAACGACGTCTTGAACGGTTCTCTTGCTCTCACCCGTTGCTGATGCGATCGAGTCGATCAGCTCTTTCTTGTTCAACTGCCATCCTCCTTAAGACCGGAAATCTGAACCGGGCAACCCTATAGGTCTTTTCCGTCGCGGGGCCGGTTCGTCGAACCCTTAGCGAGCGACCGCCCGAGGCCCATGATTCGGCGTAGCTCGGGTGCCCCCAAGGCCGCCATCGCCCCTGCATAAACCGCCGCCCCCACCAACCCCCCTCCGACCAGGGCAAGTGCGCTGTTGTCGCGCGCGAGCGTCGCTATCGCCGCCATGATCAATACGGTCACCGTACCGACGCCCCCCACCTGTATCACGGACCTTCCAACCTCCTCATTGATGAGGTGACCGTGGACACGCGCGTACCGGCGGCCGAGGATCGCCGCCGCGACGGTGAAGCCGATGGAGTGACCAAGTGCCAGGCCTGCGACTGCCCAATCCGCCGGAAGCGCCAGGAAAAGCGCCGCGCCCAACGCGGTCGCAACCACAACTCCGATGGCATTGACGATAGCCGGAGCTCTCGTGTCACCGACCGCATAGAAGGCGCGAGAGAACGTAAGGAATACCGAGTATCCGGGCAGACCGAGAGCGAACGCGACCAATACACGACCGACCAGATCGGCCCCGCCTTCCGTCATCACACCGACGAGGAGTGTCACCCGAGCAAGCGGGCCCGCTAGGGCGATGTAGCCGAGCGCGATCGGAACCAAGATGAAGAAGAGCATCTTCAGGCCGTCACGCAGCCTCTCGGTCAGGTCATCCATCTCGCCTCGGGCCGCATGCTCTGACATCGCCGTGAAGAGCACGGAGAAGATGGGAACCGACACCAGCGCGTGCGGCAGGTAGAAGAACGTGAAGGCCCACTGATATGCGGCGACACCACCTTCGACACGGTTGGCCAGTATCAGCACAGCGATGAGTCCCGCCTGGTATCCCCCCGCGTAACCCAATGCCCAGGCACCGAGCCGTGCACCCTTACGAACCGCGGGGTGACTGGGCGCGAAGTTGAACCGGAACCGCCAGCCGGCGCGGACCAGACCGGGGACCAGGCACAACGTCATAGCGATCACGCCCGCTGTCGTTCCAAGGCCGAGAAGTAGCACCTGGCCGTCGGTGATCGCACCCACCTCGGGGGGAGAAGATCCGCGCGATACCGCATAGGCGATGTAGACCGCGATGACGACGATGTTGTTGAAGATCGGCGCCGCGGCCGCGAGGCCGAACCGGCGACGGGCATGCAGAGCGGCCGTCATGATCATCCCGAGCCCATAGAAGACGAGCTGCGGCGCGAACAGCCGGAGGAACGTGGTCCCCAGCGAGATCTCGTCCGCGCGCAGCGCGTCATCACCAACACCGATCGTCAGGAGTCGCATGATGAGCGGAGCTGCGAGGGCCACGACGGCCGCGATCACGATCAGAGCGACGAGAGCGACAGAGGTCAGCGCGTCGCCGGCGCGCCATCCCTCCTCCTCATCACCCTTGACGAGGTAGGAGACGAAGGTGGGCACGAAGACCGACGTAAGCACACCTGCCGCGACGAGCTCGAAGATGACGTTGGGCGCTGTGTTCGCCGTCTGATAGGTGTTCGCCAGGAAAGTGGTGCCCATCGCGCCCGCGACCGCCACCACGCGCACGAACCCCGTGATGCGCGACACGGCGGTGACGAACGTGATCGCAGCAGCACCGCGCGCTAGCGACATGCAGGCTAGATCCCCGAGGGGATCACTTCCGTAGCCTTCTCGTCCGTGCCGTAATGCCCGATCAGCCCCAGAGCCGCGCGCTCGAGCCCAAGGATGATCGAGATGCGGCCTGGGATCGTGTCTGCGTTGTCCACCGAAGAGACAGCCTGGGCAACGCCACTTTCGGTCCGTAGAGCGTCTGCCAGCCCCCACACACTTGGCGTGGGTTCAGCCGCCAGCACTGCGGCATCGAACTCCGCGAGGGCTGCGCACAGCGCGACGCCGAACTCGTCGATCGCGAACGGCTCTGCGTCTCTGCTTCCCCCGACGACGAGAAACATCGCCCCTCCCGGAACAACACGCTCAGGATCGACCGCCTCGATAGAGAGAAAATCGGCTTCCTCGAGCTCATCCAGCAACGATGTCAACCTTGTCCTGACAGGCGACCGTCGACCTCCGTCGTCTTCCCCCGCTGCGACGGCCGCGGCACGCGTGCCGATCAGCCTCCCTGCCTCGGTCCTGAGCTCCTCCGGGGTCGCGAGGGTCGACCGAAGGATCAGTGCGAGCAGTTCCTGGTCGGCCTCGGTCGTGAGGTCGAAGTTGGAACTCACCCTGATGACCGTAGGGATCGAAGCCCCGGCGGCCGAGACTCTCTCCTGGATCGCGCCCACAAGGGCGCCGTCCGTGCCGTCGAACGCGATCACCACGACCTCGCGTCCGCTCAGGCGGTCCTGCGTGATGAGAGGCTCCACGGCATCGGCGAAGCGCTCGCCCTCTTGGATCTCATCCCGGAGCTCGTCCGCAAGATCACGAAGATCGGCATTCGACTCGCGGACAGCATCGGCGCGTCGCTCCAGATCGTCGAAGAGCGGATCGCCCAGGAACCCAGACCCCACGAGGATCCCCAACGACAGCGCCAGCAAGACGGCAACGATCGATATGAGGTGATAGCGGAAGTCGATCATGAGGCGGACACTAAGAGAACACCGATTCCTTCAGGGAGAACCACGCGGTCTGGAGCTGGGTCCATACAAGCTGAAGCTCGAGTCTCAGGGGTTCCGATAGGGAGACAACGATCGCCATAGCGAGCACCGCAGCGGCAACGAGCATCACAAGGTCCTTCCGCCGCACGCGCGTCTTATAGAGGCGACTCACTCCCTTCGCGTCCACCAGAACCGGCCCCACACGCAACCGGACCAGGAACGTCGACGCCATCCCCTTTCGTCCTTTATCGAGGAACTCAACGAGATTGGCGTGCGTTCCCACCGCCACGATGAGCTCGGCGCCGCGCTCGAACGCAAGGAGCATCGCGATGTCCTCTGACGTGCCTGTTGCTCTATAGAGCACGGAAGGCAGGCCGAGCGCCTCGATCCGCTCGAGACCGGGAGCGTGACCGTCTGAGTACGCGTGAACGACGAGCTCGGCTCCCGAAACCAGTGCCTCGGTAGTGACTGAATCCATGTCACCGATGATCAGATCGGGCTTGTGCCCGACGTCGAGCAAAGCGTCGGCTCCTCCGTCGACCCCGATGAGCAGCGGGTCGACCTCCCGGATGTAGGAGCGGAGCGCGGCGAGATCCTCCTTGTAGTCGTGGCCGCGCACAACCACGAGCACATGGCGGCCGTGGAAATCCGTCTTGACCTCAGGCAACCGGGCGGCATCCAGGAGGACGTCGCGCTCTTCGCGGATGTAGCTCATGGTGTTCTCCGCGAACCGCTCCAGCTCGTCGGCGATCGAGCGCTTCGAGGAGTCGAGTTTCGCTTCGACTTCTTCGAGCGTGAGGAGATGACCCCTCGTCACGACACGATTCCCCGACGCTTCAACGACCGCGACCTTGTCCCCCTCGAGAGCGACGCGGCTTCCCTCTGCGATCGACATCACCGCCGGGCCGCAGGAGTCGATGAGTGGGATGCCAGACGTCACCAACAGGAGCGGGCCGAGGTTCGGGTACCGGCCGGTGATCGAGGTTCCGGCGTTGACGACCCCGGTGACGCGCTTCTGGACCAGGCCCTCGGCCGCGATCCGGTCGAGGTCATCGTGGTCGATGATCGCGATCTCACCAGGTTCGATCCGGGCGATGAGATCCTTCGTGCGCGTGTCCACGCGGGCGGTCCGTACGAGCCCCTCCCCGGGCGCGATGGGGCGACGACGACGCCGAAGAACCTTCATCCAGCCAGAGTGGGCGCGCCGGCCGCGAGCTCTAGCAGCTCTTGTGCGTGCTCCTTGGCCGTAGCCGATCCTTCCAGCCCCGACAACATTCGCGAGAGCTCCTCGAGCCTTTGATCGCGATCTAGGACCGTGACAGATGCGACCGCGCGGCCCTGCGCCTCCAGCTTCTCGACCTTTACGTGGGCGTCCGCGAACGCCGCGACCTGCGGAAGGTGGGTCACGACCATCACTTGGCGTCCCTCTGATCGGGCGAGGCGGGCCAGCGCGGCGCCCACACTTTGGGCGGCCCGCCCTCCGACTCCCGCATCCACCTCATCGAAGATCGTCGTCCTCGGATCGTCTGACAGGACGAGATGCAAAGCCAACGAGACGCGCGACAGCTCGCCGCCCGACGCAACCTTGTGGAGCGGCCTGGGTTCTTCGCCGGGGTTAGCCGCGATACGCATCTCAACTCCCTCGAGGCCCCCCTCACCAAGCTCCGAGGCGATGAGGGCGACTTCGAAGCGGGCATCGGCCATCGCGAGCGTGCCGAGGACGCCTTCGACTTCCTCCTTCAGTCGCGCCGCTGCATCGTCTCGTAACGCAGACAGGGAGCGCGCCGTCGCGACGGCGTCTTGCAACGTCTCGTCGATCGCACCCTGCAGAGCAGCAGCATCGTCGGTTGCGGACCTGATGTCCTCGAGCTCCGCGCTCGCTCGGTCGAGGTAGTCGAGGACCGCGTCGTCGTCATCTCCATATTTCCGGGTCAACGCGGCGATCTTGGCGATCCGCGATTGGATCGCATCGAGGGTGCCGGGGTCGGCCGCGGCATCCATCGTCGCAACCTCGCCAGCGATATCGGAGGCTTCGACGGCGAGCGCTTCGATGCGGCGGGCGAGAGCCTCGAGCTCGGGCACTGAGGCGGCCGCCTTTCGGAGGTCCGAAACCGAGGACCCAAGGAGTTCGACGGCCGCGCCCTCGCCCGACAGTCGGTCGCCGACGCGGGCAACCGCCGCAGCCATCGCGACGAGGCCGTCCAAACGAGCCGCCTCTGCTCGCAACCCGTCGAGCTCGCCAGGACGCAGAGCGGCTTCTTCTATCTCTGCGATCTCGAACCGCAGGACGTCCTCTCGACGAGCGCGTGCCTTCTCATCGTCGGCAAAGCCGGCGAGACGTTTCCTCATCGTCCCAAGTGCTCGAACCTTGTCCGCCACTTGAGCCCGGAGGCTCACAGCCTTCTCCCCCGCGAACGCGTCGAGAGCGTCGCGCTGCCACGGCCGGCTCGATAGCCGCTGATGCTCGTGCTGGCCCGCGATCTCGATGAGTGCCCGGCCGACGTCCTTGAGCGTTGCAACAGGGATCATCCTGCCGTTCAGACGGGCGGTCGCCTTGCCGTCCGCCGCGATCGATCGGCTGAGGATGATCTCGACCTCACCCGTCTCGATCGCCGGCTGCTGCTGCCCCAACGCTACGGAGACCACGTCGATCGCGCCGTGAGCGGAGGGAACCTCGAACCGCGCCTCGACATGGGCCTTCGTCTCGCCGTAACGGATGAGGGTCTTGTCGGCCCGATCGCCGAGCAGTTGCCCCAGGCTCGCGACCAGCATCGTCTTGCCGGCTCCAGTCTCTCCCGTCAAGGCCGAGCAGCCCGGCCCGAACTCGAGCTCGACACGGTCGATGATGCCGAGGTTCTCGATGATCAGGTGGGTCAACATCAGCCGGGCAGCCCCAGCTTGATGCGTAAACGCTCGATGAACCTCGGGCCCTTGAACCGCACCAATCTCAGAGGACGGGGGTGCTGCCGCACCACGACGGTCGTACCCGAGGCGACGTCGCACCCGATCGCCCCGTCTAGCGACACCGATGCCTCCTGGTCTTGCCCTCGAACCGTTATCTCCACAGTCTCGTCCGCAGGTATGACAAAAGGACGGGCAAAGATGATGTGAGCACTGACGGGGACCACGACGATGCACTGGGCACGCGGTGAGACGATCGGCCCCCCGGCGCTGAGGGCGTACGCAGTCGATCCGGTCGGAGTCGCGACGATGACACCGTCGGCGTTGAAATCGGTGAGGCTCTCTCCTCCGATCCTGACGCTCAACCTCACGAGACGGCGGCGCGACGTGCGCTCAACCAACACTTCGTTGAGACCGACATAGCTGCGCCCGGGGGAATCGATATCGCAGCTCAACATCATCCTGTCCTCGACCTCGAAGTCGGCCTCGACGACCCGGCTGAGTGCATCGAACGCGTCGCTCGCATCGACCTCGCTGAGGTAGCCCAGGGTTCCGAGATTCACCGACAGCAACGGCGCATCGGCCGCGTGGGCGACCTGCGCTGCCCGGAGCGTGGTGCCATCGCCGCCGAGCGAGATCACGAGATCGAGAGCACCGTCCTCGGCTACCTCGATAGAGCGCTCCCCCATCCATGTGGTGACGGCGTCAAGGAGGCGCGCCGCCTCCGGCTTGGCCTCGTGGGCCACGATCGATACCCGTTTGACCGTCACCCTCGGAGGTCCTCCTCCACGTCTGCGATCAACCGTCCGACGAGCGACGACACATCGACACCCGCCCCGTCGGTTCTGAGTTGCAGGAAGAACTCCACGTTACCCGCAGGACCCCTAGGGGACGAGACGCAGCCATCCGTGACAACCAGCCCGCACTCTCCGGCCGACCCGGCGACGCGCTCGACGGCGTTCGCCCAGCCGTCTGCCGAACGCACCACTCCGCCCCGGCCGACGTGTCCCCTGCCGGCCTCGAACTGCGGTTTGACCAAGCAGAGGAACTCCGCCGGCTCTGCTGCAACCAGCGCGAGAGCGGGGAGCACCTTGGTCAGCGAGATGAATGAGAGGTCGGCGACGATCCCATCGGGTGCCCACGGGAGCGAGCTCGGAGACAGCGTCCTCAGGTTCACACGCTCCAATACCGTGACCCGGAGATCATCTCGCAGGGTGAGGGCCAGCTGTCCGTAGCCGACGTCCGCGGCGACCACGGCTTCAGCGCCAGCTTGGAGAAGGCAGTCGGTGAACCCGCCAGTTGACGCCCCCGCATCGAGCCAACGACGTCCACGGGGGTCGACGCCTAGACGCTCGAGCGCCCCCGCGAGCTTTTCTCCACCTCTTGAGACAAAGCGTGGAGGTGGCGCCATCAGGACGATCGCGTCCCCAGGCCCGACCAGAGTCGCGGCGCCGCGCGCCGGGAATCCCCTCACGAGAACCTCCCCAGCCGCGATCGCGCGGGCTGCTGCGGCGCGTGAAGACACCAGTTTCCTACGCACGAGCTCGACGTCAAGGCGGGCCGGCTTCGCCATCTAGTGCCCCGAGTCATTGGTCCGCCCGCGTCGAGAGCGACACTGCGCGGCGAGGGCAAGGAGCGAGAAAGGGAATCCCGATTCCGCCCTTGGCGGAGCCATGTTGGGCGTACCGGGGAGTACGGACGCGACGAGCAACGCAGCCCTCGTCGATGCAGGGTCGCTCGAATGCGGCTTGATCAGTGACTTGGGGCACTCGCCAGGCCGAGATGCGCCTGGACGCGGCATCACGCGTCAGGCGGGTGGTGGTGGTCCTGCTCGAGATCTGCCTCGAGAGAGCGATAAAGGTCCTCGAGGATGGCCACGCGCGTCACGTCGTCCGCGTTCTCACCGGTCGCGAGCGCGCTCGACGCTGAGTCGGTGATCGACTTGCCGGGGTCTTCGTTCATCAGCTGATTATGGATGCAGCGGAGCAGCTGCGTCCGGCTTTGAGACCGGTGGCACGGTCGCCGTCTGCGTCTTCTTGCCCGTCGTTCTCGCGCTCGAGGTCTTGGTCGTGGTCTTCGCACCGGAGGTCTTGGCAGGCGCCTTCGTGACGGGCTTTGGACCAGCGGCAGCCTTCTTGGCGCCCGCGACCTCGTCGCGCAGGATCTTTATGCGATCCTCGAGTCTCGTCACCCGCCGTTCCATCCGCTCGACATCCCGGCTACTCGCGAGGCCGAGGTTCGAGATCTGGTCTTGGATCTCACCCCGGACCAGAGCGAGGAGCTCCTTCCGGTTCTCTTTACTGCGCTCGAGCAGATCCTTCACCAGACCGCTTGCGTCCTTGCGTCCGACATCGCCTTTCGCGACCAGGTCACGCACCATCTGCTCCGCTCGGTTCTTGGTCAGCTCCGCGACGCCACTGCCGATCAGTGCAAACCTTCGAAGTTCATCGAGCACGTGCTGTTCCTTTTCCGTTTGGGGATGACATGCCAAACCTATACTCGTTCGGTGCTGAGCCTCATCCCGATCTCGGACGCGAACCCAACCAAACGTCTCCCCGTCGTCACCATCGGTTTGATAATCGCGAACGTCATCGCGTTCCTGCAAGAGCCATGGCGGAGCGCTCAGGGGCTCACCAACTACTTCTTCCAGCACGCTCCAGTGCCTTGCCAACTCACGGATGAATGCAGCCGCCTCATCTCAGGGGAGTTGATCGAGATTCCCCAGCGCAGTGTGGGGTCGTTTCTCTTCACGGTTTTGTTCTCCACCTTCCTACACGCGAATCTGCTTCACATCGCGGGAAACATGCTCTTCCTGTGGGTGTTCGGGAACAACATCGAGGATCACCTTGGACGCGTTCGCTATCTGCTGTTCTATCTTGCCGGCGGGGTCACAGCGGCGATGGCGCACGTTCTGTGGGCCCTTCAAACCACGTCGGAATCCTGCGTCTCCCCCGGCGTTATCGAGAGTGCGTGTGTACCCGCGGTCGGCGCATCCGGTGCAGTCGCCGCGGTGATGGGCGCTTACATCCTTCTCTACCCGAAGGCGCGCGTGAACGTGCTCGTTCCGATCTTCTTCTTGATAACCGTGGTCCAGATGTCGGCGTTCGCGGTGCTGGGGTTGTGGTTCCTCTATCAGTTCCTGATCGCGGCGCAGGACCTCGCGGGACCGAGCGGGGTGGCGTGGATGGCCCACGTCGGTGGCTTCGTCTTCGGGCTGGTCATGATCTTCGTGCTTGGGGGACGTCCCCATCGTCAGGAACCTGCATGGGCGCGATGGGATCGGGACCGCTACTGACGAACGCCGCGAGGTCATCCACGACCAGGTCTGGTTGAGGATCGAGCGAGAGGGCCCCTTCCGCCGAGGTCACGCCCGACAGCACCAGGACGGTTCCCCAACCGCGCTCGCTCGCACCTGCGAGGTCGGTGTCGGGTCGGTCCCCGACCGCGACTATCTTGCTTGCTCCGGACAGACGGTGCTCGATCGCATCGAGCATCGGCGCATGCGGCTTGCCTAGGACATATGCCTTTGCGCCCGAAGCCACTTCTATGGACGCGAGGATCGCTCCGGCCCCCGGCCACAGTCCGTCTTCCGCGGGAAACGAGGCGTCGGAGTTGCTCGCGATCAGCGCGGCCCCTGCGCGTACGGCGGTTGCGGCACGCCGCATGAGGTCGTAGGTGAAGCCCGGATCCCATCCGACGACGACGACCGCAGCCGAGTCAACATCAGCATCTCCTCCGGACGCGCCAGGGTCCTCAACGGTCAGCCCGGCCTCGTCTGCGGCAGCGATCAGCCCTTCACCGCCCACCACCAGAGCGCGACCTCCGTGAGGGAAGCGCTCCCTGAGGTGATCGCGAGTCACGACGGCAGACGTGAGGATCTCCTCCGGACGCGCCTCGATGCCGAGGGACATGAGGCGATCGACATATTGAGGAACGGTCGAGCGGGAGTTGTTCGTGCAGAACAAGACACGGACACCTGAGGCCTTGAGTGCCGCGATCGCTTCCGGCGCGCCCGGGACTGCTTCTTTGCCGCGGTACACGACACCATCGAGGTCGCACACGAGGGCGTCCATCCCCTCCCGTATCATCCGCGCCCGATGCCTATCGTCAGAGCGTTCCATGGGATCCGCTACGCCTCCTCTGAGGACATGCCCAACCTGATCTGCCCTCCTTACGACATCATCACCCCGGCGATGCAAGAGGATCTGCATCAACGTCATCCCCACAACGCGGTGCGCCTGGAGCTTGCCGCCGGTGTGGGGGCGAGCGATCTTGAGGAACGCTACTCGGGGGCCGCGCGTGCATGGGCGACGTGGATCTCGGAGGGGATCTTGGTCCGCGATGAAGAGCCGAGCCTCTACGTCTACCGCCAAGACTTCACCGGACCGAGCGGCGACCGGCGCCGCGTCGTCGGAATCGTGGGCGCGCTCGAGCTCGAACCGTTCGGGTCGACATCCGGCGTCTTGCCGCACGAACGCACGATGCCCGGTCCGAAGGCCGACCGGCTCGCGCTACTCACCGCGCTACCGGTCAACATCTCGCCCATCTATGCGATCTACCGCGGGGCCGGCGCGTTGGTGCCCTACCTCGAAGCACTGGAGCACCGCCCGACAACGGCGCGGGTTGCGGAAGACGGCGTGCTGCACAGGCTCTGGGTCGTCTCGGCGACCGCGGAGATCGAGATGCTCATCGACGCGCTCGAGGCAGGGCCGCTTGTCATCGCCGATGGCCATCATCGTTATGAGACCGCGTTGACGTTCCACGAGAGCGCTCTCGGCGACGGCCGCGAGGGCGACCATGGATCGATCATGTGCCTCTGCGTCGACGCCGACAGTGAGGGCCTCGTAGTGCTCCCCTACAACCGAGCCGTCTCCACCGCCGCGATTCCCCCACGCGGCGATCTTGCGACGACGCTCGCGCGCTTCGAAGTCCGAGAGCTCGAGCCAGATGAGGCTGACGGCGCACTTCGCTCGTCGGATTCAGATCATCCGTTCGTGCTCGTCGAGGAGGGTAGAGAGCTGCTCGTCGAGATCGACGACGCGACCGTAGTTGGGGCGGTGGGCGACCGCGCCGTCGCTTGGCGTGCGCTAGACGTCGTTGCGCTCCACGAGGTTCTCCTTCCCGAGCTCGGACTCCACGACGCCGAGCTGAGGTTCACCAAAGACCCTGCGGACGTCCGGGCCCTGGCGCGGACGGGGTCGTGGCTCGGCGTCCTCCTCAGGCCGCTCGCCGCGCCGCAGGTTGTCGACGTAGCGCGGTCGGGAGAGCGGATGCCGCAGAAAGCGAGCTACTTCTGGCCGAAGGCAGCGACCGGGATGGTGTTCCGCCCGCTTCTCGCCGAAACTAGTTGACCGAGGCTTCCTTGGTCTTCGACTCGGGAAGCTTCGGAGGCTCACACACACGGCACGCCTTGAGACCCTCGTTGGCCGCCTGCTCGAGCGTGACGCTCATAAGCCCCTTCTTGCCCTGGAGGATCTTGCAGTCGGGCAGGTGGTAGACCGTCGCTCCGGCGATGACCTGGGTTTCGTCGCCGGCTGCGCTCCCATTGCCGTTCCCGGAGTAGCCGAGACGGGCGAGGTTGCGACTGAGGAGCGTGCTCATCTCGTCGAACTTGGAGGTCAGGATCGCGCGCTCGCTCCGGACGGTGCTGAGGAGCAGCAGCGTGCTACCGGTCACGATGAGGCCGAGGCCCATGAACCCGCCCGACAGGAGATAAGGCATCTGGGCGGTCGCGAAGTTCTTGCTGGCCGCGCCGTCCCACGCCTTGCCGATGACGATGAACCCCGCGGTGATGAAGATGAGACCGAGAAGGCGACCGAGCCTGATACGCCGGTCGCTGTCCTCCCAGGTGGACTGCCACATAGCCCGAAGCTTCTTCACTGATGGCAGGATAGCAAGCGGGGCGCTCGGGAGTGTGAAATGCGCAGGTTTGAGGCAACCTTCAGAGAACCTTTAGACGTCTGATTCTGTGACAATGGCATCCGACCGCGACCTGGACCTAGCTGGGGGGAGTTCCGTGGACCGACGTTCGCTTTGGATCCGCATGACGATCGCTGCCGGCGCGCTGTTCATCGCCCTGCCGATCCCCGCGTGGGGTGGGGCTGCCGAGCCCGCCGTCTTCCTCGCGGTCGAAGAGGCGCAGCCCGCGGTCGGTGGCACGGCCTGGTACTGGGAGCCACAGTTCTCCCAGGCGGTGACCGACCCGACCTCAGGCGCAGAGGTTGCGGTCGTCGAGCTACCGAACCCGTGGTGCGTCACCACTCCCGCCGGTGGCACCGAGGAGCTCTGTAAAGAGGGCAGGCTCCCGATCGAGGTCAACGCCGGCGACTACGAGACCCCCGACAAGATCGCTGCGGTGGCGTTCGACCTTTCTCTCGTGCCGATCGGATCCGAGGTGCAGGAGTTCAAGGTGACCTTCAAGGAGGCACCCGAGGACGAGCTTCCGCCGTCGTTCAACCACACCGGCCAGACCCTTCAGGCGTGTCTCGTCAACGACTTCTTCGGGGACGGCGGGGCGCGTCAATACAAAGAAGCACCCAAGTTCGCATGCTCCAACAGCGACCCCACCGCCGTCCGTGAGGAGATCGCCGGAGAGAGCGGCGCGTTCGGCTGGACGTTCGATCTCACCGCGTTCGCTCAGACCTGGGTCGAGGAAACTTCTCCGGTCACCGCGATCCTGGTGCACCCCGCGGCCCCCAAGGAGCCGCCGCCCCCGCCTGCCGACACGTGGCGCGTGGTTCTGGCCGGCGCTCAGGCGGAGAACGGAGTCATCACCAACCTCGTGTACGAGCCCTCGAAGCTGGACCCCTCGGGCTCCGACACCGGAAGCACAGACTTCGGATCGAGCTCGGGCTCCGACTTTGGATCGAGTTCCGGCTCGTCCTTCGGGTCCTCCACCACCACTTTCCCCTCGTCGACCTCAGGTTCGGACACGTCGGTGTCCGGTTCCGAGGATCCGGCCGCGCCCGCGGAGACGGGCGAGACACCCCAGGAGCTGCCGGATACCTCGGCTGCCGGCGCCCTCGACGAGCTTCCGTCCGAGCAGGGACTCCCCTGGTATGTCTGGGTCGCCATCGGCATGGGCTTCATTGGGTTCTCCGCCGTGAAGTCCGTGGTCGTCGAACGGGCCACTGGCATCCGTCCCGACGGCGTCCTCGCTCAGATCCGGCGACTCAACACCACCGCTGCCCCTCCGGTGACCGACGGCGCGCCGCGTCCGGGTTTGTTCACGAGCATGGCGACCCAGGTCAAGGGTTTCGGCCGCGGCCTGTTCAGCGGCCTGCGCTTCCCAGGTAGGAGGTAGAGATGTACAGCAACCGGCGACGCACCCTCATCGCGCTCTGTGCGCTGTTGCTTATCGTTGCGGCCGCGTGCGGCCAGAAGCCGGGCGTCGGTCTCGGCGCCCTACCGGCCGGAGCCGCGGGCGAGAACATCGTCGTCGACCCGGAAACCGGTGCGCTCGTCAACACCGAGACCGGCGAGATCTTCGACCCCGAGACCGGCGAGGTCATCAGCACAGGGTCTGGCGGCATCATCGATTCGAGTGGAGACACCACGAGCCAGGACAGCGGGAGCGGATCGACCTCGGGGTCCGAGACCGGCGGCGGCTCCCAAGACCCCGGTGAGACCGAGGCCGAGGAAGGCCCCGAGCCCTCCGGTGGCGACGCAACCGGTGTCGAAGGGGACGTGATCAAGATCGGGATCCACGCGCCGATCACCGGAGCGGCCCCCGTTCCCTCGTCGGCGTTCGAGGCAGGCAAGGACCTCTACTGGAACTGGCTCAAGGAAAACAACGTCAAGATCAACGGGAGGGACGTCGAGGTCGTCTTCCGCAACGACAACTACAACCCGTCCCAAGCCGTAGCTGCATGCAAGGAGATGGTCGAGCAAGAGAAGGTCTTCATGCTGTTCGGCCTCGCGGGTGTGGACCAGATCCAGGCTTGCGCCCGCTACGCGGCGAGCGTCGGCGTCCCATATCTCTCCGCCGGTGTCACCGAGATCGGGTTGTCGAACCTTCCGAGCTACTTCGCCCTGTGGATGTCGTATGCGCAGCAGGGCCCGTTGCTCGCCGATCTGCTCGTCACGAAATTGGGCGCGGGCGACGAGGTCAACGGCATGGTCCGTTTCAACACCCCCGGCTTCCAGGATGCGCACGACGCCTACATATCTGGGATGAGCGATGCGGGTGCCGACGTCGCCTATGACCGTGCGGTCAGCAAGACGGCCGGTCAGACCGACGCCCAGACGATCGCAACCGAGCTGAACCAGCAGGGTGTAGAGAACGTCTACGTGCTCACGTCCCCTGTCTGGTTCATCCAGTTGCTACAAGCCGCCCAGAACCAGGGTTATCACCCGCAATGGGTCGGTGTTGGACTGTCGATGGGGATCGACACGGTCCCGAACGTCGCGTGCCGAAACCAGAACTCGATCCAGGACGCGCGCTTCCTCAACCCGTTCCCCGCGGTCGTCGACGTCAACAAGTACGACCCCGACTTCACCAAGGCCGGCGGTCGTACCGACACATCGAATGGGTCGATCGAGCTCGGGCTGTGGGGCATGTCCAAGGTCGCCCACCAGCTCCTGCTGCTGCCCGGCGACGACCTCACGAGGGAGCGCTTCGTCTATTTCGCCGAGCGTGCTCAAGGGGTCAAGACAGGGGTGTTCCCGGACCTCAACTACGCGCCCGACAACCATCTCGGCGGCGATGCGATGCACCTCTTGCGTGCCGACTGCAGCCAGAGCAGGTGGATCACCGAGCAGTCGTTCGTTAGCGACTTCTAGTCGTCGGCCCTTAACCGCAGGCCAAATATGGCGTTTCGAGGCCGTGGCGGGATAGCCTCTGCGCATGGCTGCTAGGGGCGCCCTGTGAGAACCGCGGTCGTAACTGCGATCCTGTTCGTCATCGTCGCGATCGTCCTGGCGATCGGGGCGGGAGAACAGACCGGTCCGAATCGATTCGTCGTGCTCGGCGTGGTCAACGGAGCGGTCTTCGGACTCATGGCTTTGGGTCTCGTCCTGGTCTACAAGGGAACCCGCGTATTCAACTTCATGCAGGGTGAGTTCGGGACCTTCGGGGCCTACCTGCTGTTCATCGCGATCGAAGACATCAACATGGCGTACGGGTTCGGCATCGTCTTCGCTCTCGCCGGCGTTGTCGTCGCGGGGCTCATGGTCGAGCGAGTCATCATCCGTCCGCTCATCAACTCGCCCCGTATCACCGTTCTCGTCGCGACCATCGCGATCGCCCTGCTCGCGGTGGGCATCCAGATCCTCGTGTTCAGGATCGATCCCAAAGCACTGTCCCCGATCATGCAGACGGTCGACGCGGCCGGCGTCCCGCAAGGTCTAACCGTCTTCGAACTGCCGATCGAGCCCCAGCGTTTGATCGCCGTTGCCACGTTGCTATCGTTCGGCATTCTCCTCGGATGGTTCTTCTCACGAACCGATCTCGGTCTCGCGGTACTCGCGACGTCTCAGGACGCGTTCGCTACCCGCGTCGTGGGCATCGGCGTCGAGCGCATGTCGCGCTTCATCTGGGGCTCTGCTGCACTGCTCGGAGGGATCGCGGGTCTCCTCTATATCCCCGTCGCGGGTGCATTGTTGCCGGGGGTGATGAGCTCCAACATCCTCATTCCAGCCTTCACAGGCGCGGTCATCGGCGGCATGACAAGTCTTCCCGGCGCGTTCGTCGGCGGTGTGACGATCGGCTTGGTTCAGGCGCTGTCACTGTGGGCTGCAGGGCACTATTTCATCGGCGAGCGCGCCCTCGCTGAAGTCATCCCGGGGGCCGAGCAGCTGTCGATCCTCGCCGTGCTCCTGCTCGTGCTCCTCGCGCGCCCCCAAGGCTTGCTGGGCACCGAAGCATGAGCGTCACAGCCGAGAGCACCGCCTTCCGCCCGAGTATCCAGGGATGGATCGCACGCGCGACAGTCATGGTCATCGTGCTCGAAGCGATCCTCCTTGCGGTCAAGTACGTCCCGAACTTCTGGGCCGACCGCATCGCACTCGCGGCGGTCTACGCGATCATCGGCTTGTCCCTCAACGTCGTGCTCGGCTACACCGGGCAGGTCTCACTTGGTCACCACGCGTTCGTGGGGCTGGCCGCGTTCGCATCCGCGTTCTACGTCACCGAGAAGGCCGGCTGCGAGATCGACAGCTGCTCCATGACGAGCTTCTCGGTCGCGATGCTGATCGCGATCCTGAGCGGCGCGTTGTCCGCGGGTCTGCTCGGACTCGTCGCGCTGCGGATCAAGGGCCTTTATCTGGCACTGATCACGCTCACGTATGGGTTCGTCGCGGTTAACTCGATCTTCGAGATCCCCGCGTTGACGCGCGGTGGCGCAGGTATGCCGGCGCCGCGCCCCGACATGTTCTCGAGCGACAAGGGGTTCGCTTATCTCTGTTTGATAGCCCTGGCCATCGCGATCTACGTCGACTGGCGAGTCGTCCGGTCCAAGGTAGGCCGCGCGATCCTCGCGGTTAAGCACTCTGAAGCCGTTGCGGCGAGTTATGCCGTGAATGTGACGTCGTACAAGGTCATCGCGTTCATGCTCTCGGGCGCGTTCGCAGGGATGGCCGGCAGCTTGTTCGCGCACCGCGTGGAGACGGTTGTCGCGGCCGACTTCAACTTCCAGGTCGCGCTGCTATGGGTCCTGATGGTCGTCGTGGGAGGACTCGGACGCCGCGTAGGGGTGGTCATCGGCTCCGCATTCTTCGCCCTCTTCCCTTACTTGATCCAATTGGTCGCCCCGCTCAACCACTTCCTCGAGGACACGCTCAAACGGGACCCTGAGGAGTTCACCCTGGTCATCGGCCCCGTGCTCGCCCTCCTTACGATCATCCAGTATCCGGGCGGCATCGCGGAGCAGCTCTCGCCTGTCAGCCGGTGGCTCAGTGGGCAGAGATTCTCGATGCACCCCGACGGGCACGGCAAGGCCGCCAAGCACAAAGGTGGACTGGGCAAGCTCGTTTCTCGTGGCGGGAAGCACTCACCCACACCCGAGGCGGCCGCGCCGGTGACATCCGATGACGAGTCGCCCACGAAGGAGCTCGAGAGCGTCGGCAAAGGAAAGGGTCGCTCATGAGTGCCGTGCTCGAGATCCGCAACATGGGGATCAGGTTCGGCGGCCTCGTCGCTCTCGAGGGCGTCAATATCGACGTCCCAGAGTGGGAGATCGTTGGATTGATCGGGCCCAACGGTGCAGGAAAGACGACGTTGTTCAACTGCGTCACAGGTCTTTACCAGCCCAACACGGGGCGGGTGACCTACCGGGGACGCGATGTCTCGTTGCTTCCGACGCACCGTCGCGTCGCCCTTGGTATGGGGAGGACGTTCCAGAACATCGGTCTCGTGCGTGGGCTGACCGTGCTCGAGAACTTCCTCGTCGCCCAGCACGCGCGTATCGGGTACGGAGCGCTCGGCGCCATCTTCGGATTCCCAGGATCCTTCGCCGAGGAGAAGCGCCTCAAGGCGAACGCGATGGAGGTTCTCGACTTCATCGACCTCGCCCATCTCGCCCATTCTCAGCTCGACGGATTGCCCTACGGAACGCTGAAGCTGATCGAGATCGGCACCGTGCTCGCGACCGACCCCGACCTGCTGCTACTCGACGAGCCGAGCTCGGGGATGGGACCCGACGAGGCACACGCATTCGGGGAACGGCTCCTTACGCTGCGTAAGACACTCAACTTGACGGTTCTGATGATCGAGCATCATGTTCCGCTCGTCACCGCGGTCTGTGACTTCGTCTACGTGTTGAACTTCGGAAAGATACTCACCGAGGGCAAGCCGAAGCAGGTCCAGAATCACCCAGAGGTTGTCGCGGCTTACCTCGGTGGTGAAGTCGTCGAGGACGCCTCTGACGAGGGCGTTCCCGCAAAGACATGAAGGGGTACACGTGTCGCTACTCGAGGTAAGGGATCTGCGCGCCGGCTACGGATCGCTCCCGGTGCTGGGGGGTATCTCGTTCTCGATCGAGGAAGGTGAAACCGCAGTCCTCCTCGGGCTCAACGGCGCGGGTAAGACGACGACCGTGCTAACTATCGCGGGACTCCTCAAGCCGTGGAGTGGAAGCATCACATTCGACGGCAAGGACGTGACCGGGATGGATCCACGCAAGCTCGTCAGCGAAGGCATCGTGCTCGTCCCGGAGGGCCGCCACGTGTTCCCACAACTGACGGTCGCGCAGAACCTCCGGCTCGGAGCGTGGCCCTACAAGAAGGACACCGCCACGACCCGCACCATCGTGGAGCGCGCGGTCGAGTATTTCCCGAGGCTGCGCGAGCGGTGGACGCAACTTGCAGGCACGTTGTCTGGCGGTGAACAGCAGATGCTTGCCGTCGCGCGCGGTTTGATGGCGCGGCCGCGTTTGTTGCTGATCGATGAGTCGTCGCTCGGACTTTCTCCCAAGCTGACCCAAACGGTGTTCCACGTCGTGGACCAGATCAACAACGACGGCACGACCGTCCTGATGGTCGAGCAGAACGCGGGTGTGCTCGCCATCGCGGATCGAGCGTTCGTCATGGAGAAGGGCACTCTTGTCTACGAAGGATCCGGCGAAGAGATCCTCGATCACTCCGAGATTCGCCAGGCGTATCTCGGAACGCCGGCCTAGCGCGGCGTAGCCGGGGGTTCGAGCCGGAGGGCGCTCCAGGCTCCCGCGTCGGCGAGATCTAGCTCGAGCCGAGGTTCCCCCGCGAGGTCGTCAGCCGCGTCGATCGCTTCCGCCAAACGATCGGCCTCCAGCCCGGAGCGGCGGATGAATCCCTTTCTAGTGCGCGCGACGTCGAGCGCGACGTACTGGAGCCCCGAAGCTCGGAGAAGGGCCAGACCGGTCTCATCCGAGAGTCCTGCCGCCACCACGACCACACGCTCGATGCGCGCCCGGCGAGCCGCCGCTACGGCGGGGTCAAGAGCGTGCTCCGCGCGGCCCTCGGTGAACACGACCATGGTGCGCGCGTATTGTCCGGCACGCTCGAGAAGGTCCTCGTCGTCGAGCTCACCTAGGGCGACGTGCGCACCCAGGGTCTCCCACTCGACCGCAAGTCCGTCGTCGCTCTCCACGACGCGGACCTCGTCATCCTCGTCGATCAACCTCTTGATGAGGACCGCACCGACATCCTCCGTGAGACCCACTAAGAGCACCGCCATCAGGCCACTACCATGAGCGAATCACGCTCGACCTCGAAACGAACCGCGCTCGCGGGCTCCAGGGGCTCACCGTCGACGTGGCGCGCGAAGGGGGCCTCACTCGTCAGTTCGAACGAGTCGAGATCCGAAGCGTAGAAGGCATCGTCGTGATCGATCAGGTTGCCGCTGACGATCGAGCGCCACGCGTACAGTGGGAGCGCTTCGAATCTCATCGACCGCAACGCGAACGCATCTATACCTGCAGTCAGGCGCGCCTTGGGAGCGACATTGACGGGTCTGCCCAGCAGGTACGCATACGGGCCACAATTGCACGCGATCGCCATTGCAACGGGCACCCTACCGAAAGGGCCCTCGAGCACCATGGTCGGGGCGCGATGACGGTAGCTGCCAACCAGCACGCGCGCGGCGCTCCAGTAGAAAAAGAGCTCGCCCCACCGGCGTTTTGCGTCGAGGTGAGACTCCACGCGCCACGCCGTCTCGGCATCGAAGCCGCATCCTGCCGAGAATGTGAAGTACCGGGCCTCATCGCCTGCCACGATGCGGCCCAAGGGGATCATGCGCGGCTCACTCAGATGTCGGCCTGCGAGATGCCGTACCGCTTCGTGAGGTCTCGTCGGGATCCCAAGCGCGCGTGCGAAGACATTCATCGTTCCCCCGGGGATGATCCCGAGGTGGGCCGCCGTTCCGGCGATCCCGTTCACGACCTCGTTGACGAGCCCATCACCGCCGAACGCGACCACCAGTGGGAAGTGCTCCTCGACCGCGGCGCGCGCCAGATCGATCCCAGCATTGCGCGCGGTCGTGGAACTGATCGAAAGATCGAAAACCTCGTCGAGTTCGGCGACGACCTGATCGCGTGCCCCCGCGACGATCCGCCCGGACGCAGGATTGATGATGAGCGCTGCGCGGGGTCGCTCTCCAGCTATCATCCCGTCACGCTATCCGCTGGACTCCGGCGGCCTTACACGATCGCACTAGGGGGAACGTGAGCTCTCCAAACATCATCGATACCAAGATGCATGGCCTCGACGAGATCACGGCCACTTTCCTCGTACCCGCGGCACGGCCGGCATTGATAGAGACAGGCCCTCGCTCCTGCGTCGACAACGTCATCGCCGCACTCGCGACGGCGGGCGTGGACTCCTTGGAGTACATCATCGTCACCCACATCCACCTCGACCATGCGGGGGCAGCGGGCACCTTGGCAGCTCACTTCCCAGACGCGACGGTGTGCGTCCACGAGGTTGGCGCGCCGCATCTCGTCGATCCCTCGAAGCTATGGGCGAGCGCGAGTCGCATCTATGGAGCTGCGATGGAGACGATGTGGGGGGGCATCGACCCCATCGACCGAGACCGCATCCGGGTTATCGGCGACGGCGACACGATCGATCTGGGTGACGTCAAGCTGAACGCGATCGAAACACCGGGTCACGCGTACCACCACCACGCGTATTTCAACGAGGACACCGGAGATCTCTTCACTGGAGACGCCTTGGGCATCTTCATGCAGCACCCGCGGGTGATCCGCCCGGCGACTCCGCCACCCGAGCTCCACGTCGAGAAGGCCGTGTCCTCGATCGAGCGACTTCGCAAGATCGGAGCCGTTGCCCTCTATTTCACCCACTTCGGACGCCACGACGCGAACGACGTCATCTTCAACGACGCGATAGAAGCGTTGCGGCGGTGGGAGGATTGGGTGCGAGCCGCCCGGCGCAAGACCAGGGAGTTAGACGAAGTCGTCACGATGGTCGAGGCGGAGTCGGTCGCGGTCCTCGAGGGCGAGCTTCCCCAAGAGGAGGCCCAGCGCCTCGAGAACACAACCTCGTATCGCATGAACGTGATGGGCTTCATGCGCTACCTCGACAAGCTCGAAGCCTCCAGATGACTCAGATCCTGTCTCCCAGGTGACTGCCCGCGAAGACTCCACGGTGTCTCCTTGAACGAAGAGCGATAGAAAGGGCGTTGAGATGAGGCTCGTCGGGACCAGGAAGTTCTACGCGTGCGTTGCCGTGGCAGTTCTCCTGGGAGCGTGTGGTGGGGAACGAGTGCCACTTGCCCTCGAAGAGGACCGATGTGCCCCCGATGCTGCGTGGCCGGAAGTGCATGCGGAGTTCGGAGCGGAGATCTTGCGTCTCACCAATCAGCACCGCGCGTCCATCGGAGCTCCCCCGTTAACCGTCTCTCCAGCGCTTCAACGAGGCGCTGATTGGAAAGCGCGGCATATGGCTGCGTACGACTACATGACCCACAACGACCCCGCTCCTCCCATCGAGCGGGGGACGTTCGATCGCTTCCGCGACTGCGGCTACTCGGGGTCAGCGGCAGAGAACATCTGCAAGGGGTATGCGACCCCCGAGGAGGCCTTCCAGGGCTGGCTCGATTCGAGCGGGCACCGGTCCAACTTGGAGAACAGCAAGTGGAACATCGCGGGGATGGCCGTCGCTTACGACGCTGACGACACCCCACATTGGGTTCAGATGTTCGGCTACTCGTCAAGCACTGCCACGACCGGGCCGTCGGCATCGCCGGGAGTCACCACCACCCCGGCGGTACCTGGCGGGTCACCGCAACCGGATGCGACATCGGCTCCAGAAGAGGTCTTCAACGCTCCTCCCGTGGCTGCGAACGAGACGGTGACGACGCGTCCCGGCCGGCAGGTCACGGTGAATCTGGTCGCCAACGACTCCGACCCCGACGGTGACCGCTTGGGCGTCTCGCTGAGCAGCGTACCCCGCTTCGCTGCGAGCTTCGAGTGGGATAGCGAGGGGATGTTCTCCTACCGGGCGCGCCGAGGCACCGTCGGTCGCACCGAACGCTTGACCTATACGCTTGAAGACGGGCGAGGCGGCACGGCGACAGCGACGCTGACGATCCGTATCCGATAACGCTTCGCATGGAAATTTTCGTGGGAGTCATGCGGCGGTCTGAGGGCCGGGCAACGCCGGCTAGGGAAGGTTCGAGAACGTCGCCGTGATCGTACCGGTTGTCGCGAGCGCGGGCGTCGCGTCGGCACACGGCCCTTCGATGATCGCGACTATGACCTCCGCAGTGCCACTGACGACGATCGGCTGGTCACTAGCTCCGCAGACTTCACCCAGCTCCTCGAAGTTTGAATCGAAGAGCTTCGCGTAGACCGCCTGCCCCGCCTGGTCGGCGAGCGCGATATCGACGTACAGCTCCCCCGCCTGCATCGGGAAACTGACGCATCCCGGCGCGGATCCCTGGGGCTCACACGAGATCGCCCCGCTGCTCGCGGGACCGATGTACGGCGCGACCGCGGGTGTCTGGTAGACCCCCTCGGCCACTCGCTCTACCTTCTTGGGCTTCTTCTTCGGAGCTGCGAGCGCGGCAGTCGCAGATCCGGCAAGAGTCACGACCAATAGAGCTACAACCAGTCTCCGGGAACTCATGTGGATCGTTCTCCCCTCGTTGAACGCGTCTCGACATTGGATACGAGACGGACCCGCTCGGGTAACCGTTCCGAGCGTGGGGCTCAGAGCTTAGTCAGGCGCTCCGATGCGTCGGTGAGCTCCGGGTCCACGGCCACTACAGCTTCGAACCACTCGCGGGCCTGGGTGAAACGCCCTCTGCGCTCCAGGAGGTCGGCCAGCACGTACCACGCGCGCAGATGGTGCTCGCCGGCATCCTCCGGACGGAGCTCGAGCGCCTGCAGACGGGCGATCGCATCGTCGACCCTCTTCATGTCTGCAAGTGCCCCGGCCGCAACGATCTGGCTTTCAAAGAAAATGTCTTCCGACGTACGTCCGCGGTCGACCTCGTCGCACAGCTCGACGGCCTTCTCGGGGCGGCCAAGGGCACGCTGGCAATCCGCGATGACGTGATTCTGATCGAGCGATCCCGCGAGGCGCTTGAATGCCGACAGCTCGCGTGCCGCCTCCTTCCAACGACCTGCCCTGTAGTACGCCAACCCGAGGAGCTCGCGCGGCGCCGCGGCGCGTAGCGCGAGGTGCTTAGCCTGCTCGCCGAGCCGTATCGCCTCATCGAAGTCGTCTTCCATAAAGGCCGCGGCGGCATCGGCGAAGACCTTCACAAGGAGCTCAGCCTTGCCCGGACGCGCCGTTGCGTGGAGCTCCTTGACGAGGTCGTCGGCGAGATGAACCTGGGTGTTCTCCACGCGCCCGACCTTAAAGCCCGCGCTCGGGCACATCGATGATCCGGGTCCGTCGTGGGCCGGCCAAGCTTCCCGAGCCTGCCTCGGCCACGGCTACACCCCTCGTTTCTCGTAGGAGAGCGAGCCTGGATGGACCCGGTGGCGGCAGACGACGGCCAGTGCATCTCGGCCAACTCGAGAATGCGCCGCCACCGCCACTAAAAGAGGGCAGGGAGCCTTAGACGGGTGGCGAAGAACCCTTCGATGAGGGGCCGGGTGGGCAAGTGGTTGGGCGCCGTGCTTGTATCGGTCCTCGTCCTTCCCGTGCCCGATTCCGCCGCCGCCGACATCCAGCGGATCCCTGACGGCCGCGGGGTCCGGCCCGCGCTCGTTCGCGACGGCGACCCCTCGAGCCGGCTGCTTCCAACCTCGCCGCGTCACCCCTTCGACATCCTGCGCACCGTCTCTGAGGTCGAGGAGCTCACCGATCGGGTCCGTCGCGCTCAGGAACTCGAGCTCGAGGAGTACTCCTTCGCTGAAGCCGTTCACGACCTTACGGGGGACGGCTTGGACGACGTCCTCTTGCATCGCTACAGCTTCACGTTCGACGCGTCGGTATCACCTCCGGTCGAACGGACCAGAACGAGGATCAGCCTCCTGGAAGGCCGCACCGGCAGGAGGATCTGGACCAAACGCTGGGCGAGCGAGGGCGCGGGAGGTTCGTTCGCGTTCGAAGCGATCACCGGCGACCCCGCCCGCAACGGCCTGTTTGTCATGTCCGTGACCGAGACATCCGGGGCCGCAACCCCGATGGTGTACCGCTTCGTGTATGAGATCGAGGCGTTGTCCCCGCGCGGCAGATCTCTCTGGAGCGCCGACTTCGAGTCGACCTGGCTGTTCGAGATCGGCGTGGTCACCATCACCGGTCTCCTCACCCTGGATGTTTTCGACGGCATCGGCGGCCGGCAGACGGATCTCCTCCTCGGGACCGGAGAGTATGTCGAGATCGGATTGACGAGTGTTACCGACATCAGCGCCGCCGTCGTGGATGGGTTGGATGGACGATCGGTCGCACACCCCGGGCGCGTCCATAGCGTCAACTTCTTCCCTGTGCCCTGGCCTGTAGGCGACCTCAACGAGGACCGCAAGCAGGACTACGTCTTCACGATGTCGGGCCCGTACGTCGGTACGGATGAGGAGAACCAGCCCGTCGTCACAACCTCGGGCGTATTGAGCGCGCGCCGCGGTGACGACGGGAGCATCATCTGGGATGAGCCCCTCGATCTCGGCCTCTTCGCGTACGTACAGGACGGTGGCGATATCACCGGGAGTGACATCGCGGACCTTCTGGTTTCCACGGTGCACATCTCGGCTACCGACCTCTTGGGTCTGGTTGCCCTGAGTGTCAAGGTGAGGCAACGGATCCACCTGGTCGAAGGAAGTCTGGGGACCAGGATGTGGGAGCGGCCCGGAGAGGCCGCACTCGTCCCGGGAGATATCGACGGCGACGAGTCGCGCGACGTCGTGACGTTCGCTTGGATCAGCGGGCGCGATCACGTCGGTACCAAGCTGCGGGCCTACGACTCTTATGGAGAGCTTCTATACGTCCGCCGGCACGAGCTCGAGCATGCGGCCACAGCCGCGGCGACGTGGCAAGGAGTCGGGTGGTGGCATGCCGGCGACGTTCACCGTGACGGATCGAAGGACCCGTTCCTGTGGCACGAGATCGGCACGGGGCCGCGTGACCTCGCAAACGAAACCCTCGTCGTCGACGCGCGCGACGGTCGCGTCGATTTCCGTGGCGGCAATCAGATCCAGCCCCTCGCTGCGCCACTCGATCACAAGGGAGCCGATCTCTTCGAAGGGTGCTGGACCCCGCCGGGATCGGTGGGCATCGCCGGCTTGACCGGAGATGAGGGACGCGGGCTGTGGAGCAGATCCCTCGCGTTCGAGCTGCCCCTCCCTCCGCGCGGCGTAGGGATCTACGCGGACGCGGGGCGGCTGGCACGCGGAGCCGAAACCGACGTCGTCCTTAACGTCTGGTCGCCGCGCGCCGGGTACGTAGTCGCGCTCGACGGCCGCACCGGAGAGGAGATGTGGTCCCTCCAGGTGCATGGGGTTCCCAACGGCATGTCGAACGGCCCCGCGGACGAAGTGGAGTGCGATACATCCTGAAGTATCTGGGGGCCAGCTCCGCGCCAGGCCAGCATCTCTGACTGTCTCCTCGGTGACAGCGCGTTAGGGCCGCTACTGACATCATGTGGGCGGTCGAACGAAAGGGCGGCGTGGATGAACGGAATCTCTAAGGGACGATCGTTCGCCGTTGTCCTCCTGGCGGTCGCGCTGCTAGGGGGAGGATGCGCGCGTGAGCGGGTGCCGCTCGCCTTCAGTGCGGAGCGGTGCACACCCGACTCGGCCTGGCCCGCGGAGCATGAATTCTTTCAGTATGAGGTGATGCGTTTGGTCAATGAACACCGCGCGGAGATGGGGCTGAGCACGCTGGGGCGGTCGGTGTCGTTGCAGCGAAGCGCAGTCTGGAAGGCGCGCCATCTGGCGCACTATCGCTACTTCGAGCACGACGATCCGGCCCCGCCGATCACGAGGACCTACGACACCAGGATGGGTGATTGCGGCTATTCGCACGACCATTGGCCCGGAGAGAACATCGCAGGCGGTTCCACGCCGAGAGAAGCGATGAGGCTTTGGTTGAACTCCCCCGGACACCGCCGGGCCATCGAGAACCCGGAGATCAATGCGATCGGCGTGGGAGTCGCTCCTCACGTCCGCCCCGACGATCCCTACGAGGACGGCCGGTACTATGGGTTGTACGCGTGGGTGCAGACCTTCGGCATCGATCCGAACGCCAAGCCGCTGGGCCCCGCCCCACCATCGCCGACTTCGTCGGCCGCCCTTGAAGACCCGGCCGCCACCGCAGACCCAGCGCCCGAGGTCCACCCCGAACGCTGTGAGCCCGATCCGAGCTGGCCTGAGGCCCGCCGCGACATGATGGACGAGATGCTGCGCCTGATGAACGACCGGCGCGCCGAGAACGGGGTACCGGCCCTGCAGAGGTCGGAGGGCCTCGAACGGTCGACGGTGTGGGGAGCGCGCCACTCCGCCACTGCGCCGCTCGACGACATGGACGCCGAGCCCGCTCCAGCCACGCCGCCAGAGCTCGCTGATTGTGGCTACACCACGGGAGAGACCGAGTTCTATGGGTGGGCCGACCGATCGACGCCGGCCGACAACATGGACTCGCGCCTGGACCCGGGCTGGTTCGACCACCTCGGAGACCGCAGCATCACCCTCGTGGGCATCGGGATCGCCACCGACTCCGCGGGGTACTTCCACTACCGCCTCGAGTTCGGATCGGATTCGGCCGATCTTCCACCGGATACCGCGGATGAGGCGGGCGACTCCGGCGACGTCGCCGAGGATCCGGCGACGAACCAGGCACCGGTCGCTCGACCCGACTTCGGACGGCTGCGCCGCGGGCGCACGCTTAGCTTCGAGGTGCTCGCCAACGACTCCGATCCCGAAGGCCTCGAGGTCACGCTGATCTCCATCGGGAGCACCCGTTTCGGGTCGGCGCGTGCGACGGGAACGTCGATCACGTACCGAGCAACCCGGAGGGGAATCGGCCAGCGGGAAAAGATCACTTACGTCATAAGGGACGCAGACGGCGCGACCGCTCAGGGCGTGCTGACGATCGCCATCAAGTAGGCAGGGCGAGCTCACCGGGCACGCGAGAGAGCCCCTCTTTCGAGGGGCTCTTTCAAGAAATCCCGGCGGCGTCCTACTCTCCACCCCGTCTCCAGGAGATGGGGGCCTCTCCACGTTTGTCCAGAGGAGACAGGCGGGGAGTCACCCGTGAGACATAAACGCGGTGCCGGAGAGTGTTCAATTAACCATTCGGTGTTTCTAGCGCGAGGAGAAGATGATGGCGGAATACCTCAGGCGGCTGGGTTTCTTGGGTATGTGTCTTCTGATGCTGGGGTCGGTGGCGTGCGCGGGGGCCCAGGAGACCCCCAGGGCCTTCGAAGAAGCTGAAGACGAGGCTGCGGACGATGAAGGCGAATCCGATGAGTTCGAGGACGAGGGCGAGTTCGAAGAAGAGGAAGTGGACGACAGCGAGGATGAAGAGTTCCCCAATACCCCCCCGGTAGCCGAAGACGATCGTGTCCGCGTTCGTGCAGGACAGAAAGTAGTGATCGACGTGCTGGCTAACGACTCCGACGCCGACGGAGACGAGCTCTTCATCTTCGACGTCGGAGACGGGCAGAAGGGAAAAGCGTCGATCGACGACTCCGAGATGATCATCTACAAAGCCCACCGCGACGCGCGTGGTACTGAGGAGATCGTCTACGAGATCGACGACGACTTCGGCGGGTTGGCGACTGCGACCATCACGATCACCATTACAAGGCGCTAATTCTCCAACGTTGTGCCCGACATGGAAAGGAGCCGCCTTGCGGCGGCTCCTTTCTGAAGAATCCCGGCGGCGTCCTACTCTCCCACCCCGTCTCCAGGGCAGTACCATCGGCGCTGGAGGGCTTAACTGCTGGGTTCGGAATGGGACCAGGTGTTTCCCCTCCGCCATAGCCACCGGAAACTTATTAAGTTGTCAGAGTGTCGCTCTGGCCCGATACCTCCGGGCTCCCTTGTTTGTTCTGGCGTCCGGCCAAGGCCGTCCGCTTGATTCAGTTGTCAGGTGCTGCTTCCGAACCAGATCCCAGCCAAGAAACCTACTGGTCCAATCTTGGCGGGACCGTTCAGATTCTATTGAACCTTGAACGCTCCAGAGCGAGCGCGAGCAAAACCAAGCCCTCGGCCTATTAGTACCGGTCGCCTGAACACATTGCTGTGCTTACAGCTCCGGCCTATCAACCTTGTCGTCTAGCAAGGGGCCTTACCCGGTTAACCCGGTGGGAGATCTCATCTCGAAGTCGGCTTCGCACTTAGATGCTTTCAGCGCTTATCCGATCCGCACGTAGCTAAACAGCGTGCCCTTGGCAGAACAACTGTCACACTAGAGGTGCGTCCGTCCCGGTCCTCTCGTACTAGGGACAGCTCTTCTCAAATCTCCTACGCCCGCGGAGGATAGGGACCGAACTGTCTCACGACGTTCTAAACCCAGCTCGCGTGCCGCTTTAATGGGCGAACAGCCCAACCCTTGGGACCTGCTCCAGCCCCAGGATGCGACGAGCCGACATCGCACGTGTGTTCCACTCTTTCGAGTGGCGCAGACTATGTCTTCACCCTGCCTGATCGAGGCGAGGGGTCGGCGTGTTGTGGACGTCAAGATTGATCTCTGTTTTACGTCGAGATCGAACGTTCCACCTCGGCCTTGCGGCCTCAGTCGTTACGGGGTCACTTGCGAGGGCTACTTCCTTCGATCACACGCCCTCGACAGACTTCCCACGGCGTTGCCCACTGCGCGTATCGGAATACGCCAGTTGCGGGGTTCGCCGTTATAAGCCGATGCTTTCGACAGCGTTTCCGCTGCCTCACCCCAATAATTGAGGTGCCAAACCGTTCCGTCGATATGGACTCTTGGGAACGATCAGCCTGTTATCCCTAGGGTACCTTTTAGCCGATGAGCGACGGCCCTACCACGAGGAGCCGCCGGATCACTATCTCCCGCTTTCGCGCCTGCTCGACTTGTAAGTCTCGCAGTCAAGCTCCCTTGTGCGATTGCACTCAACTCCTGATGGCCGACCAGGATGAGGGAACCTTTGAACACCTCCGTTACAGTTTAGGAGGTCACCGCCCCAGTGAAACTACCCACCTGACACTGTCCCCGAACCGGATAACGGTCCCGGGTTAGAAGCTCAGAACGATCAGGGCGGTATTTCAAGGTTGGCTCCACACGAACCGGAGTCCGCGCTTCAAAGCCTCCCGCCTATCCTACGCAAACCGTCCCAAACTCCAATATCAAGCTGCAGTAAAGGTCCTAGGGTCTTTCCGTCCTTCCGCGGGTAACGAGCATCTTTACTCGTATTGCAATTTCGCCGAGTCTCTGGTTGAGACAGTGCCCAA
>DATLNM010000046.1:0-37561 GCA_035536775.1 Actinomycetota bacterium | reverse complement strand
CGCCGCGACCGAGCGTGGTGAAGGACCCGATGGAGCAGGAAGCGTGCACGGGCTGGAGACGCGTTGATGACGTGGTCAAGCGACTCGATCCATTCCGCGGTCTCGTCCGGATCGATGTCGGGGAGCTGATCCTTGAATGCGTCGTACATCCCTCACCCTCCCCACTGAGCTGGTCGTACCAGAGTAAACGCCACTTCTTTGTCCTAGGGCCAAATGACCTTGGGGCGCTTGACCTGCGCCCTTTCCGGATCCCTCAACCTTTCCGGGTCCCCTGCCGATACCCAGGAAGACGTGTATGAGGCCCGCCGGTACGACGGGCCATGTCGCCACGCCAGACGACAGAATGGGAGCGGCGGATGCTTGGTGGAGTCATCTCTCTGCTGGTCGAACTCGGACGTGAGCTCGATCTGGTCTTGAGCCCGGGCTCGGTCAAGAATGCAAGGCAAGCCTCCGGCGAGGCGGGGGGAGGGGCCGAGCTTCAGGCCCTCATCTCAGACGACGGCCTGGCTGTCGCAACCGACTAACGGTTGTCCTCCCCGGCGGCGGCTGCCTCCGGGTGCTCGCGCCGGTCGATCTCCTTGAACTCCTCTTTGAGCTCGGCGACGAACTCATCGTCGCCCGGAAAGGTCGCGGCGCGCCGGTAAAGCGGCGCGACTTCCTCTTTAGCGCCGGACTTCTCACGGATGAACTTCCCCATGTTGTCCGCGAGCCGGTTCGTGAAGATCTCCGCCCCGTCGTTGCCGGTCTCGGGCAGCACGACGGCGAACCTGTGACGGTCTCCGTCGACCGCGTGTGCCGCTCGGTCCACCGTCCTTACGCTGTCTCGCAAAAGGCGCCCCAACTCGGCAAGTAGACCCTTCTGAGCACGCCGGCTCATGCCTGCTAACGCCGAGACAGGCACGTCGACCAGCGTGATCGAGAAGAGCGTCTGGTACCGCGTCGAACGCGACATCTCGAGGTCGAGATCCTCCGCGAAAGAACGCGCGTTGTAGAGGCCGGTGGCGTCGTCGATCTGGTCGTAAAGCTCGAGCTTGGTGAGCGACGCCTCGAGTTGCTTCGTAGCCCAACCCCCGATCGTCCCGAACGCCAAGAACCCAACCGAACGAGATGCGATCAACCCGGCGAACTGTTCGGCGCCTACAGCCTTGATCGCGGGATAACGAAGTGCGGTGTAGGCGAGCGCGGCGCCGACCCCCGCACCCACACCTCCCTTGAGACCACCGAGCACGAACGCGATGAAAACAGGGATGAACAACAGAGTCGCGCCGACCTCGATCTTGTCGACACCGCGCAGATACATCACGCCCGCGACCAGGAGCAGCAGTACCAGGCCCGCTCCCAGAAGAAGGAACCTGGCCTTGGCGTATCCGAGTCGATTGATCAAGCCACCGGAGGCACTCATCGCGGCACATAGTAGTCCGCGGCTTAGTGGCTGCGGCTTAGTCTTGCCGGATGCCTCCGATCTTCAGGTCGCGTGTCGCCATGCTCGGCTTGATGCTGGCATTCCTCATCCCGATCGGGATGTCCTCATTGCGCGGTCTCACTCACGTCTTGTCTTGCACGAGCGAGGAGAAGACCCCGTTCACCATCGGGATACCGCCGCCGAATCTCGGACCGCCATCAATAACCAGCTCGAATCGCATCACGCGCGGCGATGCGCTCGGCGCGTGCGCCAAGCCCGGCGAGGCGGGCTTGTTCCTCGAGATGGGGGCCAAGGTCCTCGCTCAGGACAAGATCGCGATGATCGTCGGCATCACTAACCGCTCCGACCTCCCGTGGCAGGGGACGGTCGAGGTTCATCTCGGCGACACCGCGATCCCGGTGGGGATCGGAGAGATCAAGGCCGGGGATACCGAAGAAGACAGCGTGGAGTTCGAGCTCGACGAGGGCACCCACGAGATAAACGGTTCTCTTCTGATCGGTCCATGAGGCGCCTCTGGGCCGTCGTGACGGCGACGATGTTGATGTCGCTCCTGGCCGCCGCCACCTCCGTTACCGGTCAAGCCGCGCCGTCCCGGCCGCGCGTGGCAGTCCCGGTGACCCCGATCCAAACGCTCGCGCTGCAGCCGACGCTTTCGCCCCCACTCCGCGAGATGAAACTGATATCGCCGTTGGTACGAGAGAGCCGAGCACCATCGCGCAGGGTCTCGGCACCGATCGACCTCCCGGGCACGGGATTCGTCGACCCCGTGCTGCAGACAAGCGCGTCGACCGCGCGCGCGCCGAGACTCCTTCAGAGTGTCGACGGGATAGACGCGACCCGGATGCTCCCGCCCGACCCCGTCGGTGACGTTGGCCCGGATCACTACGTACAGGCGGTCAATCGCGCTTTCGCTATCTGGGACAAGTCGGGACGCATCCTGTCGCAGCAGGCATCGATCGAGACGTTGTGGCAGTCGGTCGGAGGGCCGTGCGCAACCCAGGGAAAAGGCGATCCGATCGTCCAACACGACCTACTGGCCGACCGCTGGCTCATCAGCGAGTTCGCGTTCTCCCAGACCGGCGGCTCGAGGTTCCCTCCGTTCTACCAATGCATCGCGATCTCCGCGACGTCGGATCCCCTCGGCAGGTGGTACCTGTATCCGTTCATCGTGAGCTCGACGAGTTTCCCCGACTACCCGAAGTTCGGGGTGTGGCCCGATGGCTACTACCTCACCGTGCATCTCTACGACACCTCGGGGAGCGAATACATCGGGCAGGGCATCTACGCGTTCGATCGCCGCACCATGCTGAACGGCGGTGAGACAGACGCTCCGGTCGCCTATCAGACGGGTCCGGAGTACACAGGCCTGCTACCTGCGGACCTGGACGGGTCGACGCGCCCTCCCGACGGCACGCCCAACTATCTCTTCACCGCGCAAGACGACGGCCGAACATTCCCCAACGACCGGATCGAGATCCTCGAGTTCGATGTCAACTTCACCGATCCAGCGTCCTCGACCGTGACGAGCTCGGCGTTCCTGCCTGCGGCGGCGTTCGACACGAACATGTGCAACGACTCGTTCGAGTGTCTGCCGCAACGGGGAACGAGTCGGCGCTTAGACGCGATCGGAGAGAGCATCTTGATGTACCGGCTCGCGTACCGGAACTTTGGTTCCCACGAAAGCGTCGTTCTCAATCACGTCGTCGACGTGAACGGATCCGATCATGCGGGGATCCGATGGTACGAGATTCGCAACCCGAGCTCGAGCCCGAGGATCCACCAACAAGGGACCTACGCACCCGATAGCGATCACCGTTGGGTGGGAAGCATCGCGATGGACTCCGCCGGCGGAATCGCGCTCGGGTACAGCGTCACCGGTCCGTCGTTGTATCCATCGGTTCGCTATGCAGGACGTGTCGCGAGCGACCCCCTCGGTCAACTCGCGCAAGGTGAAGGAACGCTCGTGGACGGGGGTGGATCACAGCTGGGCGAGAACCGCTGGGGTGATTACAGCGCGCTCACCGTCGATCCGAAGGATGACTGCACGTTCTGGTACACACAGGAGTACTACCGGACGTCGAGCGATTCCGGGTGGAGTACGAGGATCGGCTCCTTCCGTCTCCCCGGGTGCGGCGGATCCACCCCTGATCCCTCGACCTCTCCCGGTCCGGAGCCGACCCCCACAGGATCCCCTCCCCCGAACCGCGGCGGCCACATCAATGACGTCAGCGACAGGCCTGACCCCTTTAGCCCAAATGGCGACGGGCGCCGCGAGCGCGTCAAAATCTTCTTTACGCTCACGCAAAGGGGGTTCGTAAGCGTCGCGATCAAGAGGTCGCCGCGCGATGTGGTCAAGAGACTGACCCGCACCGATCTCGAAGCCGGTCCTTGGGTCATCGACTGGAACGGCAGAACAGCAGCCGGCACCAAGGCGCCGGGTGGGACCTACATCTACGTCATCAAAGCGCGCCACGACGATGGATCGACGTCGCGTGCGAAGGGCACCGTCACCCTCCGGCGGTGACCCCGCCCCGCGGCTGGCAGCGCGGGCACCAGTAGGTCACCCGCTCGAGGTTGGGCGGACCTTGCTCTTCCTTGCGGATCGGGGTCCGGCAGCGACGACATGGCTGTCCCACACGTCCGTAGACCCAGTGCGTCCAGCCGGGACGGGTGTCACCGGTGGTGATCTGTTGCCCGGTCGTCCGGTTCGCGTTGAGCAGCCTGTGGAGGAGCGCCACGAGCGGCTCTAAGTCGTGCACTTCGCCGACAGGGGTCGACGGGTCGATGCCGCGTAGGAAGCACACTTCCGACTTGTAGATGTTGCCGGGCCCCGCTATGACGCGCTGGTCGAGGATCGCCTCACCTATCGGCCTATCTGGCTCCGACGCCATCCTCCTCACAACCTCCGACGCATCCCAATCCGCGCCAAGGGGATCGGGGCCGAGATGCCCAACGGCATCGTCCTCCTTAGAGGTCGGGATGAGGCTGACGATCCCGAGGTTGATCCCCACCGCGAGCACGTCCGCGGTTTCGATCACTGCTCTCACCTGATGATCCGGGGCACGCCAACGCTCGCGTGGTCGATACAGGTGCCACGACCCCTCCATCTTGAAATGGGTGTGAAGGGTGACCTCTTCCTCGAAACGCCACAAGAGGTGTTTCCCTCGTGGAGCGATGTCGAGGATGCGTCGTCCGCTGAGATCAGCCGTCGCGTGAGCCGGGACGCGGAGGTCGGAGCGTGTCACCACCTTGTCCTTCAGGGCACGGCGCAATCTCGTAGCCGCGAGGAAAACGGTGTCGCCCTCAGGCACGCAGCCGCAATCCTCGAGACGAGGGACGGAAGCCGGCGTTGACCAGCGCGCTCGCAAGCGGGGTGTCCGCGATCTCCTCGCCGTCGGCCTTATGGACGTCGAGGCGGCCTAGCATCCCCTCACGTGCCGCGAGCGCGAGGGCGTCCGCAGCACGCTGCAGAGTCGCTTCGTCGTTCGAATACGAAAGCAGCGTCCGTCCACCTTTCTCGACATAGAGCACGAGATGGCCGTCCTGAACGACCACGAGGGAGCCTGCCTTGCGTGCGGGTCTGTGCCCGGACACTTTGTTCTCAGGCAACCCCCCTTCGGGTGGCTGCCCTGCGGAGTCTTCGCCATCGGCGCCGACTCCGCGGCGCGATCGTCGAGACGATCGCTTGTCTCCGCGGTCCGGCCACTCCAAAGCAGCACCATATGGATTGGCAGGATCGGTCGCGGTGAGGACATAGGTGTGTTCGTCGGACGCGGAGGCGACCGCACGCATCCTGTCGACCGCGCCGGGGAGCGCGAACTGTGACGCGCCGAGACCCTCAACGAAATAACCCCGGCGACAGGATCCTGAGTCTTCGAACGCCGAGAGCACCGCATAAACACCCGCGAAGCCACCGACCAGACGCTCCGGGGCGATGCTCCCCCGCGTGACGATGCCGTGTCTGCTCAGGAGCTGGTCGGCCTGGGCGTGGCGTCTGCGCGTCGCGTTCCCTTCGCGCGTCGCCAACACGCTCCAACGCCCGGCCGTCGAAGGCGGGCCCGAGCTGCGGGGGAAGTTCGGCCTGCGACGCCGAGGTGGCCCGACGGTACGCGACGGCCGCGGTCCCCCAAGAGCGCGCAACGGCGCGAACGTGTCGTTGGTCACGAGTCCGGCCCACACCGTTTCCCACAGCCCGAGTAGCAGCTCCGCGTCGTCGGTTGAACCGACCGTTTGGGCGATCCCTCTGAAGAACATCGCGCCGTGGCCCGAGAGTGCGTCGTAGATCCTCCGACCGACGGGAGACAGCTCCTCGGTCGAAGTGAGCGGCAACAACAACTCCGCCTTGTCTGCGAGCGCAAGCGTCACCCACCCGTCGTCGCTTCCGATCGCTCCGGCCCCTGCCCACACGACCTCGCCCGTTACGCCAAGCTCGTCGAGCATCCCGGCGCGATATCCCGGCAGGCGCGCAGGAAGCACGTGAGTCTCGAGAACCGATGCGGGGATAGGGACCCCTTGTAACTGCTCCACGACGCGATAGAGAGCGGCCGACGAGGCCTCGCGCGGCCCGTGTGGACCCACGCCGTGCCACCCAAGCAGGAAACGTGCGAGGGCATCCCGCGGCGACGGCTCGACCTCCTTCCGGAGAGCTGCGAGGGACCTGCGGCGCAACCTGCGGAGGACCTCGGCATCGACCCACTCTCGACCCTGCCCCTGTGGCTTGAACTCTCCCTCGAGGACGCGGCCTTCACCCTGGAGGCGGCGGAGGCCGGCCTCTGCAACCGCGACCCCCATCGAGAACCGCTGCGCTGCCTCATCCGGGGTGAACGGACCTCGAGAGCGCGCGAAACGGCCGATGAGGTCACCGATCGGATCCGGGACTGGGTCGAGCAGGACCTCGGGCAAACCCATAGGAAGTGCCACACCCACGGCATCTCGATAGCGCGCCGCGTCTTCGACCGCGATCCACCGCTCTTCCCCCGCGATCCTGACCGCGATCGCCTGACTGCGTGCGTGAAGGTCGTCGATCCATACCCTGACTTCCTCAGGACGCGCCGAGCGCTCGGTGATCTCGGACTCTGTCAGGTCCCCGAGGTTCCTGAGCGCGTCCTGAAGCCCCTCCGCGGTACGTATCTTCCGCTCGTCGACGAGGAGTTGAAGCTCTAGCTCCAGGCTGGTGATCGCGTCCGCGCTGATGAGCTCGCGAAGCTCCTCGCGTCCCATCAACTCGGCGAGCAATGATCGGTCCAGCGATAGCGCCTGCGCGCGTCGTTCTGCGAGAGGCGCGTCGCCTTCGTAGAGGAACGCTCCGATGTAACCGAACTGCAGCGAGCTTGCGAATGGCGACGGAAGATCGGTCGTCACCTCGACGACGCGGACCTCCCGCCTTCGGATGAGCGACATCAGCTCGACAAGTCCGGGAAGGTCGAAGACATCCTGGAGCGCCTCTCGGTAGGACTCGAGCACGATGGGGAACGACTCGTACTTCCGGGCGACCTGCAGCAAGAACGAGCTCTTCTGGCGTTGCAGCCATAGCGGAGTGCGTGACCCCGGCCTGCGACGTGGCAGCAACAATGCTCGAGCTGCGCATTCCCGGAATCTGCTGGCGAACAATGCCGAGTTCCCAACCTCGGCGATCACGAGGTCCTCGATGTCCTCCGGGTCGAACAGGATGGAGTCGAGCTCGAAGACCTCGAGCGCATCCGGCACTCGCACCACGATCCCATCATCGGAATGCATCGTCTGAACTTCGAGCCCGAGGTCGTCGCGCAACCTCGCGGTGATCGCCTGAGCCCACGGCGCGTGCAACCGCGCTCCGAAAGGCGAGTGGATGCACACGCGCCAATCGCCTAGCTCGTCTCGGAAGCGCTCCACGACGATCGTTCGGTCGTCGGGAACTACCCCCGTCGCTTGCTTCTGTTCTTCGAGATAGGCGATCAGGTTGTTCGAGGCAAGCTCGTCCAGCCCGGCGACCGTCAACCGGTGCTTGCGCTCCCTGTCGGTCGCCGAAGACACCTCACGGATGAACGCGCCCACGGCGCGACCGAGCTCGAACGGACGCCCGAGCGCGTCGCCGTGCCAGAACGGCATCTTGCCGGGACTACCCGGTGCGGGAGACACGATGACGCGGTCGTGGGTGATGTCCTCGATCAACCAGCTGCTGGCTCCGAGAAGAAACACCTCCCCCGGACGGCTTTCGTAGACCATCTCTTCGTCGAGCTCGCCTACGCGCGACGGCTTCTCGCCGGCAGTGAACACCCCGAAGAGACCTCGGTCGGGGATCGTTCCCCCCGAGATGACCGCAAGTCGTTGTGCGCTCGAGCGCGCCGTCAGTGTTCCGGTGGCGCGGTCCCAGTCGATGCGCGCCCTGAGCTCGGCGAACTCTTCGGACGGGTAACGGCCCGAGAGCATGTCGAGGACACCTTCGTATGCCGAGCGTGGAAGGTCGTGGAACGGCGCGGCTCGCTTGAACATCGCCTCGAGCTCGTCGACATGCCACTCGTCCATCGCCACCGCGGCGACGACCTGTTGCGCGAGGACGTCCAAGGGATTACGCGGGTAGGTCATCGTCTCGATGTCGCCGGCTTTCATCCGCTCGACGACGACGGCACATTCGACGAGGTCCCCTCGGAACTTCGGAAAGATGATGCCCCGGCTGACCGCGCCCACCTGGTGTCCGGCGCGTCCGACGCGCTGCATCCCCGACGCCACGGAGTCGGGAGCTTCGACCTGGATCACGAGGTCGACGGCTCCCATGTCGATACCGAGCTCGAGCGAGCTCGTCGCGACGACCGCGGGCAGCCGGCCGGACTTGAGAGCGTCCTCGATCGCAACGCGCTGCTCTCGGCTGACCGAACCGTGATGGGCGCGCGCGATGTCCTCGCCCGCGAGCTCGTTCAGGCGCGCGCAAAGGCGCTCCGAGAGCCTCCGCGAGTTGGCGAAGATGATCGTGCTCCGATGGGCCCTCACGAGCTCGAGGACCCGTTCCTCGACGTGCGGCCAGATGCTGGTTCTCGCCTCTGCCCCCGCGGCCGAGCCGCTGACGAACTCGCCGGTTTCGTCTCCGATCGCGCTGAGGTCTTCGACCGGGACGACGACCTTGAGGTCGAGCTCCTTGTTGTGGGGCGCGGTGATGATCTTGATGTCATGGGTGCCACCGAGGAAACGCGCCACCTCCTCGGGCGGACGCACGGTGGCTGACAGCCCGATCCTCTGGGCCGGCGACTCGAGGAGGTGATCGAGGCGTTCCAGACTCAGCGCGAGGTGACTGCCGCGCTTGGTCCCTGCGATCGCGTGCACCTCGTCGATGATCACCGTGTCGACCGTGGTTAGGGCTTCGCGCGCGCGCGAGGTCAGCATCAGGAACAGCGACTCAGGTGTGGTGATGAGGATGTCCGGCGGATGCTTGACGAAACGCCGGCGGTCCTCTGCCGGCGTGTCACCCGTGCGCACCGCGACATCGATCTGTGGTGCAGGAACGTCCATACGTGCTGCCGCGGCGCGGATGCCACTCAGTGGTGAACGCAGGTTGCGCTCGATATCGACCGCGAGTGCTTTGAGCGGTGAGACGTAGAGCACGCGCGTGCCGTTGCCATGCGCCTCGGTGAGCCTGTCTATCGCCCATAGGAATGCCGCGAGCGTCTTTCCGGAACCGGTCGGTGCGATCACCAACGCGTTGTCGCCATCGCTGATGGCGTTCCACGCACCGAGCTGTGCCTCGGTTGGCGCTTCGAACGATGACGCGAACCACGCTCGGGTGAGCGGGCCGAAGGCGTCAAGCGGAGAAGTCATGCCCCCATCTTCCAACCTGTGGGGGACAGTCCTCTCCCGGCGGAGGACGATGCCTGCGGCATCGCCGCCTCGGGGGGATGTATGGCTCCGCCAGGTGCGGAATCGGGATGCCCTTTCGGCAAGCCGTCACTACCCGCCCGGACCCCCTCGGTCAGGCGGCCTAAGGCTTCATCGAGCTGGTGTCTACGACCTCGAAATCCGAGCCCAGCACATCGCCCAGCGAGTGGAGGTCGTCGTTGTCCCATCCCGGGTTCGGCGCGCCGCTGATGAACCAGTCCGAACCGTTGTCCGCGACCATCATCCCGTAGACCTGAAGGGCTCGAAGGATGACCTGAGCCTGCGGCGGGTAGTCGCCGACCGGGAAGTCGGCACGCAGGCGGACCCTAAGACCCATCGGAGGAAGGTTCGCGCTGTCGTCGTCGCTCGCGAAATGCCGGGCGGGCCAGATATACGCGGAGCGCGACTGACTCACCGTGAACCGCAGCGCATGGTCGATCTCGCCAGCAGCGACATCCTCGAAGCGTGCGAGGCCTGGCAGGATCGGCAGGCCCGCCGCATCTGCGGAGGTCCACCCTTCGGGCCGGAGCCTATTCGAGCGCAGGTCCCAGATCGCGCCGGACCCTGCTTTCCACCGGCCATCGGGACGACGAAACAGGCGATAGAGCTCGTAGAGCTTGCAGTTGTCCTTGTCGATCAGGAGCGCGTGTCGATCGCCGTCTGACTCGGGCCCGCCCTCGATCTTCACGCGCCGGGGTATCGGGTACGGCCCCTTGTCGGACTCATCTGCATAGAGGAACCGCACGCGCTTTTTGGGCTGATCACCCGGAACGACCGTGTACGGGATCCCTATCGGCGCGCCGTCGTACTTGCCCGACCCGAAATCGGGGTGCAACCCGGTATCGGCACCGATCGAACGGATGATCGCATCCGAGTTCTCCGCGACCGGCAACGTATCGACAGGAGTGTTCCACGCGTTGTCCTCAGGAAAGACCGGACACGCGGCCGCTCCGGCAACGGGCCCCTCGATCCCAGCTTGGCCACCAACCGCTCCGCTGGCGCCTGCGACCACGACCACTGCGGCCATGAGCACGAGGCGCCACGGGACTGGTGTGTTCAAAGAGTGGTCACGCGTCGCAAAGTCCAAACGGATCCGTAGGTTGAGCGACCGTCGGATTCGTAGGGGGACTCGCGAAGACCTCTTCCCCGTCACTGACGCAGTCGCCGTCAGTGTCCGCGTCGCTCGGATCCGTGGGGGTCCAGGTACGCGGAGGATCGGTGGGGTCGAAGGCCGGGTCTTCGGGGTCTTGAGGCGACCCCTCATAGCGGCCTGCTCTTTCCTCGGAATCGGTGAGTCCATCTTGGTCGGTGTCGGCGGCATCGGGACGCGTATAGATGGTCCTCGTCCGACCCGAAACGGTGTACTCGTAACCGCCACACTCGTCCGAGTCGAACAGCCCATCACCGTCTGCGTCCTGGTTCGCATCGCGGGGATTCGAGCCGCACGAGAGTTCCTCTGAATCCGTCAGCGGGTCGTTGTCGTCGTTGTCATCGCAGACGTCACCTTGGTTGTCGCCGGGCGGCGTCCCACCTGGAGGCGGAGTAGTGGGGGGGTTGTTGGCTACGCGCTGATCGGTGTTGGCCTGATCTGGGTTGTGATCAAACGCGCAGTTATCGGCCCCTTCTCCAGTATCGGTGGTGTCTCCATCGTTGTTCTTGTCGGTTGCCGCGTCGAAGATCCCGTCATTGTCGTCATCGGGATCGCACGGGTCGCCGAGACCGTCGCGGTCGTTGTCCGCCTGAGGGTTACGGGGCGCGCCCGCGGGCGCGGGCGGGGGTGCGTTGGCGGCAAAGGGACAGTTGTCTTCCTCGTCGAGGACACCATCACCATCGTCATCGGGATCGCACAAGTCGCCCTGCGCGTCCCCGTCGAAATTCGCTTGGTTGGGGTTGGCAGTGTTCAGGCAGTTGTCGCGCGAGTCGGGAACGGTGTCCTGATCGGTGTCCAGCTGGTTCGACGGGGCGGGATTCACGCACCCCTGGTTGGCAGCCGTTCCGTTCTCGAAGGGACAGCGATCATTCGCATCCACGACGAGATCGTTGTCGTCATCGGCGTCACACACGTCGCCCTGGATGTCCCTGTCGAAGTTCGCCTGGTCTGCGTTCGGCGCGTCCGGACAGTTGTCGGCGGAATCGCCAACACCGTCCGCGTCCCTATCCGTCTGAGGAGGACACCCAGCTGTACCTGCGGGCCCCCTTTCGAGTGGACAAACATCCGAGGTGTCGGGAACGGTGTCGGCATCGTCGTCGGCATCACAGACGTCGCCCTGGCCGTCGCTATCTGTGTCGCGCTGATCTGCGTTGACCTGGAGCGAGCAGTTATCCGAGGTGTCGACATCGCCGTCGTTGTCGTCGTCGGCATCACACGCGTCGCCGCCGTCCGCGGCCCTGTCGGTGTTGGCTTGGGCCGGGTCGGCTACGCCCGGACAGACGTCGGCGTTGTCCCTGAAACCGTCGCCGTCCGTGTCGGGCACGGGCTGGCAGCCATTGGGATCCGAGCCGACCGTGGTCGGGCACTGGTCGCTGGTGTCGGGGATGCCATCGTTGTCGTCATCCGTGTCGCACGCATCGCCCTGCGGGTCGTTGTCGGAGTTCCTTTGGTCCAGGTTGCCTGTGGTCGGACAGTTGTCGGACGCATCGGGGACGGTGTCTGCATCGGCATCGGCCGTTTGCGGGCACCCGCTGTTGCTGGGTGATCCCGCTACCGTCGGGCAATTGTCGCTGGTGTCCGCGACGGCGTCGTTGTCGTCGTCCGCGTCGCACGCGTCACCTTGACCGTCACCATCGTTATCGCTTTGGTTGTTGTTGACGACCGAGACGCAGTTGTCCCTCGAGTCGGGGATCCCGTCGCTGTCGCGGTCGCGCGGTGCGGGCGTACGCACGTTCTCGCATCCCGAGCGGGAATCCTCAGCGGTGCGACACACATCGCGGCCCAGGCCACCGTTGAGGCGGTCGATGCCCGCGCCGCCGTAGAGCCCGTCGCGGCCGGCGCCGCCTTTGAGGAGGTCGCGGCCGGCGCCCCCCTTGATCGTGTCGCTACCGCCGCCGCCGCAGACCACATCTCGACCGCCGCGGCCGTAGACCGCGTCATGCCCACCTTGGGCAACGATGACGTCGTTAGCCGACGTCCCAATGAGTTGATCGTCGCCCGACGTCCCGATGATGTTGGCGCGCTTGCCCGCGCACGTCGCCTCTTGGGCGACCGCAGGGGCCGCCATGATCAGCTGGCCTCCGAGCAGCAAAACGGCTACTACGACAGTGATGGCGCGCTTTCCGCTGGCCAAGGTCAACGTCTCCCCCAATCGCGTTTTAAAAGATCCGAAAGGTCGACCATGGATCGGCAAGGAGCTGCCGCGGCACCCTCACTATGGCGACGCCCGGATTCTACAGGGGAAGTAACGTCCGCCAGGGGTTATTGGTTCGCGGGCAGGCGCTTCTGGGATGGGGCTGCTCCCTCTACCGCAGGACCCGCCGTCGATTGCAGATAGATCAAGCGCATGAGCCCGGCGGCAAGGAGAAGGTCGCCCACGCTCAGGACCCTGCCCAGGGGTGGGACCGGGATGACGTCACCGAGCCAGGGAGCGAGCGTCGAGTCCGTCAGCTCCTCGTGGCGAGGGGCCTCGCCGTCCACTGGAGCCGCCGCTCCGACCAACGAGGCGGCCGACGCCGAGACGGGCATGCCTCCGTTCAACGACATGACCGCGAGGTTGGCCACGATCCCCGCCGTGACCAGTCCGAGCCCCGCCACCCGACGGTTCAGCCACAAGAAGACGAGACCAGGGAGCGCTACGAGGATGAAGGCCGCTCCGCCTACGAGGGTCCCGTCACTTGGTCCGAAGATCTCGAGAGCGAGCCGAAGGCCGAGGCCCAAGAGGAGGATCTCCGGCGCGCGCAGGCGCAACGACGCCAGCCGCCCCACCGACCCCCCTCGAACCACCCCCAACACGATGGCGATCGCAAGAGCGGCGAGGAGAATTCCCATCAGAAAACGAGTGCGCCACCGGTTCGCCCGGTGGCGCACCTGTCATTCCGCTAGCAGCAGGGGGGCCAGCCGAGAAGCGAAACAGGCCATTCAGCTGCTCCGATGGTCCATAGGGCTGTCAGCGCTCCGATTCCGACAGCTAGACGAAGCTTGTTGCTTCCCATGGGATCTCCTCTCACTCGGCGACAGTTGTCTCGGTAGTTTAACGAGAGAGTTATCACAGAGTAACCAGATTAGTTACCAGCAGGAGAGGAAGCAGGACCGGATATTTACGCCTCAGCTACGAGGAATTCTGACGGTTTGGCTCAACAGCCAGTTAAGCTGCTCGTGAAATTTTCGCAGAACGGAGTAGCAAAAATGGACCTAGCAGCTTTTGGCGACCGCCTCAGGAAGGCGAGGTTGGACAAGGGCCTTACTCAACGGCAGCTCGCCGAGCCCGACTATACGCACGCCTATGTCAGCACAATTGAGGCAGGCAAGCGGCAGCCCTCTGATGCCGCCATTGAGTACTTCGCGGAGAAACTCGGAATGGCTGCCATCGAGCTCCGGACAGGCCAGCCCGCTTCGCTGCCCGGGCGGCTCGAGCTAGAGCTTATGGAGGCCCGCCTGGCTCTTGCTCATGGCGGCCAGGCGGAGGCGCGCGAGGCCTACCGGAAAATCGAGAAGACCGCTAAACGTTTCGGTCTGGCGAGGATTCAGAGCAAAGCCGTGTTGGGTCAGGCGACCTGCTTTGAACAGGCGGGTGATCCAGAGTCGGCTGTGAGGCTCTTCGAAGAAGCAGAAAAGATTGGGGCGGGCGGCTCAACTGTCCTCAGAGTTGACGCGCGCGTCGGTCGGTCAAGATGTTTGCTGAACCTTGGTGAGACGAGCGCTGCCATCTATGTGCTTGAAGCCTTCCTCGAAATGCTCGAGCAAGAAGGGCTTCGTGATCCAGTCGCCTTAATGAAGACGTACGCCACACTGGTGCTCCCTTACATCGAGTTTGGTCTGCAGGACCGAGCAGAAAATGCTGCCGCAGAGGCGCTCCGCCTAATGCCCATGGTGCAGGACCCCCAGGCAATAGCGATCATGGAGGTCAATGTCGCGCGCGCGTACTTATTCAAAGACCAATTCGAGGAATGTGACGCCGCCTTGATTCGCGCCGAAGACCTATTCACTCAACTCGACTTCGAGACCGAAGTAGCGATCGCCAGACTAGCAAGGGGTTACTCCTTGATTAGCGCCGGAAAACTCCAGGAAGCCACGGACGTTCTTCGAGCCGCTGAACAAATTTTCAAGAAAAACGATGCCACTCTGGACGAAGGTCGCGTGCTAAACGAATTGGGCCGTATCGCGCGCCTCGAAGGAAGGGATGACGACGCTCTGAATCTCCTTGAACGAGCTCGGAGCGTGTTGGCTCCTCACGGGACGTCGGAACTGGCGATCACGGAGCGTGAGCTTGGCGAGCTGATTGGCGAAACGGATGCCGCCGAAGCAATCGGCCACTTTCATAGGGCTATCGATCTCTTCCGTCGCGCCGAACAGAGACTTGAGATCGCCAGGACTTACAGACTGCTCGGCGATCTCCATGAGAGCAAGGGTCGGGCGGATGAAGCCTCTGCTGCCTATCGGTTGGGGATATTGGCGGTGGAGCCGGCGTTGTAGGGCCGATTGACAGCGGGCCGAGGCGTGGGAACTATGGGCGAGCGGGGATCCGGTGGGCCGAGGAGGTTCCTATGGGGCGGTTCAGTCTGCCGAAAGCCAAGGCGGACCCGCGCAACGAATGGGCGGCTGAGGTCCGCCAGCTTCTTCCCGATTGGCTCGAGAACAGCTGCCCTCCCGAAGCGCGCGGAGTAACCGCGGGGAACGGTGCGATCGACATCATCGTCGGCGCGCACAAGGTCGCTTCGTTCTTGCCGACGTCCACGGGTCTATCGGTCTATCTGATCGGGTCGACCGATACCGAAGTGAAAAGGATCGAGCGGCTCTGCGAGCGTGCCGGCGTTCCCGAAGACGTTCGCCCGCCGCGCACCTCTAAATACGTCCTCATCAAGGTCAAGTCGCAGGAAACGTTGCCGTCTGTTGCCGAGGCACTGCGACTGCACTGTCTGGGCAAGAGATGAGCATCGTCGCGCGCATCGAGTTGTGGCATTTCTCTGCCCCGCTACCGGCGACGTTCAGGCCGAGTTGGATCCCCGGTTTCCCGCAGAACGAAAACCGCTGCACGCTGATCCGGGTCATAACCGAAGACGGCGTCGAAGGTTGGAGTGCCGGCCCTTCGATCGGCCGCGAACGCGAGGGTCTCGGATCACTCATCGGCCCCTACCTGATCGGAGAGGACGCGACCGACATCGACATGATCCAGCAACGCCTTCGAGAGATCGGCTACCTCGGATGGCGCAACTGGTGGATCGAACCCGCGTTCTGGGACATCAAAGGCAAGATCGAGGGCGCGCCCGTGTGCAAGCTTCTCGGCGGAAGTCCTGGCACTGTGAAGCTGTACGCGTCTTCGGGCGAGGTGCGATCCCCGCGTGCCCGCATCGCGGAAGCCGAAGCCCGGCGCGCCGAGGGTTTCTCGACGATCAAGATCCGCGTTCACGAGGACGAGACATCCGACATCCGTCAGGTGACCGAAACCGCAGCGGCGGTCGGCGACGTCATGTCGATCGGGGTGGATGCGAACCAGGCGTGGCGTGTCAGCGCGATCGCGGACGCGCCGCTTTGGGATCTAGCGCGCGCTAAGCGATTCGCGAAGGTGTGCGCGGACGCGGGTGTTTCCTGGATCGAGGAACCGCTCCCGATGGACTCCTATAAGGATCTCGCCGCGTTGACGCGCTACTCCCCCGTCCCCATCGCCGGCGGAGAGCTGCACACGTCGGGCTTTCCCGAGCTCGCGATGATGGTCGAGAAGAAGTGCTACTCCATCTTCCAACCCGACGCGATGTTCACAGGTGGGATCGCGCAGACCTTCAAGCTCGCGCAGCTGTGTCGTGAGAAGGGTCTCCTCTACACCCCCCATACGTGGACGAATGGGGTCGGATTCGCAGTGAACCTTCAACTGTTCGGAGCGACCTCATTCGCGACCGAGAAAGAGCTCGAGTACCCGCTCGACCCCCCGGGTTGGGTGCCCGAAGCGCGTGACGCGATGCTCACTCGGCCCTTCCTCCATGAGAAGGGCACGATCGACATCCCGGACGCGCCGGGAATGGGCTTCGACATCGACATGAAGGCCCTACGCAAGCATGGCAAGCGCTTCTTCGTGATGGATAAGAAGCGCTTGGTCCTGTTCGCATTGCGCGATCGCGGGCTCAAAGCAGCAAAGGAGATGGACGCAACCAAGAGGGCTCGTCTCGGCGCCGCTACAGGCGCGCCGGGCAGGGAACGCAGCCCTTAACGGCGAATCACCTACCACCGAGCATCCATTAGAGAGGTCCCCCCATGCGGCTACGGCCGATCGTTTCAATCCTGACCGCGTCCTTGATCGCAGGCTCGCTCGCGATGCCGGCTCAAAGTGCAGGCGCGAACAACGCACCGCAGATCCCGAGCATCACGAACATGACCTACAAGCCCACACCAGCGATCGAGGCGATCCCCTCAACCCCTGATCCAGCAGCGGTCACCAAGCCGAACCCGACGGGTGATTGGAACGCGTACGACCTGAACGTCTACGAAACGATCATGTTCCCCGAGCGCCAGGCTGGAGACACGTCGGCCGATGACGCTCCGGGCGGCGCGATCGCGCACGGCACCTGTCCCATTCCCACGGGATGCGCGAACCACTCGCTCGAATTCGTGAAGTTCTGGAAGCAGCAGATGAAGAAGATCGTTCGCCCGTGGGGCGGGGCGGTCCACAGCTACAAGTTCGAGAACGTCGGAAGCTCTGTGCCGCCTTATGTCTTTGCGAGCCCCAGTGGAAAGGCATTCAACCTGCAAGCCGTCATCCCCGGCTCGGTGCATCCCGAGCGGATGGTCATCGTGTCGGGCCACTACGACCAGACCGACTCGGGTCCCGCGTCCGCGTGGGACTCGGCCGAAGGCCACGCGACCGTGTTCCGCATCGCAAAGATCATGACGGACTACTGGAGAAAGACCGGGACGCGGCCCGCGGTCAGCGTGAAATTCACTGCGTGGGCAGGCGAGGAGTCCGGGACGAACGGCGCGCGGGCGTTCATCCGCGACAACATCGACCCATTCCCGAATCTCAAAGTCAACGCGTATTTCAACCTCGACCCGTGCGCGGGCGCCTATCCCGCGTTCTACCGGGGCAACCCAGCGGAGCAAACGCCGATGGTGATGCAGCTTGGCGACCCATCTCAGATAGTCGACCCCGCGCAGAAGAAGGCGATGGAAGACTTCAACATCCAGGCTCGCGACATCGTTGGGGAGGTCTTCAACCACCTCGATGACAGCATCACCGATGTGCCGACGGCTCCGGAGGTGTTCGTGTCTGACGAGGAAGCAGCCGAGTCCGGCGTCCCATCGCAGGAGACCAAGATCGTCACGGCCATCGGGGGGCTCGCGTTGTTCTCGAGCGACTACGCGCGTTTCGAGGAGCGCGGCATCCCGATCTTCAACCTCTTCCCCGACGTCCTGGGCCCCCATGCTGATGGGTCGCCTGCGCAAGCCGACGCGCTCGCGATCTTGCACACGCCTAACGACAACCTCCTGTCGCTGAACGCGATGACGGGAGTGGACCAGAGCGGTCTCACTCCTTCAGAGGGTTGGTACAAGGGGCTCGAGATGTGCGCACACATGCACGCGTGGTTCATGTTGCAGCCCAACATGGGTGGGGCGGTGGCACGCACTAAGGAAGCCGTCGCGTACTTCGAGGTGCTTTCACCCACGCCCGCGCCGCTGACCGCGAAGAAGCCGCTGCTCTTCGATGCGAAGGGCTCGCACGCGTTCTCAGGCCCCGCCACCCTCAAGCTCGTCGATCCGACGAAGCTGAAGGTGTCGTGGAACTTCGGCGATGGGACGAAGGCGACAGGATTCCCCGTGAAGCACGCGTACGCGAAGAAGGGCGCCTACACGGTGACGCTTACGGTCAAAGCACCGAACGGCGCGACCGACGTGATGAAGATGATCGTGGACGTGAGTTAGGGAGCGTTCACCTTCACGCTCCCGCACATCCCGTCGCACACGGACCCCTCGAGCGTCGAGTGGATCTTGCACCGGAACCTGAACGTCCCCGTCTTGTTGAACACGAACGAAGTCGCTGCGGCTGCGGCGACGCGAGTGTCCTTCGACCAGCCGCGGCCGTAAGACGTCACGGTGTGAGCAGCCTCCGTCGTGTTCTTCCACACGACCTTGTCGCCCCTTACCGCGACCTTCTGGGTGGGGTGCCAGTGGAACGTTCCCGGCTCGCCGAACGCTCGGATCCTGACCGTCTCGGCGGGGGCGGTTCCGGCCAAGGCTGCGAGCGCGACGGCCGACATCAGAGCCACCCCGATCCTGCGAACGATGGTCCCTCTCATGACGGCTCCTTTGGCGACGGGCAGGGCTTCGGTGCTCACTCAAGGTACGCCGCGCCTCGGGTTACGCAACACATCGGACGCCTGACGAATTACAAAGATGAAATCCACGGACGCGTGATTCCGGTGGCCCATACTCCACCTCCCGGTGAAGCCAAGGCTGCCGGGTGGAACCGGAACGATTGGGAGGCGACGTGCGGATGTCTGGACCCGGCAACAAGGCCCACGAGGCGGCTCAGCCCAGCCTTCCCGACTGGGAAGAGAGCTACGTGGACGAGGTCATCCGAGCCGCCGAAGCCAGGATCGCGGCCGAAGACACACGCTCTCGCCGGCGGGCTATCCAACTCGCCCGCGAGCAGGGCTACCACCGCCTCGCTGTAGAGATCGATCGTCCCGGCGACCGGCGGGCCGGTCCAGGCCAGCTCTCTTTCTTTCCCGCAGACCCCACGCTCTTCGACGCCCCCGCCTAACGAGCTCTCGCCATGCGTGCGAACCGCATCGAGAGCTTGACCTCTTAAGGTAGTGGCCCATGCGCGCCGAAAGGGAGTCATGAAGCTTCGGGCGTTGTGGGTGGCCGTATTCGTCGCCTTGGCGGTGATCGCGCCGGCGGCAGCGGCTCCTCTCACCTCTGACAGCATCACCGGCGCGCCCGCCGCACTTCGCGGCAAGGGTGACTTCTGGCGCGACCGGATCGACGCCATAGTCGGAGACCGTCCGGTCGGCGTCGCCGTTTCCGACGGCGGGAAACTCCTCTATCGCCACTCCGCGAACGCGCCGCGCATCCCCGCGTCGAACGAGAAGCTGTTGATGTCGATGGCACTCCTCAGTCACCTCGACCCCGACGAGGGGCTGGTGACCGCGGTCGTGACCGATGCCTCGATCGATGAAGTCATCGATGGAAACATCTGGCTCTTCGGCACGGGTGATCCCACCGTCACCGGCGGTGGTCGCTATGGACGTGCCCTTCCATTCACACCGACCCGACTAGGCCGTCTTGCGCGCAGGATCAAGAGCGCGGGGATCACCCGGATCGCCGGGAGTGTCATAGGAAGCACCAGCTACTTCGAGCACGACTGGTTCGCGCCCGGATGGAAGAGCGACTTCCCTTCGGAGGAGATCCCTCTCCCGTCGGCGCTCACTTTCGAGGGCAACGTAGCGGACGGCAAGCATGTCCAGAACCCTGAGGAACGAGCTGCTGCCGCGCTCACCAAGCGGCTCGAGAAGATCGGCGTGAAGGTTGGTCGCGCCCCCGCGGCGGGTCCGCTCCCCGAAGGTCCGCTTGGTGTGGCCGCCGCCGTTCGCTCGCAACCCCTCGAAGTGTTGCTGACCTACGCCAACCGATGGTCCTCGAACTTCTTCGCAGAGGTCCTGGGCAAGCGCCTCGCCGTCGAGACTGGCCGAGAGCCGGGCACGATCTCCGGTGGAGCGGCGGCGATCGAGGCTTTCGCATCTGCTCTGGGCGTCGACCTCGACGCGAACGACGCGTCGGGACTCTCTTATTCCAATCGCGTCTCCGCGGCGGGCATCGTCATCCTTCTTAGCTCTGCAGAGGAGACAACGTGGGGAACCTCACTTAGGCGTTCCCTCGCAGGCGCCGGGCAGGGAACGCTCGAGAACCGTCTTGGTGGCGTGCGCGTCAAGGCGAAGACGGGCACGCTCGACGAAATTTCCGCTTTATCGGGATATGTGTGGCTCGAGAAGACCGAAAGCTGGGCGGAGTTCTCGATCCTGTCGGGGGGACTTCCGAAATACACGGCCGTCGACATCGAGGATCGCATCGTCCGCACGCTCGCTCGCTTCGCCTACTAACAAAGCGGCTTTGCAGTGCCACGAGCTTCGACTTAACGCGCACTAGCGCGCGTTCAAAGCGACTATCGGTGCAAGCAACTACGCAGTGACTTTGCATGCGCGCCTAGCGCGCTCATACCGGTGACGCTACGTAGCGCAAACGCTGCATAAAGTCAAGATTCTTTTTGACTAACAGTTTGTAGTCAGACAACCGCGGGTAGTCATCCCGTCGTCAACGGCGGCCCTCCGCCAAAAATCCGAGCAAAAGGAAAGAAAGATGTCTGGACTTATTCCCCCTGCAGCGATTCTTCCGACGGTTCTTGGAACGCGGATCGTTCTTGGAAAGAGCCAAGAGCAGGCCGAGGTCCTCGGCGCGGCGCAGTCCGCAGGGCAGTCCGCAGGCGGGCCGGACCTCCTCGGTGCCCTACTGCCGTTCACGGGTTACGCGATCCTCGTCTACCTCGCGATCGTCGTCGGACTCATCGTCACTGGGTTCATCCTGAGCCGCGTAGGTCGCGGCGACTCCGCCGTCAACGCCTAGCCGGGATCGAGGTCTACGACATGATGAGCCGCTCCCGTTACATCAATAAGACAGGCCCGCTCGTCGCGGCCCTGCTGGTTCTCGGCCTTCTCTTCACGTCGTCCGCGCCTGCGTACGGTCGCCCGCCATCGAAGCCGACACCTTCGCCGTCTCCGAGCCCGACGCCGACGACTGCACCCGATCCCGGTGGACCGTGCACCGCTAGAACGCCCGCTCCCGGAGGCCGCACCCTGATCGTCTATGACGCCAGCGGGCAGTACGGCCACTTGGGCGAGCTCTTCGCCATCCAGGCTGCCAACCTGACGGGGCACTTCGGGACCTTCACGGCGATACAGACGTCGCAGTATCAGCCCGGCCAGATGTTCGACTACGCGCTCGTCATCTACATCGGGTCTACCTACGGTGAGGCGGTCCCGACATCGTTCTATTCAGACGTCCTGTCGTGCAGGACGAACGTCATCTGGATGCAGTATCAGATCCACAACCTCGTTGAGCAGGCGAATGACTTCTTCGGAACCTACGGCTGGTCCCCCGGCTTCTTCATGGAGCCCGGCGTCACCGAGGTCCGATACAAGGGAACGTCTTTCACCCGGCGCGCTCAAGGCAATGGTGATCTACCGAGCATCTCGATCCTCGATCCGGCAAAGGCGACCGAGGTCGCGACCGCGGTTCGTCCCGATGGAACGACGCTCCCATGGATGGTGCGGTCGGCGAACCTCACGTTCATCGGCGAGGTGCCATTCACGTATGCCACTGAGCACGATCGCTCGATCATCTTCAGCGACATCCTGTTCGACTACCTCGCACCGTCCACACCTGAAAGGCATCGTGCCCTGGTTCGGCTCGAAGACGTCGGTCCCGACGCGAACCCCGAGATCCTGCGAGCGATCGCCGATTACCTCTACAGCAGAGGTGCTCCGTTCTCAGTCGCCGTGTACGACACGTACGTCGACCCGAGTGGGGTGTGGAACAACGGAGTTCCCGAGACGATCCGTCTTCGCGACGCACCCGAGGTCGTTAGCGCCTTGAAGTACATGGTTTCCAAGGGCGGCACGCTGATCATGCACGGCCACACACATCAGTATCGTGATGTACCCAACCCCTACAACGGCGTGAGCGGTGACGACTTCGAGTTCTACATGGCTCATGTCGACGCCGACAACTACGTTCGATACGACGGACCAGTGCCCGAGGACTCCTACAGGTGGGCGTCCGATCGGATCGCTGCAGGGCTTCGGGAGTGGAATGCGGTAAAGCTGCCAACGCCACGCATCTTCGAATTCCCCCACTACGCCGGATCCGACATCGACTACCGCGTCGTGAAGGACAAGTTCGCAGCTCGGTACGAGCGCAGCCTCTACTTCAAGGGCCTGCTCAGCGGTGGCCCGATCGACCACAAGAGGATGGTCGGTGGCACCCCCGTCGATCACGGCTTCATGTCGGGGCAGATCTTCCCGTATGTGGTGACCGACGTGTACGGGGCCAAAGTCCTTCCCGAGAATCTCGGCAACTACGAGCCCGTCGAATACAACAACCACCCAACACGCTTCCCCGCAGAGCTCATCGACAACGCTCGGCGCAACCTCGCCGTCCGCGATGGGTTCGCCAGCTTCTTCTACCACCCGTTCCTGGGATGGGAAGGCCTCGAGGCACTGAAAGAGACCGTTGAAGGGATCCAAGGGCTGGGCTACACGTTCGTGAGCCCCGGATCGCTTCTCTAGATCAGCAGGTGGCTTGCACGAGGAGGCCCGTCGCCAGGGCCTCCTCTGCGCGTCGATCAACCGAACTGATCAGGAGCAGGACCGTGGCCAAAGAAATGCTCAACCGCCATGACCGTACGCCGGGCAGCAGCACCGTCGCCGTACGGGTTAACGGCGTTGGCCATCGCGGCATACGCGTCATCGTCATGCAGCAACGTTCGGACTGCCCCGCTGATGGCAGCAGCATCGGTTCCGATGAGTCGCACCGTGCCGGCCTCGATCGCCTCGGGTCGTTCGCTGGTGTCGCGCATCACGAGTACGGGTTTCCCGAGGCTCGGTGCCTCTTCTTGGATGCCGCCGCTGTCGGTGAGGACGATGTGCGAGCGACCCATCAGCTTCGCGAATGCGTGATACGCGAGCGGCTCGACCAAGAGCACATTGGCGAGTCCCTTCACCACCGGCTCGATGGACTCGCGCACCGCGGGATTCTTGTGGATCGGGAAAACGATGAGGACATCTGGTTCGGCGCGCGCGATCTCGCCCAGAGCCGTGCCGATAGAGCGCATCCCCGGGCCCCACGACTCGCGTCGATGCGCGGTAACAAGGATGACGCGCCGATCGTCGTCATCGAGCCTGGCAAGAGTGGGATCTCCGTAGTCGATGCCGCGCTCGAGCGTCCACAACAGCGCGTCGATAACGGTGTTTCCCGTCACGGTCACCCGCGATTCGTCGACCCGCTCGGCGAGCAGATTGGCCTTGCTCGTACGCGTCGGCGCGAAATGGAGCGTCGTCAGCCTTGTCGTCAGCTGCCGGTTGATCTCCTCCGGATAAGGCGAGTAGGGCTCGTGGGTTCGCAACCCCGCCTCGAGATGACCCACTGGGATCTGGTGATAGAAGGCGGCGAGAGCACCCATGAAGGTTGTCGTCGTGTCTCCTTGGACCAGCACCATGTCGGGTGTCACGACGTTCATCAACGGCTCGAGTCCTTCGAGGGCGCGGATCGTCACGCCGGCGAGCGACTGTCGCTGCTGGATGATGTTGAGGTCGTAATCGGGCTTGATCTCGAAGAGGTCGAGAACCTGATCGAGCATCCCGCGATGCTGCGCTGTAACCGCCACGACGGGATAGAGAACCGATGAGCGCGCGAGCTCGAGCACGACGGGAGCCATCTTGATGGCCTCCGGGCGCGTGCCGAAGATGAGCATGATCGGTCGCCGTACTTCGGTGTCCATAGGGCACGAATCATGACAAGTCTCACGACCATCGTCGTACTAGTGACGATCTCGTACGTCCTAGCCCTCTTCTACGCTTCGAGGAAGAGGATGCCCAAGCTGAGCAAAGCACCCGAGAACCTGCACTACGTCTTCATGGTCCCCTGTCTCAATGAAGAGCTCGTAATCGGCGACACGGTCCGCTCCCTGCTTCAGCTTCCGCAGAGCAACTTCAACATCCTCGTGATCGACGACGGCAGCACCGACCGCACCGCCCAGATCGTCCAGAGTTTCGACGATGAGAGGGTCTGGCTGCTCCGGCGCTCCCTGCCCGACGCCCAATTGGGCAAAGGCCGAGCGTTGAACGCGGCGTTCAAGCACCTACTTGCTCGCATCGGTGACAGTCGCGACCACGACGAGGTGATCACCTGCATCGTCGACGCCGACGGACGCATAGCGCGCAACGCGTTGACCGCGGTGGGGCCTTATTTCTCGGGTCCCCGGACTGGAGCGGTACAGGTAGGGGTTCGCATGAGGAACATGACGAGTCTCCTCACGCGGATCCAAGACTTCGAGTTCGTGACCTTCACGGAGATCTTCCAACGCGGGCGCAGGAAGCTGGGGAGCGTCGGGCTCGGAGGGAACGGGCAATTCACGCGGCTCTCCGCGCTCGAGAGTCTCGGCTCCGATCCATGGACGGACTGCCTCACCGAGGACCTCGACCTCGGCGTTCGCCTGTTGGTCAAAGGGTGGATCAACCACTTCTGTCCGACGACGTGGGTCAGTCAGCAGGCCGTCGACAACTTCCGGCGCCTAGTTAGGCAGCGCTCGCGATGGTTCCAAGGTCACATGCAGTGCTGGGCACGGATCCCTCTCGTTCTGCGCTCGGACCTCAAGACGAAGACGATCGCCGACCTCGTGTATCACCTGAGTAGCCCGCTCCTCGTGCTCATCTTCTCGCTCCCGCTCGCCGTATTCCTGACCCTCCTCTTCTTCGCGACGATCAGTGCCCCCCTGGGACTGTGGAACGCGCTGACTGGGAACGGAGGAACGCTTCTCTTGTATTGGTACTTCCTGTCCTTCGGCCTCGCGCCGTTCTACGGATTCGTCTACTGGATGCGCGTGCCAGAGAAGAACCTCGTTCAATCGATCGCCCTCGCCCACGTGTTCAACATCTATTCGTACATGTGGTTCCTCGCCGGCTGGCTCGCGGTCTGGAACGTCCTGCGGCGCAGACAAGGGTGGGCGAAGACGACCAGAACGCTGGAGACCACCGAAACGAGGGCGGTTCGGGCGCCGGGTTGAAGATGGCGCTAAGGGTCGGCTCCTGGGCGCCGATACCAAAGGGGTATGAGGACCCCCGCCAAGACATTCATCGCATTCCTGCTGATAACCGCCATCTCGGCGACGATGGCGCCTGTTCAGGCTCGTCGCGCCGCTAGTCCGGCTCCTGGCAGCGTCCTCTTCCAGGAGGATTTCGAGGCATTCGCGGTCGGTGAACCGTGGCTCGACGGCACCAGGCACGGTGCATGGACATCGACGTACAACGGCTATGGCGTCAATCAGGTCGTCGGGGAAGCGTCCAAGCACCTCGCTCAGGCGCCGCTCGCCTCCACCCAACCCGACGAGACGCACGCGAGCCTCATCACAACGCGGAAGTCATTCACCGACATCGACTTCACGGTGCGCGCGAAGACGGTGGCCCATCTCCGGGCGCCGGCACCCAACCCATGGGAGACCGCGTGGGTCTTGTGGAACTACACCGACGACCTTCACTTCTACTACCTCGCCCTCAAGCCCAACGGGTGGGAGCTGGGCAAAGAGGATCCCGCGTACCCAGGCGCGCAACGCTTCCTGGCGACAGGCTCAGATCCGACCTATCCAGTGGGTTCGTGGAACAAGGTTCGGATCATCCAGCGGGGTGCTCACATCGTTGTCGAGGTCAATGGGACGCAGATCGTGAGCTTCGTTGACAACGAGCGTCCGTATCTCGGAGGGCGCATCGGGCTCTACAACGAGGATGCCGACGTCAGATTCGATGACATCGTCGTAAGGGTTCCCCAGCGCGTCTGATAGCGCGAGAAAGGCGGGCCCCCCTCTGCGGGCCCGCCTCCTCGGTTCTTGCTACTTAAACGGTCTGGCGGTGTGTCTCTTCGACGACGACACTGTCGCTGCGTCTCATGGGAGAGAAACTGCTCCAGAACATGAGTGATAGCAACAGCCCGATCGATCCGACAATCATCAAGATGACGCCGACGGTGTTGACGTTGATGCCAGAGACCTCGGCCTCCAAGGCGAACGTCAGGATCGCACCAAGCGCCAACAGAAACATGCTGACTCCGATGCCCATACTTTTCACCTCCTCGCGTAGGCATACCTTCGCGAAAAAGAGCGATGGCATTTGTGCATCGTTACGCCACGTAGTTACCCGATAGCGCAAAGAGCGAAACCCCTCCCCGGGGCGCGTCGCCTAGGTAGCGCCTGCGGAAACGAGGTCTTCGAGCACCGCGCGCGCCGCGTTACGGCCGGGCGCGCCGGAAACGCCTCCGCCGGGGTGCGCGCCCGACCCACATAGGTACGCCCCCGCAACGGGGATCCTGTAGCGAGACCACTCCCCCGCGGGACGTCGGTCGAAGATCCAGTCAGGAAGCAACTCACCGTGGAAGATCTGTCCGCCCGGAAGACCGAAACGTTGCTCGAGATCGGGCGGTCCGAGAACCAATCTGTGCTCGATGAGATCCGAAAGACCCGGCGCGTAACGCTCGATCGTGCCGACGACGATGTCGCCGATCTCCTCACGGCGCTCGTCCCACGTTCCTTCGGCAAGCTTGTACGGCGCGTACTGCGCAAAGATCGACAGCGTGTGTTTGCCCTCGGGCGCGAGCTCGGGTTCGGACGCCGTCTGGATCCAGGCTTCGCAGAACATCGGATCGGCAGGACGGCCCTCGGCCGCGGCGCGACATGCGTCCTCGAGATAGTCGATCGAAGGCGCGACCGTGATCGTCCCCAGGTGCTCGGGCCCTGGCGACGAGCCCGAGCTCATCCCGGTGAAGCGCGGCAATCCGCCGAGCGCGCAGTTGACCTTGACGACCGTGCCCGAAGCAGGCAGTAGTCCGACGTCGTCGACGAAATCGGGAGGCAGCGCGCCATCGGGAAACATCGCGGGCAACAGTTGCGGGGCCGCGTTCACGCATACCGTGCGGGCCTCGATCTCTTCCCCTCCGTTGAGCACGACGCCCGAAGCCCGGCGGCGATCATCTAGCCGGACGGACGCGACCTCCGAACCAGTGCGTATCTCACCTCCCAGTTTGGTGAAGCGGGCGGCAAGCGCGTCGGTGATTGCGCCCATGCCCCCTCTCACGAAGCCCCATGCGCCGGGCTCACCCGCGGCGAGTCCGAAGGCGTGATGGAGATATATGTACGCGGTGCCCGGCGTGCGCGGCCCGGCGGCTGACCCGATGATGCCCTGGGAAGCCATCAGTCCTTGCATCAGCGGCGACTTGAAGTACTCCTCGCACAGTTCGGCGATCGAACCGTCGACGGTCCGAGCCCAGAGCCGCTCTACCTCAGAACGGCGGAACGACCGGCGCGCCTGCTTGCGCGTCGCGGCGTGATTGAGAAGGGGGCGCAGGTAGCGCGCGGCCTCCTCGAAAAGCTCGACGAAGCGCGGGTAGGCCTCTGCGTCCTCGGGAGATATCGCAGCGATGGCGTCCTTGCGCTGCGCGGGGTCGCGCCACAGCACCAGTCCTCCACCGTCGGGGTGAGGAGCGAAAAGCTCGGGGTCCTTGATACGGACGTCGAGGTCGAGTCCAAGCTCCGCCACCACCTGTGGCTGGAGCAGTGAGAGCGAGTAGGAGGCCGTCGAGACCCTGAAACCAGGCCACAGCTCCTCGGTGACACACGCCCCCCCGACTGAGTCGCGCGCCTCGAGGACGACGACCTTGAGACCAGACGACGCGAGATAGTTGGCGCAAACAAGGCCGTTGTGGCCAGCCCCGATCACGGCCGCGTCATAGGACATCCGGCCGGATGCTACCGTCCATGTAGCCGGGGGATCGGTCAGCGGGAAAAGGACGAGGGGAATGTCGCTCAGCGCTTTCTGCACACAATGCCGTCGTACGGTCTATGTCGACGATGAAGCCACGGCTATCTGCCCCGTGTGCTCTAACCCTTTGGTGACCACGATCGACCCCCCGCCAGATGCCACCGGCGAGGACTCGGAAGAGATCGAGGAGATCGAGGAGATCAGCGGGCAGGAAGCTTGACGCTCAGCTCTTAGGCGGGACGAAGTACGACGCGCGCACGATCTCCCCGTCGATCAAACCCAGCGTCGTGATCGACCCTGTCTCACATGGAGTGAATGCGAGCCACGGCGGTACGCGACGTCGAGCGAGAGCGAGCCTCGCCACGAGAACGGGCGTCTGATGGCTCACGAAGGCGACCTCGGCTCCGGGTGAAGCCTCGAGGACCTCGAAGATGACCTCCGTCATCCGCGCGGAGATCTCCACGAACGACTCTCCCCAAGATGGACGCAGCGGGTTGCGCAGAGACCACCACTTCTGAGGCGAGGTCGCGAACGCGACCGCGCGGCGTCCGACCCCTTCCAACGTGGTGCCGCTTTCCACCAAGCGCTCGTCGGTGACGACCTCGAGGCCGTGGGGGGTGGCGATCGTCGCCGCGGTCTCTTGCGCCCGCTCGAGCGGGCTCGACCACACCTCATCGAGGGGACGTTCACTCAGCCGCTCCGCGGCGGCTGCAGCCTGATCTCGGCCCGTCGCCGACAACACGAATCCTGGGAGGCGGCCGTAGATGACGTTGCCCGGATTCTCTACATGGCCATGACGAACGAGGTGCACCGTCCCTTCCACCTTCGGCGCGTCCGGCGTCGTCATCCCTTCATCTCCCACGTTCTTAGCGCCACAGGATAGGTAGGCTGCTAACCATGGCAGAACCGCAGGTCGTCCTGTTCGGGGCGACCGGGTACACCGGCCGCCTTACGGCCGCTGCGCTTGGACGACAGGAGGTCGACTTCGCTGTCGTCGGGCGCGACGCTGCCAAACTTCGCGATCTCGCGACCCGGACCGGAGCATCAGACACCCGCATCGCATCGGTGGAAGACCCCTCCTCGGTCAGGCAAGCCCTGAAGGGTGCCCGCGTCCTCGTTACGTGTGTGGGGCCCTTCGGAAAACTCGGTGACGTCGCGGTGTCGGCTGCACTCGATACAGGCACCCATTACATCGATTCGGCCGGAGAGGGCCCCTTCATCACGACGCTCATCGCGAAGGACGCCGACGCCCACGCGGCCGGCATCGCGATGGTCCCTGCGATGGGGTTCGATGAGGTTCCTGCCGATGTCGCCGCGACCCTGGCCGTGGGGGGACTTGATCACCCCGACCTCATCCTCACTTACGACCTCCCGAGGGCGGGGTCGGGCGGAACCGTTCGCTCGACGCTCCCCATCCTCGGGCGGCCCGGGCTGTGGTGGGAGCGCGGTGGGCCTCGCTCGATCCGAGCAGGGGCGGAGGGCAGATGGGCTCCTCTTCCGCCTCCCCGCGGACCTCGCTACACCACCGCCATCCCGCTCGGCGAGGCCCAGCTCGGTCCGCTGCACTTGGATCTGGCGTCGTGCAGGACGTTCGTCGTCAGCCGGAAGCCGGAGGCAGCTTTGATGAGGATGGGGGCTCTTCCGTTGTCAGCGATCGCTGGGCTCCCTCTCGTCGGCGGAGCCTTGGAGCTCGTCATCCCGTCAGGGTCGGGTCCTGACGCAGCGCAACGTGAGGCGCCCTGGACGATCCTGGCCGAAGCCCGCGGGGCATCCGGATGGCGGAACGTGGCTCTGCGAGGAGTGGACGTCTACGGGCTGACCGCAGAGACCCTCGCCGCGGGAGCTGTGGCGATGGCCGCCGATGGGTTCGCAGGACGCGGCGTCCTGTCTCCGGTCGGGGCTTTTGGGGTAGACCACCTCGGAGGCATCCTTGAAAGATGGGGCGCAACCACGCAGATCTGGACCAGCGACTAGCGATCACCAAGGGTAACGAGACCGATCGAGGGAGGACACCGCATTGGGAGCAAGACTCAGCTACGCGAAGGTGATCGACCGGGACCTCTTCTTCAAGCTCGGTGCGAAGGTCCACCCGGGTCTCGATAACGATGTCATCCTCCCGGACGAGCCCGGCAAGGCGGGGGTGTTCCTCGTCATCAGGGGATGGGTCAACGACCACGGAACGTTTACGGAGCAATGGCGGATCGAAGGTCCGGCGGGGGGAGTCGTATACGAGAGCCTGCCTCGAGAGCTTCACCTCGCGACCCCTCAGCACATCGAGCGGCTCGAAGACGAGATCGCGGACCTGGAGTTCGACTACGCATCCGACGACTACGCCGTGGTGTTCGTCCTCGACGAGAGCGAGGTCGCCCGAGTGCGGTTCTCGGTCAAGTTCCCGCAGCAAGAGGCGGCGGGTCGCCGCTAAAAGGACCGGAAATGGCGGTGCGCCCCCTCGATCGAGGGGGCGCACCGTAGACAAGAGGGCGGGAGTCTCCGACGCTCGGGCGATGCGTCGGATGGCTGCGGCGGCGAATGCGACTGAACCCCCGCCCTACTGGCAGTTTCGACGAACCCCCCCTGCCGATGAATAGTCATAAAGGACTATCTTTCACTTAGTCCCTCATCACCTAGGAGCCGCGATGTCCAAGCTCGAAAAGCTTCTCAAGGCGTGGCTGCTCTCGACGGGCCTCGTTTACGCCGCAGGGGCCCTGGATTTCGTCGTCCGTCCCCGGGCCGCGACCGCGTCGCTGAATCTGGCCGGGGGCGAGCCACTCGAGGCAGAGAGCCCCGGGCTCTACAACTCCCTCGCGGGGGCCTACATGGCAACGATCGCCGCCCTGGCGCTGACCGCTGCAGGCGATCCGGCCACGCGTCGGAACCTCCTCCCACCACTAATGGTCGGAAAGGCTGCCTCCTCCGGCGCCCTCTTCTACCGCTACGTCCGCACCCAGAAGCGTGGGTTCGCAGCGGCCGCCGCCCTGGACGCTGCCATCCTTGGGATAACAGCCGGGCTCTATCAGGCGCTCGACGACTAGTGCCCCACTGGTAACGACACGCTTGTAACCACAAGTCCCCCGGTGGCGTCCAACGGAAGCCTGGACGGAGAGACCGTCTGGATTCAACCGGAGGTGCAAGGTGTACGAGTTCGCGATCGTGGTCCTGCTCGGGATCGGAACCTTCAAAGTGATCGACATGCTCGACGAGTACGTCGATGTAGCAAAGGTCCAGTCGATCCTGACCATCGGGCTGGGGGCATTGGTAGCGTGGGCGCTCGAGTTCTCCCTGTTCTCCCAGTGGAACGTCCCCGTCAGGTCCGAGATCCTCGGATACGTCGGTACCGGTCTGATGATCGCCGCAGCCGGCTACGCGACGCCGAAGGTCTTCGAGCATGTCGCAGAGGTGCTTGGTCACCAGCGCGACACGAAGATCAGCCGGGCAGCGTAACGACCCAGCGAGTAGCACGAAGGCCCCTGCTTCGGCAGGGGCCTTCGTCGCGTTCACTACCGGACAATTAGAGACATTGTGGGCGTATAAAGGTCAGGTGACTCAAGAGACCGAGCTTCGCAAGCTCGAGGGGTGGATGACGTATCTCCGCTGGGGGGCCACCCTCGCGGGGGCGATAGCGTTCTCGCTCCGCACGTATCCCTCGGAGCGCGACCAAGCGTACGCGTGGGACGCGATAGTGCTGCTGGCGCTAGGCAGCCTAGTTATCTGGGGTCTGAACGCCAGCGTGTCGTCCGACGCCGATCACCGCAAGCTTGGTTTTGGAGCGTTCATCTTCGACGGCGTCGTCATCGCCGCGATCGTTTGGGTATTCGCTTGGGAGACTCCATATGTGACGTGGGGCTTGCTCCTTCTGCTGCCCCTCGAAGGCGCAGCGCGCTACGGCGCACGCGGGGCAGGTGGGGCTGCAGGAGCCGCCTCTCTCTTCTTCGTGTTGCAGTCGCTCCGAGTGGCGGACCTACGTGGGGAAGGCTTCGACTACGCGACCCTCGTCTTCGTCGTCTCCTTGCTGGCGATCGTCGCCGCGGCCTCCGGAGCGATGGTCGAGCATCTGAGCGGGCGGGCGCGCTCCGCGGTCACGCGCAGCGAACAGCTTCAGGAGTTCGACAAGATGAAGGATCGCTTCATCGCAGTCACGTCGCACGAGATCCGAGGTCCGCTAACCGCCATCATCGCCGGCGTCGACACCGTGCGGAAGAAGGGTGATCGGCTTTCGCCAGAACAGAATGAGCACCTCCTCGCGATGGTGCAGCAGCAAGGAGGTCAGCTCGCTCGCTTGGTCGACGATCTTCTCGTCACATCACAACTCCAGACCGGGACGATCGCGCTCGATCCGATGTGGGGGGACCTTGAATCCGTTGTGCGCGAGGCGCTGGACGCGGCAGCGGGCAAGCGACGGACGCATCACCTCGAGGTGTTCATCGAGCCACTCGAATGCGAGCTCGACCGCGCTCGGCTAGGACAGATCATCAGGAACCTGGTCGAGAACGCGTACAAGTACACGCCCGATGATTCGACGGTGCGCGTCACCGGGTCTCGTAGCGAGGACGGCATCGCTATCGAGGTCAGCGATGACGGTGAGGGCATCCCTCAGAACAAGCGGGACCAGCTCTTCGATGCTTTCAGCCGCATCGCGGAGACCTCTGCAGGCCGCGACGGCGTCGGTCTTGGCCTCTACGTCGTCAGCCACCTCACCGCGGCGATGGGCGGGAGGATCGATCTGAGATCATCGAGTCGGGGAACAACGTTCGTGATCGATCTTCCGTGCGACGCGCGCCCACCGCACGCTGTGCCGAAGCTCGGGATCGTGGAGTCGCCCGGAGGGTAAAGACGCCCGGGCGCGACGAAGGCCCGGCTGGGGCTAGCAGTTTTCGGTGGTTTCGCCCTCGTAGCAGTCGTCGTTGCCCTCTCCGGCGTTGAGGATGTCCCGGCCTGGGCCACCACTCAGGTAGTCATCGCCGTCGGCCGCTCCGAGGAAATCATTGCCAGATTCGCCATACAGATCGTCGTCACCACCGCCCGAGAGCAGCTTGTCGTTCTCCGATCCGCCCGACAGGTAGTCCTCGCCGGTGGAAGACGTCAACACGTCACGGCCTGAGCCCCCGTAGAGGTTGTTGTTGCCGCCTGCGGCCCTCATGGTGTCGTCCCCACCGCCACCCGACATGTAGTCGTCCTCGTCGAGAGCGCGCAGGACATCGTCGCCGTCATCACCGTAGAGGTTGTTGGAACCCGCCCCGGCGCGGAGGACGTCATCGAGGGATCCCCCACTCATGTAGTCGTCGCCGCCGCGCGACACCATCTTGTCTATCCCGTCACCGCCATACAGTGAGTCTTCGCCGTCTCCGCTCAACATGATGTCGTCGCCGCCGCCACCGCTGAAGTAGCCGTCACCGGCGACGTCCCGCAGCACGTCTGCGCCGTCGCCACCGTTGAGGTAGTCATCGCCGGGACCACTTGGGATGCGATCGTCACCCTCGCCGCCGTCCGCAAAGTCGGCACCTTGTCCGCCGATCATGAGATCGGCGCCGGGACCGCCTTCGATGGAGTCATTGCCGAGATCGCCGTACACCTTGTCATCGCCTGCATCGCCATAGACGCCGCCTTCCTGCGCGAAGTCGAGCGTGAAGACCTGGATCGTGAACGAACGTGAGTCGTTGCCCTCGCCACCGAAGAGTCGATCGTTCCCGTCGCCGCCATCGAGACGATCCTGTCCGTCGTCTCCGCACAGGACGTCGTCGCCGCCGAGGCCGCGGATGATGTCGTCCCCGCCAAGAGCGGCAATGACATCGTCACCCGCGGTTCCCTCGATGATCTCTTGATCTTCGGTGCCGGTGATCGTCGCTTCGATCCCCATGCACGTCGCGTCTTGGGCCCACGCATATCCACCCGTCGACGCGGTTATCAACGCACTGATGCCCAGCGTGATTACGAGATCCATCGCCCTTGTCATGACTTCCGCCCCCTGCCTGTGGTCCCGCCGCCGGCTCCGCCCGAGCCGCGTCGGAAGGAGTCTAAGCTGGCACGTCTCGCCCGGCCCACGCGCGTCCGGGGACAGATGCCATAGGAGGTCGAAGATGCCCGACATCAACGTTTCAGGAGTGAAGGTCGCATACGGCGACACCGGGGGCGGCGGCAAGGCGCTCCTCTTCCTCAACGCGTTCCCTCTGAACCGACGGATGTGGGAGCCCCAGGTCGAGTCGCTGAGCGACCGGTTCCGCGTGATCACGGTCGACTTCCAGGGCTTCGGCGAGTCCGATGTCGTCGCGGATCGTTCGACGTATTCCATGGACACCTTCGCCGGGCAGGCGAAAGGCGTGATCGACGAGCTCGGAGTTTCACGCGTGGTGCTTACGGGCCTGTCGATGGGCGGCTATGCGGCGCTGGCTTTCCTCAGGCTCTTTCCCGAGAGCGTCGAAGGGCTCGTGCTCGCCGACAGTCGCGCAGAAGCCGATGCACCCGAGGCCATCGAGAAGCGGACCGGCCAGCAGAAGCTGATCGAAAGCGAAGGCCCGGCCGCGCTGCGGGACGGACTCCTCGGCGCTCTGCTCTCGGACGCGACCCGAGAGAAGAAGCCCGACGTCGTCGCTAACGTGACCGAGCTGATGGACAACTCCGGCGAGGGCTACATCGGCGCACTCGAAGCGATGAAAGCCCGCCCTGATTCGACCTCAGACCTGGCAGGGATCTCTGTGCCTACGCTCGTGATCGTGGGAGAGAACGACACCCTCACCCCGCCGGACCTGTCGAGGAAGATCCACGAGAACGTCGGAGGGTCCCGGCTCGTCGTGATCCCGGAGTCGGGGCACCTGTCGAACCTGGAGGCCCCTGAAGCGTTCAACGGTGCCCTGGCGGAATTCGCCGGGTCTCTCTAAGCTCTGACTAGTATGGGTCGAAGGCGAGACCCCCTCTACGGCGAATAAGGGAACCCATGTCGCGGAATCTGAAGATCTTCGGCGCGCTTGCCGTCCTCACGGCGATGGCTGTCATGGGTGGAAGCAGTGCGGTTGCCGCTGCCCCGCTGGTTCCTAAGCCGCTTCTAGTCATTGATGAGGACGACGCCCCCGACTGTTTCGAGTTCCTTCCGGACGGGACATCTACGGCCCACATCGGAGGCACTCCCAAGAGGGTGGTCGTCGATGTCCACGTGCTCCTCGATGGGATCGAGCTGGCGCGCGGCCAGGAGGTCTTCAACTCGGCCACGGGGGCCTACTCGCCACTCAAGCTCGGTCTGAACGTCGTCGGCTTCGAGCAGGTGACCTTCCCCGCCACCGGTGAGGCCGCTCGCCTCGACGGCGAGATCGTTCCATCTATCGCCTCCCAGGAGCTGATCGATGCCGCCAAGGATCATGTCGGCGGGCGTGCTCCCAGTGGCGCCGATGTCGTCTACACGTTAACCAGCAAGGAGATGACCGATGCTGCCGGACGCGCCGACTGCATCGGTGGCGTTCGCTACGACGACATGGCGTTCGCGGTCGGGATCGACATGGCATACGCGGAAGGCGATGCGGTATTTCTCGGCGGATACAAGAACGCTACCGCCAAGATCGTGGCGCACGAGATCGGCCACCTGCTCGGCGCCCATCATCATTACTTCAACTGCGCCGAGGCCGCGACAGACGACGATCCTTCCCCCTGCACGATCATGTCGCCGTACGTCTCCTACGCCTCGATGAGATTCGGCGCGCTCGAAGCGATAGTCGTCCGCGGCCACGCCGAGGACTTCGCCTCCCCCTGAAATCCGAGGCCTGGGAGGCGCGCGCCTCTAGGGTCATCCTGTGGATCTGCCGCTTCTCAAGCTTTCGCCGTCCAGCGCCACCGACTTCAAGAACTGCCCACAGCTGTTCAAGTTCCGGGCGATAGACCGGCTCCCCGAGCCGATCAGCGGTGCCGCCGCGAAGGGCTCGCTCGTCCACGCGGTCCTCGAGCGGCTCTTCTCCGAGCCCCCCGTCAACCGGACGCCCGAGCGCGCGTGGGCGTTACTCGACGCGTTGTGGGCTGAGGTCGGGACCGACGCCGAGTTTCGCCCGACGGATATGGATCAGGACGACGAGACACGCTGGATATCGCAGGCTCGAACGCTGCTGTCGAACTACTTCAAGTTGGAGGACCCCCGGGCGCTGACGGCGTCACGGCTCGAATGGTGGGTGGAGTACGAGTTACCCGAAATCCACCTGCGCGGCATCATCGACCGGGTCGAAGAGCGCCCAGACGGGTCGTGGATACTGACCGACTACAAGACCGGTCGTGTCCCGGGCGAATCCCGTGAGCTCGCGTCGTTCTTCGGGCTGCGCTTCTACGCCCTGGTGTGCTGGCGGGCGTTCGGGGTGATGCCGGCGGAGATCCGGCTCGTCTACCTGGCCGACCCCGCGGTTCTGACACTCGATCCCGATGAGCGCATGCTCGTGGCCTTCGAGCGCCAGATGATGGCCTTGGGGGCAGCCATCAAGAAGGCCTCCGACACCGGCGACTGGCGCGCTCGTCCGTCCCCCTTCTGCATGTCGTGCTCGTTCCAGCCGGTCTGCCCGGCATGGGCTCAGCTTGCCCCCGAGCAGGGACACGCGCCCGGCGAAGCTGCAGCCGGCTGACTTAACGCCACCACCCCGCTACGGACCGTCACACCCCCTAGGGCGCGTCTGATAAGCATTCATGTCCGGGGGGACTACAGCCATGCGCCCCCCGCCATACAGAGCGAAGCTCGGGTTACCGGGCGGCTGAAACGGGGGGTACATGGCTTCGAAGGCGTCGTCTCGTTCCACCAAGTCCACCGCAGCGAAGAAGAAGACCGTCACCACTAAGGCTGCGGCCGGTGGTGCGGTCCGTAAAGCCCGCGCCACCAATGGGAGGGCAACGAACGGCAAGGCGCGCACGTCGCACGGCGCCTCACTCGCGGGACTCAACGACTACGAGGTAGAGGAGCTACTCCAAGCGCTCGAGGCCGCGCGCCGGGGTGACTTCACGGCTCGAATGAGCACGCGGCGCGGCACACAGATCGGCCGCATCGGGGCGAGCTACAACGCACTCGTCGATCAGATGGACCGCATGACGAAGGAGTTCATCCGCGTCAGGCGCGTGGTCGGCCAGGAAGGTCGAACGACCGAACGCATGAGTTTCCCCGGAGCCACTGGTGGATGGGCTGTGCGGGTCGAGACGTTCAACGCATTGATCGACGACCTGGTACGCCCGACGACGGAGGTCGCGCGTGTCGTCGAGGCGGTCGCCCAGGGCAACCTCACGCAGAAGATGGCGTTGAAGATCGCAGGCCAGCCGGTGAGGGGCGAGTTCCTCCGCATCGGAACGGTCGTGAACACGATGCTCGACCAGCTGTCGTCCTTCGCCGACGAGGTCACGCGTGTCGCCCGAGAGGTCGGTACGGAGGGAAAGCTCGGTGGTCAGGCCAAGGTGAAGGGTGTATCGGGAACGTGGAAGGACCTCACGGACTCGGTGAACTTCATGGCGTCGAACCTGACCGGCCAGGTGCGAAACATCGCGCAGGTCACCACCGCCGTCGCCAACGGCGACCTCTCCCAGAAGATCACCGTAGACGTGAAGGGCGAGATTCTCGAGCTCAAGAACACG
>DATLNM010000045.1:0-104182 GCA_035536775.1 Actinomycetota bacterium | reverse complement strand
GGGCGGCCGTGGACTTCGGCTACGGCACTACGAAGCTGCTGGGTCCCGCCGGGTCGGGTAAGACGACTGCGCTGGTGGAACGTGCCGCCTCGCTCGTGACGGCGGGCACCGAACCCGAGATGATCCTGTTCCTCGTTCAGGACCGCAGGTCGACCGAGGACCTCAGGAATCGGTTCGTGCGACGCCTCGGGCGCTCCATCGCAGGGCCTGCCGTCCTCACGTTCCACGGGTTCGCATGGTCTCTCCTGACCAAGAGCCTGCTAGCCGAGACCCCCGATGGCCGCGAGGGAGATTTCGGCTATCAGTTCGTAGGACTCGGTCAGGAGCCTGTTCTTCTGACCGCCTTCGACCAGCGGGCGCTCGTGCGGGACCTGCTTGCCGACGAGGATCCGAAGAACTGGCCCGTCAACGGTCACATGTTGGGTTCGAACGCGTTCGCCGGCGAGATCCGCGACTTCATGCTCCGTGCGCAAGAGCGCTTGCTCGACCGCGTCGACCTCGAACGAGTGGCGGTCGACCGCGGCAGGCCCGACTGGAAAGAGGTCGCCGGCTTCCTCGGTCGGTATCTCGCCACGCTTCAAGATCCCGCGTCCTTCGACGATGGGCGGCCTCGCGTCGACTTCGCGGGTGTCCTCGTCGAGGCACGAAGGTTGCTCAGCGAACAGCCTTCTCTCCGGACCGACCTCAAGGACATCTATCCGCACATCCTCGTGGACGACTTCGAGGAGGCGAACCGTGCCGAAGCCAGTCTGCTGGAGACGTTGTTACCCGAACAGGGCGAGCCGCGCAGTGTCGTTATCGCGGCCGACCCAGAAGGCAGCGTGTTCGGTTTCCGCGGCGCGGATCCCTCCTGCCTCGACCGGTTCGAGTTCCCCGTCATCGAGGTAGCCGAGACCTACCGACGGACGTCGCCTCCCGAGGTGCAGCTGTACTCGCACCTCACCGAGGAAGCACGCGGCATCGTCGGCATCGTGCGATCGGCATGGGCCGGGGGGACGCCCTGGGGTGACATGGCGATCATCATGCGCGACTACCGGAACCTCTTGACCCCGCTGCGCCGGGAGCTCGCGCGCGCCGGCGTCCCCGTCCGTATCGAGGGCGAGGCACTGCAGCTCAACGACGATCCCGTGGTCCGGCCGGTGCTCGACCTCTTCTCGATCGCCTGCGGCGTACCGGGCCACGAAGAGCTGTGGCCGGGACTGCTGTTGTCCGAGCTCGGCGGGTTGTCCACCAACGAGATGACCGAGGTCCGGCGAGCCGCGCGCTTGGCCCGCCTCGGAGTCGCCGAGGTCTGCGGGAATCTCGACGGGTTGGAGCTCCCCGGCCCGGTGCGCGTCAAGCTCGCCGCCCTCTGTGACCTGCTTTCACGCGCGTGCGAGTGGGCCGAGAACAAGAGCCCGGATGAATGTTTCTGGGAGCTGTGGAACAACTCGTCGTGGTTCGCGGAGCTCGTCGCTGCCGAAGACTCGACGCGCCTCGATCCACTCACGACCCTCGCCGACGCCCTTGCGCGTTTCACGGAACGCCGTGGGCGTGAGGCCCGGATGCGCGACTTCATTGACACGCTAACCTCGGCGGAGTTCACGCCGGAATCCCATCGCATCAATCGCTCGCAGGACGCGGTCACCATCACAACCGCCCACGGAGCCAAGGGGCGCGAGTTCGAGCTTGCGATCGTTGCCGGGTGCATCGAGGGCATGTGGCCCGATCCGTCGAGGCGCGGGTTGTTGCTCGATGCCGACGTCCTGGACGCGCCGCGATCGCACGGTGACCGCCGACGCGATGCCCTTGCCGAGGAGTACCGCTTGTTCAAGCTCGCGACCTCGCGCGCCCGCCGCCTCGTGCTCACCGGCGAGCGCGCCGGTGGCTCAGAGCGGACCGCAGTGGAACCGTCGCGGTTCCTCTCGCTTGTGGTGGATGAGCTTCCGACCGACAACGCCGAGGTCGTACCTCTGGTGTTGACAGCTCGCGAGGCAGAGACGGCGTGGCGCGGCGTGCTGCAGTCGTCAGAAGCCGATGCCGCCGATCGGCTTGCGGCGCTGTGGGGCCTGGCCACTCTTCCCGGGATCGACCCGTCGCGCTGGTGGTGGGCCGCGCGCTGGACCGAGAACACCACGCCCGTCGTCGGTGAATACAAGAAGACTTCTTACTCGCGCTTCTCGGACTACGAGAACTGTCCGCTCGAGTACCTGATGGGACAGGTCCTCGGTCTCGACCCCGAGACGAGCTACCAGATGAATTACGGCCGCCTCGTCCACGGCTTGTTCGAGGACCTCGAGAAGGGCCTGATCCCGGCAGATGTGGATGCGGCCTATGACGAGGCGATGAACCGGTGGCGAGACGAGGAGTACCCGGCTGGCGCGATCTCGAACTTCCTCAAGCGCGACCTGCGCGAGATGATCGAGCGGTTCGTCACCCTCGAGCTCTCCAACGGTCACACTTCGGCCGCGACCGAGTATGGCTTCGAGTTCGACGTCGAAGGCTGGAGGGTCCGCGGCAAGATCGACCGCATCGACACCGTGGGATCCAACGGGCTGCGGCTCGTCGACTACAAGACCGGCGGTTACAAGCGTGATCCCGAAGCACAGGAAGACCTTCAACTGTGGACCTACATCCTCGCCTGCTACCGCGATGAGGAGCTCCGCAAGCTCGGCGAGCCCAAGCAGGCAGAGCTTGTCTATCCGCACTACGGCAAAGGAAAGCTCTACCGGGCGACGTGCGTCGTAAAGGCCCCCGACGAGGAGCGCACGTTCGAACAGGCGGTCGAAGAGCGGATCGCGACGGTCCTCAAAGGGATCGAGTCAGAGACCTTCGCGCCGAGCCCGCACGCCGACTGCAAGTGGTGCAAGTTCAAGCCGGTGTGCCCGATGTGGCCCGAGGGCCAGGAGCTTCAGGTTAGATGACGACTACCCACGCGGGCATCGTCGCAGCCCTTGGGGGATACGAGCCGTCGGCCGAGCAGCGCGCCGCGATCGAGCACACCCCGAGCCCGCTCGCGATCATCGCCGGCGCCGGCAGTGGCAAGACCGCGGTCATGGCGGCGCGCATGGTTCATCTCATCTCCACAGGTGTGGCGCAGCCCAATCAGATCCTCGGGCTCACGTTCACGAACAAGGCGGCCCAGGAGCTCGAGGATCGCGTCCGTCGCGCGATCGCGCCGCTCGACCTCGCACCCGGCGCTGAACCGAGCGTGTTCACTTACAACTCTTTCGCCGATCGGCTGATCCGTGATTACGGACCCAAGATCGGGATCGAGCCCGGCGTCGCTCTCTTGTCCGAAGCGCAGTCCTACATGTTGTTCGCGGGGTTGCTCGAGGAGCTCACGTTCGACGTCATCCCCGTGCGCGGCATCAGCTACATGATCGGCCGGATGCGCAGCTTGGCCGATCAGTGCTCGAATCATCTCCTCGACCCCGAACAGCTACTCGTAGCAGACGCGGCCCTCGTGAAGTCCGTGTTCGAAGGTGACGTCGAGAAGCTCCAGCGCGACCTGCGAAAGACGATCGAGCAGCGCCCCGACTATGTGAAAGCGGTGCGCGCCTACATCGACCGCAAGCGCGAGCTCGCCCGGATCGACTACGGCGACCAGATCGCGTTCGGCTACCAGCTCGTGACGCAACGGCCCGAGGTCGCGGCCGTGCTGCGCGAGCGGTGGCCTGTATGTCTTCTCGACGAGTATCAAGACACCAACGTCGCGCAGCGCAAGATGATGGAGGCGATCTATCCCGCGGGCTCTGCGATAACCGTGGTCGGCGATCCAGACCAAGCGATCTATGCGTGGCGCGGAGCGACGCTTCACAACATCCTCTACTTCCCGCAGCACTTCACCGCGGCCGACGGCAAGCCGGCGGACAAGCGTCCGCTCGAGGTGTCGTTCCGGTCTGGACGCGCCATCCTCGATGTCGCCGACGCGATCATCTCGAGGGTCGCCACCGACCGGCGGGGCGTCCCCGACAAGGTACTTCGCCATCACGAAGCGACGGGAGCGGGCGATGTGACGTGTGACCTCGTCGCGTCGGACGAGGACGAGGCGCGGCTGATCGCAGCCGAGATCAAGGCGCTCGCCGGCGTTGAGGGGGCCAGCCTCGGCGGCACGACGATCGTGTTCGACGAGATCGCGATCCTGTGCCGTAAGCGGCGACTGTTCGGCAAGATCCTGATCGCACTGCGGGCCGAGGGCATCCCGGTCGAAGTCGTGGGCCTGGGGGGACTGCTTCAGCTGCCCGAGATCATGGATCTGATGGCATATCTGCGGCTGGTCGTCCATCCCGAGGAGAACATCCCGTTTGCACGCATCGCGATGGGTCCACGCTGGCGGATCCACTACGCGGACATGGCCGCGCTCGCCCGATGGGCGGCCCGCAACACGAATCGATTCCGCGAGCAACTGGCGGAGCTCGAGGACAACGACAAGGTCGAGGTCGACCCAGGCAGCGAGCGCTTCTCGCTCGCGGAGGCGGCAGGACGATCCGATGAGGTCGATGAGCTTTCCGAGGGCGCGCGCTCTTCGCTAACGCGCCTCCACGCCGAGATCGAAGCGATGCGCGTCGCGATCAAGAGCCGCAGCCTCACCGAGGCCGTCGAGAAGATCCTGGAGATGTCGGGCATCGAGGACGAGCTGCTGTCCGCGAATACAGTCGTGGCGGCAGCTGCACTCGGCAACATCTCGTCCTTCCTCGATCGCGCCGCGGCGTTCGCCCCCCTCGAGGGCAGCGGGAGCCTCGAGGCCTTCCTCGACTTCATCGAGACCGCTGCGAGCGTTGAGGACATCGAGGTCGCTCAACCGCAGATGGACAACTGCGTGAAGCTCATGACCGTCCATCAGGCCAAGGGCCTCGAGTTCGACGTTGTCTTCATCCCCGGGCTCTCGGCCGAGGTGTTTCCCGACTTCAAGGTCAATGAGAACCCGACGACGACGCCGGCCTCGGTGCCGTTCTGGGCGCGCGACGATCAAGACTTCCTGCCTCGTTTCGGCGGCGTCATGAAGAAGTTCCACGACGAGCTCAAAGAGCGCCAGGAGGAAGAGGAGCGCCGCCTCGCGTACGTCGCGATGACGCGAGCTCGTAAGGCTCTGCGACTGACCGCGGCCCACTGGTACGGCGTCGGCAACTACGAGCGCAAGCACCCCAACGGACCAGGTCTGTTCTTCAACGAGCTCGCCGGCGCGCCGGCGACGGACGACGCGCCTGAGGGCTCCCCGCATCCGGCGGTCACCGTTCGGCGCAAAGAGCCATGCCCAAGCGAGAACCCGTTGACGACGCAGTGGGAGGAGCGCGCCAAGCAGTGGCCTCCTTCCGACGAGATCCCCTCCGACGCCTTACTGCCCGAGGGGCCACGTCGCGCCGTGGAGAGCGCACGCGAGCGGCCCGACGCGGTGGCGGAGCTGGCTGTCGCGCACGGGATCGACCTGGCGCGTTTCGAATCGGCGCGCGCCGAGATCGCGCATCAGCTGGAGCTGGTGACGATGCCGCCTCCGGTCGCGCCGCCGGACGACAGATTGAAAGCATTGTCGGTGTCGTCGATGGTCCAGCTTGCCCGTTGCCCGAAGCAGTTCTACTGGACGATCGTGCGCCCTCTTCCGCGGCGCCCGAGTGAGGCCGCGCGGGTGGGCAACGAGATCCACCGCTGGATCGAGCTGCGCGCGATGGGGCAGCGCCGCCTCGACGATCCCGAGATAGCACCCGACATGTCCCCCGAAGAACGCCTCTCGTGGGGGGTCCGGGGGGGTAGTGAGCCGCAGCGAAGCGGAGGCAAACGTCCCCCCGAGGCGGCAAAGGGAATCCCGATTCCGCACCTGGCGGAGCCATTGCCGCAGGCATCGTTATCCGCCGGCGAAAAAGGCGGTGTGCCGGAGTTGGACGCCGAGGCGCAGCTCAAAGCGACGTTTGAGTCCAGCCCCTATGCGTCGCTGCATCCCCGACACGTCGAGCAGCCGTTCGTGATCTGGCTCGATGGAGGTTTCCTCGTGCGCGGGCGCATCGACGCGGTCTACCGGCACGACGACGGGACGTGGGAGCTCGTGGACTACAAGACGGGATCGATGCCGGCGCCGGGCGACGACACCGCGGCGATGCAGCTCTCGATCTACGCGATAGCGGCAGGCCGGATGTGGGGGATAGAGCCCGCAAACCTCAGGGTGACGTACTTCTATCTGAAGTCCGGCGCCATCGTGACGACGCCCGCGACCGAGCTCACGCTCGACGAGACCCACCTGATCGAGCGCTTCCGTCTCGTCGAGGCCGGTGCGTTCGAGCCCGTCCCTGGACCACTGTGCTACCCCTGCGACTTCAGGCGCTTCTGCAGCGCCGGGCAGCGCTTTGTCGCCGACGACGGCGACGAGGTTCGTCCGGCGTGAGCACCTGTGCTCGGAGCATCGTTGTGGCGGTCGTCCTCGGCGGAGTGATGACATCGGTAAGCATCGTGGGACCGACCGGCCGTGACGTCGCTAGCGCAGCGCGGGTGAGCGCTACCAAGACGTTCGGGCGATCGGTCGAGGGGCGATCGCTCAAAGTCGTGAACGTAGGCGCGCGGTCACACGAGACGCGTGTCCTCGTCGTGGGATGCATCCACGGTACGGAACGTGCGGGCAAGGCCGTCATCGGAAGGCTGCGGAGGATGCCTTCCCCGGACGGCTACGAGTTGTGGCTCATCTGGGCAGTCAACCCCGACGGATGCGACGCGCGCACGCGACAGAACGCACGCGGGGTCGACCTGAATCGCAACTTCCCGGCGGGCTGGCAGGCAGCGGGCGCGCCTTGGGACACCTACTACCCGGGTCCCAGCGCGGCGTCGGAGCCCGAGACCCGTGCCGTCATGCGCCTCGTCAAGGACATCGAGCCCGACGTGACGATCTGGTACCACCAGCAGATGGCGCTCGTGACGAAGATGCGACGGCACCTGCGCGTCCAACGTCTCTACGCGGATCTCGTGGGCCTTCCTCTCGAGCGCCTCGAGCCCCTGCCGGGGACTGCGACGAGGTGGCAGAACCACAGATATCCGGGGCACCTGTCGTTCGTCGTGGAGCTCCCAGGTGGTGCGATGAAGGCGGCGGAGGTTCGTCGTCACGCACGAGCCGTTCGATCCGTCGGAAGGTCTTGGGAAAGGTTGCGCTAGCGCGAGTCCGGCTTGTGGAAATGCAGATCGATCGCCATCCACAGTGTCTTCGAGTAGGGGTAGAAGACGATCGGGAGCAACGTGTTGGTCACAACCGCCGTGATCAGCAACGGCTGCCATGCGATGTCCGGCAGCGTCGCCACGATGATGGTGACGAACAGGACGAAGAACCATGCTTCGGCCACCGCGATGTTGACGATCATCGCTCCGGTCCAGTACCCCTCTTCGCGACTGAAGTTGTAGCCGCAACGGGGGCATGCGTCCCGCATCGTGAACCAACCCTCGAAGACCTTTCCATCGCCGCACCTGGGGCATCTCTTGCGCAGGCCTCGCCCGATCAGGCCTCTCAGCGTGGGCGGTTTAGTACTCATCCTGGTTCCCTTCCCCTTTTCCTCCTCTCCGTACCTCTCTAGGATGCCCACCGGATGACGGAACCGATGATCTCGCTGCGCAATGTCTCGAAGCGCTTCGGCGCGTCCGAGATGGCCGTCACCGATCTGTCGCTGGACATCCTTCCCGGCGAGACCGTCGCGCTCGTCGGCCCGTCGGGATGCGGCAAGACGACGACGATGAAGATGATCAACCGTCTCATCGAGCCTTCTTCGGGTGTGATCTTGCTCGAGGGAGGGGACATCGAAGAGCGATCCCCGGTCGATCTGCGTCGCGGCATCGGATACGTCATCCAGAGCATCGGACTCCTTCCGCATCGCTCGATCCGCCAGAACATCGCCACGGTGCCGAAGCTGTTGGGCTGGGAGCTCGACCGCATCCAGAAGCGCGTCGACGAGCTCATGGCGATGCTCGAGCTCGACCCGGAACTGCTAGGGCGCTATCCACACGAGCTTTCCGGAGGGCAGCGCCAGCGCGTAGGGGTCGCACGCGCCCTCGCTGCGGATCCTCCCGTGATGCTGATGGACGAACCGTTCGGCGCCGTCGACCCCGTTGTCCGTGAGCGCCTTCAGGATCAGTTCCTCGAGATCCAGATGCGCCTGCAAAAGACGATCGTTTTCGTCACACACGACATCGATGAGGCACTCAAGATGGCGGACCGCATCGCGATCTTGAAAAAGGGCGGGGTGCTCGAGCAGTACGCGACGCCGCGTGACCTCCTCGCCAGTCCGGCGAACGAATTCGTGAAGGACTTCGTTGGTCTGGATCGTGGGCTCAAACGCCTCGCTCTCAACAACGACGCGGACATCGATGCTTACCTAGGTGCGCTGAAGCCACTAGCGGCGACGAGCCCGAGCTCGTGAGTGACGAGCCGCTCGTTCGCTGGGACTGGATAGCCGATCACTCCGACCTCATCTGGAAGCAGTTTGTCGAGCATTCCCTGCTGACGGCGATCGCCGTCGGTATCGGATTGGCACTGTCGTTCCCACTGGCGCTGTACGCCTACAAACACAAGCGGTTATACGGCCCCATCCTCGGTGTCACAGGTTTCCTCTACACGATTCCCAGCCTGGCGCTGTTCGCGTTCATGGGCGCGTACACCGGTTACCTGTCGATCACGACGGCGGAGATCGGCCTCGTGAGCTACACGCTTCTCATCCTGATTCGGAACATCGTGGTGGGACTTAGGTCTGTGCCCGCGGACGCGCGCGAGACCGCAAGGGCGATGGGTTACTCCGACCGCCAGTTGCTGTGGAAGGTCGAGATCCCCCTGGCTCTTCCTGCGATCGTTGCCGGGATCCGCCTCGCTACGGTGACGACGATCGGGCTCGTCACGGTGACCGCGGTGCTCGGGCTGGGCGGGTTCGGCTATTTCATCCTCGACGGCTTGCGAACCTTCTTCACGACCGTGACCCTCCTGGGTGCGGTTCTTTCGGTGCTGTTCGCAACCGTCATCGACATCGCTCTCATCTACCTAGGCCGTTTCGCCACGCCGTGGACGCGCCGTACGGGGACCCCTTGGACCCGCCGGGCGAGGGGCGCCTAGATGGGGGTCCTCGGCGACGGCTGGACGTTCCTGACGTCCTCGGCGAACTGGAGTGGGGAAGCAGGCATCGCGCACCGGCTGGTCGAGCATGTGCAGATGTCGTTGTTCGCCACTTTCATCGCAACCGCGATCGCGCTCCCGATCGGCCTCTACATCGGTCACGCGCGCAGAGGCGAGGTGCTCGCGACCAGTATCGGCAACATCGGCCGCGCTCTGCCCTCGTTCGGAGTGCTTGCCATCGTGTTCCCCTTCACGCTCCGGTACGAGTTCCTAAGGTTCGGAGACCTTGGTTTCAGCGCGACCCTGATCGCGCTCGTGCTTCTGGGTATCCCGCCGGTGCTAACCAACACCTTCGTCGGCATCAACGGCGTCGACCACGACCTCGTCGAGGCAGCGCGCGGTATGGGGATGCGCGAGCGAGAGATCGTCGTCAAGGTCGAGTTTCCGCTCGCTGTCCCGTTGATCGTGGCGGGCATACGTTCGGCGGCAGTGGCCGTCGTTGCGACCGCGACGCTGGCAGCCCTAGTCGCGTGGGGTGGGCTTGGACGTTTCATCGTCGACGGGTTCGCGGTGCGGGACCAGCCTCAGATAGTCGCAGGCGCGCTGCTCGTGGCGCTGCTTGCGATCGTCACAGAGATCGCCTTCGCGCTGCTGGAACGGGTGTTAACGCCGCCTGGGCAGCCGGGGTAGCCTTCGCCGCGACTCGGGCGGCCAAACGAGGTCGTCCCGGCAAGGAGAGAGGAGGCAGGACCCATGCGGAGCTCCCGCAACGCCGTTCTCGGGGCGTGTCTCGCGCTGCTGTTGGTGTTTGCAGCGTGTGGCTCGGGTGAGGACGGCGATACCGACACTGCTGGACCGGAAGAGACGACCGGTTGTCCGGTCGACGGTGGTGACCTGACGGTCGGCGTATCTGCAGCATTCACAGAGAACAAGTTGGTCGCGGAGATGTACGCACTCGCGCTCGAGAACTGCGGCTATACGGTCGAGCGTCAGTTCGAGATCGGCGCGCGTGAGATCTCCGATCCCGCACTGTTCGACGGCGAGATCGACATAAAGCCGGAGTACCTCGCCTCAGAGCTCGTCTTCAATGACCCCGATGCAGAGCCCTCGGGCGACCCCGGGGAGAACCACATGGCGCTCGAGCCGTTGCTTGCAGAGCATGGCGTCACGGCCCTCGACTTCTCCCCCGCGACCGACGAGAACGTGTTCGTCGTGACCGGCGAGACCGCGAAGAAGTTCAAGCTCGTCTCGGTGAGCGACCTCGGGGCGCCGGCCAAGAACATGACCCTCGGCGGTCCTCCTGAGTGTCCCAAGCGCCCGTTCTGCCTGATCGGCCTGAAGGACGTCTACGGCATCGAGTTCGGCGACTTCAAGGCGCTGGACGTCGGTGGACCTCAGACCGTTGAGGCGCTCGACAAGGGCGCGATCGACGTCGCTCTGCTGTTCTCGACCAACCCCGTCATCCCCGACCGCGGCTGGATCGTGCTCGAGGACGACAAGGGATTGCAGTCAGCCGAGAACCTGACCCCGCTGGTGCGCGACGACGTGTTGAACGACGCGATCACGGACACACTGAATGCTGTGAGCGCCGTGCTGACGACCGATTATCTCACCGCACTGATCGCAAAGGTCGACCAGGACCGTGAGGACCTTGCCGATGTCGCACGGTCGTTCCTCGAAGACGCTGGGGTGTTGTAGAGCCTGCTGAACATCTGTGGCGCGCCCCCGGTCCGGCAGGAAGGCGGGGGCGCGCCCCTAAACTAAGGACGTCATGAGGCTCTCTCGGATCACCCTGGTTCTCGCGCTGATAGCGAACGTGCTGGGTGCCACCGTGGTGGCGCATGCGGAGCCCGTGCCCGAGGACGCCACCTGGGAAGAGGTGTGGTTCCCATCCGCCGACGGCACGATGCTGCACGCGGACGTATTCTTGCCTAAGGACCGCGCCGCGGACGAGCGGCATCCTGTGATCCTCGCGATCGGGCCTTACTTCGGATCAGGTGGCTTCGTCCCCCCCACTCCCACGGGGACCGGCCCAGTGTTGCGGTTCAACGACCTCATCGAGGAGGGCCGCATCTTCGAACGCGGCTACGCGTATATCCAGGTCGATTCGCGCGGCTACGGAGGTTCTGACGGTTGTTACGACCTGGGAGGCGCCGGCGAGCAGATGGACGCGGTTTCCGCCGTCGAGTGGGCCGCCGAGCAGGACTGGTCGACCGGCAAGGTCGGCATGTGGGGCAAGAGCTACGACGCGTGGACGCAGGTGATGGCGCTCGCAGGGAAGCCAAAGGGTCTCGCGGCGGCCATTATTCAGTCCCCGCTGATCGAGGCCTACCGCGGGTTCTACATGAACGGAGTCCATTACGACGCGGGATGGTACGGGACTCCCGGGTTGTACGGAGGTTACGACCTCATCCCACCGTCGGCCGGGGATTCACCACCCGACGAGTTCATCTATCCCGCCAAGGGGACGGCAACCAACCCCGACTGCTACGCGCAGAACATGTCGATGACGGCGGTGCCCGATCACTCGATCCCGTACTGGCAGGAGCGCGACATCATCGCCGAGGCGGCCAAGAGCACCGTTCCGGTGCTGTGGTCACACGGATTCCTCGACATCAACACGAAGCCCGACAACTTCCTCCCGATCTACTCGAAGCTGCGCGGACCTAAGCGCGCATGGTTCGGCCAGTACGACCACGTTCGGGGTAACGAGGCTCGGCTCGTAGGCCGCGACGGGTTCATGGACGAAGCGATGGCGTGGTTCGAGCACTATCTCAAAGGCGGCAAGCTGAAGAGATTCCCCCCGGTCGAGGTTCAGGACAACGAAGGATTCTGGCGGAGCGAGCAGCAGTGGCCCCCGGCGGACGCGAAGAAGTACCAGCTGCCGTTGAACGCTGGTGTGTACGTGGACGAGCGCGGCACCTCCGCCTCCGGTCCACTCGAAGGCACATGGACCTTCTCGCAGCCGATGCCTTACGACGTTCACTTTGCCGGCGCGCCCAGACTCTCGGTGGACCTCACCGCAACCATCCCAGCCGTCAACGTGATCGGTCTCCTCTACGACGTCGACCCCGAAGGAAGTGCACGGCTGATTACCCGTGGTGCTCTGTGGGTGCGCGACGCAGGTGCAACGTTGGACCTGTATCCGGAGGACTGGCGGTTGCGCAAGGGCCATCGCCTCGGCCTCATCCTGGCAGGCTCCGACGAGTCACACTTCAGTCCCATACCGAGCAACACCGAAGTCACGGTCAGCGGTGGTTCCTTGACGCTCGGGTTCCTGCGCTTTCTGAGGAAGAACAATCTCGAGGGGTTCCGTGCCGCGGCGCAGGGGAGCGTCCCCGTCGTTCAGCTCAACAACGCGACGATCGAGGCGGGGGAGACCAAGATGAAGCTTCCGCCGCGACTGAAGCGGCGCTGAGCGGCCGCGGGTCTGAGTCGTTGTACGACGACTTCGAGACCGCGCGAAAGATCCTCACCTCTTACCGTCGCTTCGCCATCGTCGGATGTTCTGCGAACCCGTCCCGTGCCAGCTTCCGCGTGGCCACCTACCTCCTCGGCCAAGGTTTCGAGGTCATTCCCGTCAATCCCAACGAGGAGCGCATCGGCGATCTCGACTGCTTTCCAGAGCTGTCGTCGATCCCCACAGAGGAGCTCGAGGTCGTCGATATCTTCCGGCGTTCTGAATTCGCCGGAAAGCACGTCGATGAAGCGATCGAGCTCGGTGCAAAGGCGATCTGGATGCAACTTGGAGTGATCGACGCCGCCGCAGCCCGACGGGCGCGCGATGCGGGCCTGGACGTCGTGATGGACCGATGCCCCGCGATCGACCATCCTCTGATCCGCTCCAACTCCCGCCCGACGAACAGCTAGGAGGGCGGGCTGGGGTGACCGAGCCGGCCCCGAACGCGGAAGGGGTGCCGCCGAAGCGACACCCCTGTTGTGAATCTTGCCTGTGAAGTTCTAGCGGTCGCGCGATGACTCGGTGTTCGGCTCTTCCTTGCCTACTGCCTGGCGGACGGTGTTGTCCACATCCTGGTCGAGGTCCTGCCCCTCCAGCCCAGGGACGTCGCTCTTGGTCTGCTCCCAATCGCGCTTGATCGCTTCTTTCGGGTTGCCGTCGGTCATATCTGACCCCTTTCCTGTAGTCGTTCCGGGTACTTCTTTGTCCTACCCAATGAATCCGATGTTTAACGATGTCTGCGCGCCCCGTGCTTGCATCGTTACGCTGCAGTCATGCTGACGATCGATCGTTTGGACAAGGCCTTCGGCGCGCGCGACCTGTTTGCCGCAGCGAGCATGCAGGTCTACGCGCGCGACCGTGTCGCGATAGTCGGCCCGAACGGTTCAGGCAAGACCACGTTGTTCGACATGATCGCCGGTGACCAAGCCGCGGACGGCGGCGAGATCCGTATGGTGCGTGATGCCGTCGTCGGTTACCTGCGTCAAGAGACGGACGCGTTGTTGGGGCGGACGGTTCTCGACGAAGTTGTATCCGTCGGGAGCACACTTGCGGACACGGGACACCGCCTGGCAGTGCTCGAAGCCGAGATGGCCGAGCTTGGGCCCGGTCCAGAGCGCGATCGCGCAGTGTCCGAGTACGGCGCGCTACAGCATCGCTTTGCCGCAATGGGCGGCTACTCCGTCGAGCATGAGGCCAAACGCATCCTGTCGGGCCTGGGGTTCGAGACGACTGACTTCGAGCGCCTCACCGATACCTTTTCGGGTGGGTGGCAGATGCGAATAGCGCTCGCAAAGCTTCTCCTCGCCAACCCCGATCTATTGATGCTCGATGAGCCGACCAACCACCTCGACCTCGCCTCCGTCGTCTGGCTCGAACGTTTCCTTCGCACCTACGAGGGCGCGGTACTGCTCATCTCTCACGATCGAGATCTCATCAACGGGCTCGCAACGAAGATCGTGGAGCTGCGGGACGAGAAGCTCTATTCCTATAGCGGAAATTACGAGGCGTTCGTGGCTGCGAGGGAGCTCGAGCTCGAGCAAGCCGAGGCTACGATGCGAAACCAGGCGAGGAAGATCGCGCAGACAGAACGGTTCATCAATCGGTTCCGCTACAAGGCTTCGCTCGCAAGTCGGGTCCAGAGTCGTATCAAGGCGCTTGACAAGATGGAGCGCGTCGACGCGCCGAGGCGAACGCGCAAGACGATGAACCTGACCTTCCCACCTCCACCGCGATCTGGCCGGGTGATGATCGAGCTCGCGTCGATCCGATTCGGCTACGGCGAGACGCCCGTCTACACGTCCTTGGACCTCGTTGTGGAGCGCGGAGAGAAGGTCGCCCTCGTCGGCCCCAACGGAGCGGGGAAGTCGACCCTCCTAAAGCTGCTCGCCGGTGTGCTCACACCGCAGGGCGGCGATCGAAAGCTTGGTCACAATGTGGCCCTTGGTTATTTCGCACAGCATCAGATCGAGGCGCTCACCGGGGCCAACACCGTTCTTCACGAGCTCCGGTCGGCAGTTCCCCCGGGCATCGATGTCAACGAACGCCGGCTCCTTGGCCGCTTCCTGTTCTCGGGTGATGACGTAGAGAAGAAGATCGACGTCCTGTCCGGGGGCGAACGTACCCGGGTTGCGCTTGCGAAGCTCCTCGTATCGCCGGTGAACCTCTTGTGTCTCGACGAGCCCACGAACCACCTCGACATGTGGAGCCGGGACGTGCTCGAGGATGCCCTAGGGGAATACGACGGGTCGATCGTCCTTATCACCCACGACCGCCACCTGATCAGAAGCGTCGCGAATCGCATCGTCGAGGTCGACGAGGGACGTGTCTCCAGCTTCAACGGCGACTACGACTATTACCTGTCGAAGAAGGAAGACAGTCCCCTGCCCGAGCCGGGCGACGGTGCACGACCCGACGCTGTGCGTCCGTCCGGCGTCAAGACGAAGGATCAGCGGCGCGCGGATGCCGAGGCACGTGCTCGAACCCGGTCCCTACGCGAGCGTGTCGGGACGATCGAGCGGCAGCTCGAGGAGCTCGGAGCGGAGATCTCGAAGATGGAAGAGACCTTCGCATCTCCCGACATCTACATGTCGGGCGCGGACGTCGGAAGTCTGACGACCGCCTACGAGCGTGCCAAGAAGCGCAGGTCGCGGCTCGAGGTTGAATGGGCCGACGCGCAGGAGACCCTCGAGGCCGCGTCGGGACGCGACTAGCGTGTGACAGTCAGCTCGAACTCGGACGCGCCGTCGAAATACTGCGTGACGTAGATGAACTTGGTAGCTCGCGGAACTTTGGCCGGGGCGTCTGAGCAACACACGCTCGCACTGCATGCGTCGTCGAAGAACCAGAGCCGGTAGCCGAAGTCTGCTCCGACGGCGGTGCCTTCGACATAAGCGGCCGATCGGCTCGTCAGAAAGCTCTCGGGCATCTCGAAGATGTAGGCGCTGACGCCTTGTGTTGCCGGCAGCTCGGGACAGCTGCGTGACCAATCCATGAGGGTGATCGGGGTTGTCCCGGGCGCGAGGATGCTCCCCTGAGCGACGAAAGAGGCGCGCTTCTTTCCAGGCTCTCTTTGAGGAGCCGCTAGAGACGTCGATGTCGATGCCGACAACAGCATCACTACTAGCGAGAGGATCGCCGCCGCTCTCTTCACGGCCCGATTATCTCACTTGTAACCTGTCGAGATGTTGCGGACCGAAGACCGAAACGGGATCGTAGTCATGTATCTGGAGAACGGCCCCGTTAACGCTCTAGACGGCGATTTCTTACGAGAAATCACGGCGTCACTCAGGTCCGTGGCGGCCGCGGGCTGCGACGCGCTCATCTTGACTGGAGCGGGCGCCACATTCAGCGCCGGCGCAGATCTGAAGCGCGTCCTGGATGGTGGGAGCCAATACCTCCGGGGATCCGTCGGCGCGCTCTCAGATGCTTTCGGGGCGCTCTTCACGTTTCCACGGCCTGTCGTAGCAGCCATCAACGGGCACGCGATCGCGGGTGGCGCTGTCTTCGTTTGCGCCTGTGATTACCGCGTGATGGCGCGTGACTCTGGAGTGATCGGAATGGCGGAGCTGCGAGCTGGTGTTCCATTTCCGACCTACGCACTCGAGATTGTTCGTTTCGCCGTGGGCCCCGGATACTTCCAAGAGATCGTTCTGCTGGCAGACAATTACTCGCCGGACGATGCTCTCCAACGTCGCTTGATCGACGAGATAGCGGCTGCTGAAGAGCTCGTCGCCCGGTGCGAAGACGTTGCGCGCCGTCTCGCGCGCGTTCCCTCGGGGACATTTGAGCTGATGAAGAGGGCCATTCGCCTACCTACGGTCGAGCGCGTCGAACGCAATGGACCGGTATTCGATCCGACTGTGCTCGAGCTGTGGGACAGCGACCCCGTAAGGGAGTCGATCGCGGGCTTCATGGATCGCCTCGGACTCGCCCGCTAGGACTAACCCGAGCTTGCACGCTCATGCGCGGTCCGGCCGATAAGGTCAATGCATGCATCGAGATGAAGGAGTGGTGGCCTGATGGGCGATAGTCGATGGGCGCGCCTTCTTGTCTTACTTGTCGTGCCCGTGATGCTGATGACGTCGGGGTGTGCGACGGGAGGTCACGACCACCGGGAGGGCGATGCCGCGCTCGAGCACGATGACGCGGGCCACGAGCATCCAGAGTCCGGCGGTGATGCTGGCGTCGTGCTTGGCGCGCCCGGAGAGTCCGGGGAGTCCGATCGAACGGTTGAGGTGATCGCATCAGACGATCTCAGCTTTTCGCCTGAAGATCTCGAGGTCGAGGTTGGGGAAACGGTCACGTTCGTCATCAAGAACGAGGGCTCTACGAAACATGAGTTCGTGCTCGGCGACGCCGCCTACCAAGAGGCTCATGCCGGCGAGATGTCGTCTGGGCATCACGACGCGGGCACCGGAAATGCCGTTGAGCTTGCTCCCGGTGAGACAAAGCGGCTCACGTGGAGCTTTACGCAGCCCGGCGAGATGCTGTTCGGCTGTCACGAACCCGGTCATTACGACGGAGGGATGGTCGGCACCATCGAGATCGCCTGACATAGGAGTAGCTCCCGCACCCGCGGGTAGCCTCGACTGACATGAAGAGGCCCGCGTGGATCTCGTCAATCTAGCTGCCGAAGCCGTCCAGGACGATGGCATTCGGTGGGGGATCGTCGTCGCGGTCTTTCTCGCGGGCCTGCGACATGGTTTCGACCTCGACCACATCGCGGCCATCACCGACATCACGAGCTCACAGACTTCTCGCCGACGCTCGTTCACACTCGCAACCGTCTACGCGGTTGGCCATGCATCCGTCCTCACGCTGCTGGGGGTGGCGGCCGTTCTCTTAGGCCGGGAGATACCGCCCTCGATCGATTCGATGATGGGGCGTGCGATCGGAATGACCCTCGTCGCGCTCGGGATCTACGTCGTTTACGCGCTGGTGCGTTTCCGCCGAGACTTCCGGCTCCGGAGCAGGTGGATGGTGGTGATCGCCGCGATCCGCAGGACGGTCCTGTGGCTTCGTCGCTACCGAGCCGAGCACGTGGAGATAGAGCACGCCCATCCTCATAGCGCCGTCGGCCACCATCACGGTGGGCCAGACGAGATGCCGGGTCCTATATCCCCGCCTGGGGCCGTCGCGCTTCGAACAGCTACGCACACCCACGTGCACAAGCACGTTGTGACGATGCCCGCAGACCCCTTCGAGGACTACGGCACCGCGACATGTCTCGGCATCGGCATGATCCATGGCGTCGGGGCGGAGACGCCGTCGCAGGTCCTTCTTTTCACGACCGCAGCCGGGCTCGCCGGCAGCGCCGCCGGTCTTGCCCTCGTCGCTGCATTCGTCGTGGGTCTGCTCCTTGGGAACTCGATCCTCGCCACGGCAATGACGATGGGATTCTCGCGCGGCGAGAGACTGCCACGTCTCTACATGGTGCTCGCCGGGACGACTGCACTCGTCAGCATCTATGTTGGCGTGGCATACATGCTCGGTCGTACCGACTGGCTTCCTACGTTCCTCGGAGGCTGATGGCTTCCGGACAATAGAAAAGAGGGGCCCTCTTTCGAGGACCCCTCCAGTTAGATCCTAGGGATCTACGCCACCGGAGTGACGTTTACAGCCTCGGGACCCTTCTGCCCTGCGCGGGACTCGAAGGTGACGCTCGCCCCCTCGGGGAGCGTCTTGTACCCGTCGGTTGCGATGTTGGAGAAATGGACGAAGAGATCCTCCGAGCCATCCTCCGGGGTGATGAAGCCATAACCTTTGGCTTCGTTGAACCATTTGACGGTTCCGGTTGCCATGTAACACCTCCTTGATGCCTAACGAACGAGCAAAGGGAGGCAGTGCCAACCGATGGTCACGTTCTAGTGCTGTATCTAGCCGGTACAACCTACTCTACGTTGGAACATTCCCGCCGAACCCCCTCCATCAGGGCGTGGGATCGGTCTGCTGAGCCCCGATAGTGCCGCATCAGAGAGAGGAGCGACCGTGAACGACGATGCCGTCGCACAGGCGCCGGCCGACTACTCGGACCTGCGCGCCGTCTACATCAACTGCACGCTGAAGCGGTCTCCGGAGCCCTCCCACACCCAGCTTCTGATGGACAAGTCGAGCGCGATCATGGAGAACCAGGGGGTCACGGTCGAGACTCTGCGGGCCGTGGACCTCGATCTCGCGATCGGCGTGTGGCCCGATATGACCGAGCATGGATGGGCGACAGATGCATGGCCCGATGTGTTCGCCACAGTGATGGCGGCAGACATCCTCGTGATCGGGTCTCCGATCTGGCTCGGTGAGAAGTCGTCGGTCTGCACCCATCTGATCGAACGTCTCTATGGGAATTCCAGCCTTCTCAATGACGCAGGCCAGTACGCCTACTACGGCAAGGTCGGAGGCTGCCTCATCACCGGCAACGAGGATGGCATCAAGCATTGCTCGATGAGCATCCTGTATGCCCTGCAGCACCTCGGGTACGTCATCCCACCTCAAGCCGACGCAGGATGGATCGGCGAAGCGGGACCGGGCCCCTCCTATGGGGACGACGGTGTCGGCCTCGATAATGACTTCACCAACCGCAACACGACGTTCATGACATGGAACCTGTTACATGCAGCGCGCCTGCTGAGGGACAGAGGCGGGTTCCCGGCCTACGGCAATCAGCGTTCCGAATGGGATGCCGGTTGCAGGTGGGACCAACCCAACCCCGAGCACCGTTGACGCTGGGCGTGTCCAACCGTGGCGGCCGATCCCCTTCCCCTTTATACCCCCCTGGGGTATTCTTTCGAGAACAAGCGCGACCGAAAGGGGAGTGTCGCAGTGCGCGGTTATTACGAGAACAAGGACGACGTCCTTGCTCGCCTGCGGCGCGTCGAGGGTCAGGTCCGCGGGCTCCAGAAGATGGTGGACAACGACGAGTACTGCATCGACATCCTTACTCAGATAACCGCGGCCTCTAATGCCCTGAAGAAGGTCGCTGTTGGACTACTCGACGATCACATCCGTCACTGCGTCGCACACGGGACCGAGGACGGCAAGGACATGGTGAGCGAAGCGACCGCCGCGATCGAGCGTCTCGTCAAGTCCTAGGCTCTAGAGCAGGCAGCGGCGGCTCGAACTCGAGAGCGACCGAAGGCTCGTTACCTCGGATCTCATCCTCCGGCCATCGCGCGGTGGCCGAGTGGCGCACTCCATTCAGCAGAAGTTCGACCTCGTAGATGAAGCTATCGCCGCCGAGCCGCGCTGCTGCGAGCCCCTCGTCATCTGGCCCGTCCCAGTAGATGCTTCCCTCAGCCTGACAGCGCGCGTTGGACTGTTCGGCCACGAACGACAGGGAGTCGCCATCTTCGGCCCGTACGGTGACCGTGGCTGTCGCGCTCTTCGGGGTCTCGGCGAGATTGGAGATCGCCAGCTCGACGCCGTAACTATCAACCCCACCGTCGTGGTCCGCGAGCACCGCGAGCCGCGCCTCCGGTTTCGGAAGAGGACCGTCGGTGGGTGTCGTCCACCGGAAAGTTACGAAGAGGTCGCCGCCGCCCCTTCCGAACAACGTGACGTCATAGGTGTCCGCATACCCGGCCGGTCGGAGTACTGAAGCCCCCCCGCCCGTCTGCTCTAGAGGCACGGTGATCACACGTCCGCACGCTTCGCCGGAAGGCGTGAACGACGCCTCGAACGTCCAACCGGGCAGTGGGAACTCGACGAAGACCTCGGGAACGTTGCCTACGTCGACGAGGTCGGCTGGCGGGCTGCCGTCGGCGCAGACGTTGCCGAAGCAGTACGTCCATGCCTCGAGCTCGCTCGACTGCTCGGCGTAACGGATGGTTACCGGGGGTGGCTTGTCGAGGTCACGATCACCTCGGGTTGGCTGAGGAGGGAGGGGGGTGGTCTCGGACGGATCTTCCCGCGGGGTGGCGGTTCGTCCCGTTGGTGCTTGACCACACGCGCCCAAGATGAGCACCAAGCACACCCCGAGGACTGAGCGGATCGAGCTTCGTCTCTTTAGGGCCATGACTTTTGGACGGTAGCAAAGTCCAGTCTGTTCCCGGATCCACGATACGTACCCCGCGCCCGCGGAACCCGCAAATCCGAAGCAGCGATGGAGGCGAGCTATAGCGTCGTTCTGCCGACGTTCGCGTGCCGCGAGGAGGATGCTCTGCCACGGAAAGAGGAATCAGGACCGTCCTCGCATCCCACCCGACCGCCGGAGTTAGATGCTGCGCGCTGGCGGCGCGAAGCATGGGTGCGGCGCGCCCTTGTCGCGCTGTTCCTTGTTCCCGTCCTTGGAGCGGCTTTCGGTCTCCTGGGGCTGAGCCATGACGATGTCAGCTCGACTTCGGCCGGCTACGAGCTGAGGGTGCGCTACCCGAAGGTGTCGCGCGGCGGCCTCGCGTCGGCTTTCGATATCTACGTCCGCCACGAGGGTGGCTTTGACTCACCGATCACCTTGAGCATCGGGCAGGAGTACTTCACGCTGTTCGATCTAAACGGGATCTTTCCAGCACCGTCGGCGGAGACCGTCGACGGTGACATGGTCGTGTGGGAGTTCGATCCCCCAGAAGGGGATCTGTTGCGCGTCCACGTCGACTGGCGTGTGGAGCCCGCCGTGCACGCTGGTGCTCCCGGGAGCGTGCGACTCGAGATCGACGGTTCGCCTATCACCCAGGTGGAGTTCGAAACGAGGCTTGCTCCCTGATGGACGTCGTCATGCGCGCTGCGGTCATGTACATCGTGGTCGTCCTGCTCCTTCGTGCGATGGGTCGCAGGGAGCTGGCCGAGATGTCGTCGTTCGAGCTCATCGTGCTTGTGGTCATGGGAGATCTGATCCAACAGGGCGTTACCCAGGAGGACTACTCGATCACCGGCGCTGTGCTCGCGATCGGGACGATGGGCCTGCTGTCGTTGCTGGTTTCGTATCTCGGCTTCTTGTGGCCTAAGGTCGACGAGATCGTTGAGGGTGCACCGGCTCTCGTTCTTCGTGATGGCGAGCTCGTCGACCCGGTTCTCAGGGCGAACCGAGTTACCAAAGACGATGTCCTGGCATCTGCCCGTGAGCAGGGGATCGGTGATCTGAACGAGGTCGAGTTCGCGGTACTCGAGCCCGACGGGGAGTTCTCCTTCGTGAGGTTCAACCGGGCACCAAGCAGGGCTAAACGCCACAAGGCCGAATAGATCGTTCTCGCAAGCGCGCTCCCGGCACATTTGCGCTATGACGGCTCCCGGATGACAACCTTAGATGTAGCTGAGGTCGCTATGCGTACCGCCGGCGAGGCCGCTTCCCGAGCCGGTGTGACCGTCAGCGCGCTCGATAGCCAAGCCGATATCGATTCGACTATTGCTCTGCTGGCGCGCGTTTGGAGCGTTGGGGGTGGTGAGCCCTTGATGACCTCGCCGCTGGCACGGGCATTCGCCCACAGCGGCAACTATGTTGCGGGCGCGTTCGACGGGACCTCGATGATCGGCGCCAGCGTCGGCTTCCTCGGCCAGGATGCCGGCGGGGTTCACCTGCACTCGCACATCACTGGGGTTGACCCAGGCGTCCAAGTCAAGGGCATCGGTTACGCCCTCAAGCTGCACCAGAGAGCATGGGCATTGGAAAAGGGCATGACGAGGATCGGCTGGACGTTCGATCCGCTTGTGAGCCGCAACGCTTACTTCAACATCACGAAACTTGGGGCGGATATCACCGGGTTTCACGCAAACTTCTACGGAGTCATGCGAGATGGCATCAATCGCGAAGACGAATCCGATCGCTGCGTGGTTTCCTGGGATCTGGTTTCCCAGAGATCGATCGACGCTGCAAACGGAGTGGGCCTCGACCCGAAGGTCGCGGCAGACGAGGGGCACAGGCTCCTAGGCCTCGCGCCAGATGGCTCTCCCGTGCTCCAGCCGCGGGTGGCCGAGACCCTGCTCGCGTGTATCCCACGCGACATCGTTGCGGTGCGGGCAGCTGAATTGGATCAGGCCACGGCATGGCGCCGGGCCCTGCGAGACGCTTTCGACTGGGCGTTCCAAGAGGCATATCGCGTAACGGGCATGACGAAGTCCGGCTGTTACGTACTGACACAGTCCGCGTGAAGCTCAACGGCGTCGAGCTTCGCCGGGTAGCCCTTCCTCTGGTCCATCCGTTCCGTACTTCATTCGGGGTCCAGACCGAACGTGACGTATTGCTGGTCAGAGTGACGACCCCGGACGCGGAAGGTTGGGGAGAGTGCGTCGCTGGAGCCGAGCCTCTCTACTCCAGCGAGTACACCGACGCGGCTGAGCACGTCATCCGACATCACATGGTGCCACGCCTCTTTCAGGCTGGCGAGATCGGTGCATCCGATGTCGCTCCCGCATTGCGTGCCATCAAAGGCCATCCCATGGCGAAAGCCGCTCTGGAGATGGCCATCCTCGATGCGGAGCTGCGTGCCCGGGGCGAGTCGTTCGCGCAGCACTTAGGAGCCGTGCGTGCTGCGGTTCCCTCGGGCGTGTCGGTGGGAATCATGGATTCGATCCCCGAGCTCCTCGACGCCGTGGCGGGATATATCGACGAGGGTTACGTCCGGATCAAGCTCAAGATCGAGCCGGGTTGGGATGTCGAGCCCGTTCGCGCCGTGCGGGAGCGTTTCGGCAGCGAACTCCTGCTGCAGGTCGACGCCAATACGGCCTACACGTTGGCCGACGCGGCACACCTCACCCAACTCGACGTCTTTGAGTTGCTACTTATCGAACAGCCTCTGGACGAAGATGATGTTGCGGGCCATGCCGAACTGGCCCTGAAGATCCGGACGCCGGTCTGCCTCGATGAGTCGATCACCTCATCGCGTGCGGCCGCGGACGCGATCGCACGCGGCGCGTGTCGGATTGTCAACATCAAACCGGGACGCGTCGGTGGGTACCTCGAGGCGCGCGCGATCCACGACGTTTGCGCTGCGCATCAGATCCCGGTGTGGTGCGGCGGGATGTTGGAAACGGGCCTTGGACGCGCCGCGAACCTAGCCTTGGCAGCGCTGCCCAACTTCGTCCTGCCCGGCGATGTTTCTGCTTCGGGGCGTTGGTTCGAGACCGACATCACCCCGCCGTTCACTCTGGAGTCCGGCCACATACGCGTTCCAGACGGCCCCGGTTTAGGAGTCTTGCCGATCCCCGAGATCCTCGACGCCGTCACGACCTCCAAGCGCTACCTCGCCAGAGGGACGGGATAACGAAAGAGAGGGCGCTAGAGCGCCCTCTCAGATCAAGAACCGAATAAGGGACTACTGGTCGTCGTCATCCTCGTCATCATCATCATCGTCGTCGTCGTCGTCGTCATCGGAGTCCTCAGCGTCGTCATCGTCTGCGTCGCTTTCGGGCTTCGGCTTCTTGTCCTTCTTGTCCTTCTTGTCCTTCTTGGCTTTCTTGTCCTTCGTGGCCTTGTCGGCCTCATCCTTGCCGTGTTCTGCGCAGGCTTTACCGTGGTCGTCCCCGGCCTTGCCATGGTCCTGACCGGCCTTGCCCTTCTCGGCGCCATTGCCCTTGTCTCCGGCCTTACCGTGGTCGTCCCCGGCCTTGCCATGGTCCTCGCACGCCTTGCCCGAGTCGGGTTTTGCTGCCGCCGCGGTCATCGCGCCGAAAACGAGCATGAGCGCGAGAAGCACAGCGACGAAAGGTTTACCTCGATCAGTCATCAAGTCTCCTCTGGATGCGTGGACGTTGCCTGTTGTATCGACCGTCAGAGACCGAACCCTTAGCCAAAGCTCGGACCCTCAGATCGGCCTGAATGGGTGCAAAAGGGTGGTTATCGCCCCCTGCGATCCGGTTTGAGGAGCATTCTTTCCATAGATCGGCGAGCCAGCGGGCGGATCAGGATTTCGGAGGTCTAGAGGGCGGAAGGACTCCGGAGTATCGGAACGACCTCCGCCGCGAGGCGCTCTATCTGTGCCTCGGACTCGGCAGCGGCGGGCGAGAAGTTCATGGCGGTGAAGCCCAGATCCAAAAAGCCTGCGAGTTGCTCCGCAACTTCGGCGGGCGACCCAGACACAACCCCAGGATCAGAGGCGCGCGGAGCATCGATCCGGAAGTCGATGTTGTACGCGAGCGTGATGCTGTGGGGATCTCGTCCTGCCGCTGCGGCAGCGTTCAAGATCCTGTCCCGCATCGCCGGGATGTCGCGCGGCGGGGCCAACGAGTAAGAGGGGATCCATCCGTCGGCGACTCGTCCTGTCACTGCAAGGGCGCGCTTACCGAACGTACCGAGCCAGATCGGGATGTCGTGGGCGGGCTTGGGTTCGATGTCGGCAGCGACGGTGTGGTGGTGCTCGCCCTCATACGCAAAGGCGCGCTCGGTCCACAGGCCGCGCACGATCCGAACCGCTTCTTCGAGTCCTTCGATCTTCTCCTTGGGCGACGGCACCTTCAGTCCGAACGCGGTGAACTCGTCGTCGGAATAACCGCCTCCCATGCCGAGGATCAAGCGACCTCCCGACAGCCGATCCAAGCTCTCCGCCATCTTCGCCACCATGGCGGGCGATCGGTACGGAACGCCCAGCACACGGGAGGCCACCTTGATGCGCGTTGTCGAGGCCGCTATCCAACACAGCATCGTCCAGAGCTCGTAGCTGGGCGACGTGCCGCACGGGTGGTCGTTCGCGGAGACGAAATCGAACCCGAGTGACTCGGCGCGCCGCGCATCGGCGATCGGGTCCGCTCCCTCCTTGGCCGATGTCGCCACGTTGACGCCCAACAGCAGCTTGTCGTTAAGGGTTTCGCTCGTACTCATTGGCTGTATGACCTCCTGGGTGACCACATTGTCCGCGCCATGGTGGGATAGCGGAGTGATAAGCACTGGCGTGTCGCTCTCCATTCCCAGATCGCGTGGGTCGAGCGGAGGCACAGCGCTCATCCTTTGTTGCGTAGCCGTTCTTTCAGCATGTAGCGGCGGTGACGGCCGGATGAGTGGAGGGGAATCGAGTGTGACACCGAGTGCGTCGGGGTCGGCGGTGCCCACTCCTACGCCGCCGGCTTTTTCCAACGGCGGTGACTGTCCGGCGAGTTCCGATCCGGCGCTCCCGAGTGATGCCGGGTGCGTGACTTCTGTCACCGTCGGTGAAGAGCAACTGTCGGTCTATGCGCTGCTGAACCGCGCCTCGCGACCTCGTTCATGGCATCTGCACCTCCGCTCTGGTGAACGAGAGATCGACCAGCGATTGCACGCGGGCAACGACTTCAGCTACCCGCGCGCGATAGGCGGGTCTGACGTCGATCTCGACGGCGTGGGGGAGTGGTGGGTCAAGGTCGTCGACTACACGAGCCACGGTGCACCCTGGTCGGGGCTCAACCTCTTCATCCGTCAGGGCTCCGGGTTGGTCGCGTTGAGTTTCGAAGGTCATCCGCTCGCGATCAACTTCGGCGGGATATCCCGTCTGGGCGAAGGAGCAGCGTGCCGCGATGGCGACCTGGTCTTGCTGCGCGCCGAGGCCATCGACCGGCGCAACACCCAGTGGACGATCTCCGAGAGGACCTTCGAAGTGCGGGGCTCACGCGCCCATCTGCTCGAGCGCCGGCAGTACGTACTGGTGATCGAGGATTACAACGATCCGTTGCTTGACCCATACTTCCGGGTCGATTGCCAAGGGGTGACCTTCACGCCCTTCTGATCGCCTTGCGTTCCAACCACCACCGGTTCACCCCGCTGCAGGTGACCGTCCCTCTGGTCTGAGCCGTCTAGCATTGCGCGATGCGGCTGCATTTCGGGGCGCGCATCTGTGCGGCCTCTGTTGTTTCGCTGATCGTCATCACGACTCCCTTCAACGCGGCGTCGGCTGGCCCGGGTCCCTATTCGGGGGGGCCGACCGACTACTTCACGACGAGCGATGGCGTGGACATCGCGCTCACCGTCGTGTTGCCGCACGCCTACCAGGAAGGGAAGCGTTATCCGACGATCCTCGAGATGGCCGGCTACGAGAACGGCTCCGCGTCTCCAGGTGGTCGCACGATGATCGGCCAGACCAAGGACTTCCTGTGCGATGAGGGGCCCGGGGGGTGCCCCGAACAGGATCCGCCTCTGGCCGATGACAGTCATCGAGGGACGTCGGCGTTCCGTTACGACGAGGACTACGTCACCGTCCACGCTAGCCTCCCGGGCACCGGGTGCTCATCCGGTGAGTTCTCTCTGTACAACGTGGACCACGCCCGATCGGGAGCCGAGCTCATCGACGAGTGGATCCCGGTCCAGGAGTGGTCCAACGGCAAGGTCGGTCTCCTCGGACATTCGTACAGCGGTGCGACTGCGGTCCTCATCGCGTCGCATCAACCCAAACACCTCGTTGCGATGACGGTCTCTGGTCTCGTTGACGACAACTACCGTGGCATCACTTTTCCCGGCGGTGTGCTCAACACGTTGTTCCCGCCCCTTTGGTATCTCGGGATCCGCAACGGCTATCACGTCGCCGGAGGAAGTGGCCAAGGCATCGCGCGTAACCCCGATAACGACAACGGGCACCGGTGCGCGGCGAACACCGCTACTCACACGACAGACGTGGAGAATGATCCGATCGTGAACGGGGTGTCCTCACAGGGTATGGACTCCGAGTACTGGGAGCGGGTCTCGATGATCACTTACATCGATCGCATCAACGTGCCGATTCACATCACAGGCACCTTCAACGACGAACAGACGGGCAACAGGGGGACGGCGCGGTTGTGGCAAGAACTACAGCCGGGATTGCCAAGACGATTGGTGCAAGCGAACGGTGACCACGACACCAATGTGAAGGCGTACGAGATATGGGCCGACCGCAAGGCGTGGATGGACCACTGGATGCGGGGTATCACCCCGGGCCCTCGCTGGGGCATGACTCTCACGGGCGGTAGCGGATTGAAGCCCTCGTCGGTGCGGATCTTGTTCGAGTTGCACCCGAACGAAGATGGTGAGCTCATATCGAACGGGCACTACGACTCGACGACGTGGCCCCTCAAGGGAACGCGCTGGACGGACTTCTTCATGTGTGCCGGCAAACGTCTTTCGAGGGACGCGACCGATTGCGACGCGGGATCCGACGATTACCTCTCGGGCACGCACCGCCAGTCGTGGCTCTACCAGGCCGGGCCTGCCCTCGGTCCGCCGCTGACGACGGAGGACGGCCCGGATCAGGTGATGCTGAGCGCGCCGGTCGTACCGGAGGAGTCCGGTGGGTGGGCGATCGCCGGGCCGGTAGTCGCCGACCTGCACCTTTCGGTCGTCGGTGAGGACACCGATCTGTTCGTACAGGTTGCAGACGAAGATGAGGCGACGGGTGAGTTGCTGTTCCTGACGCGCGGATGGCTCAAGGCCAGTCACCGTGAGGTCGACGCGTCGCTCAGCGACTACACCAACGTGGATCCCACGCGCCGGCGCTTCATGTACCGCCCGTACCGCCACCACACCGACCCATCTCCAGTGACTTCGGGACAACCACTCGACCTGAAGGTCGAGATCTGGCCCGTGGGACACGTCTTCAGACCGGGGCATCGACTCGTCGTCATCGTGACGTCACCGCCGGCCGTCGACAGCAACTACTCGTTCTTGCTGCAGTCGAGCCAGCCGGTTTCCCTCAACACGCTCATCTACGGCGAGCCTGGTCATGCGTCGTCGATAACGATGCCCGTGATCCGCCTGAGGTCGGTACAGAACCTCGGCAGCGAGGGTCCCGCATGCGGTGAGTACTGGCAGGTTCGCTGCGCCTGAACCTTTTCGTCGCCTTCTTGGTGGGTTTCTTGGCGCTGCTGGGAGACGGGGCCACGGGCTACTCATATTCGACGGCGTGTAACGATCCAACCGTTGTGTTATCACGCAGAATGCCGCCTCTGACCGACGCCTTGACTCACAGAGCGGCCGTGCAGGGTGGCTTATCCAGTGAGGTGGTGAGTGATGAACAAGGACCAGCTCCAGAAGGTTCAGAACGGCGATGGGTTCATAGCGGCCCTCGACCAGAGCGGTGGCAGTACTCCGAAAGCGTTGGGCCTCTATGGAGTGGATGAAAGCGCCTATTCGAACGACGAGGAGATGTTCGAGGTCATACACACGATGCGAGCCCGCATCATGACGAGTCCCGCTTTCAACGGCGATCGCATCCTCGGGGCGATCCTGTTTGAGAACACCATGGACCGTGAGATCAACGGCCGGGGCACAGCCGACTACCTATGGGGCGAGAAGAAGGTCGTTCCGTTCTTGAAGGTGGACAAGGGCCTGGCCGATGAGGCCGACGGCGTGCAGGTCATGAAGCCGATAACCGGCCTGGACGAGCTACTCGGACGCTCCGTCGACAAGGGCATCTTCGGCACGAAGATGCGTTCGGTCGTCAAGCTCGCGGACGAGAAAGGGATCGAGGCGATCGTCGACCAACAGTTCGAGATCGGGAGGCAGATCGCAAGCCGGGGTCTCGTGCCCATCCTCGAGCCCGAGGTCGATATCAAGAGCCCGCAGAAAGCAGAAGCCGAGACGATGCTGCGTGAACGCATCCTGTCCCGTCTCGGCGATCTCGAGTCGGACGAGCACTTGATGTTCAAGCTCACTCTTCCAGAGGAGGACAACTTCTACTCTGAGCTTGTCGACCACCCGAATGTTGTGCTGGTCGTCGCTTTATCGGGCGGTTACTCCCGTGAGGAGGCGAACTCTCGCCTGTCCCGCAATAAGGGCGTCGTGGCGAGCTTCTCGCGGGCGTTCACCGAAGGACTCTCGGTCGATCAAAGCGATGAAGACTTCGATGCCACGCTCGACGCGTCGATCGCGAGCATCTACGCAGCCTCGATCTCCTAGGCGATACATCGCGGAAAAACATGCATCGGGCTGCATTGGCCGCTCTGGTGGCGGTCGCATCGTCGCTCCTTCACGCGCCCCCCGTCGCACTCAGTAGACCAGCCTCGGGCGACCCCAACCTGTTGCTGCAGCGCACTGCGGACCTCGGAGGCGGGGACACTAAAGACGTGCTGTGGCTGGCCGCCACAGACGGATCCGCTCTACGACCGTGGATCCCGGGAGCGTCCCCCGCGTGGTCGCCCGCCGGCGACGCCGTCGCATTCTCCGCACCTGGGGTCAAGGGTGTCGAGGATGTGTTCGTCTTGCCGATCGAGGGCGAACGCCCTTTCAATCTCACCAGCTCCCCGGGGGCGGAGACCTCGCCATCGTGGTCGCCCGACGGACAGGACCTGGCCGTCGTTACGGCAGTCGGCATCTCGATCTTGGACCTCGCGGGCGGCAGCGAAACTCTCGCGGACGCAGAGGGCGGAGCCGGCCCCAGCTGGTCACCAGACGGTGCCGAGATCGCATATGTGCGCGCCGTCGGTGCCACTCGCCAGCTCCATGTCGCCGCTATCGATGGCAGTGGATCGCGGCAGATAACGAGCGATGCTATCGACCATTCGTCGCCAGCGTGGTCGCCGGATGGGGACGCGGATCGCGTTCAGTGGTACCGACCCCAGCGGAACCGATCTCTATCTCTTTAACATCGCGTCCGGCGAGACAACACGCGTTACGTCGATGGGCGGGACGGAGTTGTCACCGCGCTGGACGGCAGACGGGACCCGTCTGTACTTCGTCCATCGGGACGGATCTACGGGTGGAGCAGCGAGCGTCGAGGTCGCATCCGGTGCGATCACGACCCTAGACGTCGGCGACGTCGACGCCGTCCTTCCCCAACCCTGTGCGGACGCGTGCCCTTCGACCTCTTTCGACGTGGCGCGACCGTCGGACCTCCGCGTACGCATCGACAAGACCCGCCGCACGCTGCGTGTCCTCGGAGATATCGATGGCGCAGGCACCGGAGGATCTGCTCTGATCAAGGTCGAGCACCGCAACGAAGGCAGTTTCGAGCCCGTTGGGCGCGCGTGGTCGGAGATCTCCGATGGACGCTTCGCGGGGACCTTCGCACGCCCGTTCTCGGGAGTATGCAAGGTCACGGTCGTGTTTCCCGGCGCGATGGGGTTCTTGCCCGAACGGGCGGCCCGGACCTTTGACTGCTACTACTCGCCTCCGGGCGCACATCCCGGCGACCTCGAGCTCGTGACAGGAACGTCGCCCGTGTCCGGTCCGGGGCCCCTGCGTCGCTTCAAGATCCGCGTCGAACGACGCACGAGGTTTGACCCCCAGGAGTTCGCGGACGAGGTCGAAGACATCCTGTACGACCCGCGCGGCTGGGGTGGCAACGGCCACCTCGGGATGAAGAAGGTCGACTCAGGACGCGCCGCCTTCACGATCATCCTCGCCACCCCGGACACGGTGGATCGCTTGTGCGCGCCCGCCCCGACCAGGGGCAAGTCGTCGTGCTTCAACGTCACCGTTGCGGTGATCAACCTCGACCGCTGGGTCCATGGCTCGCCTGAGACGTACAAGAGCTTGCGGAAGTACCGGCGTTATCTGATCAACCACGAGGTGGGCCATGGACTCGATCACGGTCACCGCTATTGCATCGATGGCGGTCCCCAGCCGGTGATGATGCAGCAGACCGGAAGCCTCCAAGGGTGCGGGCGCGCGTGGTGGCCCGCCGAATGGGAGCGCGACCTGACCCCGGGAGCGCGCGTCTAGGCGCTTGCTCAGGCCCTGCTTGCGGCACTCGCGTGTTCTAGGTTTCTTCGTCCTTAGCTATCTCGATGACAACCTCGCGCGCGGGCCCAAACTTCACGACGATGCGAAAGGTGCCCTCGTCGTTGACTACTTGCTCTATTTCGGCATTTTCATGTCCTGGAGCGACGAAGAAGCGATCTGGGTGAGCGCGTACCATTTCGTACTGCGCCTCAGTCAGCATGAGCATCTCCTCACAATCGAGGACCCAGCACTCACAAAGGAACCTCTCCCCGAGACTGAGGTCGGCACCGCCGCGCTCAGCAGCTACCTGCACCTTGTCATTGATCGTCCGAAACAAGGCCTCGTTTTTCCCCATGCGCTCTTCACGTGAGGTCATTCCCACACCCTAAGTCGTATGACGAGTTGTACGACCCTGCTGAGCTATGACGCGCGCCCGGAGGGATTCGAACCCCCGACCCTCGGATTAGAAGTCCGACGCTCTGTCCGGCTGAGCTACGGGCGCAGGTTGCACACGTCGATGACGAGCCTAATGCGCGGCCGTGGGAAATCGGTGACTCGTCACTGCTTCGGTCCGCGGCAAAGCGGCTATCCCTCGGCGGTGATGTCGTAATACCGAGAGCTGGCCTCTTTGCAGACCGTGATGCTCCGAGAGGTCTTGATCTTCTTCTCTTGGACGACGGTGCGGTAGATGCCTTCGCCGAACGACTTCTTGTAGATGGAGTAGGCGCCGTCCCGACCCGTCGTGTCACTGCCCTCGGACTCGGGTCCGTCCAGGTAGATGAGGATGACCTTGCGCTTGCGGCACTCCGCGACCTTGCTCTTCACGCTCCCGAAGAAGTGATCGGTGGCGGTGTTGCGGTCGATGGTCAGCGCCGTTCTGACCTTGATGATGTTGCGCTCGTCGTTGTCCAAGCCGCGCGTGCAGCCCCCGTCGGCGAGGTCGGTCTTGCCGTCACCGTCGTTGTCCCTGCCGTCGTTGCACTGGCGCACCGGCGGAGTGTTGGTGGGGGAGGGCGTGGGCGATGGCGATGCCGAGGTTGGGGTCGGCGACGGGGTTGTCATCTGTCCATCGGTGTCGCCTGCGCGGTCGAGGGCACGCACCTCGTCCGCCGCCAACGGGTCGTTGAAGATACGGATCCGTGCGACAGCTCCGGCTGCCTGCTGTACGGGCTCGCCGGGGCTGCTCCCATTGGGGAGGAAGAACCTGATGGCGTCACCGAGCGATCCGTCACAACCCCCTACACGCGCCTGGCACTCGTTTCCCGCTCCGTCTGAATCGTTGTCGACGACGGTCGAGAGGTTGCCGTCGAGATAGGTCTTCAGCTGGTTGCCGTCAGGAGACTCCGCCGGTGATGCGTAACGAACGATGGTGAGCTGCGTCCACGTATCGACAGGCACGTACGCGCCGCCGGCGATGTAAGGGAACATCGGGCGCACGCCGTCGGTGCACTCGTAGCACCGGTACTCGTAATACAGACCGTTCCAGCTCCGCCCGTCATGCCAGTCGACGATCTTGGCGTATCGGCCGGGCTCAGTAGGCACATAAGCCGACCGCACCATGAGCACGATCGTGTAGCTGTCGCCAACGAGTGACGCGGCACCAGGAAGTCGCAACCCTGAGCCCGCAGGCCAGGTGAAGACCCGGTCGGAGGTGTTGTCGATCGTCTGGGTCCCGAAGCCGGTTCCGGAACCGACGACCTCGAGAGCAGGTGCTCCTGCGACGGTGCTCGTGAGCGTATCGACGAAGCGGTAATCGGCGACGACGGTCGCTGCCGCCGAGACGCTCGGTGACGTCGCGATCCCCGCCCCAACCAGTGCAGTGACCGAGATAACGATCGCAATGAGCCTCCGCATGATCCTCTGCCTCTCTCGTCGTCGTGCCGCCGCCCATTGGCACGGAAGCGCCAGACTGTAACCGCGGAATCCTTGTCCCAGGGGAATCGCGTCGCGAAGGGTGAATCAAAAACGAAGAGAGCCGGTGGGTTCGGGCGGACCCACCGGCTCTCTCTTGCTGCAGTGAAAAGCTCTAGATATCGACGCCCCTCTCGGTCCAGACGAAGAGGCCGATGCCCACGCCGATGAGGGTCAGGGCGAGCAGCAGGGCTGCGAGGATGTCGGTCCCCGTCGTGGCCAATGCGGGTCCGGGGGGACCGGCGTTGATCGCCGGACGGTTTGCGGGACGGCTTCCGATGTTGCCGGGAGCGTTGCCCTTGGTGCCGTTGCCGGCGGTCGGAGGCGTCCGTGCTGCGCGCCCGCCGTACTGCGCGGAGGCTGCGGTGTTCTCGGCGCTGACATCGATGACACCATCGAGCACTGCGCTGACGCCCTCTTGATTCACGGAGCCGCCGCCGGGCAGCGCCTCGTTCGTTGTCTGGTTCAGTGCTGCGCATAGGGTCGGGTCGGCGTAGCAACTCGGGGGCAGGTCGAGTGCATCCTCGCCAACGGTCGCCTGGTCTTCACCCATCGCCTCGATCCGCAGGATGTACGAGCTGCTGCTCTGGCTAGAGCCCGACCGGGAAGCTTCAGCACCGGCCTCCGAGGACAGCAGGTTGATACCGAGGCCCGTGCACTTGCCGGTTGCCGGGTCCTCGCCGCCGAGGCACACCTCGGCGAGCATCGAGGACTCGCTGGCTTCGGCGCTTCCATCCGTCTTGTCGTAGTTGGCGTCGCTGTGCGTGTTCGCGATGCGGGCGAGAACCGGGCCCTGGCATCCGTCCATCGGATGCATGGTTTCGCCGCCGACGCACGCAGTGGCGATCGATGTGTCGCTCGAGGAGCTCCGCGAGCTCGCGTCATCGCTCGTTGCCGCCCGTCCGTAGAGAAGCGCCATGCAGACCACGCCGCCACTCGCTTCGCATGTCTCGGTGAGAAGACCAACCTCTTGTGTAACCGTCCCGCCGGGGGAGCACTGTGCATCCGCACCCATGAGCTCGCCGCCGAGCAGCGACAGTACGGTTGCGTGTGCGGAACAGCCGTCGCTACCAGATGAAGCTTCCGATCCGCTGATGACGGCGAGGTCACCATCGAGGAGGTCGGCGTCGACCGTGTGGCCCGACGCGCTGGCCGATGACCCCGAGGATGGTGAAGACGGTGCGTTGGCGTCGGTCGCCGCCTTCTCGGTCTGAACCGGCAGGGACTCAGAAGCATCGACACTCGTGGTGGCTTCAACGGTGTCGACGACATCGCTGACAGCTTCTTCGACGGTCTCGCCGATAACCGGCGTCGAAGAGTCCAGGACAGGCAGCCCGCCGGCCACCGCCGAGCCCTGCCAGAAAACAAGGAATATCGCCATCGCCGCCAGCATCCTGGAGGGATTTCTCATTCGCCCGCCCCTTTCTGTTCGACCGGGTTTCTTCCGGCCTTGCCCTCCCCTCGGGTGCCCCCCGAGGGTGTGTACGTAGGGTTACGTAGGCGGATCGCTGCTTGAATAGCTATGCGGGGCCAAAAGGAAGTAGTCATAAATGACTAGGCCCTGACTATTTGTGGCCATCGTCCTCGGATGAGGCTTTTGCCCGACTCCTCCGAGGCGCGTACCCTCGCCGCGTGCGCAGCCGCCTGACCTGGACTCTCGCGTTCTGCGTCGTGTTCCTCACCCTGGGCGCGCCGGAAGCGTTTGCGAAGTCGTTCGATCTGCCCGGCGCCGACCTCGAGGTTCACATCCTCCGCGATGGCTCCGTCGAGATCACCGAACACCTGACCTTCGACTTCTCCGGCGAGTTCAGCGGTGCGTATCGCGATATCCCTCTGAAGGGGGGCGAGTTGCTCACGCGACAGGGCGTTGCCGAGCCGCCGATCGAGTACCAGCCGGGCGCGTCGGCGGTGCTGGGGAGCTACGGGGCGCCATACACATTTGGGATCGACCAGATCGGCGATGTGTCGCGGATCGTATGGCACTACTCGGCGATCGATCAGGTCCGGACCTTCCAGGTGAGTTACACGATGCTCGGCACCGCGGTGGCTTATGACGACGTGGTCGATGTCAACCTCAGGGTCTGGGGAGAGCACTGGGACGTACCACTCGACCGGTTGTCCGTCGTCGTATCGCTTCCCGGCGCGGCGCGGGGCGACGCCCGAGTGTGGGGGCATCCGGGATACATCGACGGTTCGACCGCGTTGCGGAGCGACGGAACCGGGGCGACGCTCGAAGCAGCGGAGATCGCCGCGGGGCAATGGGTTGAGATGCGTGTCGTGTTCCCGCGTCGCTTGCTTGACCGCGATCCTGTCGGAGCGAGGATCGTGCCCGGCTCGGGACTCGAGGTCATCCTCGAGGCCGAGAGAAAGATGGCCGCAACCGACGCAGAGACCGGGGCCGAGCTGGAGCGACGGCGACGTATGGAGCGCAACGCGTTCATCTTTGCGTTGTTCGCTGCCGTGGTGCCGGCAGGGCTCCTGATCGTTCACGTCTATCGACGGTATGGCCGAGAGCCCATAGTCAAACGACCTGAATACCTCTTCGAGCCCCCCGACGACACTCCTCCGGCGGTCGTCGCTGCGCTGATCGCGCCGTCTCGATGGCGTGCGACAGGTACGCCTCAAACTTTCACCGCGACGTTGTTTGACCTGATCAGACGAGGTCACGTGGATGCGTTTCACGTTGGCTCGGAGGGGTCCTATGACATCGCCGTGAGTCTCCGCAGGATCTCACCCGACGAGAAGGCTCCTCACGAAACCGCGGTGTGGAAAGTGCTGGAGCACGCACTGAAAGATGACAAAAGGATGACGCTTGCTGAGTTGAAGACCAAGATCGCGGCCGATCGTTCCAGCTTCTATTTCAAGCGGTTGACGGATTTCCGAGAAGCCATCCGTCAGATCGCTGCGCGCGACAGCTGGTGGGTCACCGGCGGGCTCGCTCTTCTGGGGAAGACGGCGGTCGCCGCCGCGGTCACTGGCCTCGTGTATCTGATGGTCGCACTCGCGAGCGCATCCGAGGAGGGCGCGGGTGTCTCGCTCATCGATGGCTACGTCGTGTTCGCGTGCTGGATGAACGCGGCGATCCTGATCGCTGCGATGTTCCGCAGGCGTGCGTGGGAACGTCAGTCGGAAGAAGCAGCGACGCGTGCCGCTCCGTGGCGCGCCTTCAGAGATTTCCTCGAAGACTTCGCCGGCATCAAGGAGGCCATCCCCGGATCGATCGCGATATGGGAGCAGTACCTCTGTTACGGGATCGCGTTCGGTGTCGCGGAGAAGGTCATCGAGGCAGCGCGCTTCCACGCTCCGCAGAATCTCGCCTCGTCGAGCTCGTTGTTCAGCGGGGTATCGGCGGGCACGGTTGCGAGCTCGATCTCCATGATCAGCTCGGCGATCGGCAGCGCTTCCCCACCGGTATCGACGAGCTCGGGGTCGTCTAGCTCGAGCTCGAGCTCGGGCGGCGGCGGAAGCTTCTCCTCCGGCGGCGGCGGCGGTAGCGGCGGCGGAGGTGGAGGCGCGTGGTGACGCGCCCGGCGCTCGGTGACAGGAAACGTGCCCCATGCGGTGAATGAATCGCCATAGAGAAAATCTCAGCAGTTTCGAGGAGGGACCATCATGTTCAAGCGATCGACAGCGGTCGGGCTCGCGGCAGGCATGCTCGTTGCGAGCCTCATGTCAGCGGCTCCGGCGCACGCAGGGAAGAAGCCCAAGAAGATCCATGACTCGTTCTCGGCGACGCTCGCCCCGTTCCCCAAGATCGCGGCCTGGGGCGACGCCGTCGGCATCACCAAGCCCGGATGCAGCGCGGGCGAGCAGGACGTCCACTGGGTGGGCCATCCGTTCACGCCTCCGTTCAACGGCAGGTTGAAGTACTACTCGTCGGGCTTCACAGGTGACTGGGACATCTATGTCTTTGACGGCGACCTCGCGATCGCCAAAGGCGAGAACGCGCAGATCAACACCGCCGTCCCCCCTGGGCCCAACGCGCCGCCCGAGGAAGAGATCACGCTCGACCTGAAGAAGGGCCAGGAAGTCGTCCTCGTCATGTGCAACTGGCTGGGCGCGCCGGAAAACACCGCGGAGTACGACTTCGTAGCTAGCTAGTCGCTCCGATCCTGAACAGGAACACATCGAGCGCTCGATTCGTGTCGTCGGAGACGAGATTGCGCGCCTTAGACGTGAAGGCCACGAAGCTTCCGTCCGGGCTGATCGCAGCTTCGAAACTGGCGTCGTTCGCACCGCCCAAGCGGGAGCGACTAACGAGGGTCGTTTCGGTCGTCGCGACGTCGAACCAGAAGACATCTTTGGCCGAGAAGCCCGAGCGTTTGGTGTCGCCGGCGACGAGGTTCGACGCCTCTGACACGAACACCAAAGTCGAGCCGTCCGCACTGATGTCGGGCGCGTGACTCCCATGGTCGCCGCCACCAGTCGCTGCGGTGCTCACGAGGATCGTCTCACCGGTGGTCCGGTCGTGGAGGAAGACGTCGGTATTGTCGTTGTCATCCCCACCCACGATGTCTGTAGCCTCGGAAACGAAGACGACATAGCGACCGTCGGCTGAGATATCGGGGTCCGAGCTACGGCCGTGCGCGGCGCCGCCCCCAACTGCGGTGCTGATCAATTCCACCGACGAGGTGGTGCGATCGAACACGAAGATGTCGTCTTGGCCATTCTCGTCGATGTCGGTCGTGAGGCCGGTTGCTTGCGACGAGAAGGCGACGTACCGGCCGTCCCCGGAGATCGACGGCTGTGCGCTGCCACCGTCGTTCACTCCTCCCGCCAGGGGATGACTGACCCGGATGGTGCTCAGGGTCGCGATCTCGGTGAGGAAGACATCGGCGTTGTGGTTGGTGTCATCCCCGACGAGGTTCGATGCGCGGCTCGTGTAGGCGATGTAGGTCCCGTCGCCGGAGAGCGCGGGCTCGAAGCTGTCCCCGTTCGGCTCCAAGCTCGCGGGACCGAGGCTGACCCTTCTGGTCGTTCCTGTCGGCCTTTCGTGCACGTAGATGTCGGACACGTGATTGGTATCCGTGAAAACGACCGCGAGGTTAGAAGCCTCGCTCGTGAATGCGACCAGGTCGCCACCGTTCGAGATCGAAGGCTCTGAGCTGGCTCGGTCGGCCTCCTCACCCGAGGAGCTGACGCTCACGCGCGCTATGCGCGATCCGTTGTAGACGAAAACGTCGGCTACTCCATTGTCGTCGGCGCTGATGAGGTTCGAGGCCTTTGAGGTGAACGCAACGATGTTTCCACCATCGGAGATGATGGGTTCATACGAATGCGAGTTCGGTTCTTCACCGAACCTCTGGTCGACGACCCGCACGAGCTCTCCGACCGACACGCCGATCCCATCCGAGGCGGTATCGGTTGTAGCGAGGGCGAGCACGGCCCCCATCAACAAGATGAGCGCGAATCCTCCAGGTATCGCAACGCCGAGCCGCATCATCCGACTGCCTCTGTGGCTCTCCGGATCGATCGCATCCTCGATGCGCCACACCAGGATGGGATCGTCGATGCCCTTCAGGTCGGCTCGACCCATGCTGACGAAGCCGTACTCCCCTCGAGACCCAACCAGATGCCGCAGCAGGTCCGACACCAGGATCTCGCCCGGTTGAGCGCGGGCACAAAGCCGCGCCGCGATCACGACCGGCGTGCCGTAGACATCGAACTCGTCCGCGGTCGTCTCGCCCGCGTGAAGAGCCATCTTGACTTCGAGCCGCTCGGATCCCTCGGCGTCCGCAGCGCGCCTGCGGATCGCGACCGCGCAATCGACCGCCTCCCGCGCGCTGCTGAAGGCAGCCATTATTCCGTCCCCGAGACTCTTGACTTCGTGGCCGCCGTGCTCCTTGACCGCGGTTCGCATGAGACGAAGGTTGTCGCGCAGGACCGCTTCACCGCGGTCGTCGCCGAGTGAGCTCAGGAGCTGGGTCGATGCGACAAGGTCGGTGACGAGGATCGTTACCGTGCCCTGCAATCGAGGACTCGCCGCCGTCATCAGCCGCATTGTATGTAGGGTCCCCTCCGTCGAGTCGAGCTAGGGACGAGGTCGAACGTGGGGGTACCGGCAGCCGGGGGATTCCTCGGGCGGCTGACCGATGCCGATAGTGCCGATCTGATGTCGATCGGTAGGCGTCAGTCATTCGAGACCGATGCAACGCTTCTTACGGAAGGGGAACGCTCCGACCGCCTGGTCTTACTGTTGTCGGGCAGGGTGAAGCTGTCGAATTTCACCGAAGACGGCCGAGAGGTGCTCCTCGGCATACGTGACCCAGGCGATCTCCTGGGGGAGTTGTCGGCCATGGACGGGCAACCGCGATCGGCGTGCGTGACGGCTATCGAGCCCAGCGAAGGCCTAGTCATCACTGGTGCCTCTTTCCGGTCGTTCCTCGAGCGCAGTCCTAAGGCTGCTGTTGCGCTTCTCGAGATGGTCATCGGCAGGCTGAGGGACGCGGATCTGAAGAGGATCGAGTTCAGCGCCTACGACACGGTGGGCCGCGTTGCACGCCGCCTGGTGGAGATGGCAGACCGGTTCGGCACCCGCGGTTCCGAGGGCCTCGAGATAGCCGTCGCGCTGTCACAGGACGACCTCGCGGGATGGGTGGGATGTTCACGGGAGGCCGCCGCGAAGGCGCTGAGGCTGCTTCGCGACGAAGGTTTGGTACGCACTGGTCGCCGGTCGATCACGATCGTCGATCATGATGCTCTGGTGGAGCGCTCGAGATGACGGTTTCCGAGGCAGGGGGGCCACCTAAAGGTTTATCGAGATGGCGCCGACGGTCTCCCAAGGGGCATGATCGAGATCCGTCCCTTGAGGTAACGGCGGAAGGAATCGACGAAGTGGCAGTGCGTGAGCCGGACGCTAATCCGCTGCTGTGGAAAGTCTTTGCGGGCCTCGGGGCGATATTGGTCGCCGGGTACTTCTTGCTTCCTTCGACCGATGCTCAAGACGGAGTCTTCCCACTCATCGCGACGCTGGGCGTTCTTGGCATCGCTCTCGGCATGTATCTCAATCGGCCCCTTCCGACCGCGTGGATCCTCCTTCTGATCGGACAGGTGTTGTTCGTCGCAGGCGACTTCATCGAGACTTCCTCGGCAGCGATAGACCCGCCGTCTCCATCAAGTTCAGACCTCGTTTACCTCGCCGGGTATCCCTTCATGATCCTCGGTGTAGGAGCACTCGTGCGAAGTCGCTTCCCTCGTCAGGACTGGTCGGGTTGGGTCGATGCCGCGATCGTCGCGACGAGCATCGGCGTGGTGACGTGGATCCTGTTCATGGCTCCAGTAGCGCGCGACCAAGGCATCGATCTGACGGGCAAAATGGTCGCACTCGCATACCCGGTGATGGATGTGCTCCTCGTCGCTTTCGCTGTTCGGTTAACAGCGGGACCCGGGCACCGCAACATGTCGTTCGCTCTATTGCTGGCGGGTCTAGGCGGTCTGTTGATCGGCGACCTCCTCTATGGAGTGGCCGATACGGGGGGGATCTACCAGACCGGCCATCCGGCCGACGCGGCGTTCCTCATCTCTTATGTAGCGATGGGCGCAGCCGCCCTTCACCCGACCGTCATCTCGCTTGCTGCGCCGACAACGAAATCGTCTTCAGGGCTGAGCCGTATCAGACTCACTTTGCTCGCTGCGGTGTCCCTCCTTACGCCCGCGGTCCTTGGCCTCCAGCGTCTGCTGAATCAGCCGCTGGAGATCCCCGTTATCGTCGGTGGCTCGACCGCGCTGTTTCTGCTCGTCGTGACGCGCATGTCCGGCCTGGTGCGAGAGGTTGAGGCCAAGGTCCAGGAACTCGACGAACAGGGGAAGATCCTCCGCTCGACGCTCGATGGTCGAAAGGTCCTCGAGGTTCAGTTGCGCCATCTCGCGTTCCACGACTCGCTAACCGGCTTGGCCAACCGCGTGTTGTTCACCGACCGCCTCCAGAACGCGCTAGCGCGTCATCGCAGATCGCATGAGCTGTTGGGCGTGATGATCATGGACCTCGACGGCTTCAAGCTCGTCAACGATCGCTTCGGCCACGCCGCAGGAGACCGCCTTCTTGAAGCCGTCGCATGCCGGATCGAGGAATGTCTGCGCGAGTCGGATACCGCGGCAAGGTTGGGAGGCGACGAGTTCGCCGTTCTCCTCGAGTCGGTTCATTCGGAGAGCGAAGCGGTCATGATCGCCGAACGCATCATCGAAAGTCTGCGGCCGCCGATCCGCATCGGTCGCCAGCAGATCGCCACGGCCGGCAGTATCGGCATCGTTGTCTCAGCTGCCGATGACGTCGACATCGAGGGGTTGCTGCGTCGCGCCGATGTCGCGATGTACGAAGCCAAGCGCCAGCCAGAGGACAGATTCGCCCTCTACGAGGCGGGGATGCACGGGCATCTCGAGGTCGAGATGGGCGAGCTCGCCGGCAAAGCCGAAGTCAGGCGGTCTTAGACTCCCCTTTTCTGAGCGAACGGGGGAGCACATGGCTGCAGAGGCAACCTTCTTCACCAACAAGGGCAACTTCAAGGTTCGGCTGATGCCTGAGCACGCGCCGATCACCGTTGCCAACTTCGTAGACCTCGCGACGGGCAAGCGCGAGTGGAAGGACCCGCGCGACGGTCAGCGCAAGACCGAGCCGCTCTACAACGGGACGGTCTTCCACCGGGTGATCAAGGACTTCATGATCCAAGGTGGCGACCCTGAAGGCACGGGCCGGGGGGGACCCGGTTACCGCTTCGAGGACGAGTGTCCGCCGGGCGGGCCTAAGTTCGATCGAACGGGGTTGCTCGCGATGGCGAATGCCGGCCCCAACAGCAACGGGTCCCAGTTCTTCGTGACGACCTCGACGCCGAAATGGTTGAACGGTAAGCACACGATCTTCGGCGAGGTCACCGAGGGCATGGATGTCGTGGAGGCGATATCGCTCGTCCCGGTAGGCGCGGGCGACAGGCCTGTGGACGACGTGATCATCGAGCGCGTCGAGGTGACCGAGAGCTAAGAGTCCGCTACCTCTGCGAACCGTTCGATCCAACGAACGGTGTATTCGACGATCTTCAAGAAGTCGTCGACGCGGCAGTTCTCGTTCGGCGCATGGATGTTGGAGTCGGGACGGTGCACGCCAGCCGGGGACACGGTGGGGATGCCGAGGGTGTGCGCGATCGGGTACATCGGGCCGGTGCCGATCATTAACGGCGACACCGCGCTCGGCGCGTCGAAGACATCCGCGGCCTCGATCGCGGCGCGCGCTATCAGTGAGTCGGCAGGGGATCGGACGGGGTGCTCCGCGGAGAACTCCTTGATATCGATGTCGCCAAAGCCTCGCGCGTCGAGATGGCGCCTCAACTTGGCGAAGATGTCGGTGGGGTCTTGGTTGGGCACCAGACGCATGTCGAGCTTGGCCAGGGCCTCTTTAGGAAGCACGGTCTTGGACGCGCCGGGAACCGTGAATCCCGCATCGATCCCTGCGATGTTGCATGTTGGCTCGAAGTAGTAGCGCCGCAAGAGATCTATACCGCTGTCGCCCCCGACGAAGTTCTCGACCCCGAGGCGCTTGCGCTCTGCGTCTTCTTCGAACGGCAGCGCGGCCAGGAGCTCTTCGTCCGCAGCTGTGGGTGCAACGACGTCGTCATAGAACCCGTCGATCAGAACCCTGCCGTCCGGGCTGCGCAGCGTCGACAGTGCTTCGACGAGATGCCACACGGGGCTCGGAACCACCACCGCGAGTGACGAGTGCTGATCGTCGTTCAGCCCTCGATAAGTGAGCTCGACATATGCGAGACCCTTGGCTCCGAACACGAACTCCGGCCGCCCGGCGTGGTCGATGCCCATGCCCTCCCAGATGCAGCCGTCGGCGGCGAGCCGTTCTCCGTACGTGTGCACGAGGTCCTCGAACGACTTCGAGCCGGTTTCTTCTTCACCCTCGACGAAGAACTTGACTCGGACGGGCAGATCGCCGTGCAGCTTCTGGTAGACCTCGAGACCCGCAAGGCGCGCGACCAGGTCGCCCTTGTTGTCTGCCGCCCCCCGTGCGAAGAAGATGCCGTCGCGGATCTTTGGTGTGAAGGGTTCCGACTCCCAGAGCTCGATCGGATCGACCGGTTGGACGTCGTAGTGGTCGTAGATCAAGACCGAGCGAGCGCCCTCGCCGAATGTGCACAAGAGCGCGTCCGGCGCGCCCTGGATCGTCAGGCGCTCGGGCTCGCCGCCGAGCTCCCGGAAGCGGTCCTCGACCCAGGCAGCCATCGCGGCAAGATCCTCGGGCCGCCCCGCGAGCGAAGGTATCGAGCAAGCTTCGGTAAGCCACCCGACGTATCGATCGGCTTCCGCCTCGACAAGCTCCCTAGCCGTCGCGATGAGGAAACTCCCAGCCAAATGGCGCCCGCGTCTCGTCGTCGCATGTCAACGTGCGGTCGAGGCACGCGCGTGCCTCGACCTCTTGCCCTGCGGCCCTGGCCTTGACGTGTGCCTCCACCGAGTCATCCTCTGTCCTGCCCGGTCCTCCCTCGCAAAGGAAGCTGTCCTCAGGGGTCGTGTAGACGCACGCGGGCGCGCCGCTTTCTTGCTCACCGACGCGCATCTGGAACGTCTGAGGACGCTTGCATAGGAATGTGCTTCTCCGGCTCGTGTAGAAGCAAACGGGGGCACCACTCTCCTGATCTCCGATCCAGAAACCGATGCCGAGTACTTTGATCCGCCCATCTGCTTGGGCGTACGCATCGTCCGATGTCCCTACGCGCAGCGGCCTGTCACCGCGCGGGGAAAAATGGCGACCGTATCGAGGTTGAGATCCACCGGCCCCCCTGAGGTCTCTCATAGAGGCGTTGGCGGCAGACCCGAGGCTCTCGACGCGATCGCGTGCGTCAACGGGGTGTGCTCTTACCGCAACGTTGAACGGTGGAGGCCCGGGGTGGGCGATGGGCTGATCCACAGAGTGGGTGCCGGTGGACAAGACCCCGATAATTACCAGTGCCGCTGCGGGGGCCAACACCGTGTCCGCGGCGACCCATCTCAGCCTGGTCGCCACGCCGTCCCGTAGCCGTATCGCTGCGACTTTGATCGGGCCGATCAGCGCGCTCGCAGACGCGGCCTCGAGAAGGGCGTGGAGACGTCGGCGCGCCCGCATCCGAAGCACTCTCGTGGCGGGTTCGTTCCTGTCAAGTAGCTGAGGACCACCGATCTCGGCGAGCAGCACCGCGCGCTGGTGATCGGGTAGTGCGTTCATCGCCTCGAGTACTCGGTGGAGCTCCACCCGCGCCAGCCCCGACGCTTCGACGTCGCCGGCTCCTGCCATGTCTGGGATGGCGGTGTTTATCTCTCGACCTGATGCTCGGCGTGCCCGGTCGCGGATGATGTTCAGCGCGATGGTCGAAACGAGGCTCCATAGAGGCTGGTCGTGATCGACGCGATCCCATGACGCATAGAGCCGCAGCGCTGTCTCTTGCTTGACGTCATCGCGATCGCGAGGCGCTAAACATCGGCTCAGCAGCCGATCGAGACGCGGCCGCAGATCGAGCCATGCCTCTTCGAAGGTCGGTACTTGCGCCTCAGATCCGTCGTTCATTCGCCCCCCGTTGCGAGACACGTACGTTGGCCCGCCCAGCCTGTAACAGGATCCGCCGCCGTGCGTACGCACCAGCCGTTGACCACATTAACGGAGGCAGAAGGATGATTGCAGGGTCGGCGGCACCCCAATCTAGGTTGATGGGTCTCCGATGAGGCCAGCCCGCATGACGGTTCCTCTCGTCATAGCGATCGTCGTCGCAACCTTTCTTCCTCGTCCTGCCGTCGGCGAGATGCAGCGGCTCAGTGAGGGTCCTGGCCACGGCCACCCTGGCGGCCTGCTTGACCTGGCGCACCTGCCGACGTCGGTGTTGAAGGCTCCCTGGCCGCAGGGCCCTGGGAAGGTCGTCTCGCACACCGCAGAGGGTTCCGCCGGTCGTCGCAGCTCGGCCGAGGTAGATGTCTTTACCACCGGGCATATGGCAGCGGAGCCAACCATCGGTGTCGATGAGGACGGGACCATCTTCACGGTCGCGATCGACACCGGTTCGGGGCTTCCACGCTGGCCGGTGCTGAAGTCGTCGGACGGTGGCCAGACCTGGACCGACGTCTCTCCCAAGCTGCCTACTGGAGAGTTCACCCACTTCACGAGCCAGGACGGCATGCTTTACCTCGACGACGCGACCGGTCGTGTCTTCATGAGTGATTTCACCGGCCCATGCGCTCCGGTCTCGTTCACCGATGACGACGGCGAAACCTGGACGACCGGAGCGGCCTGCGGACTAGCAGATCATCAGAATGTGTTCGCGGGACCACCGGCGGTGAGCCCCACGGTTGGATACCCGAACGTCGTCTACTACTGCGCTGTCGACGGCGGGGCGTTGCAGGAAGCCAGCACGATGACAGGCTGCGTCAAGTCCTTGGATGGGGGACGAACGTACGTCCGAACCGGCTCTCCGCCGTACGTGGATGGCCTCAACCCCGCGCCTGGGAACTTCGGCATCCCCGGACGCTGTAGTGGAGTCACCGGTCACGGCGTCGTCGATCAGGCCGGCACCGTTTACATGCCTAGGGGATGGTGCGGCCAGCCGTGGCTCGCCATCAGCAGCGACGAAGGCGCCACGTGGCGACGCGTGCAAGTTGCCGACAATGGGATGCCGTCCCAGTCGGGCGGTCCGACCGACTACAACCCGAACGACGCGACAGGGTTCCAGGAACACGAGGCAGGTGTCGCCGTGGATGAGGACGGCACCATCTATTACTTCTATACCGGGATGAACCGTCTTCCTTATCTCGTGTATTCGAGTGACGAAGGATCGACTTGGAGCGATCCGCTGATGATCGGCGCGCCCGGCCTGCGAGAGGCGAGTCTGCCCGCCATCGATATCGACGGATCCGGTCGCCTTGCGCTCGCATATATCGGCAGCATGAACGCGCCGGGCGGAGAAGCTCCGGACGGCGCCGGCCCGGAATACGCCGGCGTGACATGGAACGGTTACATCACGGTCGTCGATACGCCGGTCACGGCGCGCTCCAAGTTCCACACCGCGACCGTGAACGATCCTGGAGACCCACTGACGGTGGGTGAGTGCTGGATCTTGCGCTGCCAGCAGCAGTACGACTTCATCGACGTAGTGCTCGACGCGTCAGGGCGCGCGTGGGCATCGATGGTCGACGGTTGCACGGGAATGTCGTGCGCGCGCATGGGCCAAGGCATCGTCGCAAAGCTGACCCTCCCGCGCTAAAGGTGTGGCGCGCGCCACATCCATGCGGAGGTGATGTATCTGTCTGTCCCAGGTGAGTTGTCGCGCGCGGTTCGATCGATTTTTCTGTCATACCCGCCGCGTACGGTGAGGTCGTGGTCAAGAAGTGCAGCCGATGTCTGCTGATGAAGCCCATCACCGACTTCAACTGGAACGGCAAGCGTGGCTCCAAGCGCGACACCTACTGCCGCCCCTGTCGCTCCGCCTACCACCGAGAGCATTACCTAAGGAACCGTCAGACATACATCGACAATGCAGCAATGCGCCGCAGCCGCATCCTCGAACAGAGGACGCATTTCATCATTGAATTCCTCGAGGATCACCCCTGTGTGGATTGCGGCGAGTCGGACGTCGCTGTGTTGGAGTTCGACCATCTGAGCGATAAGAGCTTCGATATCTCCGGCGGGATCCGAGACCGAAATTGGCAGAGCGTTCTTGAGGAGATTGCCAAGTGCGAAGTTGTATGTGCCAACTGTCATCGAAGGAGAACCGCGAAGCGTGCGGGCTTCGCGCGGTTTCGTTCGCGCTATGGCGAGGAATTCGAGACTTAGAGCGGGTGAGGGGGATCGAACCCCTGTCTTCAACTTGGAAGGCTGAAGCTCTACCATTGAGCTACACCCGCATTTTGCTGCGCCGGGGATTCTAGCGTCCGTCAGACGGAGCCCATTCGATAAGTTGCACGCGCGTAGAGGGGGCAAGGCAGGCGGCTGTGTCTGGATTCATGACATAGGCAAAAAAGTCGGGGCGGCCGGATTCGAACCGGCGACCTCCTGCTCCCAAAGCAGGCACGCTAACCAAGCTGCGCTACGCCCCGTCGTGCCATCTTCTCATCCAACGAAAGAGGGGGGCCCGAAGGCCCCCCTCGATCCACTTTCCGACGCTCTAATACGTGGCTTTGATCGTGTAGCTGTTGTAGACGGTGCCTGAGTAGACGTAGACGCCGATGTACCAGTAGTCGGCCGCCGGCGCCGAGATCGTGCATGTCTCATTGGAGCCGTTCGTCTGTTGGCGGCAGTTGTAGCTCGCCGTCGTCGGACGCGCCCCCTTGCGTACGTAGAGGTCGAGATCCGGGTTGCAAGAAAGGATCGAGCAGCTGGACGCGCCGGTCTGCTGGACCGTCAAGCTGGACCGCCCCGCCGGGACCAGGATCTTGTAGTACTTCCATGTCCCCTTCGCGCCGTTGGTGTCCGACTTCGCGACGCCATTGGTGAGCGTGTACGCGCCGGGATCGGGATCACCGCCGCCGGTCGTGACGGTGACCGACGCCGTCTTGGAAGCAGTCGCGCCGTCGTCATCCGTGACCGTCAACACGACCGAGTACGTCCCCGCGGTCCCGTAGGTCTTCGACGGATTCCTCAACGTGGATGTCGAGCCGTCTCCGAAGTTCCAACTCCACGCAACCACGGTCCCGTCCGAATCGGTGCTCGTGTCGGTGAAGTTGCACGCGAGATTCGTGCAGCTCTGCGTGAAGTTGGCGGTCGGTGCGGCATTGCCGGGCGGAGGAGGCGGGGGGGTGCCGCCGCCACTGCCGGTCCAGCCGAGCGCCCAGCCGATCGGCTCTTTGTTGGCGTCGGGATCGTCATGGAACGCGAGGCCGTTAGCGCTCGCCTGCGGCTGTCCCGCGTTGATCAACGCTTGGCGGATGCCGTAGACGCCGGCCGCGTTCGTGGCCCGCCCGTTGGCGGCGACGTATAGACCTGCGAGACCTGCGGCTGCCGGCGACGCCATGCTCGTCCCGCTCATGGTGGTGTAGCCACCGTTCATGTGCGTCGAATAGATGTTCGTCCCGGGAAGCGCGAGGTCGATCTTCGCTCCAGGCGAGCTGACGGGGTTAGAGGTCGCGAAGCGGCTGTAGTTGCTGTAGCACGACATCGAGTCGTCACGGTTTTCGGTGCACGATCCACTGATGCTTCCGGAACCCGTGCCGCCGGCGATCCCGTCGAAATCGGCGAGCGACGAGATCGTCATCGCCTCGGGGAACGCTGCGGGGGAGGTGTCGTCCGAGTTGCCGAACACCCCGTCGGCTCCATAGACATCGCGGCTCGCGTTACCGGCCGCGACCACGACCACGACGCCGGCATTCACGAGCCTCTGGATGGCAGTGCGCTCGGCCGCGAAGTATCCGTCCCCGCTGAGACTCATATTCACGACGTCGATCGTGCTTGTGCGCGCGCCGACCCAATCGAGGCCCGCGATGATTCCGCCGCCGAGCCCGTTGCCCGTGGCGTCGAGGACCTTCACGGCGTGCAACCTTGCCCCGGGGGCGACACCGACGACGCCGATCGAGTTGTCTTTGGCGGCGGCGGTTCCGGCGACATGACTGCCGTGTCCGTTGTCGTCGTCGCCGCTCCCGCTACACGTCGTCGTGAGGATGCCGGAAACGGAACAGTTCGTCGATGCAACGACGTTCAGGTCGGGATGGTCGAGATCGATGCCCGTGTCGATGACTGCGATGTCGACGTCCACGCGGTCGTCGATGCCGTCGATCTTTGCGACCGCGTTCTTGTCGGCCTCGATGCGGTTGACTCCGGTCGGCAGCGTCTGGGCCGTGATGCTCACCGTCGGCTCGGGCTCTACGTACAGGACGCGGGGATCGCGCTCCAGGCCATTGACCCGTCCCTCGGAGATCTCGGCCGAGTAGCCCTTGATGATGTTCTCGAAGACATGATCGGGCCTGGCGCCGTGCGATCGGGAGTGCTCACGCGCAACGGCCTCGGGATCCTGTACGGAATCCTGGAGTACGACGATGTAGCGACTCTTCTTGTCGGGTTCCGCCGTGGCAGTGGTGGCGGAAAGACCTGCAACCACAAGAGCGATGAGTAATGAGCAAACTAGACGTCGCAAAAGGACCCCCCCGGTCTCATTGACGCCGCCACACCCCTCGCGTGACGGCCTAGAAAGATAACAACGCCTTGTATCGGCACATTCTTCCCAAAAGGAAAGCAGACCTAGCTCGACAAGCGTGTCGGGGGCCCCGCATAGGATGACGCTCCATGCAGACGACCGTTGAGACGATCGATAAGGAGCGAGTCAAGCTCCGCGTCGAGGTTCCTGAGGAATCCCTCGCTCCGGCGCTCGCAGCCGCCTACAAGAAATGGAGCCAGGACATCAAGGTCCCGGGCTTCCGCAAGGGCAAGGTCCCTCGTCAGATCATCGACTCGCGTGTGGGTCCCGAAGTCATCCGGGAGGAGGCGCTTCGCGACGCGTTACCCGACCTCTACCGCGAGGCGCTCGATGCCGAATCGATCGAGGCCATCGCACCCCCTGAGATCGAGGTTGTCACCTTCGAGGAAGGGTCTCCGATCGTCTTCGAGGCAACCGTCGATGTCCGGCCCGAGGTCGTCGTGCCCGACCTACCGTCCATAAACGTGGACGTCCCCTCTGCAGAAGTGACGGATTCAGACATCAACGACCAGCTCGAGCGCCTTCGGGAGCGTTTCGCAGAGCTCGAGCCGATCGGGCGCGAGGCGCGCCGGGGAGACGTCGTGCTGATGGACCTCAACGGTTATCGAAATGGTGAGCTCGTCGAAGGTGGCAGTGCCCCGGACTTTCTGTATGAGGTCGGATCACACACGGGCCCTCCGAAACTGGACGAGGAGTTAGAAGGAGCGCGCCCGGGCGCGATCCTGAAATTCAACGACACGCTTCCGCACGGCTCGGGCGAGCTTGCCGGCGAGGAGGTTTCCTTCACGGTCCTGGTCAAGGAGGTGAAGGCGAAGAAGCTGCCGGCGCTCGATGACGAGTTCGCCAAGACGGTCGGCGAGCTTGACTCACTCGACGAGCTGAAGGCGCAGATTTCCGAGCGGCTGGCCGAGGTGAAGCGTTCATTCGTCGAGGAGCAGATACGAGTCCGCTCATTGGACGCGCTGGTCGCGGCATCCGATCTCGAGCCCCCGGGCAAGCTTGTCGACGATGAGTTCGAGCATCGACTTCACCACTTCGAGCACGAGCTCCAGGGCGCAGGGATAGCGATGGACGACTACGCGCGCGAGGCAAACGTCACCGAACTAGAGATAAGGCGCGACATCCGCGAGCAGGCTGCCCGCTCGGTCAAGGGCGAGCTACTGCTCGAAGAGATCGCTCGTGGGCAGGAATTCGGCGTCACCGAAGAGGATTTCGGACGCGAGATCGCGCTTGCTGCTGCACGCACTGGCAGGGATGCGAAAGAGGTTGCCGAGCAGGTGGTCTCAGGGGGGCGTTTGGGCGCACTGGCAGCCGATATCATGCGACGTAAGGCACTCGATTTTGTCGTCGAAAGCGTCAATCTCATCGGGAGAGAGGCCGAAGAACCACAGACGACGGGCTAGCGCACTGACTACGAGGTAGCGCACTGGAGGTCATAGTTGGATAAGCAAGAGCTCTACCGCAACTACCTCGTCCCGATGGTGGTCGAGCAGACCAGCCGAGGCGAGCGCGCGTTCGACATCTACTCCCGTCTCCTCAAGGAGCGGATCGTGATGTTGGGAACGCCCGTCGACGATCAGATCGCGAACCTCATCGTCGCCCAGCTACTTCACCTCGAGTCCGAGGACCCCGACAAGGACATCAGCCTCTACATCAACTCGCCGGGCGGCATGGTCTACGCCGGCATGGCGATCTACGACACCATGCAGTACATCAAGCCCGATGTGTCGACGATCTGCGTCGGTATGGCGATGTCGATGGGCGCGATCCTCCTGGCGGGAGGAGCAGCGGGCAAGCGTTACGCGCTCCCGAACGCCAAGGTGATGATCCACCAGGGCTCGGCGGGATTCTCAGGGACTCCGACGGATATCGAGATCCACGCGAAGGAGGTCCTGTCCCTCAGGAAGCGGATGGCCGAGATCATCGCCTTCCACTCCGGGCAGTCATTCGAGCAGGTCGAGAAGGACATCGACCGGGATCGCTTCATGGACCCGGAAGACGCAAAGGCCTACGGTATTATCGACGAGGTCATCACTAGCCGGAACGCGGCTGAGCGGGCGGGGGGCGCGTTGCTAGCTGGAGAACCAGGCAGACTGATCGCAGCCGAGAACGAACCCGCTCCGGCGAAGAAGCCAGAGGCGTAAGGGGAAAACCAATGCCTAAGTTCGGGGATGGCGGCGACCTGCTGAAGTGCTCTTTCTGCGGGAAATCTCAGAAGCAGGTCAAGAAGCTCATCGCCGGACCAGGCGTGTACATCTGCGACGAGTGCATCGACCTCTGTAACGAGATCATCGAGGAAGAGCTAGCGGAGACTCCCGAGCTCAAGCTCGAAGACCTTCCGAAGCCCAAAGAGATCTACGAGTTCCTGAACGACTACATCGTCGGGCAGGAGCAGGCCAAGAAGGTTCTCTCGGTCGCCGTCTACAACCACTACAAGCGCATCCAGGTCGGCGCCGCCGCGGACGGCGAGGTCGAGCTCGCAAAGTCCAACATCGTTCTTCTCGGTCCGACCGGCTGCGGCAAGACCCTTCTCGCTCAGACGCTCGCCCGCATGCTCAACGTCCCGTTCGCGATCGCTGACGCAACCGCACTTACCGAAGCTGGTTACGTCGGTGAGGACGTCGAGAACATCCTCTTGAAGCTGATCCAGGCTGCCGACTACGACGTCAAGCGTGCCGAGACCGGCATCATCTACATCGACGAGGTCGACAAGATCGCCCGCAAGAGCGAGAACCCGTCGATCACGCGTGACGTCTCGGGCGAGGGCGTCCAGCAGGCGCTCCTCAAGATCCTCGAAGGCACTACCGCGAGCGTTCCCCCGCAGGGTGGGCGTAAGCACCCCCATCAAGAGTTCATCCAGATCGACACCACCAACGTGCTGTTCATCTGTGGTGGAGCGTTCGCGGGTCTCGAGCGCATCATCGAGAACCGCATCGGACGCAAGGGCATCGGCTTCGGTGCCGACGTCCGCAAGATGGAAGAGAAGGATCTCGGAACGATCCTCGAGCACGTCCTCCCTGAAGACCTGCTGAAGTATGGGTTGATCCCTGAGTTCATCGGCCGTCTGCCGGTGATCACACATGTCCACAACCTCGACCGTGAGGCGCTCGTCAAGATCTTGACCGAGCCCAAGAACGCATTGATCCGTCAGTACCAGAAGTTCTTCGACTTCGACGGTGTCGAGCTCGACTTCACCGACGACGCGCTCGAAGCTGTCGCCGAGCAGTCGATGCTGCGCGGTACGGGCGCGCGTGGCCTGCGAGCGATCCTCGAAGAGGTTCTGCTCAACGTGATGTACGACCTTCCGAGTCGCGAGGATGTCGGAAAGTGCGTGATCACCCGCGAGGTGGTGCTCGAGCGGGTCAATCCAACGCTCGTCCCGCGGACCAAGGAGCGCACCGAGCGCCCAGCGCGCGGAGAGCGCTCGGCCTAACCGCTTCCTTTGCCGAACATCGTCGAGCTCGCGCCCGGCGACGAGCGCCTTGCGCTCGTCTATCCGGTGATGCGTGAGCTCCGAACGGAGCTATCGGAGGAAGTGTTCCGTCAGAGGTTCGAGACAGGGGCGCGTACAGGCGGGTACCGGATCGCCGCGTTGTTCGAGGGTGACGAGTGCCGCGCTGCTGCGGGGTTCCGTGTACTGACGAACCTCCTCCACGGGACCCACATGTACATCGACGACCTCGTGACCTCGTCGACGCATCGCTCGAAGTCTTACGGCAAGGCTCTCAACGATCACCTCGTCGAGCTGGCGCGTTCCGAGGGATGCACGGTGGTCCAACTGGATTCCGGCGTCCAGCGTTTCCGCGCGCACGGCTTCTATCTGCGGGAGGGCTACATCATCTCGAGTCACCACTTCCTCCTCGACCTATAACCTCTGGCGGTGAGCAAGAAGACAGGGGACCTCCGCGAGCTCGAGGAGCGCTGGCGCGCCTATTGGCTTGATTCCGGCGTTTACCGTTACGACCCGACCCGGGGTCGGGACGAGACCTTCGTCGTGGATACGCCGCCCCCGACAGTCAGCGGGTCGCTGCACATCGGCCATGTGCTGAGCTACACGCACACCGATCTCGTCGTCCGTTACAAGCGGATGCGTGGCTTTAACACCTACTACCCCATGGGCTGGGACGACAACGGACTGCCGACCGAGCGACGCGTCCAGAACGTCTTCAGCGTGAGGTGCGATCCGAGGCTGCCCTACGACCCCGATCTCGCTCTCGAGTTCGGTCGCAAAGGCGACGTCATCTCTGTTTCGCGACCGAACTTCATCGAGCTGTGTGGCCGGGTCGTAGAAGAGGACGAGCAGAAGTTCCTGGACCTCTTCCAACGTCTGGGACTCTCGTGTGACTGGAACGAGATGTACGCAACCATCGACGAGCGCTCGCGCTACGTGAGCCAACTGTCGTTTCTCAACCTTCTCGACAAGGGCGAGGTCGTCCACCGATTCGCCCCCACGATGTGGGACATCGATTTTCAATCTGCTGTCGCACAGGCTGAGGTCGAAGACCGCGAGAAGGACAGCGACTTCCACAAGATCCGATTCGGGGTCGAGGACGGTGGAGATTTCGTCATCGCCACGACTCGTCCCGAGCTGCTGCCGGGCTGCATCGCCGTCGTCGCTCACCCCGACGATGAGCGCTATAAACATCTTTTCGGCAAGAACGCAATCACGCCCCTGTTCCACGCGCCGGTGCCGATCGTCGCCGACGAGAAGGCGGAGCCCGAGAAAGGCACCGGGATCCTGATGGTCTGCACGTTCGGCGACATGACCGACATCGAGTGGTGGCGTCAGCTCGATGTGCCGCCGCGCGAAGTCATCGGGCGTGACGGCCGGATCCTCGCAGCCGAGTGGGGTGCGGCGCCGTGGACGACCGTTCAAGCCGATGCTGCTCAGACCCACTACGACAAACTCGTTGGGCTTCCGGTCGAGCGCGCTCGGCGCACCGTCGTGGAGATGCTGGAGGGATCGGGCGCGATCGCAGGCGAGCCCGAGAAGATCCGCCGCCCCGTCAAGTTCTTCGAGAAAGGGGACCGCCCGCTCGAGTTCGTGTTGAGCCGGCAGTGGTTTATCCCTGTCATGAACCGCAAGCGAGAGCTGATCGAACAAGGCCGGAAGATCGAGTGGCATCCCGCGATGTTCCAGAAGCGTTACGAGGACTGGGTCGAGGGTTTGAACCAGGACTGGTGCGTTAGCCGCCAGCGCTACTTCGGCGTGCCGATCCCGGTCTGGTATGCGATCGATGCCGAGGGTCAGATCGACTACGGAAGGGTGTTGCTGCCTCGCAAGGAAGACCTTCCGATCGACCCCTCATCGGACGCGCCGCCGGGTTACACGAGCGATCAGCGCGGTCAGCCGGATGGGTTCGCCGGGGATCCAGACGTCTTCGATACATGGGCGACTTCCGCTTTGACGCCGAGGATCCCGTCGGGATGGCCAGGCGACCCTGAGCGACACGACAAGGTGTACCCGACCGACCTTCGCCCCCAAGCGCACGACATCATCCGCACTTGGGCGTTCGTCACGATCACGAGGTCTTACCTCGAAGACGGATCGGTTCCCTGGCGTCACGCGGCGATCTCGGGGTTCGTGCTCGATCCAGACCGCAAGAAGATGTCGAAGTCCAAAGGGAACGTCGTGCTACCGACCGCGGTGCTCGATGAATTCGGTTCAGACGGCGTGCGGTACTGGGCCGCGAGTGCGCGCCTCGGTCTCGACGCGACGGCTGACCCCAACGTGTTCCGAGAGGGCAAACGTCTCGTCACCAAGATCCGTAACGCGTCGCGCCTCGTCTTGGGATTCGAGGGTGAGTCCGGTGCCACAACACATCCCGTCGACGTCGCACTGCTAGCACGTCTGCGCGTTGTTATCGCGCGCGCCACAGACGCGTGGGAGGCCTGGAACCACGCGCTCGCGCTGGAGACGATCGAGGCGTGGTTCTGGAGCGACTTCACAGACAACTATCTTGAGCTGAGCAAAACCAGAGCGTACGCGGGTGATCCCTCGGCGCTCGGCACATTGCGCGCTGCGCACAACATCATCCTCAGACTCTTTGCGCCGTTTGTTCCCTTCGTTACCGAGGAGGTGTGGAACTCCATCCGTACTTCGCCGTCGTCGATCCACCTCGAGCGCTGGCCGTCCGTCGAAGAGCTCGCCGATGTCTCCGACGACGGCACGTTCGAAGCCGTCGTGAAGGTGCTTACGAGTGTCCGGCGGACAAAGTCGGAGGCGTCGGTCTCGATCAGATGGCCGGTCGACCACCTCGAGGTGAGCGGGCCACAGGCGGCCCTCGACTTGGTCGCGCGGGGGATCGACGATCTGTCGGCCGCGGGCAACATCGCGGCCTACGAACTGAAGCCTGCCCTCGAGCTCGCCGACCTCGAGACGGATGTGCAACTGGGCGAGGCCCCCGAGAAACCAGCGGAGTGATGGCGTGAGCTGGGCCGAGGCTTCGGCGCATCTCGACGCGCTTGGGGTGGACGCCATGAAGTCGCTCAAGCCCTCTCTCCATCGCATCGAGGCCATCTGTGAAGCTCTTGACCATCCTGAGCGACGCGTTCCGGCGATACAGATCGCTGGGACCAACGGAAAGTCGTCCACCGCACGGATTGCGACTTCGCTGCTGAACGCTGCCGGTCTGTCCGTGGCTACCTTCACATCGCCCCACCTCATGTCGGTGCGAGAGCGTCTGTCCCTGAACGGCGATCCCATCACCGAAGATGCATTCGGCGAGGTTTACGACCACCTGGCACCCTTCCTCGCCCTTGTCGAATCAACGCTCGGTGAGTCACTCAGCTACTTCGAAGTGCTCACGGCGATGTTCTTCCTCTGGGCCTCGGAAGCTCCTGTGCAGGCTGCCGTCGTCGAAGCGGGCCTCGGTGGACGCTGGGATGCGACGAACGTCGTCGACGCATCGGTTGGGATCCTTACCAACATCGGTTCCGACCACGCGGATCTACTAGGGACCGATAAGCACGGGGTCGCTCGCGAGAAAGCGGGGATAGCGAAGTCCGGGGGAGTCTTAGTGGTGGCGGAGCGCATGCCCGCACTCGCCGAGACGATCCTCGCGGCCGCGTCGGACGCCGGCAGTGACGTTTCTCTGATCGGCAGAGACTTCGATGTCGCAGAGAACCGCGTCGCGTTCGGAGGCCGGTACCTCTCGTTGCGCACGCATCGACGGACGTACGAAGGCAGCTTCCTTTCGCTGCATGGCGGGCATCAAGGTGTGAATGCCGCGGCCGCGCTGGAGGCGGTGACGCGTTTCATCCCCGCGCAGGAGCTCGCGCCCGACGTTGTCGCACAGGGACTCGGTACCGCGTTCGCACACGGCCGCATCGAAACCATTCCCGGAGCGGCTGGTGGGGTTCCCGTCATCCTCGATGTCGCTCACAACCCGGAGGGGATGTCTGCGCTGATCACTGCACTACTCGAAGCGTTCGCGTTCGACCGCGTCATCTTCGTCGCGGGTTTCCTCGCCGACAAGGAGCACACGGGGATGATCGCCGAGATGGCGCGCGTTCCGGCGAAGCTACTGTGGACGCGGGCACGGAGCGCGCGTAGTGCGGATCCGACGGTGCTCTTAGAAGCAGCACGCGAGCTCGATCCCGATGCATACGTCTTCGAAGACGTCACGGAAGCCGTAGATGAGGCGATCGCCGTCTCGGGGGAAGGTGATCTCATCTGTGTCACCGGGTCCCACTATGTCGTCGGAGAAGCACGTCTCCATCTGTTAGGAAGCATCCCCGCGGGTTCGCGGCCCGTGGACTCAGATCTAACCCAGCACTGATCCCGGCAAGCCGAGGAAGGAAGGGGTTCTACCCATGCCCGATATCCAGAGGACGTTCATCATGGTCAAGCCCGACGGTGTAAAGAGGCGTCTCGTGGGCGAGGTCGTATCGCGCATCGAGCGCAAGGGCTACGAGATACGCGAGATGAAGCTCTTCACGATCGACGAATCACTCGCTAAGAAGCACTACGCAGAGCATTCCGAGAAGCCGTTCTTCGGGGAGCTCGTCGAATTCATCACGTCGGGGCCCGTCGTCGCGATGGTGGTCGAAGGCGCCGATGCGGTCGCCGGGATGCGCTCTCTGATGGGCGCGACCAATCCCGTGGAGGCGGCTCCAGGTTCGGTCCGCGGGGATTTCGCAAGTGTAATTACCGAGAACATCGTGCACGGGTCGGACTCGCCAGAATCGGCCGAGAGAGAGGTCAATCTCTTTTTCGGCTAGTCTCCCACTACTTAACAATTCCAACTTCAGCCTTTAGGGCACAAGGGAGCACCGTATGGAGAGCATGTTCCAGATGATCGGCCGCGATATGGCCGTGGACCTTGGGACGGCCAACACCCTCGTCTACGTCCGTGGGCGGGGGATCGTGTTGAACGAACCGTCGGTCGTCGCTATCAACACCAAGTCGGGCGCCATCCTGGCCGTCGGCTCGGAAGCCAAGCGCATGATCGGCCGCACGCCTGCCCATATCGTTGCGATCCGGCCCCTTAAGGACGGCGTTATCGCCGACTTCGACGTCACCGAGAAGATGCTTCGCTATTTCATCCAGAAGGTGCACAAGCGGTCGTGGCTCGCAAAGCCCCGTGTCGTCGTTTGTGTCCCGTCCGGCATCACGGGCGTCGAGCAGCGTGCCGTCGAAGAAGCAACCATCTCCGCGGGGGCGCGTAGCGCATTCATCATCGAAGAGCCGATGGCAGCCGCGATCGGCGCCGGTCTACCCGTGCACGAACCGACGGGGAACATGGTCGTCGACATCGGCGGCGGCACGACTGAGGTCGCGGTCGTCTCGCTCGGCGGCATCGTTACGAGTCAATCCATCCGCATCGGTGGCGACGAGCTCGATGAATCCATCATCAACTACATCAAGAAGGAGTACTCCCTGATGCTCGGGGAGCGCACGGCCGAGGAGATCAAGATGGCGGTCGCGTCCGCATTCCCGATGCCCGACGAGCCTCAAGCCGAGATCCGCGGCCGGGACCTCGTCACGGGATTGCCGAAGACGATCATCGTGTCGGCCGAAGAGATCCGGCGCGCGATCGAAGAGCCCGTCAACGCGATCGTCGACGCGGTCAAGAACACGCTCGACAAGACGCCTCCGGAGCTCGCGTCAGACATCATGGACAAGGGCATCGTCCTCGCCGGCGGCGGTTCGATGTTGAAGGGTCTCGACGAGCGTTTGAAGCACGAGACCGGTATGCCGATCCACATCGCGGAGGATCCGCTGTTCGCGGTTGCCATCGGCTCGGGCAAATGTCTCGAGGAGTTCGAGGCCCTGCGCCGGGTTCTCATCAGCTCCACCCGCCACTAAAACCCCAGGTCAGGGGCCTCTCACCTGCGGAAACGAGAACCCGAGGGTAGGGTGGTTCGGCAGGGCGACCCGCTGGTTGCCCCACATTTTCAAGCTGAAGAGGTCTTGATACTCGATGTTTCGCCGCACGGGGCGAGGACGGTTGCTGCTCCTCGTCTTTCTCGCTTTGTCCATCTTGGTCATCACCCTGGACTTCCGTCAGGGCGGTGACGGAGCTCTAGGCAGAGCCAAGGACATCTCGACCGCGATCGTGGCCCCTATCCAGAGGGGCTTCACGGCGGTCTTCAGACCCGTGGGCGACTTCTTCTCGTCGATCGGCGAGCTAGGTGACCTTCGTTCGACGAACAACGAGCTCGAAGCGGAGCTGGGTCAGTTGAGATCCGAGATCGAACAAGCAGAGGCGTTGATCGGAGAGAACCAGCGGTTGCGCGACCTCATGGATCTGCGCGAGTCATACGCATCGATGGAAACGGTGCAGGCGGAAATGATCGGACGCGCTCCCGGCAACTATCAGTGGGCGATCTTCATCGACAAAGGGAGGGCCGACGGCATCCTGCCGGACATGGCGGTGGTCAACCCGGACGGCCTCGTCGGCAAGGTCATCGGAGCGGGGGAGCACACGGCAACGATCAGATTGTTGATCGATCCTCGTGCGGCCGCGGCGGCACGAGTTGAGGGAGGACGCGACACGGGCGAAGTGGATGGGAACGGAGCCAGTGAGAACCTGTCGTTAGAGCTCATCGGTCCTAACGCCGAGGTTTCGGAGGGCGATCGCGTGATCACCGCGGGGTACGACGAGGGCATCTTCCCCGCGGGGATCCCCATCGGGGTTGTGACGGAGGTCAGCGAGGACCCACGCGCCTTGGAGCGAGAGATCGAGGTCGATCCATTCGTCGACTTCACTGCGCTCGACTTCGTGCTGGTCCTCACCGATACCGGCAAGCAGATCAGTCTGCAGGAGAAGAAATGACGAGTGCGGGAAGGGGACGATGGCGATCGCCGTGAAAGACCCTATCCGGAGCGGGTTTTTCGCCGAAACCGGCATCCAGAGGATGGCTGCGATCACCGCGATCGTCATCATGGCGCTCGTGGTGCAGTCGACGCTTCTGGTGAAGACCACTGTGCTGGGGGTGATCCCGCAGCTCACCCTCGTCGTAGTCGTGAGCCTGGCTTACCTCGACGGTGAGCGAGTGGGGGTCGCGACCGGCTTCATGAGCGGTCTCCTCCAGGATCTTCTCCTCCCGCAGTCGATCGTCGGACTGACCGCTCTCGTCTATACGCTCGTCGGGTTCAGCGTCGGCAATCTGAGGCAGTACGCGCCTCAGCAGTCGGTCTGGGCACCCGTGGGCGCGGTTGCAGCTGCCTCTGCAGCGGCCGAGGCAGGGTACGCACTGCTCGCGATCATGTTCGGTGAGCCCTGGGTGAGCATCTCGTTCACGTTGCGCGTCGTTGGCCTGGTGGTCCTGTACAACACGTTGTTGATGCCTTTCGCGTTCCCGCTGCTGCGGCGGATCGCAGATCGCTTCAGGCCCGAGAAGGTGCATCGATGGTGAGGGACGGTAACGGCAACTCAGGCAAGCGGTGGCCCGGTAAGCGGGGAGCCAAGAAGTCCCCGGTGACGGCCGGATCCGTCAATGCAGGTCTCGACCGCATGGTCCTTCGCCTTGCCGTTTTCACGCTTGTGATCGTTGCGGCCTTCATCGCGCTGTTCTCTCGTTTGTGGTTCCTTCAAGTGCTCTCGGCCGATGACTTCAGGGCTCTCGCGAAGGAGAACCGGGTGCGCTTCACTTACTCGGAGCCCCCGCGCGGCCGCATCCTCGACCGCAACGGTGTCGTCCTGGTCTCTAGTCGGAAGTCGTTGGCGGTCACGGTCGATCGCGCCGTCTTTCAGTTGCCCTCGGAAGAGGACATCGTGATCGCGAGGTTGTCCGACCTCCTCGACATTCCCATCTTCGAGCTCCAAGAGGAGCTCAACGACGCCACCGTTTCGCCGTACAAGCCGGTTGCTGTCGCGTACGACGTCCCCGAGCTCAAGACGATCTACATCCGCGAGAACCAAGAGGACTTCCCGGGAGTCGATGCCGAAAGGCTGCCGGTGAGGGTCTATCCGGAGGGGCCGGTCGCCGCTCACATCTTGGGCTACGTCGGTGAGATCTCAGAGATCGAGCTCGAGTCGGATTTCTTCCTGGGCGTGCGGCCGGCTTACGAGCCTGGGGACATCGTCGGCAAGCTCGGGATCGAGCGCACCTACGATCGCTATCTGCGCGGCCGGCCTCAGATAGAGAAGGTGGTCGTCAACTCTTCCAACGACCTCGTGGGCCCGCCGATCTTGAAGCAGGAGCAGCAACCGGGGCGCGACGTGCAGCTGTCCATCGACATCAAGATCCAGCGGATCGTGGAAGAGGCTCTCGAGAATGGCGTACGCGCCGCTCAGGGCGCGGGATTCCAGGCACCGGCGGGAGCGGCCGTCGTTCTCCATCCTTCGACGGGCGAGGTTCTTGCGATGGCGAGTTGGCCGACATACGACCCTACGGTTCTGGCCGACGGGCTCAGCATCAAGGAGAACCGAGCGCTCGGTGCTTCGACGATCAACGATCCCGACGATGACGCGTTCCTGAACCGCGCGATCCAGGCCCAACGGCAGCCGGCGTCCACGTACAAAGTGGTCACCGCAGGCGCCGCGATGGCGACGGGTGTGGCCGATTACACGACGACGCTCGATTGCCCGGGATCGGCGGTCTATCCCCCCGAGGGGATGCCGGGGGCCGTTACGTTCCGCAACTGGACCTCCCTGGACCTTGGCTTCATGGGCTTCGCCGAATCCCTCGAGCAATCGTGCGACACGTTCTATTACGAGCTCGGGTGGCGGATGGAGGATGCCTTCGGGCCCGAGGCTAACAACTTCACCGACGGCGATGGAACCGAGCGGTTCCAGGACTACGCCCGCACGGCGGGGATGGGACATACGACGGGGATCGATCTCCCCTACGAGGCCTCAGGACGCGTGCCCGACGAGGAATGGTGCAAAGAGGAATACGAAGCGACCAAACATCTAGAAGGACCGACCTGCGCGCTCGGATGGCTCCCCGGCTACACCGTGAACATGTCGATCGGACAGGGCGACGTCATCACCACACCGCTCCAGATGGCCGTGACTTACGCCGCGATCGCGAACGAGGGAAGTGTCATGGTGCCGCGCGTCGCGTGGAGGTTGGAGAACATCACCCCCGAGGGCAAGCGCGAGATCGTGCGCGAGTACTCGCCAAAGAGTGCCGCTCGCCTTCCTCTCGAGCCGTCGGAGATCGAGGTCATCCAGGACGGGCTCGAGCTCGTGGTCGGGGGCGTCAACGGAACCGGGCGCCCGGCGTTTGCCGGCTTTCCGCTGAACGAGTTCCGCGTCGCGGGCAAGACCGGTACCTCCGAGCTGGGTGAGACCGATCTTCAAGACGCCTGGTTCGTGTCCTACGGACCCACGGAATCTCCCGAGTACACCGTCGCGGTCTACCTCGAGAAGGCTGGGCACGGTGGCGAAAGCGCGGCCCCGATCGCGCGTCAGATCTTCGAAGCCATCTTCGGATTGGACGAGAGCCTGAGCGTCCAACTGAGCCACGACGAGTCCGGCTGATGGTCATGGAAGGGATCTTCGGCGAGGCGGTCGACAAGATCGGGGGGCAGCCGATCGCGGCGCGCATGGCGCGCAAAGCTCCGATCAGGCACCTCGACCCGATCTTGCTACTGCTGACGCTCGCGCTCGTGTCCTACGGCGCGCTGATGGTCTATTCCGCGACCGTTCACAAACAGCTGGAGGCCGACCTCGACCCGGGGTTCTTCCTGAAGCGCCAGCTGATATCGCTAGCGGTTGGACTCGTGGTTCTCACCGCGCTGACGTTCTTCGACTATCGCTGGATCAAAGGCGTGGCGCCGATGATCTACGGCGGCACCGTTCTCGCGCTCGTCCTCGTGCTTACGCCGCTCGGGCACGTGCAAGCAGGAGCCCGACGCTGGATAAACATCGGCGCGTACCAGCTGCAGCCGTCGGAGCTCGCGAAGATCGCGCTCATCCTGACGTTATCGGCTTTCTTGGCCAGCAAGAGGGGCGAGATCGGCCTCGTGGATGTGGTCATCGCCATCGCGATGGTTCTCGTCCCGGGTGCTCTCATCTACCTTGAGCCTGACCTCGGGACGATGATCGTGTTCGTAGTCATCGGGGCGGCCTTGCTCTTCATGGCGGGTACCAAGATCCGCCACCTCGTTGCCCTCGCCGCGCTCGGCATGGCTGCCGTCGCGTTCATCTTCCAGGCAGGGCTGTTGAAGGACTACCAACTCGATCGCCTGACGGTCTTCCTCGATCCGAACCCCGATGTCCAGTCCGTTGGCTACAACGTCACTCAGTCGAAGATCACGATCGGGTCCGGGGGGATGACGGGGAAAGGTCTGGAGGGTAAGAACACACAGACCTCTCTGGACTTCGTCCCCGAGCAACACACCGACTTCATCTTCACGGCGGTGGGTGAGCAACTCGGTTTCTTGGGGTCGGCCACCCTCCTGGCATTGCTCGCATTCCTGATCTGGCGGGCACTCCGCATCGCCGCGATGGCGCGCGACATGTACGGCACCCTTGTAGCCTCTGGCATCGCCGCGTTCTGGGCGTTCCAGGTTTTCGTCAACATCGGTATGACGATGGGCATCATGCCGATCACAGGTGTTCCGCTCCCGTTCATCTCTTACGGAGGATCGAGCTTGATCACGAACTTCATCGCGGTCGGACTTCTTCTCAACATCCACATGCGGCGGTATGTCTGATGTCTGACTCCACACCGCGCAAGCGAGAGAAGGCGTCAGACCTGCCGGGCGCCGACGCGGCCCCGTCCGAGACAGCCGCGTCTTCATCCGGTCGATCGAGACCACGCAGGCGCGGCGGCAACCGGCCGCGGAGCGAACCGGGGATCGGCACGGAGCGCGCCGAATCCACGCAGCGCGCCGAGCAGCCCCCCGCGCGCTCGAAGGAGCGGGGGCGGGCAGCGGTTCAGGGTGAGTCCTCCGAGGAGGCGCCCTCGACGTCCTCGACCCGCACGCGACGTCGGGGTCCACGCCGGCGCAGCCCCCGTCCGGCGCGTAGCGCCGACCGCGTCATGCTCGTCCACGCCGATTCAGAGGGCACACAGGTTGCGGTGCTCGAACAGGACCAGGTCGTCGAGCACTACGTAACCGGCGATGAGGACCGCTCCATCGCGGGCAACGTCTATCTGGGGCGCGTCCAGAACGTCCTCCCGGGGATGGAGGCGTCGTTCGTCGACATCGGCGAGAGCCGCAACGGCGTGCTCTATGCCGGCGAGGTCGGCATCGCCGGTGACGAGGGTGACGAGGTCCCGAGGATCGAGACCGTCCTCAAGGCGGGGCAGCCGATCCTCGTTCAGGTCACGAAGGATCCGATGCGCTCGAAGGGCCCGCGTCTCACCGCGCTGGTTTCGATCGCCGGGCGACATCTGGTGCTCGTGCCGAGGGCACGCTCGCTCGGGGTCTCGCGCAGGCTCTCCGACTCGGAGCGCACGCGCTTGCGCGACATCGCACAGTCCATCCGTCCGGCCGACCATGGCCTGATCGTCAGGACGGCTGCGGAGGGTGCGAGCCGATCAGACATCGAACGTGATCTCGAGCGTCTATTGGAGCTGTGGAGCGAGATCGATGCCAAAGCGGCGCGCTCGAAGGCACCAGCGCTCCTGTACACCGAACCCGAGCTCGAGCTGCGCGTCATCCGTGACCTCTTCAACCGTGACGTGACGCGATGCATCGTCGACGACGAAGGACTCGCCGAAACGATCCGCGACTACGTCCGATCGACCAGTCCCGACCTCGACTCGAGGGTGGAGATCTACGAAGGAGAGCTGCCCCTTTTCGAGGACTTCCGGATCTCCGAGCAGATCCGCAAGTCTCTGGACCGGAGGGTGTGGTTGCCGTCCGGAGGGCACCTCGTCATCGACCGCACCGAAGCGATGACTGTCATCGACGTCAATACCGGCAAGTTCGTGGGCAAGTCGAACCTCGAAGAGACCGTATTCCGAACCAACAAGGAGGCTGCCGTCGAGGTCTCACGTCAGCTGAGACTGCGGGATATCGGCGGGATCATCGTCATCGACTTCATCGATATGGAGGACCTCTCGAACCGTGAGGAGGTCATCCAGACGTTCCGCCGTGCCCTCGAGCAGGACCGCACGAGGACCCAGGTGTTCGATATCTCGCCGCTGGGGCTGGTGCAGATGACGAGGAAGAACGTCTCCGCGGGCATCGTGGAGGCGTTCTCGGACCCATGCCCGACCTGCGAGGGCAGAGGCATCGTCATCCACGACATCGACTAACCCCTGGTATCCTGCTTCGGTCTCAGTTCGAGCCCCTCTTGGGGCACAACCAGGGAAAAAGGTATGTACGCAATCATCCGCGCGGGTGGGAAGCAGCACAAGGTCGCCAAGGGCGATGTCATCGAGGTCGAGCGCATCAACGATGCGACGACCCCGCTGTCCTTCCAGCCACTCCTCCTGATCGACGATGACGGGGGATCGCGGACCTCTCCCTCGGAGCTTGCAGCCGTGACCGTTACGGCCAGCATCGTGGGGGACGCCAAGGGCCCGAAGATCCACGTGTACAAGTACAAGAACAAGACTGGCTACCGTAGGCATACCGGACATCGTCAGAAGTACACGACGATCCGTATCGACGACATCAAGCTCTAACAAGGACGACGCGACATGGCACACAAGAAGGGTGCTGCATCCTCCAGGAACGGCCGCGACTCCGAGGCACAGCGTCTCGGCGTGAAGCTGTTCGGTGGCCAAGAGGTCAAGCCGGGGATGATCATCGTGCGTCAGCGCGGCACGCGCTGGCACCCGGGCACCAACGTGGGGAAGGGTGGCGATGACACACTCTTCGCTACGGCCGCGGGCAAAGTGACCTTCCACCGCAAGGGCGGCCGGAAGGTCGTCTCGGTCCTCTAGACCGGCGCGCGGGGCGTATCCGCCCCAATCTCTAATCAGATGTCCTTCATCGACGAGACCACCGTCACGGTTATCGCGGGCGCGGGCGGCGACGGAGTCGTGTCCTGGCACCGCGAGCCGTACAAGCCCAAGGGCGGTCCCGACGGAGGTGATGGGGGCGACGGCGGCAGCGTCATCTTCCGTGCCGACGCATCGATCGCGACCTTGCTCGACCTGCGTGACCGTCCACACATCAAGGCTACGAAGGGCACGCCCGGCAGTGGCGATCGCCGTTCCGGCGGGAGTGGCGAAGACCGGCTGGTTCTGCTGCCGCCGGGAACGGTTATCCACGAAGGAGATGTCCTCATCGCTGATCTGGCGAACCCGGGTGATGAGCTTGTGGCAGCACGCGGAGGACGTGGCGGCAAAGGCAACGCTCGATTCGCAACTGCGACGCGACGTGCCCCGGACTTCGCGGAGAAGGGTGAGCCGGGGGAGCAGCGCAAACTCCGCCTCGAGCTTCGGCTGCTCGCCGACGCAGGCCTGGTTGGGTTCCCGAATGCCGGGAAATCCACGCTTATCTCGCGCATATCCGCGGCGCGCCCGAAGATCGCCGATTACCCATTCACGACCCTGACCCCGAATCTCGGAGTGGTGAAGACGTCGTCGGGGAACTTCGTCGTCGCGGACATCCCAGGTCTGTTGCCCGGCGCGTCCGAAGGCAAGGGTCTCGGTCATCAGTTCCTTAGACATGTTCGGCGAGCCGCCGTCCTCGTCTTCCTTGTGGACCTCGCCGCGACAGACCGTGACCCATCACTCGATGTCGAGGTCCTTGCACGCGAGCTCGAGGCTTTCGATCCGGAGCTTGCGAAGCGCCCGCGCGTCGTCGTCGCATCCAAGATTGACGTCGCGCGCGAGCGTCTCGACGACATCCATGCCCGGGTGCCCGAAGCCCTTCCGATCTCGGCGGTGACGGGAGAGGGCATCGACGAGCTGCTCGAGGTGCTCGAGCGAGGGATCGATGAGGCGCGCGCCGCGGCCCCGCCGGCGGTGGGCTACGTGCGCCACATCGTGCGCGAGGACCCCGTCCGCGTCGAGCGCGAGGACGACGCCTGGCGCGTCCGGGGCCGGCAGCCGGAGCGCGCGGTGGCCACCACCAACCTCGAGAGCGAGGAGGCCGTTCAGAGGTTGCAGCGACGGCTGATCTCGATGGGCGTCGAGCGCGCTTTGATCGAAGCAGGCGCAGTCAAGGGCGATGAGGTACGCATCGAAACCGTCGATTTCGATTTCGATCCCGAGGCTGAGGATGCACCCGAGTGACCCGTCCTGTCCTGGGCCCCAAGGATCGCCTCGTTCTCAAGATCGGCACGAGCTCGCTTGCCGGTCCTGACGGCGAGCCCGACGATCAAAGGATCGCCACGCTCGTCGACGGGATACAAGCCGCACGCGCCGAAGACATCGAGGTCGTGCTCGTCTCCTCCGGGGCGATCGCGGCAGGCCTACGACCGCTCGGCTTAACTGTTCGCCCCACCGACATCCCCACTCTTCAGGCCGCGGCTGCGGTCGGCCAGGGCATCCTTCTCCAGCTCTACGCGCGGGCGTTCGCAGGCAAGGACGTCACTGCGGCGCAACTGTTGTTGACACGCTATGACTTCATGCACCGGGGGCAATACCTCAACGCGCGCAACACACTCGACCGCCTCCTCGCGCTTGGCGTGTTGCCGATCGTCAACGAGAACGACACGGTTGCGGTTGACGAGATCAGGTTCGGTGATAACGACCGGCTGGCTGCCTTGGTCGCCAATCTCGGACGTGCCAAGCTCTTGTTGCTCCTCACCGATGCGCGCGGGGTTCACTCCGTCGATCCTCGGAAGGACCCGGACGCGCCGGTGATCGACGAGGTGGATCGCATCACCCCAGAGCTCGAGAAGATCGCCGGCAACAGCGGCTCGGAGCTCGGAAGCGGCGGGATGTCGTCGAAGATTGCCGCCGCGTGGGTAGCGACCTTTTCCGGAGCCGGTGTGGTCGTCGCCGGCGCGTCCGAGCCGGACGTCATCCCACGCATCGCCCGCGGCGAGCGCATCGGGACATACTTCCATCCCCATCCGCATCACACCTCGGCGCGCAGGCTGTGGATCGCCTTCGCCCAACCGCCTAAGGGCACCGTTGTCGTCGATGACGGAGCGCGCGCCGCCGTCGTCCTCCGCAAAACGAGTCTCCTGCCCGTCGGGGTCGTCGCTGTTGAAGGCAGGTTCGCTCCGGGGGACACCGTCGATGTCGCAGTGCGCGCGGGAGGGGTCTTTGCGCGGGGGTTGGTACGCTACTCATCTGACGAGCTGAGCGAAGCTCGCGGGAGCCGGACCTCAGAGTTGGCGCGTCGTGAAGTGATCCACAGGGACGAGCTCATGGTCCTCGAAGGGACGGAAACTGAATGAGCTCGGTTGCCGAGATCTGTGACAGGGCCGCCGCAGCCGCGCCTCACGTCGCCCGCTTGTCCGCCGAGGTCAAGGACCGCGCACTCATTGCTATGGCCGATGCGCTAGAGGCGGACTACGCCGACCTCGCTATGGCCAACGCGACCGATGTCGACAATGCGAAGAACGACGGCGTCTCGGCCACCTTGATCGACAGGTTGCGTCTTACGGAAGGACGTCTCGCATCGATGGCCGCGGGTTTGAGGGCCGTCGCGGCTCAACCGGACCCGGTAGGGGAAGTCGTCGAGGGCTGGCGTCGGCCGAACGGGCTCCTGATCGAACGGGTCCGCGCTCCGCTCGGTGTTGTCGCGGTCATCTATGAGGCCCGCCCGAACGTGACAGCCGATGTCGCAGGCCTTTGTCTGAAGTCCGGGAATGCATGCGTGCTACGAGGTTCTTCGACGGCGATCGAGTCGAATCGTGCGATCGTCGCGACGTTGACGCGCTCAGCGGACGCGACCGGGATCCCGCCCGATGCGATCCAACTCATCCCTGATCCCGGGAGAGCCACGGCGACGGAGTTGATGCAGGCTAAGGGCAAGATCGATCTCCTCGTCCCCCGGGGCGGTGCCGAGCTGATCCGCTCGATCGAAGAGAACGCAACGGTGCCGTACATCATCGACGGCGATGGGAACTGCCATGTCTACGTCGACCGCGCTGCCGACCTCGTCATGGCCACTTCGATCGTGCTGAATGCGAAGACTCAACGCCCCAGCGTCTGCAATGCAGCGGAAACGCTCCTCGTACATGCCGAGCTCGCGGACAAGTGGTTGTCGGAGATGCTCGCCGCGCTCGCCGGAGCGGGGGTCGAGATCCGCGCCGACGAGAGGGCGCAAGCAGCATGGCCCGAAGCGATCCGCGCCACCGACGCCGACTGGTCGACGGAGTTCCTGGATCTCGTCATCGCCGTCAAGGTGGTCGACTCTCTTGACGACGCGATCGCTCACATCGGCCGCTTCGGTACGTCTAACGCCGAAGCGATAGTTACCGAGGACCTCACCGCCGCCCGCCGTTTCGCCACCGAGGTCGACTCTGGTTCGATCTTCGTCAACGCCTCGACGAGGTTCTCCGACGGCGCCGAGTTCGGATACGGCGCCGAGATAGGCATCTCCACCCAGAAGTTGCACGCCCGGGGGCCGATGGGCCTCCGGGAGCTGACCTCGACCCGATACGTCGTGTGGGGAGACGGCCAGACCCGCTCCTGAAAAGGGGTTTTTGGCGGGTATCCCCGGATTAACCCACCTTTTCGGGTTAGCTAGGGGGATGGGCATCGCACCGGAGCCACAGCTGCATCGGATCGGCGTGTTCGGGGGGACCTTTGACCCGATACACGTCGGCCATCTCATCGCGGCCAGAGCAGCCCAGGCGGCCTATGGGCTCGACCGGATCGTTTTCGTGACCGCCGGCAGCCCGTGGCAGAAGGCCGATTACTCCGATCCCGAGGACCGATTCATGATGAGTGTCCTTGCTGCCGCGTCCGATCCTTGCTTCACGGCATCGCGGGTCGAGCTCGACCGGCGAGGACCGACGTATTCGATCGAAACGCTCGAGCTTCTTCGCTCGTGGCACGGCCCGGGTGTCGACCTTTTCTTCATCGGGGGCGTCGACGCCATCGCCAACATCGCGACCTGGCACCGTGCGCTCGAGGTCGGGGAGGTCGCGAGCGTCATTGCGGTTGCGCGCTCCGGTCATCTCTTTGACGAGGTTCCTGAGTTGCCCGGCGGGCCGCGCATCTTTGCGTTGCCGGTGGACCCCGTCGATGTGTCGTCGACCGAGATCAGGCGTCGCGTTGCGGCCGGCGAGTCGATCGATGGGATGGTGCCGCCGGGCGTCGCCGGCTACATAGAGGCTCGAGGTCTGTATCGCGATCCGGCTGGCGGGGGCCCCGCGCGATGACCGCAACCTATCCGCCTCCACCTCCGCCCAAGAAGAGGCGGGGCAATAAGCACGCAGTGGCGAAGAAGCCGCCCCAGGCGCGCGGGACCCGCACGGAGCGTCTGAAGGGGCGCCGGCGGGAGCGGCTACGCAAACAGGGTGCGGCCGGACTGGTGGCCACGATCTTGCTCTCGGGACTAGCGGCCGCAGGTGCTGTTTTCACAGTGCAACAGGTCACGGGCCCCGACGACCCGAAGCCTTCGGCGACGGCCCTGCCGGAGGACCCCGTCCGGACGATGCTCGTCATCGGTACGAATGAGCAAAAGGGTGGGCCACAGGCCGGAGCGGTGTGGCTGTCGCTGTTCTATGCCAATGACCTCGAAGGCACGGGTGGTCTCATCTACTTCCCCGCACACACCGCCGCAGAGATTCCAGGTCGGGGACTGCAGGACCTCTCGAGCGCGCTGTCCTCGGGAGGCCTCCCGCTATTGCTGGTCAGTGTGGAGAATCTGTTCGGCGTCCCCGTCGACAGCTACATCGAGCTGTCCGACAAGGACGCGCAGGTTCTTTTCGAGGAGACGGGCCCGGTGAGCGTCGACGTCCCTTATGAGGTACGGGTTCCGGCAGGTCCCGATCAAGCAAGGCTGTTGTTTACCGAAGGCGTCCAACGCCTCGACGCGTCTTTCATGGTGAAGCTCCTCTACACCCAGGGGATCGACGGCGACGAGGTGGAGCTGGGTGGCCGCCATGTCGTTTTCTGGGATGCGTTCTTCGATCACTTCGCCGAGGATCCCGAGGCCTTGCGCGGGGCTGTCACGGACGCATCAGCCGCTCTGAGCGAGTCCGATGCGGATGTCGAAGTCCACGCGGAGCTGCTTACCTTCCTTGCGCAGCTTCCCCCCACAGAGCGCTCGCTCGTGCCGCTTCCTGTCCGACAGACCAGCGTCGAAGCGGACGAGCTCTATGTCGCCGACGTCGATGAGATGAATGAACTTGCGGCGCGTGCCTTCGGTGAGGACCACGCTGTGCGCGACGAGGTCCGTGTACAGATCCTTAACGGCAACGGTGTGCCCGGGATCGGCCAGGTCGTAGCCACGAAGCTCATCGGACAGGGGTTCCGGGTCGTATTGACCGGCAATGCACGGCACCTGAATTACTCGAAGACGTTGATAGTCACGTACGACTCTTCAGAGGAGGGGCATGCTCTGGCTGAGCGAGCAAAGAAGCTTCTAGGGGTCGGAGAGATTCAAGTGTCGGTACAGCAACAAGGTATCGTTGACCTGACAATCGTGGTTGGAAAGGACTTCGTGCGAGAGCAGTGACTCGCAACCTCTATGACTCGAAGAAAACCTGATCTGGTGCTCGAGGCCGCACGTGCGGCGGCCTCCAAGAAAGCCGAAGACATCGTCATTCTCGATGTGTCTCAGCAGCTCGTTATCACCGACTACTTCCTGATCTGTAGCGGCAACACCGATCGGCAGGTCCGGACGATCGCGGAAGAGGTTGATCGAAAGCTCGCATCCGAGCTGAAGGTCAAACCGTTTCGTCGTGAAGGCGAGCGTGAAGCGCATTGGGTGCTCCTCGACTATGTCGATTTCGTCGTGCACGTCTTTCAGCATGAAGACCGTGACTACTACTCCCTCGAGCGACTGTGGTCCGACGCGACCCGAGTGCCGTTCGAGGAGGAGAGCGATGCGTCCGATGTCGCCGAAGCACGATGACTGAGGGACCACGACGACGCCGGCGCCGTCGCGGAGGCTCGGGACGCGCTACGCCACAGGGACCCCAAGGGAGCGGAGCACCGAGGGAGCAGGCCGCTCCGATGGAAGGCGGAGCGCGGCGTACGCGCCGGCGTCGCTCCAAGCGCGGCCGTTCGGGCGGCGAACGGGTATCGACGTCGCCGGTCTCTTCTGAAGATCTCGTCCGAGCTCTCCCGAAAGAGCGACCCGAGACACTGACCGCGCCGGCGGATGGCCAGTTGCTCGAAGAGGTCATCGGCGATCTGCAATCGTCGTTCGGTGTGCCGCAGTATCCACAGGAGTACCGCATCACCATCAAGGTCGCCGACAGAGATGGGCGTCCCGATAGGGGAGTCGCACCCGAAGAGCCGGCCGGCGCGGTTCCCCCCGGTGACGAGGCCGCGAGCGCGGCGACCCCAGAAGATGGCCCGCGACGCGAGAAGGCTCCCGCCGCGCCCCGCATGGGGGGCGCGAGCGCCGCGAACGAAGCGGCGCGTCCGGGCGCGCCGCGCAAGCGCAAGCGCAGCAGGAGGCGGCGCGGTCGCGGAGGTGCTCCGGGCACCGGCGGCGGTCCTCCCGCAAGCTGAGCGAGCGTGACGTCTCCTCGCCCCTGCTAGCATCCAACCACCGCGGGCCCGTAGCTCACTTGGTAGAGCGCCGCCATGGCATGGCGGAGGCAACCGGTTCGATCCCGGTCGGGTCCACTCCCCATGAAGCCATGGCAAACGGATGTCTTGAAGCGGGGGCCGCGTGTGGTCCTGCGGCATCCCGCCGACTCCGACCACCCCGAGCTGATGGAGCTGATCCGCTCGAGCCGGGCTGTGCACAGGCCCTGGGTCTATCTCCCCGAGAACCGGGAGGAGCTCGAGACGTACATGGCCCGCACGCAGACGGAGGCGTTCGAAACGCTCCTCGTGTGTGATCGAAGCGATGGATCGATCGTCGGGGTGTACAACCTCAGCCAGATATTCCGGGGGGCTTTCCAGAACGCGTACCTCAGTTACTACGTCGGTGCGCATGCAGAGGGGCGGGGTGCGATGTCGGACGGACTCGAGCTCGTTCTTGCCTACGCGTTCACGACACTGCGCCTCCATAGGATCGAGGCAAACATTCAACCTGGGAACGTTCGGTCGATAGCGCTCGTGAAACGCGCCGGCCTCCGCAAGGAGGGTTTCTCCCCGCGCTACCTCAAGATAGGTGGACGGTGGCGCGACCATGAGCGATGGGGGATCACGGTGGAGGACTGGCGTGAGCTCCGGGCCCGCTAGAACGACACGGGCCGTCGGGGCGTGTGTCGTTGCACTGGCGGTACTCGCTGCCGCCGCGCCAGCTACCGCGCTGCAGCCTCCCGACGCGTGTTTCGAAACGCGCCGTTCCGCACTCGAGGTCGCCGTCGACGCCACCTGCACGGTCGTTGCGGGAGACATGCCTCCTACCTATGCCTGGGAGTGGGGCGATGGATCGCCGATGGGCTCTGGACAAACAGCACACCATCGCTTCGATGTGTGTCCGCGCGGGGATTTCACGATCGTTCTCACCGTCACCGCGGCCGACGGCTCGAGCGACCGCGCCGAGAGGCAGATCGTCGTCGCCGATCGCGATCGCGATGGGGATGCCTTGCCCGCGTGTCGGGAGGAGTTGCAGGGGACGACGGACGGGAGAACGGACTGGGACCGCGACGGGCTGTCGGATCTCACGGAGTCCCGTTGGTTCGACCGACGGAAGCGCATCTTCTGTGGGCGATCGTGTGCCTACCCGAACCCGGTGGGCAAGGACATCTTTGTCGAGGTTGATCGGATGCGAACTCCAGCGGGACATTCGCACGGCCACGGGTTTCCGCAGAGCATCGTCAGGAGCATGAGGAGGACGTTCCTCGACCACGGAATCGACATCCACTTCGACCAGGGACGATTCGGAGGAGGAAACCTGATCCCCCACGACGATCTCCTTAGTTTCGAGCTGGCGCCCGGCGACGATGTCGATCGCCTCTACAACGGGACACGCTCCAAGGGGTTCTCTCGCGAGCGTCGTGGCTTCTTCCACTACGTCATCGTCGGACATGGCCTCGCTGGCAGTCCCTGCGACATCATGGGATTGGGTGAGGCGCCTGTGGAGGACCTCCGTCGCTATGGCGACCTCGTTGTTATCTTCCGCGATTGTTTGGAGAGATCGTCGGTGGACGAGATGTCCGGCCTCGTGCACATCTTCCTACAGGAGCTCGGGCACAACCTCTTCGGAGCGATCGAACCTCGCGCCGACCGTTATCCCTGCAGCGGTTCGGGCTTCGACCGGTATCACGACCGGTACCAGGGATATGCGATGTGGCCCTTCCTCGGCGGCGGAGGGATGACGTACCACCCAGGACGATGGTCTACGGACATGCATGACATGGGCAGGTCGATCAAAGCAAAGGTCGGTTTCGACCGAAACGTGAACAAACTCTTCGAACGCCGTCCCGGTCGTTGCTAAACCCCAACGGAAGCGAGGTTGGTGGTTTGAGGGAATAGATTTGGGCGGTTGTGTCGACCATGCCCCCGCCACCACCCCCGCGCCCAGGGCATCGGCTGACACCGCCACCTCCGCCGCCGCCGCCCCTCCCACCTCGACCACCAGCTCCCACTCCCATCTACGCACCGGGGCCACCGCCGTGGGGGCTTCCTCTTCCGCCGTCGACATTCCAGCCGCAGTTTCAGCCACTACCCGCGGCGCGCGCCCGGGTGCGCTCCGGATGGCTCGTAGCGGTCGTGATCGCGGCCCTTCTCCTCGTTGGGTCACCGTGGATAGTCCCCACGCTCACGGACGCTCTCGTTCCCGATCCGTCGGATGCTCCGATACGCCGATCGCCTCTCGTGCAAGGCGACGAGGTTCTCCTTCCTTGGATGGACCTGAGCGGCGCTCCGGCCTGGATCAGCGAGCCGCCTGGTTCGATCGACGGCTGTTTCCCGCCCGGCGGTCCCGTTGCCGGCCCTGAGGGATCGAACGTGACCCCGGCGTTCCTCAACCGCGTCGCAGCGATCGTCGAGGAGCTCCGCGACCTCCGCTTCATCGACGAGGTCGAGCCCCAGTTCCTTGAGCCGGACGAGTTCGACGAACGGATCCGATCCGTGGGGGAGGGCGGTTCCGAGGATGACTTCGCCGCCCTCCAGGATGTGTTCGCCATGTTGGGGCTACTGGAAGAGAGCAGAGACCTGAAGCAGATCGTCGAGGACGATCTCACCGGTCAGATCATCGGGTTCTATCTGCCGGCGGAGAAGGAGCTCTACGTCAAAGCGCGCGAGGGCGGGAAGTTGAGCCCTCTCGAGGAGGTCACGCTCGCGCATGAGCTCGAGCACGCTCTCGCCGATCAAGTGCTGGGTCTTCCGCTCGAAGAGGCTGCCCCGCCTATGAAGGGTGACGAACAGGCCGCGATGCGCGCTCTGATCGAGGGCGATGCGAGCCTGTTGACGCAGCATTACCTGTTCCGTGCTTTCGACATCGCCGAGCGATCGGCGTTGGCGGGAGACCCGGCGGTCACCGCGGGCGAACCCGATGAGATTCCCCATTTCCTCCAAAGATCGCTCACGTTTCCTTATGAAGAAGGAGTCATGTTCGTGTGCGAGCTCTATCGCCGGGGAGGGTGGCGCGCGGTCGACGCCGCGTACCTAGATCCGCCGGTCAGCACGGCACAGATCATGTATCCGATGCGTTATCTGCGGAATGACGAGCCGATCTCCGTAACGCCTCTCGAGCCACCCGGGAAGGGATGGAAGCGAGGCCGCCCGGGGGTGCTGAGTGCGGCAGACCTGTTGTTCTTGTTCGAGCATCCCGGTACGGGCTCCGGCGAATGGCGCGGTCGGGACGATGCGTTCGAGCTGGCAGCGTTGTGGGGCGGAGGGCGCCTCGACCATTGGACTAAAGATGAAGAGACGGTCATCGGGATCTCCCTCGCGCAGCACCAGGGGTACCCCATCGCCGCGATATGTCCTGTGATGACCGATTGGTACGCCGCCGCGCGGCCCGAGAGTGTCATCTATGCGAGTGGAATCCAAGGCGAGCGTGTTCGGGCGCGTGAGCCGGGTCAGGTTGCGCTGTTCTTGTGTGACGCTGCAGGGATGAAGATCGCGATCGCGCCCTCGGAGAAGCTGGCCCTGGAGATGATCGAGTGGGACTGAAGACCATGGGGTTGCTCGCCCTCGTTGCCCTTACGGCTGTCTCGTGTCGGTCGGAGGAGCCTGCAGAGATCGCACCCGCCCCGACGGTGACGGTCACCGTGTCCCCGTCGGCAACACCTTCGGTGACGGCGCGCCCGGTGTCGCTCTGCGCCAATGAGTCTTCCGTGGTGGAGGTCCGCCGCTTCCGCGAACCCGGCGAGGTCACCGCCGACGTCGACGGCGATGGCACCGACGATGTGATCTCCATCTACATCGACCCGGACGCGACGCCAGGGTGTCAGGCGTTCCTCGTCGCCGAGACCGGAGGGGGTCTCATCTCGGGGGTGATGCGCTACGACCCGGCATTCGGCCTGACGGCTCCGCGCCTCGCGGGAGCGGCCGAGGTCAACGGCGTGCCCGGATCAGAGATCGTCGTCGACATGGGGGCCGGCGCGTCGACGCAGTTCGCGGGGTTGTTCACCTACGAGGCAGGCGCGCTGGTTCAGATTGAGGTGCGCGGGGGTGATCCGAACGATCTGTTCGCGTACGGAGGCAGCGTTGGCCACGTGGAGGCCGTCGATTGCACGCAGGACGGGCTCGTCGTCGTCAGCGCGGCGCTGCCCCAGGCAGACGAGTATCTGCTGACGCGGTCGTTCTTCGCTGCGGACGGAGCGCTGCTTCTTCCGCTGCGAGGCGAGGAGCAGCGCATCCGCATCCGTCTCGAGGAACTCGACCGCTATCCGGAGTTCGCTCACTCACCCTTCGGAGGCTGCCCTTCATCCTAGGGGTGGACGTTTAGGGTTCAGCGGGATGTCGCACGATTACGATTTCGCCGAGCTGGAAGGTCGTTGGTCCGCGGTTTGGATCGACGGCGACTACTGGGCCGCGCCCGAGCCGCCCGACCCAGAGAAGAAGCGCTATCTCCTCACGATGTATCCCTACCCATCGGGTGACATGCACATGGGGCACGTCGAGATCTTCTCGATCCACGACTCGATCGCCCGGTTCTATCGGATGAACGGGTTCCAGGTCCTGAACCCATTCGGGTTCGATGCGTTCGGCCTTCCGGCCGAGAACGCCGCGATCAAGCGCGGTATCCACCCACGCGAATGGACCTACGCCAACATCGAGAAGATCCACAGCTCGGCGCAGCGCCTTGGGTGCTCGTTCGACTGGGCGCGCCTGGTACGGACGTGTGACCCCGAGTACTACAGGTGGAACCAGTGGTTCTTCCTGAGATTCTTCGAGCGCGGCCTCGCGTACAAGAAGGAAGCACCCGTCAACTGGTGCCCCAACGACAAGACCGTCCTTGCCAACGAGCAGGTCGTCGGCGGCCTGTGCGAGCGCTGCGATACACCCGTGGTCAAGCGCAACCTGTCGCAATGGTTCTTCCGCATCACCGATTACGCGGACCGGTTGGTCGACGACCTCGAGCTGAATGTCGGGTGGACCGAGCGTCTCAAGATGCTGCAACGCAACTGGATCGGCCGGTCGTCGGGAGCGGAGGTCGACTTCCGCATCGAAGGCGAGACTGACCCTGTCACCGTGTTCACGACGCGCCCCGACACGCTCTGGGGCGCGACCTTCTTCGTCATCGCACCCGAGCATCCGCTGGCAGACCGCCTCGTGGCCGGAACGGACAAGGAAGCGGAACTGGCGCGCTTCCGCGACGAGGTCTCGCGCCTCAGCGAGATAGATCGCACATCGACTGAACGTGTGAAGCGAGGCATGTATCTCGGGAAGCACGCGATCAACCCAGTCAACGACGAAGCCATCGAGATCTGGGCGGCCGACTACGTCCTGATGGATTATGGAACCGGAGCCATCATGGCGGTGCCCGCGCACGACGCGCGCGACTTTGATTTCGCACAGGCGAACGGGCTGCCCATCCGCTCTGTCATCACGCCGGAGGGTGAGTCTCTCGACGAGGGGCCCGTCGAGGCGCCTTATTCCGGCCCCGGTGCGATGGCCCGCAGCGGCGAGTTCGACGGCACACCGACCGAGGTCTCGGTCCAGAAGGTGACGCAGTGGCTCGCGGAGCGCGGCCTCGGGAAGCCGGCTATCAACTTCCGTATCAGGGACTGGCTGATCAGTCGTCAGCGCTACTGGGGGACACCGATCCCCATCGTTTTCTGTGCCACATGCGGCGAGGTCCCGGTGCCCGACGACCAGCTGCCCGTCGAGCTGCCGGACGTCGTCGATTTCGATCCCACAGGCGAGGAGTCTCCACTTGCCACCGCTGAGGAGTGGGTCAACATCGCTTGCCCGCGCTGCGGCGCGCCCGCGCGACGTGAAACCGACACGATGGACACCTTCGTCGACTCGGCGTGGTACTTCCACCGTTACACAGACCCACACAACGACGCTGCCCCCTTCGATCCGGAGAAGTCGGCGCGCTGGATGGCGATCGATCAGTACACAGGCGGCATCGAGCACGCGGTGATGCATCTGATCTATGCACGTTTCTTCCAGAAGGTGCTCGTGGACCTCGGGATGGCGCGCGACCCCGAGCCGTTCCCCCGCCTCTTGAATCAAGGGATCATCACGATGGGTGGCAAGAGGATGTCGAAGTCACGCGGGAACATCGTCGAGCCTCAGGAAGCTTTCGCGCTCTACGGTGCGGATGCGCTACGTCTCTACATGCTGTTTTCGGGACCGCCCGAGGCGCCGTTCGACTGGCCTGAGGAGGGCGTTGCCGCGATCGGTCCTCGCACCTTTACCTGGCTGCAGCGCGTGTGGCGCCTGTGCGAAGACGTGCGCGCCCTCCCCGTGGAGTCCGGCGCGTCCGGCGAGGCGGAGGTTGCGCTAGTGAAGATGCTGCACCGCACTATCAAGGTCGTCACCGAGGACTACGGCAACTTCTCGTTCAATACTGCTATCGCGCGATTGATGGAGCTGGTCAACGACACCTATCGCTATCGCTCGACCGGCGGAGCGCACCGTGCCACCCTCGACTCCGTGGTCCGCAACCTCCTACTGCTCCTCGCCCCTATGGCTCCCTACCTCACCGAGGAGCAGTGGCACCGTTCGGGTGAAGAGGGGTCGATCCACCGCGAGGGGTGGCCCGAGTTCGACGCGGGTCTGGCGGCCGTCGAGGCGGTCACGATGGTCGTGCAGATCAACGGCAAGGTGAGGGACACGCTCGAGGTCGATCCAGCGATCACCGAGGACGACATGGTGACGGCCGCGCTCGCCTCTGCCAACGTGGCCCGTTACCTCGAGGGACGCGCACCGACGAAGATCATCACCAAGCCGCCGAAGCTCGTGTCGTTGGTGGTCGGCTCCTAACGCGGTCCTAGAAGATCTCCGGGCACCATGGAGCCCGCGGAGTTACGAACATCGCATCGGCGCGTACGAGCGCACCAGACGTGTGCTCGACCACCCGGCGTGCCGCTGCAAGCTGCGTCCATCGCACGCCACCGAGGTAGGTCGCGCCGAGGTCGGCGATCCCAAGGGTGATGTCGGGGGCGGCGTCGGTGCGCTCGGCAACGGCCCCACCTCCCTGACTGGTGAGGCGCCAGGTTCCTTCGTTCCATGGGCAGACGGGGTCCTCTATCCCGAGCACGAGCGCCTCGTTGGTCGCGAACGATCGGGCTTCGAGCGCGCCGGGGACGTCGACGATGCGCACCCATAGCGAATCGCTCAGCGTCCCCCGCAGACGTCCCGGCTCCAGGAGCATCATCTGCAACGGGCTGTCGGCGGGCTCCCAGTACGTGTGGATCGTCTGCACGAGATCGACACCGAAGACGTAGCGCCAAGCCTCTCCGTAGGCCTCAGGCGTCGTCGCGAGCACCTCCACGACCTCGAGCTTCCCCGCGGGCCCGCCCTCCCGCCATTCGCTGTGGATCCGATACAAGGCGTACGCCTCGGGCACACCGTCGATCTCGATAACGGCGCGGAACATCGGTCCGCCGCCCTCGCGCATGTGCTCGTCGTCGGGCAATCTGTGCGTGTCCCACCACGTCTCGGAGCGCGCGAACATCCCGGGGATCGTCGGCTGCACCCGGTCGTAGATGCCGGGAAGAACCTTGAGGGCCTCCTCATGTTGCACCAGACGCGCGCGCCCGCGCCCCGATGGTGGAACACGCCAGTGTGCGCGATCCCGTTGCACGGTGATGTCGAGATGCCACGCGCCGAGGCCGTAACCGAATCGCTGATAGATAGAGGCCTCAGATGCCCAAAGGACGGCGATCGCCTCGCCGCGCTGATGGATATCGGCGAGCTGCTCGGTCATCATGCGCGTGAGGATCCCTTGACGACGATGCGTAGGCAGGACCCCGACCATCGTCACTCCGGCCCCCGCGATCTGCCCGCCCGGGATGCTGAACGTGAAGGAGTAGGCGCCCGAGGTCGCCACCATGGTGTCGTCATCGACCGCGACGACGGAGCGGTCGGGTTCCACGATGCGTTGCAACCGGGGCAGCTCTTCGGCGCGTAGGGTGTGACCGAATGCGCCCTCGCAGGTAACGAGGAAGGCCTCGACCTCTTCGGCCGTGATGTTCCGCAACGTGATCGACATCCGGCGATTGTGGCACGGTGCACAGCATCTGTCCGGCGAGTGAGTCCGGCCACACTCGCCCGGCGCGCCCGGTTCGAAGGTTCCTCCGTGCAGGAGATCGACATCCCCGTCACCTGGCGCGATCGGCTCGAGGAGCTCGCCGGCGGCCGCCGCGACAGATGGATGATCGGGACCGGAGTCGTCGCGGTCGTTCTCCTCGCCGTCGTCGTGTCGGGTCGGGGGGCCCCTGCACAGATCGCTCCGCCCGCGATGGAAGCGGTGGTCGCTCCGTCCACCGAGCCAACGGGGGCGCTCGAGTCGACCGTGCTCGTTCACGTGGCGGGCGCGGTCAGACACAGCGGGCTCTACGAGCTGCCGTCCGGAGCGCGTGTTGCGGATGCCGTCGCTGCGGCCGGCGGGGCGTCGCGCCGAGGTGACCTCGACCTTTTGAATCTCGCCGAGATCCTGAGTGACGGCCAGAAGATCCTGGTCCCGACGCGCGGCGGTGCCGCCACGCCGGCAGAGGGGGTCTCGTCGTCGCCTGCAGGACCGCACATCGTGAACCTCAACACCGCCTCACCTGCGGAGCTCGAGACGATCCCGGGCATCGGGCCGACGAAGGCCGCAGCGATCGTCTCGTACCGGGAGGAGGTGGGGCTGTTCACCTCGGTCGACCAGATCCTCGAGGTCGCCGGCATCGGACCGGCGACGCTCGACGCGATCAGGCCCTATATCGCCATCTAGCCGGCTCATCGCTCGCCGCGCTGTGGGGCGCGTGCGGGGGCCTTGCGGCCGGCGCGTGGCTGGGGGTCGACGCGCCACCCTCGTTGGGCCTGGGAAGTGCTGCGGGCGGCGTCGTTCTCGTGTGTGTGCGGCGCCGAGCCATCGCTATCGTCGGTCTGGTGCTCCTGTCGGGGGCGGCCGGGGCGCTGGCAGCGACCGCGCGCTCCGAGGCTTCGTTGGTGGCTGTCCTCGCTCGCTCGGTGCCGACCTGTGACCTCCGCGGCACCGTGCTGGAAACGCGTGGCGATGTGGCCTTGGTGCGCGCCGACGCCCTCGAATGCGGCGCGGGACGCGTCGTCGATCCGGGTGCAACCGTTGCGCTACGAGAAGCGCCGGCTTCTGTCGGAACGCTCGTAGTGGCCCACGGATGGCTCGTGCCGTTGGGACGTTCCGCGTTCGAGTCATCCCTCGCTGGCGACGGAGTGGATGCCGAGCTTCACGCGCGTTCGGTAGGGGTCGTCGGCGTCAGACCAGGGCTGCCGTGGATCGCCCGGCGCGTCCGGATGGCACTGCGCGATGGGACACAAGACTTGCATCCCGACCAGGCTGCACTCATCGGAGGGTTGTCGATCGGGGATACCTCGGGGATGGGCGAAGCGACGCTCGACCGGCTCCGAGCGTCGGGCCTAGCGCATCTGGTCGCGGTTTCTGGAAGTAACGTCGCGTTGATCGTTGCAGCGGGGTCGTGGGCCTTCGGACGCCGGTCGTTGCGGGCGCGGGTTATCGGCGGGGTGTTGCTGCTCGTCGTCTATGTTGCCGTCGTCGGTCCTGATCCGAGCGTGTTGCGCGCAGCGACGATGGGCGCGATCGCGTCGCTCGCCCTACTTGGGGGCATGCGAACGGCGCCTCTGCATGTGCTTCCGGTCGCCTGCATCGTGCTCATCGCTGTGCGTCCGACCCTGGTCGACTCCGTCGGTTTGCACCTCTCCGTCGCGGCCACGGCCGGCATCGTGATCTGGAGCGGTGCGATCGCCCGGCGCCTCGAGCGCGTACCCGGCGCGATAGCGATGCCGCTCGCCATGACTCTGGCTGCTCAGGCCGCCGTCGCACCGGTGCTCATAGGGACGTTCGGCGAGGTCTCGGTCGTTGCTCCAGTGACGAACGTCCTGGCCGCGCCCGCGGTCGTGCCGGTGACCGTGCTCGGGCTCCTTTCAGGAGTGGTGGGCATCGTCTCGCCTGTGGTGTCCGAGATGCTCGCCGATCTCGCGGCGGTGCCGGCCCGGTATGTGCTGTGGGTCGGCGACACCTTCGGCGGGCTCCCGTGGGCGTCGGCGGCCATGCCGCGCAGTATCGGGATCGCCGCCGGGGCGGTGGTTCTCGGCGCGGCGGTCGCCTCGGTCGCCTCTCCTCGGCGGTCGGACGCGGCGCGCTATCGTCGGGCGGATGAAACTGTGGAGCCCGCGCATCCTCGCGCTGTCGACCCTCGTGACCTCGGCGATCGGCGCGGCCCTGGGCGTGTTGTTCGCCCTCGTGGCCGACAAGCTGCTGCTGTACGGGATCGCGAGCGGGTTGCTCCTCGCCGGGATGACCGTCCTCGGGATGGGATTGCTCGGCGCGACCGAGCCTGAGGAGGGCTGGGCAACCGCCCGCCGCGCCACATCCCGGGGAGCCGGCAGAGAGAGAGAGGGTGCAGGCGAGCGGCGCGGTCTGGTGGCAACGATCGCGCGCGAGCACGGGGACTTCGAGTCGACATCCTCGTGGGCGGTCGCGGTGTGGGGTGTGGTGGTCGGAGGGACCGTGATGGCGCTCTCGATGCTGCTGTTCGGTCTAGCGTGATGCCATGACGAGCTGGCGATGGTCGATCCGTTCGGCGTCCGGTGACGAGACCTCGCGGTCCGACGCGTTCGTCAGCAGGGACGAGGCCGAGACCTGGATCGCCGCGGAGTGGGAGCGCTTGCTTGCCGACGGCGGCGCGTCGGTCGCGCTGCTCGATGACGGCGAGCTTGCCTACGAGATGGGTCTCGACTCCGCGGACGCGGGGAGCGAAGAGCGATGAGCGAGGCACCGCGCGTCTATCTCCTCGTCGGCGACCCGTTCTCAGCCGAGGAAGCGCTCGATCGGATCCGCGCCGAGACCGGTGCCGACACGTTGTCTGAGGCATCGTTCGATTCTGGTCTCGAGCCCGCCGACGTCATCGGCGCGCTCCAGACCCCGTCGTTGCTCGGTGGCACGCGCCTCGTGATGGTTCGTGATGTGGCGGGTCTCAAGAAAGATCAGATCGCGGCTATCGAAGACTACCTAGCCGCGCCCGCGGGGCACTCGACGTTGGTCTTGTTGTCGTCGGGCAAGACCAAACTCGAAGCCGCGGTCCGCGCCGTGGGTGCCGTCATCGCGCTGGAGACCCCGAAGGGCCGCAAGTTGGCGACTTGGGTACGTGAGCGCGGGCGTGTCCACGGCCTCAAGCTCGACGATCGCGCGTGTTGGGCCTTGATCGACGCGGTCGGGACCGAGTTGCGCGATCTGGACAACGCCCTCGAGCAACTCCAGACGTTCGACGACGAATCCCTCGTCGGGGCCGCCCAGGTGAAGCAGATGTTCCCGCGACTTTCCGATGAACGTATCTACGCGTTCACCGATGGGGTGGGGGATAGGAAGCTGGCGGTTGCGATGGCGGCGTTACGTCGGTTGTTCGACCAAGGTGATGAGCCGCTGGTCATATTCGGCGCGCTGACCGGTCAAGTCCGGCGGATGCTCCACGCCAGGCCCCACGTCGATGGAGGCGCGCGCGGCATCGAAGAGGCGCTCGGCCTTCCGGGGTGGCGCGCGGAGAGACTTCACCGTCAGTCGAGGTCCTACCGCGAGGACGAGCTGGTCGCGGCGATGCAGCTCCTATCGGAGACCGATGTCGAGCTGAAAAGCGGAGCCGGGGAAGCTGCGTCGCGGGCGGCCCTCGAGCGGGCCGTCGTCACGATCGTCGGTTAGGCGTTCAGCTTCTTAGCGAGACGGGACTTCTTGTTCGCAGCGGTGTTCTTGTGGATTACGCCTTTGGAAGCGGCCTTGTCCAAGGCACGTGCTGCTTCTCTGTAGGTCGTCTCCGCCGCGGCCTTGTCGCCCGATTCAGCTGTAGATAGGAAGGTCTTTACGCGCGTCTTCAGAGCCGAACGGGTCGCCTTGTTCGCCTGACGCGCGATCTCGTTCTGCTTGTTGCGCTTGATCTGACTCTTGATGTTTGCCATGACGGCGAAGAGTAACAGACCCCCTGCTACCTTTCCCCATATGGACATCGCGCACCAGCGTGCTATCGCGGTGATCGCGCACATCGACCACGGCAAAAGCACGCTGTCCGACCGCCTGCTGCAGCTCACGGGGACCGTCTCCGATAGAGACATGCGGGCGCAGTACCTCGACCGCATGGACCTCGAGCGGGAGCGTGGCATCACCATCAAGGCCGCGGCCGTGCGGATGGAGTACAAGGCCGCCGACGGCGAGAAGTACGAGATCAATCTCATCGATACCCCCGGCCATGTCGATTTCGGCTACGAGGTCTCCAGATCCCTGGCCGCGTGCGATGGGGTGCTGTTACTCGTCGATGCAGCTCAGGGGATCGAGGCGCAGACCCTCACCAACCTCTATCTCGCGATCGACGCGGGACTGGAGATCATCCCGATCCTCAACAAGATCGACCTTCCAGCGGCGCAGCCCGAGAAGTTCGCGGCCGAGATGGCAGCCCTCATCGGGTGCGATGAAGGCGATGTGCTTCGCATCTCGGCCAAGACCGGCGAGGGCATCCCGGACCTCCTCGAGATGATCGTGGCCAAGGTGCCCCCACCGAGCGGGGACCCGAACGCGCCATTGCGAGCGCTCGTCTTCGACTCGACCTACGACTCCTACCGGGGGGTGATCGCGTACCTCAGGGTCATCGACGGACGTCTGGAGCGCCGTCAGGCGATCCGCTTCATGATCGCTGGAGCCGATGTGGATGCGGATGAGATCGGGGTCCTGTCACCGGATCCGACACCAGTGGATGCGCTCGACACAGGTGGGGTCGGTTACCTGATCGCGGGCATCAAGGAGGTCTCGCTCGCCAAGGTCGGCGACACGATCACGTCACGCGCCGAGCCGGCGACAGAAGCCCTGCCCGGTTACCGCGAGCCCAAGCCGATGGTGTTCGCCGGCATCTATCCGATCGACGGCGACGAGTTCCCTCTTCTTCGCGACGCGCTCGAGAAGCTCAAGCTCAACGATGCGGCGCTCGCGTACGAGCCCGAGTCGTCCACCGCCCTCGGCTTCGGCTTCCGCTGCGGCTTCCTCGGACTCCTGCATATGGAGATCGTGCGCGAACGCCTCGAGCGCGAATTCAATCTCTCGCTGATAGCGACCGCTCCTTCGGTCGGCTACGAGATCGAGCTCACCGACGGCGCCAAGAGGATCATCCGCAATCCGACCGATATGCCCGATCCCGGAACGATCAACGAGATCTCGGAGCCGTACGTCTCCGTCATGGTCGTCTCACCGTCCGAGTACGTGGGGACGATCATGCAGCTGTGTCAGGAACGGCGCGGCCAGCTCAAAGAGATGCATTACCTCTCCACCGAGAGGGTCGAGATCCGCTACCACATGCCGCTCGGCGAGATCATTTTCGACTTCTTTGATCAGTTGAAGAGCAAGACCAAAGGCTATGCATCGCTTGACTACGAGCCCGTCGGCCTCAACGCTTCCAATCTCGTGAAGGTCGATGTCTTGCTCAACGAGCAGCCCGTCGATGCGTTCTCGACGATCGTTCACCGAGACAAGGCTTATGACTACGGCAAGACGATGACCGAGCGCCTGCGCAAGCTGATCCCACGGCAGATGTTCGACGTGCCCATACAAGCCGCGATCGGCTCTCGCGTCATCGCGCGCGAGACCGTGCGCGCCAAACGCAAAGATGTCATCGCCAAGTGCTACGGAGGAGACGTCACGCGTAAACGCAAGCTCCTCGAGAAGCAGAAAGAGGGCAAGAAGAAGATGAAGCAGATCGGATCAGTCGAGGTTCCGCAGTCGGCGTTCATCGAGGCACTGCGCGTAGATCCGGGCGAGTCTGGATGATGGTTCTGCGATGACGGAGCACGCGGTCGTGATCGCGGGCGGAGGTCCCACGGGGCTGATGTTGGCCGGCGAGCTTGCCCTGGCGAACGTAGACGTTGCCATCGTCGAGCGACGCCCGAACCAAGACCTCCCCGGGTCGCGCGCAGGCGGTCTGCACTCACGCACCATCGAGATCCTGGATCAGCGTGGCATCGCCGATCGGTTCCTCTCGGAGGGGCAGGTGGCGCAGGTCCAGGGTTTCGCGTTCATCCGTCTCGACATGAGCGACTTTCCCTCCCGGCACCCCTACGGCCTGGGGCTGTGGCAGAACCACATCGAGCGCATCCTCGCCGGGTGGGTGGAAGAGCTTGCGGTTCCGATCTATCGCGGACGCGACGTGACTGGCTTCGTTCAGAACGAGACCAGCGTCGACATCGAGCTGTCCGACGGGGGGCCGCTACGGGCGCGCTATCTCGTCGGGTGCGACGGAGGCCGCAGCCTGGTCCGAAAAACAGCCGGCATCGAGTTCCCCGGCTGGGATGCGACGACCAGTTCGCTGCTGGCCCAGGTCGAGGTGGCCGAGGAGCCGGAATTGGGGATCCGCCAAGACGAACTGGGCGCCCATGCCTTCAACCGTGTGGAGTACGAGATCCGAGACGGCGAGATCGTGTACGCGGATGAGGGCCCGGTAGGGGTCATGGTGACCGAAAGACAACCCGCACCCTCGACCGAACCGACGCTAAGTGATCTCCGCGAGGCTCTCATCACCGTCTACGGGACCGATTACGGGATCCACAGTCCCACCTGGATCACCAGGTTCACCGATATGTCGCGGCAGGCGGCGTCCTACCGGGAGGGGCGAGTGCTCTTGGCGGGCGACGCCGCACACGTGCATTACCCGGCCGGTGGACAGGGCCTCAACACCGGTGTGCAGGATGCGGTGAACCTCGGGTGGAAGCTGGCCCAGGTCGTCAAAGGGATCTCGCCGGAAAGTCTCCTCGACACGTACCACGCTGAGCGCCACCCGGTCGCGGCCCGCGTGTTGAGCAACACGATGGCGCAGACCGCGCTCATGCGCCCGGCCGACGCTCGCCTCGAGGCGTTGCGCGCCACCATGGCCGAGCTGTTGAGCATGGACGAGCCGCGCAAGCGGTACGCCGGGATGTTGTCGGGTCTGGACATCCATTACGACCTCGGCGAGGGACACCCGCTGCTTGGCCGGCGCATGCCCGACCTCGACCTGGTTACCGCCGACGGCCCGCGACGCGTGTTCACGTTGCTGCACGACGCTCGGCCTGTGCTGCTCAACCTCGGTGAGCCCGGGGCGATGGCTCCGCCAAGGGCGGTATTGGCGTCGCTTCCGGCGCCGTCGCCATCTCGTTTTGACATAGGGCCGTGGGCCGATCGGATTCAGATGATCGATGCCACCCATGACGGTCCGTGGGAGCTTCCGGTGATCGGCGCGGTCCCTGCTCCCACAGCCGTGTTGATCCGGCCCGATGGATATGTGGCCTGGGTTGGCGAGCTAACTCAGACGGGGCTCCCCGATGCGTTGACCAACTGGTTCGGGCGGCCTTCTGCCGAGTAGCTCGTTCGTTAAGGGCTAGGGGAACTCGGGCGACAACCCGTCGATCTTGTAGATGTCGAGGCCCCTAGTCCCATCCCCGACGAACGCGTAGCCCCGTTGCCAGTTGGCGTCCCACGTGCTGGTCCCGGTCTCGGAAAGGTAGTGGGCGAACTCTGTGGGCGCGGTCGGGTCGGTGAAGTCGACCGCCATGACGCCGCCCGCGTACCAGGCGGTGACTAGAACGTCGTGCTTCGGGACGACCGAGAAGTTGTGCGAGGTGCAGAGCCCCTCGATCATGCGCGGCGGTGCGAAGTGGCCGAGTTGGACCGGCGCGGCCGGATCAGAGACGTCGTAGAACCACAATGCTCCTCCCAGTCCTCCGGTGCCCCCGGCGCCGAGACACGACAGGTTGCCCGGCCCGAAGGACTCGAACCCGAAGATCGCGGTGTCGCCATCGTTAGACATCGCGCTGGAGTGCCAGATCGCGTCGGGAACGTCGCGGATGTGAGTCGTCACCACCGGGTTGACCGGGTCGGAGACGTCCCAGATCTGTCCCTCGGTGAGGCACGCCATGAATGCGAGGTTCGCTCGAACCGTCCCGTCATGGCAGCCGACCGCGGGTGTGACGCTCGGCGTCGACACGATCTCGGCGGCCGATGGGTCGGTGATGTCGACGACCGAGATGATCCCGTGCGCGCTCGGACATGCGCCGCTCGTCGACGCCGGATACGACTGGACGTACACCAGAACGCGGCCCTTGCGGGCGAAGGTGATGTTGGTGTGTGAACCGCACTGCGTTTCGACGAATCCCACTTCGCGGGGTGCGCGTCGATCGGAGATATCGACGAGACGGATGCCCTCTTTGCCAACGGAGCCGTCGAGGTTGCAGCCGACGTCCTCAGCGCTCGAGTTCCCGCTCGCCGAGTCGATGCTCATCACGGCGATGTTCCGGTAGAGACCGAGGTCGTACCCGGACCCCGCGCACGGCAGATGCCCGACCGGCTGGGGATCCGATGGGTCCCGTGCATCGACGACCCACAGCCCCGCGGACTCGCTGCTCCCGTTGACCGCTACGACCGCGTAGCCGTCCTTGGTCACCTGTACGTCGGTCGCGCCGACCAGCTCGGCGTTCCCAAGGAGGTGGATGTTCTCTGAGCGGTCGTCGGCGTCCATGGGCCGGGCGGCAGCGGGGGAGACCCCGAGCGCGACTGCGAGAACCAGCGTCGTGACCGAGATCCAGATGCGCATCTGTCAAGCTCCTTCTTATGGCCGCCCAGGGATCGATGAGAGGTTCTGCCGCGACCGCCGCGTTCCTCCCGGCTAGCGATCGTCTCGACGATCGCGCCGCAGAGGCAGCCCCCGGGCTGCCGTCGCAGGGCAACCACCTGCTAGGTGGGTTGCCCGAAGGGAACAGACGTAGTGGGGACTGGCAGGAGCATCCGGGGTTGGGGGTCTACGTCCACATCCCGTTCTGCCGGCATCGGTGCGCGTACTGCGATTTCAACACCTACGAGGGGCTCGACGCGCTCCACGCTCCGTACGTCGATGCGCTCCTCGCGGAGATCTCGGGCTGGAGGCGGCGGGAGCCCGATCTCGCCGCCGGGTTGGGCGGGCGCGCGGTGACGTCTGTGTTCATCGGGGGAGGGACCCCGACGCTGCTGCCGGCATCGGCCCTCGGTGTGATCCTCCGAGCGATCGGCGATCTCGTCGGTATCGAGAACGGTGCCGAGATCACCGTCGAGGCCAACCCCGAGACCGTCGACGAGTCCTACTTCACGGCTCTGCTCGAGGAGGGCTTCAACCGCGTGTCGATCGGCGTGCAGTCACTTGCCTCGCCGGTGCTCGCCGCGTTGGATCGCGCCCATTCCGCGGGCGTCGCCCTCGCCGCGATCTCCGCGGCGCGCGCAGCCGGGGTGCCCGACATCAACGCGGACCTCATCTACGGGAGCCCCGCGGAAACCGCAGAGGGCTGGCGGCGATCGCTCACTGGGATCATCGATGCTGAGACCGACCACATCTCTGCGTACGCGCTCACGGTCGAGGAAGGAACGCCCCTGGCGCGCGCGGTCGCTAGCGGCCGCACCGCCGACGTCGATCCCGATGTTCAGGCAGAGCGTTTTGCGATCGCGGAAGAAGTGCTCGGGGCCGCGGGGTTCGAGCGCTACGAGATCTCGAATTGGGCGCGCCGAGGACGAGCGTCGGCGCACAACGTCCTCTATTGGTCGGCGGGCGACTATCTCGCATTCGGTGCAGGGGCTCACGGTCACCTCGACGGCACGAGGTGGTGGCGCACTCGTCTGCCTCGCGACTTCGTCGACCTGTCCGCCGCGGATACCTCGACGATCGCGGGTCGTGAGGAGCTCGACGAACGCGCTCGCGCCGCCGACGCGATGACACTTGGACTGCGACTCACGTCGGGGATCGATCTGGATGGGTTCCGTCGCCGTTTCGGTGGCCGATATCTGGACGAAACGGACATCCAACGTGGACAGATGGAGCAACGGGGGTTGTTAGTGTGTTCTGGAAGGCAGATGCGACTGACCGAGTCGGCGACGTTCGTCGCCAACGAAGTCTTCTGCCGTCTCTTGTGAGGGCGGGAACAACAAGAAAAGGAACCCCTCTATGGTCGATCCGACGCGTAGCGAGGTCGACGCCGCGCGGGTAGAGCGCCGGATGGCCGATCTCGTCCTCGATCTCCAGCCCATCCAGGACTCCGAGGACATCCCCTCCCTCTTTGCAGGTCTCGCTCGCTCGATCGTGGCGGCGATCCGCGCTGACGCATGTCTGGTCTCGATCGTGGAGGGCGACGGCCAGGTGCTTCGCGACATCGGTGCATCTGTGGTGCCGCCGGCGCGCTTGCATTCGATCGCCGAGGAGCGCCGCCTCGAGGACAGCCCCGTCAACAAGCGCGTCATGGCGACGGGTAAAGCGGTCGAGATCTCGATCGCAGATTCTCCCCCGGAGGACCGTTACGTCCTCGAGAAGATGGCGTTCGCTCACGTACTGATCACTCCGCTTTCCATCAACGGGAAGATCGTCGGAACCATCGAAGCGTTCCGGGTGGTCGACCAACCTTTCCGTTCGGACGACGTCAGTGAGATCGAGGTTCTGACCGCGTTTGCAGGAACGGCGTATTCCAAGATCGAGCTCACCAGCCAGCTCGAACGCCAGTACACCGTCACGCTCGAGGCGCTAGCGTCGGCACTCGAGGTCAAGGATCCTTACACGCAAGCTCACACAGGACGCATACGTGAGATGTCATCTGCCCTCGCTCTCGCGATGAAGGTGCCCCCCCAAGAGCTGCGCGCGATCCGTCTGGGAGCGATCCTTCACGACGTGGGCAAGATAGGGATCCCCGATGCGATCCTGCTCAAGCCCGGGCCCCTCGACGACGCAGAGTGGGAAGTCATGCGCACGCATCCCGAGGTCGGTGTCCGGATGCTCAAGAACATCGAGTTCTTGGTTCCGGCGTTACCAGTCATCCGCCACCACCACGAAGCGTGGGACGGCAGCGGCTACCCCGACGGCCTATCCGGAGAAAAGATCCCTCTCGGCGCTCGGATCGTTGCGGTGTGCGATGCGTACGACGCTATGACGACCGACCGCCCGTACCGCGCGGGGATGGCGCCGGAGGCTGCGTGCAAAGAGCTGTTGGCCCACGCCAATAAGCAATTCGACCCCATCTGTGCGGCGCTGTTAGTGCAGGTTCTATCGAGTGCCGGGGACTCCGAGCTCGAGCGCCGTTTCGTCAGATTCGCCACCTAAACGTGATTTCGCGAGTTAATTGATGGCGTATCTGGGCAACCTCACCTGTAATGATTGCGACCTTACTTTTACCTCGCGCTGGGGCTCGTCTGCGGAAGCGGAGGAGTTCAGGTGCGCCAACGACCATGTCGTTCATGTGGAATCCCGAACGGGGACACTCCTCTCGATTCATGGCTATGAACCGCAGGGCCAGACGCTCGTCCAGATAAGGGGCCTCTGTCCGCTCTGCGCCACCGAACTCGCGACCGGCCTGTTGCCCCGTTGTCCCGTCTGCGGCAGCCGAGACCATGACGTTTCGATCGACGGCATCCTCGAGTAGCCGCGTCCCTCCGACCTTTAGCACTCCGCTAGGCAGAGTGCTAACTGGGGTACCATCACCGGATGACCCCCGAGAAGGACGAAGAGCTCGTTAACGACCGCAGGGCAGCAGTGTTGCGCGCGGTCGTCTCGCACTACGTTCGAACGGGAGAGCCCGCGGGCTCCAAGACCCTCGTCGAGCGTTACAAGCTGGGGGTCTCGCCGGCGACCGTCCGCAACGACATGGCGGCTCTCGAGGACGCCGGCTATATCTCACATCCGCACACGTCCGCCGGCCGTGTCCCGACCGACGCCGGCTATCGCTACGTCGTCGACGAGTGGGGCGGTGACGTGAAGCTGTCGCGTTCGGATGCCCAGCGCGTCGAGCAGTTCTACATCGAGCCGCGCTGGGCCCTCGAGGATGCGCTGCGCCAGACCGCGTCGCTGTTGTCGAGCCTCACGCACCACGCAGCGGTGGTGTTCACACCTGCGCTCGATCGCAGCACGATCCGTCACGTCGAGGTCATCGGCCTGGCTCCTCACCGCGCCATGCTCATCGTCGTTACCGACACGGGACGCGTCGAAGACCACGTCTTGGTCCTCGATGACGACGCGAGCGAAGACGACCTCGGGACCCTGAGTCGCTTGCTGAACGAGATGCTCACAGGCGAGGCGCTAGAGGATGCCCCGGTTATCGTGGCGAAGCGCCTCGAGGAGCTGCCGTCGACCCTCAAGTCCCTCGGCGGCGAGGTCCTCAGCGTGCTGCGTCAAGGCGTCGCCGAACGCGAAGGCGAGCGCGTCTTCCTCGAGGGGACCTCGAACATGGTCGACGAGCAGAAGTTCTCGGACCTCGAGACGGTGCGCCAGGTCATCGGCGCTCTTGAGCACCGCCGGCTCCTGCTCGAGGTTCTGGCCGAAGCGTTGAGCAGCACGAGCGTGTCAGTGAAGATCGGCAGTGAGAACCGCGCCGAAGAGATGCGCTCTTGCACCGTCATCACCGCTCCGTACGCGATCGAGGGCAGCACGGTCGGGTCACTCGGCATCGTCGGGCCGACGAGGATGGACTACCGCCGGACGATCGCTGCGGTCTACGAGGTCTCCGCACAACTCGGCCACATGCTCGGCCGGCTCGCGCAGTAGTTCGCATGGCCGATCACTACGCGACGCTCGGCGTCTCTCCTGATGCGCCCCCCGATGAGCTGAAGCGCGCTTACCGCAAGCTCGCGCGCGAGCTCCATCCCGACACGAACCCTGACCCCGAGGCGGTCGAACGCTTCAAGTCCATCACGCATGCCTACGAGGTGTTGTCGGATCCCGAGAAAAGGCGCCGCTACGACATGTATGGCGACGACAAGGCGACGCCGGGCTTCGGCGATATCGGTGGGATCTCAGACCTGTTCGCGACCTTCTTCGGCGGCATGGGCGGACGGACCGCGCGCGGACCCGCGCGCGGCGCGGATGTTCTCGCCGAGGTTTCGATCACGCTCGAGGAAGCCGCCGAAGGCGTCGAACGTGAGGTCGAGCTGACGTTGCTCGGCGAGTGCTCCGAATGCTCGGGTTCGGGGGCCGCGCCCGGAACGTTCCCGAGCCGATGTTCCGATTGCGGCGGTACGGGCGAGCTGCGCCAGGTTCGTCGCACGATGCTGGGGGACATGGTCACGGCAACTCCGTGCGCGCGCTGTGGGGGACGCGGCCAGGAGATCGCCGACCCGTGCAAAACCTGTGTGGGACGGGGACGTGTTCGTGTCGAGGAAGCCCTAACGGTGCAGATCCCCCCCGGCATCGAGGATGGCGCGCAATTGCGCGTCACGGGGCGGGGCGAAGCCGGCACGCGCGGCGCGGGACGCGGCGATCTCTATGTCGCGATCGGCGTCGAGGAGCATCCGGTGTGGCGGCGAGTGGGTGCGGATCTCGGCTGTGAGGTCGAAGTGCCGTTCACGGTTGCAGCGCTCGGTGGGACCATCGAGGTCCCGACGCTCGAAGGACCGGAGGAGATCGAGATCTCGCCGGGGACGCAGCCGGGCGACATCCGTCACCTCAAGGCCCGCGGGATGCCGCGGCTCAGTGGGCGCGGCCGCGGCGAGCTCGTCGCGCTTCTGAAGGTGAGGACGCCCACGGAGCTCAGTCCGGAAGAGGAGTCGCTCCTCAAGCGATTAGCGGACCTGCGCGGCGAGAGCGTCGGCGAGCACAAAGGCGGGTTCTTCGACAAGATCAAGGAAGCGTTCCAATAGGACGCCTCCCATCCCGCTGGTTCTACGCACCCTTCGATGCCTGGCTGCCCGACGTCATCCTTCTGCCCGCGCGCGAGGCGCATCACGCGGTGAAGGTCATGCGCATCGCTGCGGGTGAGTCGATCACTGTCACCGACGGTGAGGGACGCGCCGCGGCGTGCACGGTCGAGGTCGACGGCGAGAGGGTGATCGCGCGCATCGGAGAGGTCGTCGAGAAGGCGGCTCCGACTCCGCGTCTCGGCGTCTTCCAGGCCGCCGCCAAAGGACACAAGCTCGACGACGTCGTCGAACGCCTCGCCGAGCTCGGCGTCGCCCGGTTCAGCTGCTTCACGTCGACACGCACGGTCGCCCGTTGGGACAGAGACAAGACCGACAAGCTGATGGACCGATGGGGCGGCATCGCGCGTGCGGCCGCGAAGCAGTCACGCCGACCGCACCTGATGAGGCTCGAGGCCGGTTGGACCTGGAGCGCGCTGGTCGAGGCGACCTCCGCATCGGAGTCCGCGCTGCTGCTGTGGGAAGGGGCGTCGGCGCCTTTGCGGGCCGCGCTGCCGGACGCGCCGGGCTCGATCGACATCATCGTGGGCCCCGAAGGCGGGTTCTCGTCCGACGAGGCAGACGAGTTGGTTGCCGCGGGCGCCGCCGCGGTGTCGCTCGGCGACGCTGTCCTGAGGACCGAGAACGCCGCGCTCGTCACTGCATCCGCGGTGTCGTTCCATTACGGGCTCATCGGATAGGTTCGCCCGACATGCCCGCGACCAGCGCTCCCCGGGTCACCTTCACCACGCTCGGATGTCGCCTCAACCAGGCCGAGTCCGACTCGATGGCCGACGATCTCGCCGCACGAGGTATCGCGGTCGCCCCGGGAGGTGACTCGCCCGAAATCGTGGTGATCAATACGTGCACCGTCACGCGCGAAGCCACCAAGGCGTCCCGCATGGCCATCAGACGTGCCGTGAAGTCGCACCCTGGTGCCAAGGTCGTGGTCGTCGGCTGTTACGCCGTATCCGACCCTGACGAGGTCGCCGCGATCGAAGGGGTCGACGTCGTCCTGGGCAACACCGAGAAGGAGGCGTTCGCGGAGGCGCTCGGCACGTACGCGCCCACGCGGCCGCTCATGACGATCGGGATGGGCAGCGCTCGGGCGCCCGTCGTGGCGGAAACAGGTGTGAGGGTGCGCGCCAATCTCAAGGTGCAAACCGGGTGCGACGAGCACTGCACGTTCTGCATCATCCCGACGACGCGCGGGCCGTTGCGCAGCATGGACGAGGACTCGCTCATCGCCGAGGCGCGGGCGCGCCTCGATGCGGGCGCGCGCGAGCTCGTGCTGACGGGGGTCCACCTCGGTAAGTACACGTACGACGCTGGCGGCGACGAGCGGAGGCTCGTGTCGTTGTTCGAGCGCATGCTCGCCCTGCCGGGTGTCCTGAGATTGAGGCTGTCCTCGATCCTCTCGCGCCACCTGACCGAAGAGGTCGTCGGGTTCATCGCCTCGGAACCGCGCATGTGCCCGTACCTCCACGTTCCGCTGCAGTCGGGAAGCGACGCGATCCTCGAAGCGATGCACCGGCCCTACCGGATCGAGGAGTACGTCGCCTCAGTCGAGGCCGCGGCCGCTGCGATCCCAGATGTGGCGCTGGCGACGGACATCATCGTCGGGTTCCCCGGCGAGACCGCCGATGACTTCGCCGCGACCATGGCCGTTGTAGAACGACTGCGCTTCACCAAGTTGCACGTGTTCAGGTATTCGGCGCGTCCGGACACGCCCGCCGCCGCGATGGCCGAGTCGGTCGCGCCCGACGTCAAGAAGGCACGGTCCAAGGCATTGATCGACCTCGGCAACGAGATCCGGCACGAGTGGCTGGAGCGTCATCTCCTCGCGCCCCTCGAGGTTCTCGTAGAGGAAGAACGTGAGGTCGACGGGGTATCGGTCGCGTCCGGCCAGACCGGTGATCACGTGAGGGTGTGGTTCGAGGGTCGCGGCCTGCTGGGCTCGATCGTCGACGTCAGAGGCGAAGCGATCCGCGCCGATGGGATCAGAGGGGAGCTGATAGGTGGCTGACTGCCTGTTCTGCAAGATAGCTACGAAAGAGCTGGGTTCGGACAACGTTTACGAGTCCGATGACGTGCTGGCGTTCCGGGACATCAATCCCGCGGCGCAGACGCACGTGCTGGTCATCCCGAAGAGGCACATCGCGTCGGTCGATGACCTGAACCCTGGAGACGCCGGTCTCCTCGGTGAGATGTTCGAGGCGATGGTGCAGATCGCCCGGGAGGCGGGGCTGACGAACGGCTACCGTGTCGTCACGAATATCGGGCGGGACGCCGGCCAGAGCGTCCATCACCTGCATTTCCACGTCCTAGGGGGCCGTTCGATGGCCTGGCCTCCTGGGTAAGTGAGCAAAGAAGCGGGCGGGCTGGGCCGGACGCCAAGCAAATAGACTTCGAAGGCATCCAATGTTGACCAACACACAAGTGAAGATCCTCGTACCGGGGCACCACGACATGGTGAGACTCGTGGGCGCCCGGGATGAGCTCCTCAAGCTCATCGAGGCCGCCTTCGACACCAAGATCCTCGTCCGCGGCAACGAGATCGTCCTTACCGGGGAACCGGCCGAGACCGAGCGCGTCGCGAAGCTGTTCGAAGAGCTTCTCGAGTTGATGGAGCGCGGGGGCGCTCTGACGGCCGACAGCGTGGGGCGTTCGATCGAGATCATCAAGGGGGACCGGGGCCGCCCCTCGGACGTGCTGGGCGACACCGTCGTCATCACCCACACCGGCAAGCCGATCCGCCCCAAGACCGTCGGTCAGAAGACCTATGTCGATTCCATCCGCGGCAATACGATCGTGTTCGGCATCGGACCCGCGGGGAGCGGCAAGACCTATCTAGCGGTCGCCGCCGCGATCCGGTCGCTACAGGCCGGAGACGTGTCTCGCATCGTTCTCACTCGGCCGGCGGTCGAGGCGGGGGAGCGGCTCGGCTTCCTCCCGGGTGACCTAGCGGCGAAGATCGATCCGTATCTCAAGCCGCTCTACGACGCGCTGTACGAGATGCTCGACCCCGACACTTTCGTGCGCTACATGGAGCAGGGGACGGTCGAGATCGCGCCCCTCGCGTTCATGCGTGGCCGAACGCTCAACGACTCGTTCATCATCCTGGACGAGGCACAGAACACGACACCCGAGCAGATGAAGATGTTTCTGACGCGCCTTGGCTTCGGCTCGAAGGCCGTCATCACCGGCGACGTTACGCAGGTCGACCTCCCGAGCGGGGCGCGCTCGGGGCTCGTGGTGATCGAGGAGATCCTCACCGAGATCGCGGGTGTCGGATTCGTTCACCTGGACGCGCGCGACGTCGTGCGCCACAAGATCGTGCAGGACATCGTCGAGGCGTACCGGCTGTACTCAGAAGCGCCTGCACGCGGCAAACATTGATGGACGTCTTCGTTGCCAACGAGCAAGGGCTGGACATCGACGAGGTTCGATTGTCGAGGCTCGCCCGCCACGCCCTCACCGAGGAAAAGATCGCCGAGGGCGCCGAGCTCTCGGTCTTGCTCGTGACCAAGGAGCACATCCATCAGCTCAATTCGAGGTTCGCGGGTGACGACTACGCGACTGACGTGCTCTCGTTCCCGATGATGGAGGACGACGACGACACGTTGCTGATCGGCGATGTCGTGTTGTGCCCGAGTGTCGCCGAGGAGAACGCTCGCAAGCTAGGGCATCCCCTGGGCGACGAGCTCGACACGCTCGTCGTGCACGGCACGCTGCACCTTCTCGGTTATGACCATCAAGGGCCGGAGGATTCGAGCAAGATGGAGAAGCGGACGCGCGAGATCCTCGAGTCGTTCCGTGCGACCGCCTCAACGTGAGCGACCTCCTGTCTTACATCGCGATAGCGGTACTGCTGCTTGTCGCTGCGGTCACGGCGATGGCCGAGGCCGTCATCTCGCGCGTCAACAAGGTCAAGGCGTATCAGCTCGCGTCCGAGCGCAAGGGCAAGAACGCAGAACGCCTTCTGAAGATCGTCGAGGACCCGGCGCCGTTCCTCAACGTCGTGCTGTTGATCACCCTGTTGGCGCACGTCTCGGGGACCGCGATCGCGACAGATCTAGCGATCGAGCGCTTCGAGGGCAATGGAGCGGTCATCGCGACACTGATCATGACGACGCTGATCTTCGTGTTCGCCGAGGTCGTGCCTCGGACGTTCGTCGTGCAGCGCACCGAGACCGCGGCGCTGTTGATGGCGCCGTTCATCTACTTGCTCGGGCGGTTCCTGGGACCGGTCGGCAAGCTGATGATCACGCTCGCCAACGCCATGATGATCCTGCTGCCGGGCCGGGGACTTCCGAAGGGTCCCTTCGTCACCGAAGGCGAGATCCGTGCCCTGGTCGATGTCGCCGAGGAAGAAGAGGAGATCGAAGAGGAGGAGCGCGAGCTCATCCATTCCGTCTTCGAGTTCGGCGACACCGTGGTGCGCGAGGTCATGGTGCCCCGCCCCGACATGGTCACGGTCGGAGCGACAGCGACGCTCGATCAAGCGCTCGAGACGATCATCAAGAAGGGCTACTCCCGCATCCCGATCTATGAGGGCGACACCGACAACATCGTGGGTGTCGTCTACGCGAAGGACCTCCTCAAGCGGATCCACCAGTCCAAGAAGGAGGCGAAGCTGACCTCGATCGGCCGCTCGCCGATGTTCGTGCCGGAACAGAAGAAGGTCGCCGAGCTGTTGCGCGAGATGCAGTCTCAGCGCGTCCATATGGCGATCGTGGTCGACGAGTACGGGGGCACGGCGGGCCTTGTAACGATCGAGGACCTGATCGAGGAGCTGGTCGGCGAGATCGTCGACGAGTACGACCGCGAAGAGCCACTCGTCGAGCATGTCGATGCGAACACGGTCCGTGTGGATGCCCGGGTCCCCATCGACGAGATCAACGATCTGTTCGAAACGGATCTCCCGCACGAGGAATGGGACACGGTCGGCGGGCTGGTGTTCGGGCTCCTCGGGCGCGTGCCGGTCGCCGGTGAGATCGTGCGGTTCGATTCGCTCGAGCTGACCACTGAGGCGGTTCGGGGCCGGCGCGTCCAGAGGGTGCTCATCACCAAGAGCGCGGGCGCCGCGTCGTCGGCGCGCTGACCTTGGGAGAGCTCAAGTCCGGTTTCGTCGCTGTCGTCGGCCGCCCGAACGTGGGGAAGTCGACCTTGGTCAACGCCATGGTTGGCACGAAGGTCGCGATCACATCGAATCGTCCGCAGACAACACGCAGCGCGATCCGAGGGATCGTCAACCTTCCCGACGCGCAGATCGTGCTGATCGACACGCCGGGCTACCACAAGCCGAAGACGCTTCTGGGTAAGCGCTTGAATCAGGTCGTGCGCGCCGCGTGGGCCGATGTCGATCTCGCGCTGTTCCTGGTGGACGGGAAGTCCGGTATCGGGGCCGGCGACGAGCTGGTGGCGGGGGAGCTGGCCGCGGCTGCGGGCTCTACGCCGCGCTTCTGCATCGTCAACAAGATCGACTTCCTCAATCCCTCGCTCATCGCAGCGACGTTGCAGCGTGCCTCTGAGATCGGAGACTTCGACGAGTTCGTGCCCGTCTCTGCGATGCACGGAGAGGGCGTCGAGGTGCTGAGGAACCTCATCGTCGAGCGCCTCCAACCCGGGCCGTCGTTCTATCCGGAGGGCGCGTCGTCGGACCAACCACCGAGCGCCTTCGTCGCCGAACTGGTGCGCGAGAAGCTGCTGACCCGGACGCGTGATGAGCTCCCGCATTCGATCGCGGTCGTAACCGAGGAGTACGAAGAGCGCGAAGACGGTCTCCTATCCATCAAAGCCAACATCTTCGTCGAGCGCGAGTCGCAGAAGGGGATGGTCGTCGGCAAAGGTGGCGCGGTCATCAAGGCTGCCGGGACCGAGGCGCGCGAGGAGCTCGAGGTGCTGTTCGGCCGACGGATCTTCCTGGATCTCCGTGTGAAGGTCGAGAAGGACTGGCAGCGGCGCGCTATCGGCCTCGACCGGATGGGGTTCAACGATGAGCTCTGAGGCTCCCGTTTTCCGCGTCCAGGATCTGCGCAAGGTCTATCGGGAGCCAGAGGTCGTCGCCAACGATTCCATCTCCTTCGACGCGTGGCCGGGAGAGGCCTTCGGCGTGCTCGGTCCCAACGGCGCGGGCAAGTCGACGCTGGTGAAGCAGCTCGTTGGTCTCTTGGCCCCGACTTCGGGCCGCATCGGATTGCTGGGCGCGCCGGTGAACGGTCCCGACGACGCGGCGCGTGTGGCGGCGACGGTGTCCTATCTGCCGCAAGGCGCGTTGTCCCTCGGCGAGCTGACGGTCGGAGAGGCTGTCGCTTGCATCGGCCGGCTCCGTGGACTCGAGCGCGGGCGCGCCGACTCCGATGCCCGTGCCCTTACGGAGGCGTTGTCGATCGACGAGCTCTGGGCGCGCCAGCTGCGGAAGCTGTCGGGCGGCCAGCGCCGCCTCGTCCAGCTAGCGATGACGCTCGTTGGCGATCTGCCTGTGCTCATCCTGGATGAGCCGACCGCAGACATCGATCCGTCGCTGCGTCGCGACATCTGGGCCCTTTTGTCGGAGCGCGTACGAGGAGGGGTCGCCGTGATCCTCGTGACCCACGACGTTGCCGAGGCCGAGCACGTCCTCGATCGCGTCGCGATCCTCGATGCGGGGAGGGTTATGGCCGCGGGTACGCCCGCTGAGCTAAAGGCCGACCTCGCGCACCGAACAAGGATCGAAGTCGTGGTCGCCGAGGATGCCGCGCTCGACCCGGCGGTCATCGCGGCGGATCTGGGGCAGGACGCGCAGGTGCAAGGACGGGCGATCGCCGCGTGGGTACCGGCCGACGAGGCGCTGCGCACCCTCGAGAAGGTCGTCTCGGCCGCTGGCCTCGGTTCACTCGAGGACGTCCGTCTGGTTACACCGACCCTCGAGGATGTCTATCTCGAACTTGGCAGGGGTGACCTCTGATGGGGCGGATGACCGCGGTGCACGCCGCGACCCGGCGGGCGCAGTTCCCCGTGCTGCTGCGGATGCAGATGGCGCGCGTGCGCGCCGCATGGCGGCCGTATCTCATCGTGTCGTCGGCGATGCCGCTTGGGATCGCGTTGCTGATGCGGGCGGTGATGAGCGATGCGCAGGTAGCCGAGCACGGGCCTCAGATCGTTTCAGGGTCGGCCGTGCTCGCCATCACGATGACGGCGATTGTCATGCTTGCCCAGAGGGTCGCCTCGTTACGCGAGACCGGCGCGATCGACCTCTACTCGACGCTCCCCGTCAGACGCGGTGCGGTCATCGCCGCGGTGTTGTTGTCGTTTGCTGTCTTTGCGCTACCCGGGACGGTCATCGTTATGGTGCTCGGTGCCGCGCTGTTCGATCTCTCGATCGCCGCTCTGTGGGTCGCAGTTCCGGTCTGGGCGTTGGGTTCGTTCGCGCTGGCCGGTCTCGGAGTCGCGATCGGTTTCGGCGCACCGGACGAGCAGCTCGCCGGCATGTACTCGAATTTCCTGATGATGGCGGTGCTGTTCCTCGGGATCCTGCCGGCGGGACAGCTGCCCGGTTGGGTTGCCCCGTTGCGGTGGGCGCTGCCGTCGACCTACGCGATCGAGGTTCTGAAAGCCGGTTTCGAAGGTGAGGTGTCCGGACGCGCCGGGATCTACATGCTCGTGCTCGCCGCGTTCGGGGCGCTATCCTTCTGGCTCATCCGGGGCCCGCTGTGGCCTCGCTCGGAATAGGCGAAGAGGGGAAGAGAGCAACGTGCCACAGGCAACGGTCAAGGCGTACGACTCGCTCACGCGCACCGGCGTCCTCGTCGCCGATGACGGCGCGACCGAATATCGCATCGACGCCGACGCTATGGACTCGGGGATGTTCCGGTTCCTGCGACCCGGGCAGCGCGTGACGTTCGAAATGATCGACGGAGACCCCGACAAGCTCCGCAACCTCCGCATCGGCATCGGCTAACTCGAGCAAAGGTCGCGATCGTTACAGCTCGGCGGTTCGGCACGCCCAACGGCGGCGCTCCGACCGAAGGCCTTCACGGAATCTCCACAACCCGCTCATCGGGTCTCGACGTCGCCTCTCTAGACTGACCCCATGGCCGAGGGGAAGATCGCAGTCGTCGAGGACGAGCCGACCATCGCGCGCGCCATAGCGACGCGCCTCGAGAGTGAAGGGTTCTCTGTCGAGGTCGCGTCGGACGGGCCATCGGGCGTCGAGCTGTGCCGGCGCATGACCCCGGACCTCGTGATCCTCGACGTCATGCTCCCGGGATTCGACGGGATCGAGGTCTGCCGCCGGATCCAGAAGGAGCGTCACGTACCGGTCATCATGCTGACCGCGCTCGATGACGAGACCGACAAGCTCGTGGGTCTCGGCGTCGGTGCCGACGACTACGTCACCAAACCGTTCAGCGCGCGCGAGTTGGTCGCCCGTGTCAAAGCAGTCCTCCGGAGGGTCGAACGAGCCGGTCGGGGCGAACCTCCGGACGCGCCGATCCGGGTCGCGGGCCTCGAGCTCGACGCGGATCGGCGTCGCGCGACGGTGAGAGGAGACGAGGTCCACCTCACCCCTCTCGAGTTCGACCTCCTCTACACGCTCGCCGAACGACCGGGCGTCGTCTACTCGCGCGACGCGCTCATGGGGCGTGTGTGGGGCCACGGCGACAGTTACGGATCGCGCACCGTGGACAGTCATATCCGGAGCATCCGCCGGAAGGTCGGGGGCGACCTCATCCGCACGGTCCATGGCATCGGCTATTCATTCACCGAGGAGCCGGCCACATGAGACCCCTCGATCCCCTCCGTTCCATCAAGACGAAGCTCGGCGTCGTAATCGTTGCGGCGGTCGGGGTCACTGTTGTCGTCGTCGCCTTGGGTGCGTCTGCAGGGATCCCGCTGTGGCTGATCGGAGTCGTTGCTGCTGCAGGTGCCCTTGCGATGGTGCAATTCCTTGCCCATGGGATGACCTCGCCGCTCCGAGAGATGGCGGCTGCTGCACGCGCCATGGCAACGGGCGATTACGAGCGGAGGGTCACTGCGTCGTCCCGAGACGAGGTCGGTGAGCTTGCACGTGCGTTCAACCGCATGGCTACGGACCTCGCCGAAGTCGACCGTCACCGCCGTGATCTCATCGCCGACGTCTCGCACGAGCTGCGCACACCGATCACTGCACTCCAAGCGGTGCTGGAGAACCTCGTCGATGGTGTTGAACAGCCCGACCACGCAGTGCTGACGTCGGTCTTGGATCAAGTGCAGACGCTCGGCCATCTCGTTGCGCAGTTGCTCGATCTGTCCCGCTTGGAGTCGGGCGCCGAGAAGCTTCGGACGGAAGCCCTCGAACTGCGCCCGGTCCTCCAGCAAAACATCGACCAGGCGGCGCGAGTCGGGAGCCGAGTGAACATGACGCTGAGCGTCCAGCCTCCCGACCTTCGAGTGACCGCAGATCGCGTCAAGCTCGGGCAGGTCGTGGCCAACCTCCTCGACAACGCGATCCGTCATTCACCCGACGAGGGACGGGTCAGCGTCGTCGCCACGAGAGGCGCTACCGATAGTGGCGATGTGTGCATCGAGGTTACCGACGAGGGCGCCGGCATCCCCGAGGCCGAGCGCGAGCGCGTCTTCGAGCGCTTCTACAGATCACCCGACGCCCGGCGCACCAGTGATGGAGGTTCGGGACTCGGCCTTTCCATCGCTCGGTGGATCGTGCAACTACATGGCGGCGAGATCCGCGCCGCCGCGGACACCAACGGTGGTCGCGGCTGTCGCATGATCGTCACCCTGCCCGCGCCATGAGGGTCTGGAGGCAGGCAGTTTCCGTGACCGCTCCTCTCCGCCATTCCGCGGTCGATCTGTCTGAGGAGCTACAACGCGCCCTCAAGGATTCTGGAGTCACAGACGGGTTCGCGGTCGCCTTCTGCGAGCACACGACCTGCGCACTGGTCATCAACGAGTGGGAGCAGGGTCTTCTGGCCGACGTCACGCGCCGGCTCCGGACTTTCGTGCCCGACGACGATTACTACGCGCACGACGACCTCTCGATCCGGACCGAGAACCTCGTCGAAGAGGAGCGGGTCAACGGCCCCGCGCACGTCGCCTCGATCGTCCTAGGGGCGACATCCCAGACCATCCCCGTCGTGGGCGGCGATGCTGCGCTCGGCCGCTGGCAGAAGCTGTTCCTTCTCGAGCTCGACGAGCCGAAAGACCGAACGATCACCTTCCACATCTACGGGGCGTAGCGGCCGGTCGTCCCGGTCAGCCGGTCGTCCCGGTCAGCCGGTCGTCCCGGTCAGCCGGTCGTCCCGGGCAGCCGGTCGTCCCGGGCAGCCGGTCGTCCCGGTCAGCCGGTCGTCCCGGTCAGCCGGTCGTCCCGGTCAGCCGGTCGTCCCGGTCAGCCGGTCGTCCCGGTCAGCCGGTCGTCCCGGTCAGCCGGTCGTCCCGGTCA